>DASUEN010000225.1:0-5817 GCA_036275055.1 Thermoanaerobaculia bacterium
CCCAGGGCTCACGGCCTGGGCTACAAATCTGCCGCCCTACGGGCTCCCGGTATGGGTATTTCGAGGGTGTGCCTTGCAACGGCGGTATAGGCCTGCGGCCGGGCGTGGCCCGTGGGTTGCATCCCAGGAAAGGGCGCGAGCCCGCCTCTCTTGGCCGGCTGGCCGGAAAGAGAGATTCATGCCCAGTTTCGTCCTTGCCCTCTTGCTCCTCGCCGCCGTTCCTGGCGGCGTGGCCGCTACTCAGAATCCCGCCGCGCCACCCCAGACGGCGACCCCGGCTCCAGCGCCTCCCCTGGCTCCCCCACCTCCGGCGGCACCAACTCCGGAACCAGCCCAGGGCGGCGTCACGGGCGGCGGCCCCTCCCCCAAGGCTCCGGGGGACGTCCAGATCCTCCTCGACCGGGCCGGCTTCTCCCCGGGCGTGATGGACGGGCGCTGGGGCTCGAATTCCACCAAGGCCGTGTCGGCCTTCCAATCAGCCCACGGCCTGCCGCCCACCGGCAAAGTGGATCCAGCCACCTGGCAGGCCCTGCTGGCCGCCGGCAACCAGGTGCTCCTCCTCTACACGATCACCCCGGAAGACCTGAAGGGGCCGTTCCTCCCCATCCCCGAGGACATGGCCGAGAAGGCCAAGCTCCCCGTCCTTGGCTACAGCACGCCCTTGGAGATGCTGGCCGAGCGGTTCCACTCGACGGAGGCCTTCCTGAAGCGGCTCAACCCCGGCGCCCGCTTCGACGTGGCCGGCCAGCAGCTCCGGATGCCGAACGTCCGGTCCGTGGTGTCGCCGCAGAAAGGGCAGGTTCCCGAGGGCACGACGATCCTGGTCTCGAAAAGCGCCAAGGCTTTGACGGTTCAGGGTCCCGACGGCAAAGTCCTTTTCTACGCTCCGGTCTCGGCCGGCAGCGAGCACGATCCGCTCCCCATCGGCGACTGGAAGGTCAAAGGGATCGCGCTCAATCCGAGCTTCAACTACAACCCCGCCCTGTTCTGGGACTCCGAAGCCTCCGCCGTCAAGGCGAAGATCCCTCCCGGCCCCAACAACCCCGTGGGTCTGGTCTGGATCGACCTCACCAAGGAGCACTACGGTATCCACGGCTCGCCGGTGCCGGAGATGATCGGCAAGAGCTTCTCCCATGGCTGCGTCCGCCTCACCAACTGGGACGCCCTCACCGTGGCGGGGCTGGTGAAACCGGGGACGCCCGTCCTCTTCCGGGAGTAGAAGCTCTCTCCCCTATATATAAAGGATAGGGACGACATGGCCGGGGACAAGAAGCCGGGGAGCCTGAAGGTCCCTCTGGCGGGGCTGGGAGGGTTCATCCTCGGCGCCGCCACGGTGCTGCTGGTGGTGATCCTCTACGGCCAGTGGAGCGGCCAGCCCCAGGGGCCGCGCACGGTGTCGCCGCCTGCGCCCAGGGCGCCGGCTCCCGTGCCAAGGTCCCCCCGTTCAGGGGTGCAACCTTCGCTCCCCGTGCTCCCCTCTGCGACGCCGGTCCTCCCTGCGGCTCCGGCTGTGCCGGTACCGGCCGACCTGATGGCGCGGGACCTGATAGTGCCCGTTCAGGGAGTGACGAAGAAGTCTCTTCAGGACACCTTCAACGACTCCCGCAGCCAGGGGCGGGTCCACGACGCCATCGACATCCTCGCGCCCCGCAACACGCCGGTGCTGGCGGTGGAGGCCGGCCGCATCGTCAAGCTCTTCACCAGCGACAGAGGGGGGCTGACGATCTACCAGTTCGATCCCACGGAGACCTACAGCTACTACTACGCCCACCTGGAGCGCTACGTCCCCGGCCTGGCGGAGGGGGACCCGGTCGCCCGCGGCCAGGTGATCGGCTACGTGGGAACCTCCGGCAACGCCCCGCCGGACACCCCCCACCTCCACTTCGCCATCGCCCGCCTCCCTCCGGAGAAGAACTGGTGGCAGGGGGAAGCGATCAATCCGTATCCGATCCTGCGCGGGGGGCACCCGTAGCTTCTTTCACCCCGCGAGCTCCCCCACCGCCCTCTCCAGCCGCCGTACCAGCTCCGGCAGCGCCGCCGCGTCCACCGAGCAGTGGGCGATCCGCAGGTAGCGCGGGGCGATCGAGATCAGCCCCGTGTCGTGGTGGGCGAGGAGGTGCTTGCGCACGGTCTCCGAGTCCAGGCCGAGCTTTTCCGGCAGGTCGATCAGGGCGAAGCAGCCGGAGTTGAAGGGGAGCGGCGTCAGGAGATCGCGGTTCACCTTTCCCAGAGCACCCTTGAGCGCCTCGTAGCGGCCCTGGAGGAGAGCGCGCACGGCTTCGACCTCGGCGGCGATCTCCTCCTGGCGGAGGGCCTGGAGGAGGATCACCTGGCTGGAGGAGACCGGCGAGCCGATGGCGGAGCGGACGAGCATCTTCACCTTGCTTTCGAGCGACCGCGCCACCGCCGACTCCGGCTCCACGGCGAAGGTGAGGAAGCCCACCCGGCCGCCGAAGAAGGAGAATTCCTTGGTGGCGCCGTCGATCTTCACCGCCGTGAGGTTCGGGTGGGCTCCCGCCAAATCCCAGAACAGCGACTCCCGAGGGATCTCCGGCTCGAACACCAGGCCGGCGTAGGCGTCGTCGCAGAGCACCACCAGGGGGCGGCGCCCGGCCTCGGCGAGGAGCGCGGCCACGGTCTCCCGGCGCTCTTCCCGGTCCGGCGAGTAGCCGCCGGGGTTCGAGGGGACGTTGAGCAGCGCCACGGCCGGCTCGCCCGCGGGGAGACTGGCGAGAGCCTCGGGGATCGCCCGCGGGTTGTAGCGCCCTTCGACATAGGCCGGCCCGGTGAGCACCCGCGACCCCGTGCGCACCGCGAAAGCCTGACGGTAGTTCCCCCAGAACGGCGACGGGATGGCGACCGCCCGTCCCTCGCCGCCGAAGAGGTCCGCCGCCAGCGACAGGGCGTGAGAGAGCCCGGCCGTCACCAGGGGGAGGCTCGACGGAGCCCCCGCGGGCGCCTGCCGGCGTTGCCACTCCCGCCACCGCCGCCGCACCTCGGGGAGCCCTTCGACGGGCGAGTAAAGGAGGGCCTGATCGAGGTCCTTCGCCGGCAGGTCCCCGAACGCCGCGGCCACGGCCGGCAGGCGGACGGCGCCGCCCCGGCCGTCGGTGATCTGCCCCGTGGTGCCGTTCAAGGCCGTGCCCCGCGCCTCCGCCGCCTGCGCCGGGATGTCCGGCGGAAAGAAAGCCCGCCGGCCCAGGGGTGACAGGGCCGCGAAGAGGGCGGGGACCTCCCGTTCCAGGGGGGCGTTGATCTCGGCGGCCAGGTCGCGCATGGCCGCGAAGTATAAGTCGAGCCCCGGAGGTTGTCCCGCTTTTGGCCTTCCAGCCTATCTCTTGTAAGTTGGCGGTTCTTTTTTGGAGAACAAGAGGAAGACCGCCATGACGAAGACGATCCTGATGATCCTGACGTTGATCCTCTCCACCGCTGGCTTGCAGGGAGCCCCGATGCCCGAGCCGATCTCCTATACGCTGCGTTTTCCCGCCCCCGAGACCCACTACGCCGAGGTGGAGGCGCGAGTCCCCACCGGCGGCCGGCCTGCCATCGAGATGGTGATGGCCGTCTGGACCCCGGGCTCCTATCTCATCCGGGAGTACGCCCGCACCGTCGAGGCCCTCACCGCGGCCACGGAGGCGGGCGAACCCCTGAGCGCGGAAAAGACCAGCAAGAACCGCTGGAAGATCGAGACGCACGGATCGCCCCGGGTGGTGATCCGCTACCGGGTCTACAGCCGGGACCTGTCCGTGCGGGCCAACTTCATCGATGCCGGTTTCGCCCTGGTCAACGGCGCCGCCACCTTCCTCACCCTCGCCGGCGCGGCAGCGCGCCCCCACGACGTGACCGTGGTGCCGCCGCCGGACTGGAAAGTCGTGGTGAGCCCGCTCCCCGCCGCACCCGGCGGCGGCGAGCACGCCTTCCGTGCCGCGAGCTTCGACGTCCTGGTGGACTCCCCCCTCTATGCCGGCAACGCCGCCGTCCACCCCTTCGAGGCCGGGGGGCGCCCCGTCCTGCTGGTCACCGAGGGGGAGGACCCTGCCATCTGGGACGGCTCCCGCGCCGCCGCGGACGCGGCGAAGATCGTCGGCGCGCAGGCCGCCTTCTGGGGCGTCGCTCCCTTCCAGCGCTACGTCTTCTTCAACCTCCTCACCGAATCCGACGGCGGGCTGGAGCACCGCGATGCCTGCACCCTGATGAGCAGCCGTTGGCGGTTGCGCACCCACGAGGGGTATCTCGACTGGCTGGGCCTCGTCAGCCACGAGCTGTTCCACGCCTGGAACGGCAAGCGCCTGCGCCCCGTGGAGCTCGGGCCCTTCAACTTCGAGAGCGAGAACTACACCCGCTCCCTCTGGGCCGTGGAAGGGATCACCTCCTACTACGGCGACCTGCTGCTCCACCGCGCCGGCTTCTTCACCCGCAAGGAATATCTGAAAGAGCTGAGCAAGATCATCGAGAGCCTGCAGACCGCTCCGGCGCGCAAGGTGCAGCCCCTGGACGAAGCCTCCTTCGATGCCTGGATCAAGTACTACCGGCGCGACGAGAACACCCCCAACACCGGCACCAGCTACTACAACAAGGGCGCCGTCGTGGCCTTCCTCCTCGACGCCCGCATCCGCCGCGCCACGACCGGCCGCAAGAGTCTGGACGACGCCCTGCGCCTGGCCTACCAGCGCTACTCCGGGGAGAAGGGATATAGGCCCGAGGATCTGCGACGCGTCTTCGAAGAGGTGGCCGGCGTCGATCTGGGACCCTGGCTCACTCAGGCCCTGGATACCACGGCGGAGCTCGACTACACCGAGGCCCTGGACTGGTTCGGCCTCCGTTTCGCCGAGAGCGAGGGAGAGAAGAAAGAGGACGCCGACCCCGCCGAGCTGCCGGCCGCCTGGCTGGGAGCGGAGACCGAGGTCAAGGACGGCCGGCTGGTGGTCTCCGTGGTGAAGCGGGAGACCCCCGCCTACGAAGCCGGCCTCAACGTGGGAGACGAGATCCTCGCCATCGGCGACTACCGCGTGGCGCCGGACGGCCTGGAGAACCGCCTGAAGAACTACCGCCCGGGAGAGAAGAACACCCTCCTGGTAGCCCGCCGCGAAAAGCTGACCCGTCTGCCCGTCACCTTCGGCGAGAAACCCAAGCCCATGTGGAAGCTGGAGGTTCTGCCGAACGCTACGGAGGAGCAGAAGGCGCATTTGGAGGGGTGGCTGGGGCGGTAGCGCGTGAACAGCAAAAAAGGACATCAAGGACGGCAAGGACAACGAGGACGGAGGAGACCAGCAAGACCGATTCGGCATCCCTTGCCTGGGAGCGCCGGCGTCCCGCCGGCTTTGAGACCTTCCTCATCGTGGGCGTCTCCTCCCGGGCCGGACCGTTCCCCCGCCCAGGGGCCGCCTCCCAATCGCGTCAACGTGTCCGTAGAGACGCTCCCAGCCCGTTCAGGATACCGCCACGATTCACGGTAACGGCGGGACGTCTCTCCCGGTCGGCCCTGGCCGCCGGGGAGGAACCGCCGGACCCGCGCCACCGTGGGCACCTTCTCCCGGGCCGGACCGTCCCCCCGCCCAAGACCCTCATCACCCCGTCCCTCTTCTCCCGCCCCCTCGCCACCCCCCTCACCGGGAGAAGAGGGAGCCCCCGCCCTGCGCCGCCGGTGTGAATCTCCATAACGGTACGCCCCCCACTCTGTAGAGATGGGATGAGAAGGCCAACCTCCTGTGACGCAGTGTCAGAATACTGGCCTGCAAACAGGGTAATCGCGCGGCTAGACGCGAAAGGAGGTTGACCGTGATTGAGCTTAGCAAAGTGGAGGCGCAGGAGGTGATG
>DASUEN010000226.1:0-74542 GCA_036275055.1 Thermoanaerobaculia bacterium
ACCACTGCCACGGGCCGTTTCCGCCTCGGCGGTCTCCTGCCGGGGATGAAGTATCACCTCGCCGTTCGTAAAGAAGGATTCGCGCCCGCCTCTACCGTCGTCGTTCCTGGTGCGGCCCGTTCCGCCGTTCCGATCGAAATATCGCTGAAGAGGGGGCGGACCCTCACCGGCAGGATCGTCGACGAGGAGGGGCGGCCGGTTGGCGGCGTCGACGTGGGGGTGAACCGGCAGCCATGGTCGGTGAAAACCCGGGAGAGCGGAACGTTCGAGGTCCTCGACCTGCCCGGGGGGACCTATGAGCTGGACGCCTATCGCCAGGGGTTCTCTCCTTTGATCGTGTTCGAGGTGAGCTTTCCGGAAGACAAGGGTTTCGTCGATCTCGGGACCCTGACGCTGCACAAGGCGGCGGTGCTGGAAGGGCGGGTCACCGATCCGCAGGGAAACCCGATCGCTGGCGCCCAGCTCGGCACCACGGCCGTGGTATCAGTGATCCTGGAACATGCCCCTCCCGATGCCAGAAAAGATCAGGGGTTCGCGACGACGGATGCCGAAGGTCAGTTCCGCGTTCTGGGCCTGCAGCCGGGTGAGCTGGTCCAAGTCTTCGTCCGGCACCCTGGATTCCTCACTTTTTCCCGCCGGGTCAGCCTGCGGGAAAACGGCGAAAAGCCTTTGGAGATCGTCCTGCGGCCGGGGGCCGGGATCTCGGGGAGCGTCGTCGGCGATCAGGGCGAGCCGGTGCAGGGTGCCGTGGTCAAGGCTCTCCGCGACGACCCCGACAACAAGGTGTGGAACCCGTCCTTGGAATCCACGGCGGTCACCGGCGAATCCGGCCACTTTCACCTGCGCGACCTGGAACCGGGCACGGTGCGGCTCGTCACCGCGAAAGAGGAGCTGGGGACCGCCGACTTCGGCGAAGTGGTCCTGGAGAGTGGTAAGGAGCTGCAGGACGTGGTGATCACTCTGCGGCGGGAGGCGGCCTCCACGATCGAGGGGCGGGTCCTCGACGCCCAGGGCCGGCCCGTCGCCAGAGCCGAGGTCTCGGTGTCCCCCGACTCTCCGCTTCCCGGCCATGGCCACACCACCACGGACGAGAGCGGTGGGTTTCGGCTGCAAGGAATCCTGCCTGGACCTTCCACGATCTCCGCCACGGACCTGGAAGACCTCGCCCGGGTGAGCCAGGAGGTCCAGGTCCAGCGGGGCCGGAATCAGGTGGACCTGGTCCTGGCCTCCGGCCAATCCGTCTCGGGACGGGTCGTGGACGAAACGGGACAGCCGGCTTCAGGGTTGATGGTCTGGCTGGAGGCGGCCGAGGGGGCCTCGACGGTGCGAAAAGTCCTCAGCGCCGCGGACGGCTCCTTCACGTTGAGCCGTGTGCCGGATGGCCACTTCCGCATCCATGTCTGGAAAGAAACGGGAGAGAGCCCCTGGGTGCGGGTGGACGTTGCCGGGAAACCCGTAACCGCCGTCGAGCTGCGCCTCCAGCGCTTCGGCCGGATCACCGGGCGCATCCTGGGCGCCAAGCCGGAGGACGTCCTCTGGCTCAGGGTCCAGGCTTCTCGCGCCGAGCCCTCGGAAGTCCGGGGAGGACCTATCGATTCCGAGGGCCGCTACACCATTCTCGGCCTCCTGCCAGGCCTCTGGAAAGTCGAGGCGTTGGACCTTCGGGGCGGCCGCAGCGAAGGGGAGAGCGTGAGCCTCGGACCGGGCTCCCTGGAAGCCGTCGTGAACCTCAGGTTCCAGGAGGTGGCCGTGCCGGTCCACTGAGGCCGAGAGCAAGATTGTTCAAGACGCCCCGGCCCTGCCGCGCTATCCTCGGCGCATGAGCGCCACGCCCGAGCCAGACTTCGACCACCCTGCCTGGATTCACCCCGGCCTGGACATCGACCTCCTGTTCAAGAGCCCGTCTTTCGGCATCACGGCCTGGAACTGCCGCTGCGGCCGGTCCGGTCTGTCGGCAGAGAAGGTCCAGCTCGTGCACCTGATCAGCTTCGTCCATGGCGGGGCCTTCGTCCTGCACTCCGAAGGGTGCTCCGAGGTCATCGACTGCACCACGGCCGTCCTGTTCAATCCCGGCATCCCATACCGCTCCACGCATCCCGCCGGTTGCTCCGACTACGGCAGCTCGCTGGTGGTCCGCCGGGACGTGCTGAGCGACGTCATGTCCAACTTCGATCCGGCGGCAGAGGAGCGGCCAGAAGCCCTTTTCCCTTCCGTTTTCGGCCGCAACCTCTCGCAGTCGTTCCTGCGCCACCGGCTGATCGTCCGCGGGCTGATGCGGGGCGCGCCCGAGGATCCCGACGCCTTGGACGCAGCCCTGCTGGAGATCCTGGGGGACGTGGCGAGGTCGTGCAGTCCTCCGGGAGCGGCGAAGCGCGCCGCAACGTTCGAATCCACGCGGGCGCGCCGGCGCTACGTGCACGATGCCCAGTTGATCCTGCAGGAGCGGTTCCGCGAGCAATTCCGGCTGGAAGAGATCGCCCGGAAGCTTTACGTTTCGCCCTTCCACCTGTGCCGGCTGTTCAAGCAGGAGACGGGAATGTCCATCCAACGCTATGCGAACCGGCTGCGCTTGCGGGAAGCCATGGAGCCGTTGACCGAAGGAGCGGACCTCACCCAGCTCGCCCTGAGCCTCGGCTTCGCCGGCCACAGCCACTTCACGAACGCCTTCCGCAAAGAGTTCGGCATACCGCCCTCCGAAGCCAGGCGCCGGGCGAGCGCCTCCCGCATCGCCGAGATGAAGAAGGCGTTGTCCTGACGCCGCTCAACGGCCCTGCGAGTCCCTGCAGACGGGATCGACGGATCGTGCCGAGCTTGACAGTGGCGGCGGCAGGGCAGTACTCTCCCTAAAAGTTCGAATCGCTGAGGGCAAGGGGGTTGTGTGGCCGTGGAATTCGAGACGCACGACCGCGATGAGCTGTCGCTCAAGGTGCGGGAGATCCTCGCCGAAGCTCTGCATCGCGACAGCGCCGCCATTGCTCTCGACGACCGCCTGGTCGAGGACTTGGGTGCCGAGTCGGTGGACCTCATCACCATGGTCTTCGAGTTGGAGGACACCTTCGGCTTGTCCGTCGCGGACGAAGACCTGAAGAGCCTGGTCAGCGTGCGCGCGGTGGTGGATTACATCCTGGCCAGCCGCCCCCAAGCGGCGGAGGCTACCTAGTATTGTCTGCCCGCCCGCGGGTCGTGGTGACGGGCGCGGGAATCGTCAGTAACCTCGGCACGGATCTCGAGTCGTTCTGGCGCGCCTGTCTCGCCGGACGCAGCATCGTCGAAGAGCTGCCTCCCGCCTGGCCTCGCCGCTCGCGGCTGCGCTCCCGCTTCTGGTCGCCGCTCGGCAACTGGGAACGAGAGACCCCCCTCCTCGGGCGATTCGAAAGGAAGCAAGCCGACCCGGTGAGCCGGATCGCCCTGCTGGCGGCCGAGAGCGCGCTCCGCCAAGCCGGGGTCGAGCTGCGGCTCGCCGACGCGAAGCGCAATGCCTACCGGCTGGAGGGAGTCGCCGGCGATCGCGCGGGCGTCTTCCTCGGCACCGGCGTGGGGGGCATCCACACCTGCCTGGAGAGCAGCCGCTTCCTCGTTCTCGACCAGCCGCGCAAAGCCCTGGAGCAAGCGGCCGCGAGCTCGAACGACCCGGCGACCGTGGCGGCGATCAACGCCGTGCTCGCGGACCTCGAGGCGCCGCATGTGCTGAACCCCTTCTCCGTCGCCATGACGATGCCGAACGCCGCGGCGGCGCTCCTCTCCGTCAAGCTCGGCCTTTGTGGTCCGTCCCTGACCTTCACCTGCGCCTGCGCCTCGGGCACGGTGGCGCTCGGCCGCGCCTTCAGGGCCTTGTGCCAAGGGGAGTGCGACTTCGCCCTGGCGGGAGGCGCCGAGTTCCTGAGCGATCCCTACGGCTGCTCGTTCCGCGGCTTCGACGCGCTCGGGGTCCTCGCCAACGGCCCACGGCCAGCGCAGGAGGTCAACCGGCCTTTCGACCGCGAGCGCTCCGGGTTCCTCTTCAGCGAGGGGGGCGGCGCCCTCCTGGTGCTGGAGGAGAGGGAGCACGCGCGGCGGCGCAATGCCACGGTGCTGGCGGAGGTCCGCGGCTACGGCGAAACCGCGGACGCCTACAGCCTCACCGCCATGGCTCCCGGAGGCGGGCAGATCCGCCGCGCCATCGAGCTCTGCCTGGCCGACGCCGGCTTCCTGCCGGAAGAGGTGGACTACGTCAACGCCCACGGCACCGGCACCTCGACCAACGACGACTTGGAGTGCCGGGTGCTGAGCGAGGTCTTTTCGCCCCGCGTGCGGGTGAACTCGACCAAGTCGCTGCTCGGCCACACGCTGGGTGCGAGCGGCGCTTTCGAAGCGGTGGCCACCGTGCTGACCCTCCAGGGGGGGATCGCCCACCCTTCGCGCAATCTGAGCGAGCCGATCGCCGGCCTCGCCTTCGTCACCGAGGCCGAAGCCATTCAGGCGGAGCGCGCCATCTCTCAATCCTTCGCTTTCGGCGGGCAGAACGCCGTCCTCGCTTTCGCCCGGCCCGGGCTTGCGGGGTAGAGACGTGCCCAAGCGACGCAAGATCCTGTTGACCGGCGCCTCCGGCGTGCTGGGGCAGGCGGTTCTGCAACGCCTCGCGCGGGAGGGCCCGGTGGTCTGCCTATGCCACCATACGCCGGTCGCAGCGGCGCCGGGCATCGAGCTGCTCTCCGGAGACCTGGCGGCGCCGCACCTGGGCCTCGGGGCGCGGGAGCTCGCGGCGCTCACGGCGGAGATCGGCGGGGTTCTGCACCTCGGCGCTGCAACGAATTTCGCGGCGACAGCCGAGGAGCTCGCGCGCACCAACGTCGACGGTACCCGGTGCATGGTCGAGCTCGCCCGCGCGGCGGAGGTTCCGCTCTGGTACGTCAGCACGGCCTTCGCTCACCTGCAAACGGAGGGCGAGACGGCGGCGCGAGAGGAACGGAAGGGCACCTCCGCCGGCGGCCACGAGGATTACGAGGACTCGAAGCGGGAGGCGGAGGCGGTGGTCCGTGAAGGGGGCGTACCCTACCTCATCCTGCGGCCATCGCTCGTCGCCGGCGATGCCGGGACCGGTTTCATGCCGGCCTTCCAGGGCCTGCACACGGTGATCTTCCTGCTGTTCCACAACCTGCTGCCGATCCTGCCGGCGGCCGCCGACAGCCGCGTCGACTTCCTGCCGCGCGACCTGGTGGCCGACCTCATCGTCGGCCTGACGAAAGGTGCGGCCGACGGCCGCGAGCTCTGGCTGACGGCCGGGGACGAGGCTTTGACGGTGGCCGCTCTCTTCGCTCTCGGTATCGACTACGCGCGCGGAGTGCTGGCCCGGGAAGCGGTGATGCCGCGCCTGGTGAGCCAGGACATGTTCGACCGCCTCATCCGTCCGGTCTTCCTCCCGGCCTTGCCCGTCCGCATGCGGCGCGGCTGCGAGCAACTGCTGCCACTGATCAAGTACCTCAACCTCACGCGGCCGTTCCCGACCTCCCTGCCGGAGATCGCCCAACAGATGGGCGTCGGCGGCCTCGACCTGAAGGCGGTGTTCGAGCGCAATCTGAGCTATGTCGCCACGCGTTGCCGGCTGGCGCCGGCGGCGGGCGCGTCCGCGGCGGTCGCGGCCGGCGATGGCGGGGTGCTGCAGTGAGCGCCGTATCCCCCGATCCCGGCGACCGCGCCGCCGTGCTCGACCTCTACCGGCGGCACGTGAGCGCCGGCCAGGCCAGGCTGGCCCGGCTCATGGACCTGCCGCTCGAGTGCCGCTCCGAGGGCTGCCTGGTCTACGACGAGCACGACCGTCCGTATCTCGACTGCGGTGGCTATGGTGTCTTCCTGATGGGGCACCGCCATCCGGAAGTCGTGCGGGCGGTACGGGATCAGCTCGATCGCCATCCGCTGACCACCCGCGTGATGCTCAATGGCCAGCTCGCCGCGGCGGCTGCAGAGCTGGCGGCGGTGGCGCCGGATGGCCTCGACTTCGTGGCCTTCACCAACTCGGGGGCCGAGGCGGTCGAGGTGGCGATCAAGCTCGCGCGGCTGCACGGCAAGCGGCGGCTCATCGCCACCCACGGCGGTTTCCACGGCAAAACCATGGGGGCGCTGAGCGTCACCGGGCGCCGCGTCTACCAGGACCCCTTCCTGCCGCTGCTGCCGGACGTCGAATTCGTTCCCTTCGGGGATCCGGTGGCGCTGGAGGCTGCGCTGGGCGGGACGGCCGGTGAAGCCTGCGTGATCCTCGAGCCCGTGCAGGCCGAGGGCGGCGTGCGCATCCCGCCGGACGGCTATCTGCGCGCCGTCCGCGAGGTCACCTCCCGCCACGGTGCACTCCTCGTGCTGGACGAGATCCAGTGCGGCTTGGGGCGGCTCGGTGCCTGGTGGGGTGCGGACCGCGAGGGGATCGTCCCCGACGTCCTCCTCGCCGGCAAGGCACTGGGCGGCGGCGTCGTGCCGGTCGGCGCCTTGCTGGCCACCCCGGAAGTCTTCGCGCCGCTCTCCGCCGATCCGTTCCTCCACAGCTCGACCTTCGCCGGCAACCCCCTGGTGATGGCGGCGGTGCGGGCCGCGGTGCGGGTCATTGCCGGCGAGGACCTGCCGGCCAAGGCGTGCCGGCTCGGCGGGCGGCTCCTGACGGAGCTGCGACAGCGCTTGCTGGCGGCGTGCCCGGAGCTGGTGGTGGAGGTGCGGGGAGTCGGCCTGCTGCTCGGGATCGAGATGGCGAGCCCGGCGGCGGCGGCGGAGCTGATGCTGGGCCTGCTGCGGCGCCAGGTGGTCGTCTGCCACTCGCTCAATGCGCAAGAGGTCGTCCGGCTGACCCCGCCGGCCGGATTGACCGCGGCGCAGTGCGAGTGGCTCTACGCCGCGGTCTCCGAGGCGGCCGCGGCGCTCACCTCTCGGAAGCGGGCGCACACCCAGGAGGAAGATCGACGATGAGGACGATGGAAGTCTCGGCGCGCCTCGCCGCCTTGCCGGCGGAGCAGGCGTACCAAAAGATCGCGGCCTTCGAAGACTATCCGACCTATACCGCCGCGGTGCGCCGTGTCGCCGTCAGTGAACGCTCGGACCGGTGCTCGATTTCCTCCTGGGAGGTGGCCTTCGACGAGGGCATCCTGCGCTGGACGGAGGAAGACCGCTTCGAGCCGGAAGCGCGCCGTATCCGTTTCCGCCAGGTGACGGGAGACCTCGAGCACTTCGAAGGGGAGTGGACGGTCGACGCCGACTCCGGCCTCGAGGGCGACGGGATGGGGTGCGTGGTCCGCTTCTGCGCCCGCTTCGACCTCGGGGTGCCGACCCTGAGCGAGATGCTCGAACCGATCGCCGAGCAGGCGCTGCGCGACAACGTCGAGCTCATCCTGGCGGGGCTCCGGGAAGCGGCAGCGCCGGCCGGAATCGGCGGGCATGAATCCCGCGTTTGAGGTCGTGCCCGGCATCGCCGGGATCTCGCGGCGGGACTGGCAGGACGTCGCGCCGCCGGATGACCCGCTGTGGACCTGGGACTGCTTCGCCGCCATGGAGGCGGGCGGCGTCGGGCCGGACGGCTTCGAGTACCTCGTCTGGCGCGACGAGAGAGGCGCCACGGCCATCCTGCCGGCCTTCTGGTTCCGTGCCCTCCCCTTGCACACCGCGATGGAGCAGCCCTGGCGCGGGCGTGTCGAGGCCATACGGCGCTGGCTTCCCGGCTTCCTCTCCATCGGCACCTACTTCTGTGGCCATCCGCTCGGCTGCGGCAGAGTGCTGCGGCGCGCCGGGGTGGACGCGCCGTCGGGGTCCGAGGTGCTCGCCGCGGTCTTCCGCCGCGCCCGCGAGCGGCGGCTCGCCTATCCGATCTTCAAGGATTTCTCCGCCGCGGAGATCCCGGTGCTCTTTCCGCAGCCCGGCGCGCACGGCTTCTTCGCCGTGGACAGCCTCCCCGAAGCGGTGCTCTCCCTGGCGCCGGGCGATTTCGAAGACTATCTGGCGAAGTGCAAGCTCAAAGCCCGGCGCAACATCCGCAGCAATCTGCGGAAATTCGCCGCCGCCGGGCTGCGGCTCGAGCGGCTTTCGCAGTTCGGGGCCTTGGCGCCGCGTCTGCACGAGCTCTACGAGGAGGTCTTCGCCCGCGCACCCGTTCAGTTCGACCACCTCACACCCCGCTTCTTCGCCGAGGTGGCCGCATCGCCAGGCCTCGACCCCCAGGTCCTGGCCTGTTTCGCGGGCGATCGATTGGTCGGCTTCCTGCTCTGCCTGTTCGCCGGCCGTGGCGGAGTCTGCCTGCGGGTGGGCTTCGCGGCCGAGGAGATCGAGCGGCGGTCTCGTCTCTATTTCGTCGTGCACTACGAAGCGATCCGGCTCGCCCTCGAGCGCGGCTGCCACGAGCTCAACTTCTGCCAGGTGAGCTACCCGGCGAAGCTCGAGATGGGCTGCGTGCTGATGGGCCGCACCCATCTCGCAACCCATACCAACGCGCTGCTGCGGCCGGTGATCCGTCGCTTCATGCCGGGGTTGATGAGCCATCCGCCCGCGGCGGGCGAGATCGTATCCTGACCTGCTAAATCCTGAACTCCCGCGTTTCCCCGTCACCGAACGTAATGATCATGTTCCCTCTCTCAACCGATCGTACCTGGCCGGCGCCGAAGATGGAGAGCGTCACGGAGTCTCCCGCCTGCAAGGCCTCGGGCCGGCGGTCGCCCACCAGGGGCGGGAGCGGCAGCACCTCGGTGGCGGTCTGCGGGCGCAGGGGAAGCTCGGCGGGAGGGGGCGCGGCCAGCTCGCGGATCGGTTTCGCGCAGTTGTCGCAATGGCCGCAGCGCGTCCACTCGGGCTCCTCGCCGAAGTAGTCGAGAACGGCTTTCCAGCGGCAGAGAGCCGTCTGGGCATAGAGGACCATGCGGCGCAGCTTGTCGCGGTCGAGCTCGGAGCGCCGCTCGTAGCGCGCGGCCATCTCTTCGAGCTGCGCGGGGGGGAGCGTTCGCAGCAGGCGGAAGAGCCCCGGCTCGGGCTCGGTCACCAGCCCCAAGTCCTTCAGGGTGGCGAGCACCACCCGCACCTTGGCCAGGGCGATCTTTCCCGCCCGCTCATGGACCTCGCCCGCGGCCAGGTCCTGGCGTTCGCCGCCCAGGCGCTCCAGGGCCTTGTAGACCGCGAGGAAGTGCTCGCGCTGCGGGTAGCGACCGTTGAGGAAGAAGACCTGAGTGTTCCGGTCCTCCTGCTGATAGAGGAGGATGCAGCGGGCCGGCTCGCCGTCGCGGCCGGCGCGTCCCGCTTCCTGAGTGTAGGCCTCCAGGCTTCCCGGCAGGTTGTAGTGCACTACGAACCGGAGGTCCGGCTTGTCGATCCCCATGCCGAAGGCGTTGGTGGCGACGACCACCTGGACCGCGCCGGCCATGAAACGCTCCTGGTTGCGCTTGCGCTCCCTCGCCCCCAGGCGGCCGTGGTAGCGGACCACTTGGAAGCCCAGGCTGTCGAGGTGCTCGGTGACCGCTTCGCAGTCCTTGACGGTGGAGACGTAGACGATGCCCGCCCCCGCGAGCTCGCCGAGCAGGCGAGCCAGGGCCTCCCGTTTCGCCTCCTCCCGCGCCGCGGGGATGACCTCCAGGCGAAGGTTCTCGCGGTAGACGCCGACGTCGATCACCTCCATCTCCTCGCGGCCGAGCTGATGGCGGACGTCTTCGATCACCTCGGGAGTCGCGGTGGCGGTGAGCGCCAGGACGGTGGGATCGCCCAACGCCGAGATCGCCTCCCGCACCCGCAGGTAGGCGGGGCGGAAGTCGTGTCCCCACTGTGAGATGCAGTGTGCCTCGTCGATCACGAAGAGGGCGATCCGATTGCTCGCCAGCGTCGCCAGGAAATCCGGCTCGGCCAGCCGTTCCGGGGTGACGAAGACGAAGCTCTGCTGTTCCTTGCGGATCTCCTCCAGCACGTCGCTCTCTTCTCCCGGCGTCAGCGTGCTGTTGACCTGGGCGGCGTCCATGCCCAGCTCCTGGAGCTTGTCCACCTGGTCTTTCATCAGCGAGATGAGGGGGGAGACGATCACCGTCGTCCCCGGCAGCTCGATCCCGGGGAGCTGGTAGCAGAGCGACTTGCCCGCCCCCGTGGGCATGATGGCCAGCGTGTCCTTACCGGCGAGGATCGAGCGGATGACCTCCTCCTGCCCCTCGCGGAGCGCTTCGAAGCCAAAGGTTCGGCGCAGAGTGCGCTTGAGAGTCGAAAGCTGAACGTTGTCCGCGGTCATGGCAGCCCTTTCCTGGGAGGGCTGTCATCGGTAGCAAGGAGCGTGCCGCTCCCCGGGAGAGGGAAGCTCGGCTGGGGCGGGTTTCTGTTGCAAAATAGAGACATGGATTTCAGGATCGTTTTCGTCGCCGGCCTCCTCCTGCTCCCGGCGGCACAGAGCCCAGCGAGCGCGGAGGACCTCGCCAGCCCGCGGCTCGGCTCCCTGCATAGGGAGATGGAGGCCGGTGGGCTGGCCACTCTGGAGCGGTTCTGGCATCGGCTCGCCGAAGAGGGCACGCCGCTCGTCGAGCCGGTCGCAGGGGAGGGGAGCGACCGCCTGGTGACTTTCCTCTGGCGCGGCGGCGATGAGACCCGCAACGTCCTGGTGGTCGCCTCTCCGTCCAACCTGGCCAGCGAGGAGGGGATCGCCGAGGCCCGGCTGAGCCGGTTGCCGGGTACGGACGTCTGGTACAAGTCCCGCCGGATGAAGGCCGATGCCCGGTTTGCCTATGCCTTCTCGGTGAACGATTCTCTCGTTCCCAGCGCGAAGACCACGGAGGAAGAAGACGAGGCCCGCTGGGCCGCGCTCAAGCCCGATCCGCTCAATCCGCACCGGGCGCCGGAGCCCCTGGCCTCTCTGGCCGAATTGCCGGCGGCGCCGAAACAGCCCTGGATCGAGCCGCGTGCGAACGTGCCCGCCGGCCGGATCGAGGAGCGCCGGTTCCGCAGCGAGCGGCTCGGCAACGAGCGCATCGTCAGGATCTACACGCCTCCCGGCTACGATCCCCAGGGCAAGCCGTACGACCTGCTGGTCGTCCTGGACGGCAGGACCTACACCTCCGACGTGCCGGCGCCCACCATCCTGGACAACCTCCTCGCGGCCGGGCGCATCCCGCCCCTGGTGGCGATTTTCGTCGCCAACCCCAGCCCGGAGGCGCGCACCTTGGAGCTATCGTGCCATCCGCCATTCGGCGAGGTCCTGGCTCGGGACCTGATCCCTTGGGCCCGCCGCGGCTATCGCGTCACGGCCGATCCCGCCCGGACGGCGATCGCCGGCTCCAGCCTCGGCGGTCTGGCGGCGGCCTGCGCGGCGTCGAAGCACTCGGACGTCTTCGGCAACGTCCTCTCGCTTTCCGGGTCGTTCTACTGGTGGCCGCCCGGTGAGACAGAGCCCGAATGGCTCGCCCGTCAACTCGCCGCCGGCCCGAAGCTGCCAGTGCGCTTTTATCTGGAGGCGGGGCTGATGGAGGACCGGCAACGACCGGATGGGCCGAGCCTGCTGGCCTCCAACCGCCACTTGCGCACCGTGCTGCAAGCCAAGGGCTACGCCGTCGAATACCACGAATTCAACGGCGGGCACTCCATCCTGAATTGGCGGGGCTCCTTCGCGGACGGCCTGCTGGCGCTCTTCGGGCGGTAGGGCTGATCATGCCGTCCATGACCCTGCCTTACCCGCCCCCGCGGAAAGCGAGGGGCCGGCGGCGGATTTTCCGCTGGTTCCTGATCGTGCTCGGCGTTTTCGCCTTGCTGGGCCTGGCCGTCGCGATCGGCTGGCCGGTGTGGAAGGGAGCGGTCGACCGGCGGCTCGATGCCACCTGGCGCAAGTCGCTCGGCGGACCTTCCTTCCTCGAGCGCTATCCGGCGACCGGCTACAATTCAACCGTCCGCGATCTCGATGGTTTAAGTGCAGCGATCGGAATCGACATGACGTCTCCCGAGACGCCGGGTCGCACCCAGCCGACGGCACAGGCTGCGGCGCGCTTCGCGGCGGTCAAGAAGCCGCTGGGCGAGCTTCTCGACGCGAGCAAATGCCCGACGGACGGCTCGCTGGCGCCTCCCGCGCCCGCGCTCGCGGCGTTCCTCGAAGCGGCCCGTCCGGGCCTGAACGCCATCCGGGCCCGGCTGGCCCAGGGGCCGCCACCCGTTTGGGAGCGCGATTTGAGCCCCGGCTTCGAGACCAAGATACCCAATTATCTCGGTGTCATGATGCTCCAGAAGCTTCTGCTTCTTGACGCTCATGAGCAGCTCCGCTCGGGCCGCGAGGCGCAGGCCCGCGAGATCCTCGAAACGTCGTGGCAGCTCAACCAGGCGCTGGCGGACAGCCATCCGTGTCTCGTGACCCAGCTCGTCGCACAGGGTGTCCTGCGGTGGCAGCAGCCGATCCTGCGGAGCTTTGCCGTGCCTCCCGCCGGTTGGCGCGCGCGGCTCGAAGGGCTCGATCTGCAGTCGCGAATCTTCACCGGCTTGCAGTTCGAGGCCTTCAGCGCGCACCGGTCGGCGGTGCTCGGGCGGCCTCTCGGCGGCGAGGATTCCGGAGCCTTTCCCAAGCCCCTGCTGAGCTGGATGGTGTGGGATTATTCGCGGCGTTTCGTAGCGTCCATCGAAGAGATGCGGCGCCAGGACGTGCGCAGCTTCGATCCGGACGAGTTCGTTCGCGAGTGGATGCGGTCCGTCCCGCGCTGGCAGTTCGCGGCCCGCCTGCTTCTCCCCAATTTCATGGATGCCTGGCCGCGAAGCGTTCACAAGGAGCTGGAGGCGGAGCTGACCACGCTGGTCTTCGCCGAGCGCGAGCGCCTCGCCGCCGGGCGCCCCCGGCCGGCGATCGACCGGCGGCCATCCCGCGTCAAGGGGCTGTCGTGGATCTACGAGGAGACCCCGGAAACCCTTACCCTTCATTGCGACGGCGAGCTGAAGTCTCCCGAGACGAAGGCCGTGCCGCTGCGGTTCACCTTGCGGAAAGGCTGAAGGCCCGGATTTATCGCCGCTTGTACTTTCAGGTGGGCCGTGGGAAGATTCCGCAGTCCTACGACCGGAACTGGAGGATCTATGCAATTTTCGAGGCGTGCGTCCTGCTTGGCTGCAACCGCAATCGCCATGTTCCTCGCGCTGCCGGCCCATGCCGACACCTGTATCGCGCATCACCCGCTGTACCTCGAAGGCACCTTCGAGGTCGACTACGCGGACGGCTGCACCGGCCATGACGAGCCGGAGCTCAATCCGCTCTCGAGCCTGCCGGGCTCGGCGCAGGACGCGACCTGGACGGTAGTGCTGCCCGCGGATGGGACGGTTCCGGTTTCGGCGTTGGGGCCGACGTTCTGGTTCGGCGGCCCTGTCAGCGATCCGAACAGCCAGTTCGGGCAGGCCTTCGTCGAGCTGCAGTTCTATCCCGACTCGATGGTGACCCGCTGCACCAAGGGCGGCGGCTTCGCCGTCATCAACGCGCCCAACGTGTTCACCGCCTGCGCGCCGGTATTCAGTCTCGTTCCGGGGAAGAAGCCCGGTCATTTCAAAGAGGTGGCGGCCTTCAACGCCATGCTCACCGACAGCGCGGCGCCCAAGAAGCCGCTGGTCATGAATGCCGGCGACACGGTCACCGTGCATTGGTACACGACCGCGGCGGCCGACGGCTGGCACGTCACCGTGGTCGATCTGACCACCGGCCACGAGGGCACGATCGTCCTCAACTCGGCGACCGATGGTCCGCTGATGCCTGCGTACAGCACGCAGGCGCTTGGCAACTCGCTGGGCTGGGGCATCGTCAACGACGCGCCAGTCGCGTTCGTGTGGGAGATCGGCCACTCCTCGTTCTATACCAACACCGGCGCGGCCTGTAACCCGGGCGATCCGGCCTGCGGGTCCTACGATGCCGCGACCTGGGCCGGCATCTCGCCGATCCAGATCCAGAGCGTGACCTTTGCCGACGGCTCCCAAGCGAAACACTGGGCGGTGGTCAGCGATCAGGGCGGGAAGGCAGAGGTGCTGCTGAGCTGCGCCACCTACGGCGGCCCCTTCTGCATCTACCCCTGGTATTCCCTGGGCTCGCAAGGCTTCCACTACGGTATTGACTTCCCGGACAGCACGAAGAATTTCAGCAAGGCCGGCCAGTTCACCCAGACCCTCCAGTGCGGCGGAGCGAACGGGCCGAACAGCACGTATTGCGCGACGGTGATCAAGTAACGAACCGCCGCCTGACCCAACCCGAGTTGGCGCCCGGTAAATCAGATTTATGACCTTGCCCCATCTGCGTTGGTGGCTGGTGGCTGCGGCGGTCTCGCTGGCGGCGGTCGCACCTGCCTCGGGCGGCTGGTTGCCCCTGGGCGGCCCTGCCGAGCCGCCGATCGAGATACGCTTCGATCCGGGGCGGCCGGAGCTGCTCTATGCCCGTGTCGTCGTTGCCGACGATGGGAGCGCCTTCCTCTGGAGGAGCGAGGACGGGGGCGCGACGTGGCGCAACGTTCAAAAGGGGCTCGGACGCCCATCGGTCGCGCTCGCGATCGATCCCGCGAACCCGAAAGTGATCTGGGTCTGGACGGCTGATGGGCTCTGGCGCAGCGGCGACGCCGGCGACACCTGGGCGCAGCGCACCGCGGCTTCGACCGAGGATTTCTTCCTCGTCTTCCAACTTCTCGTCGATCCACGCCGCCCCTCGACGCTCTACCGCGTCACCTACCGTTTCGCGAGCAGCAGCACGAGCGTCGACGTGTCCTACGACGGCGGCGCGTCGTTCCACGAGGGCGCGTCCTTGCCCAACTCGGGGTCCTTCGTCCGGATGGGGCGCGACGGATTGGTGTCCTTCGATCAGAGGGGCCTGGAGGTGAGCGCCGACGGCGGGCAGACGTGGAGCGTGCGCGGACGCTACCGGCTTGGTTTTACGAGCGGGGATGTCGCGCCCTCGGCGCCAGGCACACTGTATGGCCTCGTGGACTCCTGCATGGCGCGCAGCGATGACGGCGGAGCGCATTGGCGCCGATTGGCACCTCCTCGCCTGTCCGTCCCCAATTTCGGCTGCTCCGTGCTGGCGATCGATCCGCGAGACGCCCGGCACGTCTGGACCGGCGGCGAGCTCCTCCTGCCGACCCCGGCGTACGTCTTTCAGCTCTCCGAGTCGAGGGACGGCGGCGAGACCTGGTCGGGTCCGTTCACCGTGCCCAAAGACGAGCAGGCGCTGAGCCTGCTGGCGGCAGGTGGTGACCTCCTCTATAGCGATCGCTACGTCAGCATGGACGCAGGGCGTACGTGGACGCGCAGAGACCGTGGGATCGCCACCGGCGACGCGCGCTTCGGCCTGGTGGCGCAAGAGCTCCCGGTCCAGGGCGGCGCCCTCCGGCTGGTGGGAGTGAACGTACCCCTCGACAGCGGTCCGGACGGGCTGTTTCGCAGCCATGGCGGCAGGAGCTGGAAGCGGAGCCTGTTGCTGGCGGGGAGAGCGGCCTCGGTCGCCGACACCGGGGCTCCGACCCTCGTGGCCACGGGCGAAGGGAACGTCCTCCACAGCCAGGACGGCGGCGATACCTGGAGCGTCGTGCCCGCCTCGCCGCCGCAGGCGATCCTCTTACGCTCCGACCTGACCCAGCCGCGATACCTGACGGTCGACGTGCACGAGGACAACGGCGGAGACGGCGACCTCGCCGTGTGGACCAGCGACGACGCGGGCGCGACCTGGCGCCGGGCCAGCGGGTTGCTCCAGGACTGCACGTCTTTTCTGGGCTCCAGCCTCTGCCTGGGCTACACCGCCTACGCGGTCGATCCTTTCGATCCCTCGCGGCGATGGATCGCCAACCAGGCCAATTTCGACGTGCTCCCTCTGCTCTACGTCAGCACGGACGCCGGCGCCTCCTGGCGCGTCTCGACCGGGGATCTGCCGGGGATCCTTGCGCTCGCCGCCGATCCCAAAGTCCAAGGCCGGCTCCTGGCGGGAACCTACGAGGGGCTCCTCGGGAGCGACGACGGTGGCGATCACTGGCATCCCCTGGGCACCGGCTTGCCGGATGGCGCAGGGATCCGTCACCTCGCGCGCGACGCGCGCTCCGCGACCTGGTACGCCGCGACGTTCGAGCACGGGATCTATCGCAGCCTCGACGGCGGCGCCCACTGGACGCTCCTCCCCGGCGCGCCGGATCTCGATACTCCGTCGATCACCGTCGATCCCCGTAGCCCCGGCGCTCTCCTCGCCGCGTTCCGCGGCCAAGGCGTGTGGCTCTGGACGCCGTGAGGCGCGGCCGACTGCCCCAACCGGGTTCCCCTCTCCCGGGGAGGGGATCAGGGGGCATAGGCGCTACCTTTGCAGGAAGCGCCGCCCGCCCAAGACCCTCACCCCTGCCCCTCTCCCGACCTCCCTCCCGACCTCCCCATACCCCTCCCCGGGAGAGGGGAACCTGGCCGAACCGTTCTTGCTGTTGGGTGGGGGCTCCCTCTTCTCCCGGTGAGGGGGGCTGGGAGGGGGCGGGAGAAGAGGGCCGGGGTGATGAGGGTCTTGGGGGGGCGCTCCCCGCTAAGTTAGCGCCTATGGGGATCAGGGGCAGGCGCGCCCTTCGCGGTATTCAACGCGCACGTCGTGGCAATGTACGTGGCCGACGCTGCATCGGACACGTCATTCGCAGCGTCAATCACGCACATCGCCGCATCGACCATGCCACACGCTGAATCTGACACGTCATTCGCCGCATCAGCCATCTGGATTGCCACGTTTGGCAGACCAATCGCCGCAAGGAGCGTGGCCGATCTTTCGCCGGTCCCGATTTTTACCGCGAAAGGCGCCCCCAGCCAGACGATGGGCCTGCATCTTGCGGCAGCCGGCGGAGACTTTGCGGTATAGAGCCTGCTCTTCGCTGCGAATGATCCAGCACTCGCTGCGCTCTATCGAGCGTCTACCGCAAAGAGGTGCCAGTTCACCGCGTAGTGCGCTTCAAGTACCGCGTCGAGCGTGTCCTTTCAGCCATCGGGCGCTCTCCGTGCTTCATCGGACGGAGCATTTACCGCATGTGCCATGCCCGGGAACAGATCGGACAGGAACGTTACGGCACTCGGTCGTGATACTCTCGCATCGGGCAAGTCAATCACTGCGAGCTGCGCGTCGTTTACTGCGAGGGGCGTGCCTCTTGCGGCAAATGGCGAGGCGAATGCCGCGTGGAATGGGGACGTTGCGGCCATCGGAGGAGAGATCATGAGCTCGGAGCTGTCCGTTGCGAGAGTCTTGGCCAAGTTGGAGGCGCGCGCCGCGCACCACCGGGAGCAGCAGGCGTTCCACGCCCAGCAGGAGATCCACCACCGCGAGCAGCGGGCCTTGCACGAGGCCGAGCTCGAGAAGGTGAATTCGAACCTAGAGGCGTTCCGCTCGGTGGCGGCGGAGGCGGTGGACCTCGCCACCCAGGCCACCGCGGAGCCTCCCACCTCGATCGACGTCGAGTCCGAGTGGGGCCGGCTGATGGTCAGCCGGATGATCCGCGTCGTAGTGGACAGCCAGGTCGTGGGCGGCGAGCCCTTCGGCGGAGCCGACATCGCCGCCGAAGCCAACAAGCGCTTCGCCGACCGTCTCCGCCGGCCCATCGACAGCCGGACGGCCGGGGACGTCCTGCGCCGCATGAGGTCCGAAAAACGCATTCACCTCCTCCGCGCGGGGAAGCCGTTCTACGAGGCTCTGTACGGCAAGGGTGCGCGGCCGGTGGAGTAACCCGTCGCGAGCCTTCCGCTCGGCACACCGGTCGAGCTGGAGCTCATTGGGCCCGTCCCCTTTGAGGGGACCGCGAGCACCTGAAAGAGAGAGGGACACGTCCACGGTTCCCGCAATGAAAGGAATTCCAATGCCCAAGAAGCTCCTGCTGCTGGCCGCCTCCTTGGCGCTCGCCGCCTTCGCCTCGCTCTCGGCCCCCCGGCTGGAGGCCGCGAACGGCTGCTTCAAGGTCTGCTGTCCAGACCTGCCCACCCGCTGCTGCACCTTCTGCCCGGGTCATCCTCCTTGTGAGATGAACTGCCCGTAGGTGCGAACGGAAGCACCCGTCACACAGCTTGCTGATGGAAAGGAGAGCATATGAGAAAGAAGAGCCGTCTTTTCGCGCTGGTGGGAGTGCTCGGTCTCGTCGCGCTGACGGGAGCCGCAGGCGCCGTCGGCGTCAAGCCGCCCATCGAAACCTTCTGCCTGTGCGGTTGTCCGGATGGCACCATCATCTGCGTGGGAAGCGTCAACGGGGACTGCAGTGTCCCGTGCGCGCAGGCCATGCAGCTCTGCCCCTCGGACATGTAGAGCCCTCCCGGAGGTGGAGAGGGGTGGCCGGGAGGAGCAACTTCACTCGACCGTGAAGCTGCTCCTCCTTCGGCACCCTCCGCCTGCATCCCGCCGGCACCTCCCTGCGACGAATTCCCTTCCGCGAACGTATAAGAAACGTAGAAGACATCGGCCTCACCGAGGAGGTCTCTCACGTCCGGAGCCCGCGGCCTCGTCCGCATCGTTGGGCCCCTGCCGTCTGGATCGCCCTTGCCGTGGCGATGAACCGAAAGGAGATAAACCAATGGGAAAGAAGTCTGTTCGCCTCGTGCTCGTACTCGCAGCGTTGGTGGTCGCCACCGCATCGTCGATCTCGGCAGGAGAGGTATGCACAATGGACGGCAGCTATACGGATGCAAATGGGAACCCGCTAATCTGTTTCCACTGTAAGACAGTAACGTACTGCTACCCTGCGTGATGGGCTAGTCGATCGCGGTCGGCCTCCCGCGGCTGGCCACGCCCTTCCTCGCGATCGCGGCGAGCCGCCCCGTCGATTCCAACCTGAAAGGGTCGTCGACGAGGCAGCCTCGCCCTTCCTGCTGTGGTGCTCCCAGCTTATTGCTCTGGCCTGGTTCGTCTCAGCCTTCAGGAAAGCGCGGCGCCGCTACGGCGTCACAGATCGCAAGAGCACTACGATGGCCGCGGCGCAGAACGCCGAGTTCATCAGCGCGAAGGCAAGGGTCAGGCTGGAACGGAGCACGAGGTCTCGATAGTAGACTCGAGGCATGTAGGCCAGCGAGTCGAGCTGCCGCGCGACGTTCTGGGAGCGCTCAGTGCTGCGAAATGCCGCAGCGACGAACTGCACGTCGAAAAGGAGGATGGCGACGATCGCACACCAGCGAATGGACTGGTCTGCCGCGAAGATCCGTCGAGCTGTCTCCGAGGTGGTCACCCATCCCATGACGAGCAGCAGGGAAGCGGTCACCTTGAACACGGCGTCGATCGCGCTGTCGTGATAGAACTTCAGGCGTTCGTAGAGGAGATCGAACTGCTCTTTGGCGGTTGGCTCGGACATCTGGCCTCCTGGCGCTCGCGGAAAGTTGCGCTGTGCGACTCCTTATGGGTATAGCGGCACCTCGACAGCCGAGGAGCCGGTCGTGTAGGAGACGCCCGTGGGGCCGACCGCGCCGACTTTTGCACCCGAGAGCTCCTGTCCCGCGATGAGCGACATCAGCCGCCGGGACGGCGTATAGACGTAGGCCTTCCACGTGCCTTTCGTGCTCGCGAGGCCGGCAAGGTCGAGATCCCCCGTTGCGAGGTGCGGCAGGGACTCGTTGAGACTCCACAGATGTGAGGAATAGTCGGTGGC
The DNA here is from genome assembly GCA_036275055.1 of Thermoanaerobaculia bacterium. Taxonomy (GTDB): domain Bacteria; phylum Acidobacteriota; class Thermoanaerobaculia; order Multivoradales; family UBA5704; genus DATARR01. The sequence continues at coordinate 19,533 of DASUEN010000226.1, forward strand.
GGGCACGGGCTTGGATTCATCCGCCGGGGGAGGGCAAGCGTTTTCGGACGGCTGGCTTCTTAGCTGGGTCTCCGGGCCGGGGCCGACGAGGATGCGATCCTCCTCCTTCACGGCGATGAGCCCCGCCGTGGCCAGCAGCCCATCGAGCACCTGGTCCGCGGGTAAATCCTTGCTGTAGGCGGTGACGAGGCTCTCCAGCTTGCGCGGTACCCAAATCGGCTTTTGCAGCACCATGGACATCGTGCACAGGATCAGCTTGAGCTCGGCGTTGCGGACCAAAAGGTCGATCCTCTCTCCCGTATAGCTTTCCGTTTTGGGCGCGGTGGCCGCCGGCTGCTGCGGCGCGCGGGAAACTCGGTGCAGCGGGCCGGGGCTCACGGCCACTCCTACCGAGCTCATGGCGGCGAGCGTCTCCTCCAGGGTTGTGCCTTCGACATCCACGCTCACCCGCTCCTTGAGGCTGGGATCGAGAAGGAAGCTGGCGGCCGTCAAATCGTTGAGCACGAAGAAAACGTCGCTCAGCCGCACGCCGTGCAGATGGAGAGTGAGAGCGTCCGGAGAGGTCGCCGCCCCGCGGGCTGTGACCCGGCCGCTCACGGGCTCGGCCGCGCAGAAATCCGCAGTCGCGGAATCGAAAAGGCCGTTGCCAGGCACATAGTCCCAAGGCACGTCTCCCGCTTTCAGTTGCACGGTCGCAATGAAGGCTTGGCAGGCGCCGGCTGGAGACGTTCGGACCTGGTTCACGCGAAAACCTGCTTTCGCCAGAGTCGGCTTGAGCCCATCGCGTGCCGAGGGGCCGGCAACCACGCCTTTGAGGACGACCTCGTCGCCGGCTTGAAGCTCGGTGAGCGCCGTGGCCCGCTCCCGGTTCAGGTTGTCGAAGGCGGCGAGGGCGGCCGCGAGCCGGGGCTGGGAGCGCTCCGTCAAGTCGGTGAGCAGGCGATGTTTCGTCTGGAGCTTGCGCAGCAGGTCGCGGTAGGCGGAGGCGACGTCCCGCGGCAGCGGCGCGGCTGGATCCGGTGAATCCGCGTAGATGGGAAAGGCCAGGCCCGCGGTGAAGCGAACGACGTTGCCCGCCTCCACCTTGAGCCGCAGCGTTTCGAGCACCACCAACCGGGAGAGATTCCCCATCCGGTGGAAGAAGGCGAGGACGCCCCCATAGGGACCGCGCCCAGAGACCTCCAGCCGGTGTAGCTCGATGGGAGCCGAAGAGCCGTCCGCAAGCTTGAGCCGCTCACCGGCGGCGGATTTCATTTCGAACCTTTCGATCTCCGAAGCCTTGGCGACCACGCGAGCCCGCTGTGTCACGTCCGCGAGATCGAAGGCGGGGGGCACGAGGTACAAGAGCTTTTCGATCTTGATCGACAGCTCCTGGGTTTCGCGCTCCAAGCCGGCGACGTCCTCGTTGGGCTTGGAAGCGCCGGCTTGCGCCTGGGCCATGCTGGAGAAGGCGATGAGCGCCAAGGCAATCAAGACGAAAGGATTGGATTTTCTGGTCATAGGTGAACCGGCCTCCCTCCACGTTTCTGAGGCCGCGGAGCCCATGCCACGAGCTCCCAGCGGCCCTGCTACGACGAAAGATCGGATAGTCCTTCAGGCGACGTGGCCCGTACTCTAGCACGGCCGGGACGACCACGTCCTCGCCACCGGTAGGGCGAGGGCACGGCGAGCAGCACTGCGGCGACTTCCTCCGAAGCCGGGTGAAACCTGGAGCTCCGGCCGGCATCCAAGGGAGCGAACGGGCACTTGAGCCTGTTCCCCAAACAAAAAATCAAGGAAGGAAACTATCATGAAAAAGCAGATGACCAAGCTGACCCTGAACCGTGAGACTGTGCGCAACCTGGATGCCAAGGAGCTGGGGAACGCCCTGGGCGGCCAGCCCAACACCACCACGAGCGATCCTACGTACGTCATTTCTTGCTCCGGCTGCTAAGGAGACAAAGCCATGAAAAAGACGAGTCTCCAAAAGCTGGCGCTCCGACGGGAGACGATCCGGAACCTTCGAGACAACATCCTCCAGGACGTCGCTGGGGGAAAAGGGCCGACGGCGATCGACTGCTCGGTGACCTGCCTCAAGGCCCCTGACCAGACCTCGTTCAACTGCTGATTCAAACCTGCCGGATCCGGGGCGGCCGACCCGGACCTCATCAGGGTAAGGATATGCCAGAACTGCCTTCCCGTTGTGTTTTGCCCGGCGGTGGGTTGGTCATTTTTCAATAGCGTTGAATACGATGCTCGTTGCCTTCTTCCATGCAGAACCATAGTAGGACACTCGATAGTTGTGCCACCAGGAGCCTGGGGTTGGTACGTCTATGACCTGCATCCCCTCAACGGATATACAGGGAGAGCTATCGTGGCTCTTTAAGACAATCATTTTACGAGATCCTAGAGAGTCTCTCAAAGTCTTCACCTCCCAGTCCAGGCTCGGCGTGTTCTGTGGCGCCGAGATTACCGCTGCATCTACGAGCGGTGCGAGATATCTGACCACGTCACGCCAGAGCTCCGAGTCCTGAGGGCACTTCAGGACAGTGCCGCTTAATCCGGGAGGGAGTGACTTAAATCTTAGAGACGATAGCTGTTGCATCCAGTCGTGGGGCTTCATTTCGACTCTGCCGCTGGAAATCCATTTGGCGATAGAGTATGCGAACATGAACATAGCCAAAACGTAGTTTTCTGTTTCGCCCACAGCGAATGCCCTTCCGGCAATCAATATGAGCCCAGCAATGATCACCATCCGAGGTACGGCTCGTGAACCTGCTGCCGTCTCTACGTTCGAATCAGCCAGAGTGAGAACTTTTCCCCAGGGAAGGACCGCACCTTCTAGAAACTGTTGCTCCAACTGTGATTGCTGGCCGCGATGAAATCGGCGTACCCAAAGTACGACCGATTTGCGTCGGCTCCAGGAGTCAGCCATAAAGAGGGTCACGGAAATCATAAGGGTGAAGAACAGGAATAGCGAGCAGCCAACCACCCAGGGCGTTTTGACTAGCATGAAAACAATGGCCAAGAGGAGAATCACGGCTGAGGCTGAGAAAGAGAATCGCCGAAGCCGAAGGGCATTCTCGAATCTCTCTTGAGCGCGTCGTTCGCTACCGGAAGCTGACCTACGGGCTTGAGAGGTCATAATTGGAATCTGGCTTCGAGCGACCCTGCGGCAGCGGGCGAGCCTCTGCCGCAGGGCCGGGTTGGCGCTCGATGCAGGTCAGCGGACTTTGACCCGCGTCGTGACGCCGAAGGTGCGGGGTTGGTTCACCAGGAAGCCGACGCGCGCCCGGGTGCCGCGCTCCTGATCGAGCGCGAGCAGGGCCTGCTCGTTGGTCAGGTTGTTCACGAACACCGCGAGCTCCCAGCGGCCGTTGATGAAGCCGAGACGCAGGTTCCCGATCTGATAGGCCGGCAGCTCGGGGTTGAACCGGAAGGTGCTCTGCGTCAGCGGTCCGCCGATCGTGTTGGCACCGAACGAATTCAGGTCCACGAGGCCGAAGCCCGTGGCCTGGTCGCCGATCTGCGTGAAACGCGAGCCGACGTACTCGTAGACGCCGGTCAAATAGCCAAGCCAGTTCTCCCGCACCGTCCACTGATAGGTGGCCGTGGCGGCGGCCTGAAATTCAGGGACGGTCGGCAGCCGGTTGCCCGACTTGATGCCGGCGACGACCTCTACGTTGCCGGACGCATCGGTCGAGGTCAGGGTCGACTGCAGCTCGGATCTCCCATAGGTGGTGGAGATGGAGAAATCGAAGTGGTTGTTTACCGAGGCAGCCCATTCGAGCTCGATGCCGGTGCTCCGCGCCCTGGGGACGTTGAAGATCACACGGGAGGAGCACGAGCCGGCGGTCACCGTCGCCTGGAGGTTCTTGATGTGCATGTAGTAGGCCGAGACGTTGAAGACTCCGCGGCCACCGCTCAGATTGGTCTTGGTGCCGACCTCGTAATTGTAGACCTCTTCATCTTTCCATTGGTCGCGTCCGCCGAAGGTGGCCAGGTCCTGAGGAGTGCAGAGCGGTATGTTGAGAGGATCGTTGATGCCGCCGAGCCGGAAGCCTTTCGACACCTGGGCGTTCAGCTTCGTGTTGTCCAGGATGGCCAGGCTCGCGATCAGGCGCGGGGCAAAGCCGGTGGCGGAGACCGAGCCCTTGGTCGTGCCCGGAGAGGCGAAGATGCCATCGAACGTCTGCACGCGATTTTCCCGGAAGTCGTAGTAACGCAGGCCGCCGGTCAGTTGGAGGCGGTCGTTGACCGCCCAAGTGGTCTCGCCGAACAGCGCGAACTGATCCATGTCGTAGTGCAAGTCCGAGAAGTAGAGGACGTCGCGCGCCGCGCCGAAGCTCCCCTGCGTGGGGATGCCGCTCAGGCTTTCGAAGCCCAGGACGGGGAGGCTCTGGCCGTAGTTACGCTTCATGGTGCTGTAGAAGAGCCCCGTGACCCAATTCAGCCGGTCCGACTTGCCGGCAAGACGGAGCTCCTGCGTCAGCAACCTCGCGGTCGTCGCATCGTTGAGCGGCGCGTTGAGTGTGTAAACGTTCTCCGGCAGCCCGATGCTGCCGCCGGTGATGCTGGCGGTCAGCGCCGTCGCGTCGCGGACGACCAGGATGTCGCGATCCGTATAGGCCGTGATCGAGGTCAGGTCCAGGTTGCCGAAGTTGTAGCCGATGTTGAGGTCGGTGAGCAGGAACTTGTCGGTGAACGGTTCCTTGAGCTGAGTGAACTGTTGCCGGTCGCCCAGGGTGACCGGCGGCCGGGTCGTGGTGAAGGGGTTGGCGAGGATGTTGAACACGTCCTCACGGTTCCAGCCGTCGGTGCTCACTTTCTGATAGAGGACTCGCGGGGTGATCGACAGCCTTTCGTTCGGCTGCATTCGCAGGGCCAGCCGGGCTCCGGAGCGCTCGCCGCTGTTGACGTCTTTCTTGATGCTCAGGTTGGGTTGCACGGAGTCGATGAAGCCGCCGAAGTGGTTGGAGAAGGCGGTGAGGCGCAGCGCTGCCTTGTCGCCGAGCGGAGTGTTGACGGCGACCTTGGCGCTGCCGCCGGGCTCGCCGTCGCTCATGCCATTGGCGGTGAGCTCGGCCACGGTTTCGCTCTGTCCCAGCTTGGGCTGATTGGTGATGTAGCGCAGCGTCCCCGAGGCCGAGCCGGCACCGAACAGCGTGCCCTGGGGACCGCGCAGCAACTCGACGCGCGACATGTCGAAGAGGTCCATATCAGGTGTAAACAAGGACAGGGAGATGCCGGAATCGTCGAGATAGACGCCGACCTGCTCCTTGACGCCCGGCTGGTCGCGGACGATCTGGCCCGCGGAGACGCCGCGGACCGCCACCTGGCTCTGGCCAGGGCCGAGGTTCTGCACGGTGAAACCCGGAGTGCTCTGTGCGATGCCTTCGATGGAGTCGACGCCCCGTTCCCGCAATTGTTCCTCAGTCGGGGCTGCCACGGAGAACGGTACGTCCTGGACCTTCTCCTCGCGCAGCGTCGCCGTGACGGTGATCTCTTCCGTCACCTTCCCGGCGGGGGTCTCTTTGGGCTCGGCCGGTTTTTCGGCCGGCTTGGCGGGCTCCTGAGCCGCTGCCGGGACCAACGAGCAGGGGGAGAGCAGGGCCAGGAGGGCTAGCCCGAAATAGCCGGCCGCCTTCCGGCCGAGGCGCCAAGGGCTCGATTCGCTGCGTCTCATGAGACGTCCTCCCAATGCAGATACCGCCGCGCGGAATCGCCCGACGGCATACCTCGCGAAATCCACAAATCTCGTACTCGATGAACCCTGTGAATCTTCTACCACAACGGCGCCCTGAGGGGAAGGACGTCGTAGATGAAGCGCAGCGATGGCCGCCAGGGTTTGAGAAAAGCCCCTCTTCTCCCGGAAGGTGGGTGTGAGATGTGGAGAAGAGGGGCTGGGATGACGAGGGGCTCGGCAGCGAGTCTCAAGCGTTCCAGGTGGCGGTGAAGGGGACGGCTCTGCCGGAGGATGCTTACGGCCAGCTTCTTGAAGCACAGATTCGCGCCAGGGGAACAGATGTGGGCTTTCTCCTGGCGCGGGTTCTATCTGGCCTGAGTCCTGGGCCCGACGAGGATTCAATTCCCAGTACCACTGCTCCCTGCTTGGGTAACCGTCTTGCTGCAGGTTCCTTGGTTGGGGCAGGGGAAGCCACTCGAGTTCTTGCAGACGAGGGGCGTGCAGGCAGGCTGGCCATCGATGAGGGTCGGGTTGCAACCCGTCGTCGCGCAGCCGGAAATACAACCTGTCGCTTGACAGACGACCGTCACGGTTGTGGTATTGCCGCTCGAATCCACGATCTCGAAAGTCTGGGAGGCAGCGTTCGAGGTCGAGGTCTGATGCATTTCCGGCGTGCCGAGGGTGCGGATGAACTTCGCGCTGGAGAGCAAAGCCTTCATCTCAGGGCTGGTCGCGTCGACGGACTTGCTGGGGCAGGACTTTGGGCTGGATACGCTGTCGTCAGCCCATGAGGACAGCGACAGCACGGTGAGGGAGAAGACGAGGGCAAGAGCAAACGTTACCTTTCTACGAATCACAGGGTCTCCTTCCTTGTCCAGAGATGGACTCTTTGAGAAGATTTTAACTCTTGATCTATAATCACGTCTGGTTCTCGGTCGTTCTCATGAATCCATGAGCAATCCACATGCCAAGGCGGAGAATCACGACACGGATCCTCGCGAACGCAGAGAAACTCTTGACAGGAAGAGGTTCGGCGATGAAATCGGAATTGGACCGGGCGGGTGCGGATAAAATCGGGTAATGACTTACCCAAACCTGGGTAACCGAAAACTCGTGCTGCCTCTTGGACGGTGCCAGGGTCGCCGGTTTCATGCGCGACCTCAAGTCGAAGATGACGCGCGAGGTCAAACCGGAGGCCGCAGCGGGCCGTTTCCGGCGGGAAGGTTTCCCCCGGGGCTGCCCTTCGTCGCCGGGTAGCCCCGCCGACGGCGTTCTTTGACAGCCGTCCGCCCGATCCGAGGGCCATGCCACCGCGAGCCCGGGCTCGGTCTCTGGTTCGCGGGCGCCCCCGCCCCGGCTGCGAAGACGAGGGTAGGAGAAGCACCAAGATCTGCCATTCGGTGTCAGAGAGGTCGCTAGGGTAACGCATTCTGGGGATCTTAGTATCCCTGCACGCGAGTTTTAAAAAAGCCTCTAAGATTCGCCGAAGAAGTATTGCAAAGTCTCTAAGCATCTGACATAGTGCGCGAGTTGCTTAACCTAAGAGAGGAGATAGCATGCGAAAAGTGCCTGTGGTCTTAGCCGTTATTTTGGGTGCCTGGTTAGCATTCGGACCTCCACCTGCATTGGCCAAAGGAAAAGGAAAAAAGATCCCGGCCAGGGCAGTGGTATTTCAGAACAAGAGCCTTCAGGCCTCGTCCACCTGTACGATTACCTGCGCGGTGTCGGTCCCGACGGAGCAGCAGTTTCTCCAAAGCCTGACTGCTTGCTCAGATCCAGTGGATTGCTGCTGCAAGGCCTGTCTGGTCGCTTGCCAAGTCGATGAATGTGGCGCGACGGATGGGCATACGATTGAAACCTGTGCCACCTAGCTGCTGAGGCAAACCACCGGAGAGCGGGGTGGAGCCACCTTCTACCCCGCTAGTTTCTACCCACTCCGCGCTCTTCGCTCTTTGCAGCATGCGGCCAACACCCTCTATCGTTGCTATCGATCCTACGATGGTGCCAGGGACCAGAGGACGCTCGCCAGATCCACGGTTTCCCGATCTCGGATCAGGAGCAAGGCCAAGGAGCTGAGGTCAATGATATGGCGCTGCCTTCAAGCCCCTCCCGAACCGGTTGGTGGAAGGAATTGGCTGCACATCGAAAGTCACGAAGGCTCAAAAGCGCCGACCGTAGCTCCGGCTGAGGAGCTGGAAGCTTTTTGCGGTCGTTGCGTTTCAAGAATCGAGCAAAGCCAAGGATTACATTTTGGGGATTCCAAAGGCTGCGATGCTCAAATTGCCACGAGAATTTGCGGCTCCCCCTGGCTCCCGGTTTTCGTCTCCAGTATAGTGGGATACTTGGGATGTTGTTCGGCGCCCTCACAGAAAACCATGCGAATTCCCTTGTACAGTACCCTTCAGGGCTCGTAGCTCTTGTTCTTTCTCTCATCTTGAGCTGCGATATCGTCATTCGCCGTCTATCCGCCCGCAAATTTCGCGAGCTCATGAAGAAAACGACCGGAGGCTCTGAGTGACCGAGACACGACAAACCGGTCGTCAACGAATTGTCACGGCGTGGAAATCGCCTCGCTGTTGCTTCTTGGGAAAAGCAGTGTAGAATCCGCTGTATCGATGCGTTCAAGCATCAGCCTATCCCAAAGAAGGAGATCGAGTATGACCACCGTTAGAAGGCTGTGCCTCCTCGCAGGCTGGCTGTTGTTGGTCACAGGAGCCATCCTGACCCCTCCCAAGCAGGCCTCCGCCATTGCTACCCTTACCTACCATTGGGACTGTTCTCCTCCGGACGGGGTCTGTGACTTCAGCGTGACCAGCAACAATCACGCGATGTACCAGTGGAACTTCGGCGATGGCACCTCGTACGGGCCGACGACGAGCAAGACCGTGTCCCACGATTACAACTTCTCCGGCTCTTTTCATGACTACTCTGTGACGCTGGCCGGCTACGCCACCAACCCTCCGGGCAGCCCCGACAACATCATCGGTTGCACCGCCGAAGCGCAGGGTCCCAGCCCGGGAGGCAACCCCGGCGATCACGGCAATTGCAGCTAGCGTCAAACGGCCGGATCTTGCGCCAGCAGTCTGCCAGCGCCCGCGGGGCAGATCGTGGCTCACTCCCTCTCCACCGCCTGAGCCGCCTGCCACAACTCGCCGTACTTCTCGCGCACGTAGGGATCGAGCTCCTCCGCGAGCCCAGCAGGGAGCTTGAGGGCGCGGATGGTCTCGAGCACGTCCGCCAGAAAAGCGGGCCTCGAGCTCCGGGTCCAGACGGGGACGTTGCGCCCAGGCAGCCTTCGCGCGGGCCTCGGTCGCTTTCATGCGGTCAGGGTAGCAGAGTCTTGGAAAAGAGGCGCCGTTCGCTCGCGCGAGACCCAGACGCCGCCATCTTGACTCGGGCTCTACTCGCAGCTATAAGCAGTTTAGGATGCAGGCGCCTGCTTGAGCCACGGAACCCCGGGTCGCGGCAGTGATCGTCCAAGCCGGACCCTTCTTCAAGGAGAGCTCCGATGAAACGCTTCCTCAGGCTGACCTTCTTGCTGATTCTCGTCCTCTGCTGCGGCTCGACGGTGGCGAGGGCAGGCGACCCGGACTGTGAGGCAGCCTGCTCCGACCAGTTCCTGCAGTGCTGCACCTATGGCGGGTGCGAGCAGTGCTCCTGCCAGTTGGCGCTCTGCAGAGCCTCTTGCGGCGATCCCTGGTACGGTTGCTAGTTGCGAGGATAGAAGGCGAGGCGTCCTATCCGTCAGGCCGGTAGGGGACGTTGAGGTATAGACTCGCCTGCCATGGAACGCCGCCCCTTTGGCCGGACCGGTCTCACCGTCCCCATTCTCGGCTTCGGCGCCGGGCACGTCGGCGATCCGGCGCTGGCTGAGGAGGAGGTCGGCCGCCTCCTTCATGGCGCTCTCGACCTCGGCGTCACCCTCATCGATACGGCGCGCTCCTACGGTCTCTCCGAGGAGCGGATCGGCCGTCACCTCGCAGGCCGCCGCGACGAATTCGTCCTCTCGACCAAGGTTGGCTACGGCATCCCCGGCTTCGATGACTGGACAGGCCCGGTGATCGTGGCGGGGGTGGATGCCGCCCTCGGCCGGCTGCGCACGGATCGCATCGACGTCGTTCACTTCCACTCCTGTCCGCTGGAGGTGCTGGAGCGCGGCGAGGTCGTGGCCGCGTTGCAATCTGCGGTGGCGGCCGGGAAGGTGCGGGTCGCCGCCTACTCCGGCGACAACGCGCCGCTCGAATGGGCGATCACCTCCGGAGCCTTCGGCAGTGTCGAGACGTCGATCAACCTGGTCGATCAAAAGGCGAGCGAAAGGGCGCTGCCGGCGGCAAAGGAACGCGGCCTGGGCGTGATCGCCAAGCGCCCCGCCGCCAATGCCCCCTGGCGTTTCGCCGAACGCCCGGCTGCCGCGGACATCGCCCTCTACTGGGAGCGCTGGCGCGCCCTTGGCCTCGATCCCGCTCCCTTCGACTGGACCGAGCTCGCCCTGCGCTTCGCCGCCTACGAAGATGGCGTCCACTGCGCGATCGTCGGGACGAGCCGGCTCGAGCACCTGCGGCAGAACGTCGAGCAGGTCGCGAAAGGACCGCTGCCCGCGGAGATGGTAGCAGCGATCCACGCCGCGTTCCGCGCCCACGGTGCCGGCTGGGAAGGGCAGATCTAAAGGACCTTGCCTCCTATCCGGCCGGCCGGAAGGGGACGCTCAGGCTCCCTTCCATCCAACCGATCAGCAGGTCGCCGTCCCAGCTTCCGAACCAGAAGGTGACGGGCCAGGGCTGGCCGCTGTCGATCTCCCCTTGGAGTGAGCCGGTGCGGTCGATCACCGTCTGCGGGCCGTTGACGTTGAAGGAGTAGGTGAGCTGGAAGGCCAGCTTGGTCTCGATGCGCGATGCCCAGAAGTCGATCTGCCAGATGCGGGTGTAAAGCTCCTGAATGCGCGTCTCGAGGTCCGCGGCAACTTTCGGATCAGGCGTCTCGGCCCGCTGTCTTTCCAGGTCCTCGATCCGCTTGCGCAGGTATTTCACCCGGTCCTGGAAGTAGACGGCGCCGTCGAAGGCGCGGATCGCCGACTGCGCCGGGACGGAGGAGCTGGAGAAATTTATCGGCAGGCGGCGGGCATAGGTCTCCGGGTCTTCGATCTCCCAGATTTTCTGCTCGGGTTTGGCGGGGTTCAGGTAGTCCTCGGCCTTGATCAGCAGCGACTCGTCTCCGGCCGGCCCTTTGCGGAGGGCGAGCTGGAAAGGGTTTACGACGAAGGCCATGTTGTCGTCCGAGCCCACGATGTTGTTGCGGCTGTCGTAGGTGGGGCCGGGGAACGGCGGGTTCGTCCCCTCGAGATAGAGGCGGGCCCCCACCAGGGCGTCGCGCGCCGGGCCGAAGTAGGGCTGGCCGTCGAAGAGCACGCCGTTGACGTCGACGCCGACGCGGATCCCCATCTCGCGCGCCGGTGGGCGCAAGTTGCGCGCCAGGAACTCGGGATCGTCGATCTGGGTGCGGATCACCTGATCGAGCGGATCTTCTCCCACCAGCGCCAGGGTGTAGCCGGAGACTCCCCGCTGCTCATTCGTGGGGTCCGGATCGGTGGCGATCCGGCACATGAAATAGCCCTGGAACTGGATTTCCAACAGCTTGGCGATCGTCGTCATATCGATCTCCTGCCTCAGGGGGCGACCACGAACTGCGGAAGCTGGCCGAGCTGATAGATGCGGCGCATGTTGTTGGTCATCGCCGTGGCGCTTTCGAAGACGAAGCGGAGCTGGCGGTCGAGGAACGGCACGTCGCCGGCGGTGCGGGCGACGGCGGCGAGGTCGGCCTCCGTCAGCCGCTGCAGGCGGCGGGTGATCTCGTCGAGCCGGTCGAGGAAAATCTGGATGTTGCCGAGCTTGGAGGGCTCGTGCAGTCGCGCCCGGTCTGCGTCGCTCAGCTCGAAGCTCGGTCCCGTGGTCTCTTCGCCGTTGCCCGAGCGGGTGTAGGCCATGATCTCCGCCAGCGGCCGCAGCAGCATCGTCATCATCGGTCCGAACGCGTTCTCCTGCAGGGCGGAGCTGAAGAACGGATACGACTGGCTGGCCTGCGGCTCGAAGTCGGCGTAGAGCGCCGTCAACAGGAGCAGCAGCGTGGCATAGGTGTAATTGAAGAGGTCGAAGAGCTCGCGGGGGCTCCACGTCATCTCCGACGGTAGCACAGCATATCCTAAGGTAGTCATGGTGTCCATGGATTCGCCGATGGCTGCGGTGCTATCTTTGAAAGTAGCGGAGTAGAGGCGGGAGCTTGCCTCCGCCCCTACCCATTCTTGCAGGAGGGATGCGGATGATGAGGAGGACGAACCAAGCCGGAGTCATTCTCGGGTTGGGAATGCTGCTCTTCTCTTCGCGCCCAAGCCTCGGACAGGTGCCCGAGCGGACCCCGGTGGTCACGACGCCCCATTTCGCTTTCTACAGTGACTTCGATACCAACCTGAACGACGCGCTGATCGCTGCGGGCGTTGCGCGGAAGGGCGGTAAGCCGGAGCTGTTCCATGCCGGGGACGAGGTGGCCTGTTTCGACAAGCTGCCTCCGTCCGCGCGTGCCGCATGGAACGGGGCCGTCGCCTACTACAAGGAGATCATCTCGCCGGCCAGTTGGAGCGACCGTCAACAGCACTTGATCCGGGTGCAACTCGCCGGGTTCGACGAGGAATTGAAGGACGCCGAGGCCCGGCAATTCATCGAGATCGCCCGCAGCTTCAGGGCGGCTGCAACACCGGCCTACAAGGCGTGCCGCTGGGCTGCTCAGGACGAGAAGAACCGGCGCTGGATCGAGGAGCGGAAGTCGCAACTGGCCGCCGATGAGCAGAAGATCGCGCCTCGCTTGGAGCAACTGTATCGGAAACCGTGGAACGGCTTGCCGATTCCGGTCGATGTCGTGGAGACCGTGGACTGGAGCGGAGCCAACTCGATCCTCCGCGACCCGGCCGGGGGGCACCTCCTGATTTCGACCTCGTACCAGGGCCCTGCCGCCCTCGAGGTCGTCTTCCACGAGGCCTCTCACCTGTTGATGGGGCGCGAAGCTCCGGTGCAGCAGGCTCTCGACAGTGCCGCACGGGCCGTCGATTTTCGCCTGCCCGGCGACCTTTGGCACGTACTCTTGTTTTACACCACGGGGGAAGCCGTGCGCCGCATCTTGGACGACGACGGCAAGCCGGGATACACGCCCATGGTGTACGCGATCATGGATCGAGCCCCATCCTGGGCGAGTTACCGCAAAGCCCTCGACAGCGGATGGCGCCCTTACATCGACGGCCAACGGACTCTCCCCGAGGCCGCAGCCAGCCTGATCGAGGAGCTGCGGAAGCCGAAGCCGCCGCAACCGGCGGTTCCGTAGTGCCTCTCATCCCTCCTTCCGGAATCGTCGCCCTCCTCACACTGCAGCAGCGTCACCCTCGGAGTGCTCGCTGCGGAAAGGCTCACGGGGCCTTTCCCTTCCGAAGCTCGTCCCTAAGGCAGCCGGGGGATGTCCCTGGATGGCTTGAAGGAGTCGGCGGAGAGGTTCCTTTCCAGGAGGACGGAGGTCGACGTATTGAAAGCTTCGGAGTAAAGAGGGGATTGAGCTATCGGCTGCCCCGGGCAGCAATACGGGTAGGAGTCGGCCTTTTCCTGCCAGCGCACGTTCTGTAGCCACAGTGATCTCCAAATCTTGGAAATCGCCGATTCCAAAAGGGCCGATACATGCGACCACGATCGGGCACTGGTCGAGCGCCTTCTCAATTCGCTTCCGCCATAGATCTCCCCCCAGCAACTCCGACTCGTCCATCCAGGTCGTAACTCTCGATGCCTTTAGGTTGTCTCGCAAGCTGACGGCCAATTCCTTGTCGTCGTGGTTGTAGGAGAGGAAGACGTGGGGAACCGCTGAGACGGCGTTCCCCTCGCCACTCGGTGGACAACTCACCCAGAGTTCGGCATGGCGGGCCAGGAATTCTTCCGTGAGCAGATCACCTGTGGCCAGTTCCTCGATGCCTCCCGACAGCACGCGATGTGGTTCTAGGCTCTCGACGACCGTCACTCGGCCATGAACGTCGATATAGAGCTCCTGCTCCCGCTCCATCGGATTGCCATAGCGGATCTCCATCCAAGGAAAGTGCTCCCGCAGTGCCCGGACCTCCTGTAGTGCGGCAGCATGCCACGACTCCCTTCCCAATCTGGCTTTGGGCGGCAGGATATGCCAGTGCCGGACGCCGGCGAGGGCCAGAGCCTCCCCAAGCTCCGTGAGCAAGACCGGAGCGGAGGGCTGGTAAGGAGAGAGGACACGGACGCGTAGACCTGCGGCGACACAGTTGCGGAGCCGATTGATCCGGCTCGCGAGCGAAGGTCCACCCTTGCGTTGCAGGCCGAGGATCCGATTGATATCGACGGTGACCCTGAGCACGATCGCGTTAGGAAAGCCAGGGAAACGTTTAAGCTCGTGCCCGCAATCTGTCAGAGAGAGGACCATCCCAAATCCTCGGCTCATCCCGGCCCGCACGATGCGCACCGCATCTGTGCGAGGAATCTTCTCTGCTCCCACTAAGTGGAGCCGCATCGCTCTCGCATCCTGAAGGCAATCCAGGTGGTAGAGCCAGTCTTTGATGAGCGACGCCGATAGCTGCCGGTGAGCGCCAGGCGAGGACGCACCGGCGAGGTGACAGCTCACGCTCAGGAGATGGTCCAGCCGCGGTTCGTTCTGGCCTGGTTGGCGCTCGACCCAGAATTCATCGCTGTCAGCATCGTAGTAGATCCATCCCCAAGGCTGTGGTCGAATGATCATTCTGTCCTCCCTTCTTTCTCAGACCAGATGCAGGCGCTGAAGACGGATCGACATCGCCAGCGGAGCTACCTGAAACCGCTTAGCTAGAGAGAAACTCGGTTCTCCCCAGGGAACGTACTCAGCCACCAGCAGAGCGAGGTAGTCGCGGCCCCTCAGGATCAACTCTTCGACGGTCACAAGGTGATCTATCCCCTGGGAGAGCCATGAGACCAGCGAAGCATCGGGCTCGCGATCTCGCAGGGAACCCTCTTTATGGATACGCCGGAAGAATGACCGGACCAGACTTGACGGCATCAACAATTCCTCGGCAAAGAGATTCGCTTCTTGGTCCAGGGTCATAGGACCAGAAAGATTGCGGTCGCCCGCCATGCGGGGAGAGTCCGACAAAAAAGGCTCGTGGGTATGGAGGACTCGATGGGCTATGGCATGGGCCAGAGTGAACCGAAACACTGGCTCGCTGAGCGACCTCGCCACTGTGATCTGATTCGTGGCGCTGTCCACACGACTCCCGACCCGCAAGGGAAAATTCCCAATCGCCCGATCACTCTCGACGGGAGGGATCTCCTCAGGAAGCTCAAGCCTCACATTCAAGGTATTCAAAGTAGGGTGCGGGATCTTCATGGGATCCAGACGATCGATGGGATCGAGAGGCGGACTCTCCCAGAGGTCGTGCTTGTAGCGCTCGACCGCTTGCCGGAGCTTGCGAGCTGCCCCGGGGATCTCAACCTCCCGACGTACGTCCATCGGCTCTCGGCTCTCCCCGGAGGGATGGTCTGTCGCCTGCCCACCACGGCCTTGCCCTCTCCCTCAAGGGCTAGCTCGAGCCAAGGGACGACATAACTTTGAGCATACTACATCTATAACCCGTAAACAAGAGTTAGAACCTTGGGTTGAGGGACAAGATTGAGTTACCGCGAACTAGGGGTTGCGCTGGCTAGGTTTCCGAGTTACCATAGGTCTGGAAGCAGGGACTCACCCAGGCCGTAACTCGCTCTCTATCGAGGATGGAGACATGGAGAAGCGGAAACTGCGAAGCCGCGCCTATCCCTCGGTCCCATTGACCGAGGCGGTGGAGTTACTGCGGACGCTGACGGAGGCTCTGGGGTACGACCTCCAGGACCGTGGCGCCATCGCCGGTGTATGGGGTTATGGCAACAGCGGCATCGCGGCCCGTAAGACGGCTGCGCTCGTCCACTTCGGCCTCCTCGCGCTTCGCGACGGCCTCTACTATCCCACGGAGCTCGCCAAGCAGATTCTGGAGGACGGGGACGAGTCCGCCCTCCACGCCTCGCTCAAGGAGGCGTTCCTGAGCCCCGCCCTCTTCCGGGAGATCGTCCTTCGTTACGAGTCTGTCGGAAGGGTGCCGCAGGATCTCGCTGAGGTCCTGACCCTCGATCACGGCATTCAGGAGAATGCCCGCGACGAGGTCGTCCAGATCTTCCTGGACTCGGCCATCCATGCCCGCGTCCTGGAATCCGACGGCTGCTTCAGCGACGAGTATTTCGAGAAGACCGGCAGGCCGCGCCCTCTGGTTCGCTTGGAGCCCGCTCCGTCCCCGCTGCCTCTGGGAGATGGGACTCCCGGCGAGGATCCGGCGAATCAACAGGAACAGATCCTGGAGTTCCGGGTTACTGAGGGCAAGTGGGTGAAGATCCACCTCCCCGACCGCCTCAACGAGTCCGATCTCCGGCTGATCCGTCTTCAAATGGAGTTTCTGGAGGCCCAGGTCTCCATCAATCGTCCGGCCCAGCCCGTCCGCCTCGGCCTGCTTCGCAAAGAGTCCCAAACGTAGTGAGCGTGCCCCCCTCACCCCTCCTGCCGCAGCACCTCGAGCGGCCTCGCGTGGGTGGGGCGCCAAGCGACGGCGAGGGCGCTTGCGAAGGCGATGGCCATGGCTACGGCGATCATCACCGGGGCTTGCATGGGATCGAGCGCGAGCTGGGCCGCCGGCCGCAGGTGATCGATCACCCGGAAGGCGAGGGCGACGGCGCCCATTCCGGCGATCCCCGCCACCAATCCGAGCAGCGCGTACTCGATGGCGATCCCGGTCAAGATTCGCGCGCTCGAATAACCGATCGCTTTGAAGATTCCCATCTCGCGCCGCCGGTCGAGCATCGCGAGGCCCACCGAATTCGCGATCAGGACGCCGCCCGCGACGAGCGCTAGGCCGGCGATGGCGACGACGAAGGCGAACAGGTTCTCGATTATGCCCTGCATCGCCGACTCCAGGTCGGCCCGGCTCAGCACCACGGCATCCGGTGCGCCGCGCTGAAGAGCCTGGGCGAGCTCGCCGAGCTGCCTCTCCTCCACGCGGCCGGTGAAATTCACCTGCGCTCCCTGGCCGCCGAGCCGCAGGGCTGTCTCTTGATCGACGATCAGGCCGGCCAGGCGCGGCACGAGCGGTGAGACCCGATTCAAGTCGTAGAAACCGGTGATCGATACGCGAGCGCGCTCTCCCGCCGGGGACGAAAGCTCGATGACGCCGCCCTTCGTCAATCTCCACGGCTCGCCCCGCAGCCGTGCGGGTGCGAGCGCGGTTCCCACTTTTTTCTCCCAAGCACCGTCCACGATTCGCACGGTTCCGGTGCGGTCGCCGTCGCAGCCTGTGACCACGCGCAGGACGGGGATTTGTGGTGCAATGACCGGCGCCGTCATGAAGCGCTCGACTTCTTTCACGCCTTCGCGTTCGAGCAGCGAAGAGACCCGGCCCGCGCTGGCTTGGGACGTGTAGACCGTGACGTTGTATCCGCCGCTCGGGAGCTCCTGAGTGGCGAGCCGGTGGCGCCCGTTCGAGATCGTCGCGGCGGCGAAGCCGATCGTGAACACGCCGCAGAACAGCGCGACGAGCGCCACCAGCGTCTGCACAGGCTGCCGGCGGAGGTTCCTACGGGCGAGCGCCACGAGGCTCGACAACGGCAGCGGGACGGCAACGACCGCGAAGAACCCGGCGCCAAGGAGCATCATGAGGAGCACGAGCCCGGCGACGCCGGCCGCCACGACGCCGACGCCATAGAGCACCGAGCCCATGATCATCGCGGCGAGCGCTGAGAACAAGGCTCCGAGCGCGGCGTAGAGCACCGCCGCCTCGCCCCAGGCTTTCGGCACCGGCAGGTCGCGCAACAGCGTCGAGGGCCGCACGGCGCTCGCCCGCACGATCGCGTACAGGCCGAAAATCACCGCCGTCGCGATGCCGGTGGCCACTCCCCCCGCCAGCACGCGAGGATCGATCGCCGTGCCGAGCATGATCGGTCCCACGCGCCCGAGGAGGAGGCGCAGCCAGTAGGAAAGGCCGGCGCCTGCCGCGGCGCCGATGAGCCCGCCGATCACGCCCAGCATCCCTGTCTCCAGACCGAAGAGGAGCACGAGGTGGCCCCGCTCGTAACCGAGCGTTTTGAGCGTCGCGATTTCGAGCTTGCGGCGGGCCAGCAAGACCTGCATGGTGTTGGCCATGCCGATGCCGCCGAGCAGCAGGCCGAGGAGGCCCGCCCCCTTGAGCATCATGCCGAAAAGGTCCACGACGCGGGCCCGCTTCTTCGCGATCTCCGCGGAGCTCGTGACCGTCCAGCCCGCGGCAGCGAGAGTCTTGGGGGTGGGCGGCGCCTTTCCCCAGAGCACCTGCGCCGAGCCGGCAACGTCCTCGCGTCCTGCGAGCTTGCGGGCCGTCGCGAGGCTGTAGAGCACCGTATCGCCTTGGCGATCGGGGGTCAGCTCGGCGATCCCGGCCACGCGCAGACGGGCCGGCGCGCCTTGCGGGCCGCCGCCGAGGGTGAATTCGTCGCCGGCCGCGAGCCCCATCTTGTCGGCCACGTCCCGCGTGATCACCGCCGTTCCGGGCTCGGCGATCAGGCGTCCGAATCCGGCGGCGGCGTTGCCGAGGCGCACGTCTCCCACCAGGGGGAACGTCGCGGGATCGACCCCGAGCGCTCTGCCGAGGACGTACGATGGGCCGCTGCCGTGCTGGAGGAGCGCGCCTTCACCCGGTGTGGTGAGGGTGTAGGCCGCGATCGTCCCGTGCGCCCGCATCCGCTCGATTTCCTCGACGTCCCCGGCCGTGAGGGCTCGGTCTCCGCGGGAGAGCGAGGCGTCGCCGCCGAGGACGAAGCGCGGATCGAGGGCGATCGAAGCCGCGATCATCGAGGAGAGAAGCTGCAAGCCAACCACGGACATAACGCCGAAGCCCACGCACGCGGTGGCGAGCAGGGTTCGTTGACCTCCTCGCAGCAGGTTGCGGGAAGCGTACCGGGGCGCGAAGGCGGCGTTCATCGCGCCGGCTCCGTCAGGAGGCCGTCCACCATATGAAGATGGCGGTCGGCGCGCGCGGCGACCTCCGGGTCGTGGGTCGCGACGACGACGGTGAATTGCAGGTCGCGGCGCAGGGCTGCGAGGAGGTCGAGCACCTGCGTCCCGGTGGCGCTGTCGAGATTTCCGGTCGGCTCGTCGGCGATCAGGAGCGCCGGCCGCGTCACGAGGGCGCGGGCGATGGCGACGCGCTGCTGCTGGCCGCCCGAGAGCTGATGCGGCCGGTGCCCGAGGCGGTCTGAAAGCCCCACGAGCCCGAGCACCTCGCGCGCGGCGTCGCGGGCCTTCGCTCGCGACGGCCCCACGTGCAGGGGCGCCTCGACGTTCTCCTGCGCGGTGAGCGACGGGATCAGGTTGAACGACTGGAACACGACGCCGATTTTCTCGTTGCGCAGCCGCGCCATGGCGCGCTCGCCGAGCCGCGTCACGTCGATCCCGCCGACGAGGATGCGCCCGGAGGTGGGGGAGTCGAGACCGGCGAGAATGCCGAGCAGGGTCGATTTGCCCGAGCCCGAAGGCCCGGTGAGCGCGATCCACTCCCCGGGATCGACCGTGAAGGAAACGCCCTTGAGGATGGAGACGCTCTCGCCGCCGAGCGGCAGGGTGCGGGTCAAGTCTATGGCCTCGATCGCGCTGGGGCTCGTCATGGCTGTACAACGCACTCCGCGGGCAGGTATTACGCGGCCGGCGCTCGCCGCCGGCCGGCCCGCCGTTGACAACCCCCCGCCCCTGCCATAGCATCCTCTGCGACTTGAGACCTGCCTGCCTGTGGCCAAGAACCTGAAGCCCAAGACGACGATCCTCGACGCCAAGCAGATGGCGCGGATCATTCGCCGTATGGCGGGGGAGATCGTAGAGAGCCAGCCCGACCTCTCCGGGCTCCTGTTGGCCGGCATCCGCACCCGCGGCGTGCCGCTGGCGGAGAAGATCGCCGCCGAGATCGAGGCCATGGAAGGGCAGAAGGTCCCCGTCGGCATCCTCGACATCACCCTCTACCGCGACGACCTCTCGACCATCGCCGCCCAGCCGCAGGTCAAGGGAACCCACCTGCCGCGCTCGATCGACGGTTGCGTGGTGGTGCTCTGCGACGACGTCCTCTATACCGGCCGCACGGTGCGCGCGGCGCTCGACGAGCTCATCGACTTCGGCCGCCCGCAGGCCGTGAAGCTGGCCGTGCTCATCGACCGCGGCCACCGCGAGCTCCCCATTCAGGCGGACTTCGTGGGCAAGGAGGTCCCCACCTCCCAGAACGAGGTCATCGAGGTCTCCTTCGAGTCCACCGACGACGGCGCCGAGCAGGTGCGCATCCTGGAGCGCGGGACGCGGGCATGACCGCGCAGAGCCCCCAGCGCTGGACCCGCAAGGACCTGCTGGGCATCGCGGAGCTGTCTGCGGCCGAGATCGAGCTCATCCTCGACACCGCCGACTCCTTCGCGGAGATCGGCGAGCGCCCCATCAAGAAGGTCCCCACGCTGCGCGGCAAGACGGTGATCAATCTCTTTTTCGAGGCCTCGACGCGCACCCGGTCGAGCTTCGAGATCGCCGAAAAACGGCTGTCGGCGGACAATATCAACTTTTCGACCTCGGGCTCGGCGCTGGAGAAGGGCGAGACGCTGGTGGATACCGCGCTCAACCTCCAGGCCATGGCGCCGGATCTGGTGGTGATCCGCCACGGCCATCCGGGCGTGCCCCACATGCTCGCCGGACGCATCAAGGCCGGCGTGATCAACGCGGGCGACGGCGCGCACGAGCATCCCACGCAGGCGCTGCTGGACGCCTACACCATCCGCCGCCATAAGAAGAAACTCGCGGGGCTCAAGGTGGCGATCATCGGCGACATCGAGCACAGCCGGGTGGTGCGCTCGAACGTCCACTTATTGACCAAGATGGGCGCCAAGGTCACGGTGGGCGGCGCGCGCACGCTGATGCCCGCCGCCATGGAAACGATGGGTGTCGAGGTCTCCTACTCCCTGGAGGAGGCCATCCGCGGCGCCGACGTCATCATGATGCTGCGCATCCAGCTCGAGCGGCAGGGGCGGATGTCGTTCCCTTCGGTGCGCGAGTACTTCCAGCTTTTCGGCCTCACCACGGAACGGATCAAGGCGGCCAAGGACGACGTCATCATCATGCATCCCGGCCCGATGAACCGCGGCGTCGAGATCGCAAGTGAAGTGGCCGACGGCCCCTATTCGGTGATTCTGGAGCAGGTCACCCACGGTGTTTCGGTGCGCATGGCCGTGCTCTACCTGCTTTCGGGTGTGAATGCGGAGGCGGTCTAGATGTCCAAGTTGCTGATCCATGGCGGCCGGGTGATCGATCCGAGCCAGGGGCTCGACGGCGCGTTCGATCTCTTAATCGAAGACGGCACCGTGGCGAAGCTCGACGGCACGATCAAGAAGCCGAAGGACGCCGAGACCTTCGACGCCTCCGGCCTGGTGGTGACGCCGGGATTAATCGACATCCACGTCCATCTCCGCGAGCCGGGGCAGGAATATAAAGAGACGGTGCGCACCGGCACCATGGCGGCGGCGGCGGGAGGCTTCACGGCCGTGGCCTGCATGGCCAACACCGAGCCGGTGAACGACAGCCGCGCGGTGACCGAGCTCATCCTTTCGGAAGCCGTCAAATGGGGATATGCGCGCGTTCACCCCATCGGCGCCATCAGCAAGGGTTTGAAGGGCGAGGAGCTGGCGGAGATCGGCGAGATGCTGCGCGCCGGCGCTGTGGCCGTTTCGGACGACGGCAAGCCGGTGATGAACGCCGAGCTGATGCGCCGCGCGCTGCTCTACGCCCAGCATTTCGATGTCGCCGTCATCCAGCACGCCGAGGACCTGACGCTCACCGGCGCGGGCGTCATGCACGAAGGGGAATGGTCCACCAAGCTGGGGCTTCCGGGCATTCCCGGCGCCGCCGAGGACGTGATGGTGGCGCGCGACATCATCCTCGCCGAGGACACGGCCGGCCGCTATCACGTGGCGCACCTTTCGACCGCGCGCAGCCTCGACATGTGCCGCCGCGCCAAGGCCCAGGGGCTCAACGTCACCTGCGAGGTGGCGCCGCACCATCTCATCCTCACGGACGAAGAGGTGGCGAAGAGCGGTTTTTCGACCAACACCAAGATGAAGCCGCCGCTGCGCTCCGAGCGCGACCGGGCGGCGCTCGTCAATGGCCTGGCCGACGGCACGGTGGATTGCATCGCGAGCGATCACGCGCCCCATCACGCGGACGAGAAGGACGTGCAGTTCAACCTCGCGCCCTTCGGTATCCTGGGGTTGGAGACGACCCTGAGCCTCTGCCTCGACCGGCTGGTGAGGCCGGGGATCTTGAGTCTCCCGCGTCTGGTGGAGCTCCTCTCCACGGGACCGGCCCGCGTGCTGGGTCTTCCAGGCGGCGCCCTCAAGACCGGAAACGCCGCGGACGTGACCGTTTTCCATCCGGACGAGAAAGTCACCATCCGCGCCGCCGCCTTCCGCAGCCGCTCCCGCAACACCCCCTTCGACGGCTGGACCCTGCACGGGCATCCGGAGGCGACGTTTTTGGGGGGACGGCGGGTTCAGGTTTAGCTCCGACGACGTCTCGGAGCGGCCTCTCGCCCCAAAACAAGGAGGCTCATGGTCAACACTCCTGATCTGGAAACCGGCGACCGGGGGTTCTTCGGACACCCCCGCGGCCTCTCGACCCTCTTCTTCACCGAGATGTGGGAGCGTTTCAGCTTCTACGGCATGCGGGCCATCCTCCTCCTCTTCATGACCGCGTCCGTCGCCGAGGGGGGATTCGGCTGGCAGGACGCCAAGGCGGGCCCCATCTACGGCCTGTACACCTCTATGGTGTACCTGACGGCCCTCCCCGGCGGCTGGATCGCCGACCGCCTCCTGGGGCAGCGGCGCTCCGTCCTGGTGGGAGGGATCGTCATCGCCCTCGGCCACGTCAGCCTCACCGTGCACAGCCTGGGGTTCTTCTACCTGGGGCTCGCCCTCATCGTCTGCGGCACCGGGCTGCTGAAGCCGAACATCAGCACCATGGTGGGCGGCCTCTACTCCCCGGAGGACAAGCGGCGCGACGCTGGCTTCTCGATCTTCTACATGGGGATCAACATCGGCGCCTTCTCGGCTCCCCTGGTCTGCGGGTACCTCGCGCAGAGCAAGCAGTTCCGCGCCTTCCTCACCGGCCACGGGATCGATCCCGCCGGCAGTTGGCACTGGGGGTTCGGCGCCGCGGCCGTGGGGATGACCCTGGGGATCGTCCAGTACGTCCTCGGCGGGCGCCGGCTGGGAAACATCGGTCTGCTGGCGGCCACGGCCGGCGATCCGGCGGCGCGAGGCCGCGACCGGCTCAAGCTCCTCGCTGCCGCCGCCGTGGTGGCCGCGGCCATCGGGGCGGCGGCCCTCCTCGAGCTCTCCATGGAGGACGTCACCCGCTACGTGGGATACGTCCTGCTGCTCATCCCCATCGTCTACTTCGTCCACCTGTTCAGCCAGCCGTGGACGCGCGAGGAGCGCAAGCACATCTGGGCCATCCTCGTCTTCTTCGTCCTCGCCACCCTCTTCTGGTCCGCCTTCGAGCAGGCGGGCTCCACCCTCAACCTGTTCGCCGAGCGCTTCACCCGCAACTCCGTCTTCGGCTACGACTATCCGGCGAGCTGGTACCAGGCGGTCAACTCGTTCTTCATCTGGACCCTGGCGGGCGTCTTCGCCTGGCTCTGGCTCGCTCTGGGGCGGCGCAACCGCGAGCCCTCGACCCCGGCGAAGTTCACTTGGGCCCTGTTCTTCGCCGGCATCGGCTTCCTGGTGATGGTCGGCGCGGCCCTCTCCTCGGGGCCGGCGGGAGCGCGGGTCACCCCGGTGTGGCTCCTCGTCGTCTACATGTGCCACACCATCGGCGAGCTCTGCCTGAGCCCGGTGGGGCTCTCGGCCATGACCAAGCTCGCGCCGGCCCGTATCGTCAGCCAGATGATGGGGATCTGGTTCCTCGCCGACTCGCTCGGCAACTTCGCCGGCGGCCAGGTGGCGGGGCAGTTCAAGAGCTTCCCCCTCCCCTGGATCTTCGGCGCGGTCTTCGGCGTCTGCATGCTCTTCACCCTCCTCGCCATCGTCCTGATCCGGCCGATCAAGCGGCTGATGGGGGAGGTGCACTGAGGAGCCTGGCGGGTCCCCCCGGCCTTGATCCCTTTGGAAATCCGGTGCTATCCTCACCGCAGAGCATGCGGATCCATCCAACCATCACGGCGGCCCGCCCCTTCATCGAGGGGCGCGGGCGTGCCCGTGTCCAGGAGCCGGTCGCGCGGTGAGCCGTCTCGCCGCAGGCCGTTCTTTTCGTTTCTTCCCTCCACAGGTGCCGGTCCATGCGGGCCGCGTGCCGTCCAACCATCGAATTTTGTCGAGAGGAGGCATCTCATGTCCCAGCATGACGACCTGAAAGCGGAGCTGATCAAGACGGATGACGAATTCCGCCGCCTCTATGAAGAGCATCAGGACTACGAGAGGCGGCTGCACGAGATCAACCAGAAGACCCTGCTCTCCCAGGAAGACGAGATCGAGGAAAAGAAGATCAAGCTCCACAAGCTGACCCTGAAAGACAAAATGGAGCAGCTCCTCCGGATGCACCGCGAGTCGCGGGTGTCCGCCTAGGGCCATGCCGGTGCCGAGGCTCCGCAGACTCTCGAGACCGCACGACCGGCCGGAGCCCCGACGATGAAGTTCGCGAAGGAAGGCTGGCCTTTCGTCCTCCCCTTCGTGTTCCTGGCCGGGTTGCTCGTCGTCTTCGGGCGGCCCGGTTGGGGAACGGCCGCGCTCGTCACCGGTCTCCTCGTCCTCCTCTTCTTCCGCGATCCGAAGCGCTCCTACGAGGGGGACCCCGGCGCCGTCCTGGCCTCGGCCGACGGCCTCGTCACTCGCGTCGACACGCTGGAGGACCCGGAGATCGGCCCCGGCCGCCACCAACGGATCGTCACCTTCCTCTCGGTGTTCGACGTGCACGTCCAGAAAGTCCCGGCAGCCGGCGAGGTGATCGCCTCCCGCTACAAGCCGGGGAAGAAGGTCGCCGCCTTCCGCGAGGACGCGGGGGACGTCAACGAGAAGCACCTGACGGTGATCCGCCGCGGCAATGGCGACTTGATCGGGGTGCGGCAGATCGCCGGCCTCCTGGCGCGGCGGGTGGTCTGTTATTTGAAAGAGGGGGACCGGGTACATCGCGGCCAGGCCATGGGGCTGATCAAGTTCTCCTCGCGCGTGGACCTGCTGGTGCCGGAGGGGTATCAGGTGCTGGTGAAGAAGGGAGACCGGTTGAAGAACGGGGCGACCCCGGTGGCAATGCCGGGCAAGGAAGGCGCGTGACGGACGAAAAGATCCGCACGCGCCCCCGCCGGCTGGGCCTGCGGCGGGGGGCCTACCTCCTCCCCAGCCTGTTCACCATGGGGAACATGGTGCTGGGCTTCTACGCCATCATCCTCGGCCTCCAGGAACACTTCCACGAGCGCTTCCGCATGGCGGCGGCAATGGTGTTCCTGGCCGGCCTGCTCGACAGCATCGACGGCCGCATCGCCCGCTTGACCGGCACCGAGAGCGATTTCGGCCGCGAGTACGACTCGCTCGCCGACGTCATCACCTTCGGCGCCGCGCCGGCCCTCCTCGCCTACTTATGGGGGCTGAAGGACTTCGCCGAGGGCACCTGGCTCCTCTCGGTGTTCTTCTTGGTCTGCTGCGCCACCCGCCTCGCCCGCTTCAACGTGCAGACGAAAGTGGTGGACAGCCGCTACTTCGTCGGCCTGCCGACGCCGGCCGCGGCGGGATGCATCTGCTCGATCCTCCTCTTCGCTCCCGAGTACACGGACGACGTCAAGGTCTACATGCAGGTCGTCATGGGGGTGGCGCTGCTCGTCATCGGCGTGCTCATGGTCTCCACCTTCCGCTACCACAGCGGCAAGAAGATCGACCTGCGTAAGCGCTGGAGCTACCGGGCCTTCGTGCCCATCGCCGCCGTCCTGCTGGTGATCATCTATCAACCGTGGGCCACGGCGCTGGTGATCACGGCCCTCTATACGCTGTCGGGGCCGGTCGCGGCGCTGGTGACGCGGCTGCGCCACCGCGACCCGGGTGCGCCGGAAGAGGCGCCCCCTCCCGTAGAAGGAGTCCCGTGACCGCCATCGCCATCTTCCATCCCACGGGGCTCCTCGGCAAGGAGCTGCGGGAGACGATCGACGCGCGCCACCCGGACTGGGTGGACGTCCGCCTGCTGAGCACCCGGGAGGACGAGGTCGGCACCCTGACCGAGGTGGCCGGAGCCGCCGCCCTGGTCGGCCGCTACGAGCCGGAGAAGCTCAAAGGGGTGGACCTCGCCTTCTTCTGCGGCGGTGCCGAGGAGAGCCGGCCGATCCTCGCCGGCCTGCCGGCGGAGTCGGTCGCCATCCTTCTCTCTTACGATGCCACGTCCGAGGACGGCCTGCCGGTGGTCGCCAGCCTCAACGGGGAGGCGGCCCGGGGACGGCGGGTGCTGGTCTCGCCCCATCCCGCGGCCATGCTCCTCGCTCATCTGCTCCATCCCTTGCAGGGTTTCTCTCCCACGGAAGCGGTGGCGACGGTGATCCTCCCCGCCTCGATGAGGGACCAGGCCGGCCTCGAAGAGCTGTTCGAGAACACCCGCCAGATCGTGGCGATGACGGGGCGCACCCCCACGCCGGTCTTCGGCACCCAGCTCGCCTTCAACCTCCTGCCGGCGCCGCCGTCCGTGGCGCCAGCCGAAGCGATCTCGGCCCAGCTCGGGGCGATCCTGGGCGGCGCGCCGCCGGTCGCTCTGCAGCTCCTGCAAGGCTCGGTCTTCCACGGCGTTTCCGCGAGCCTGCTGGTGCGCTGCTCCATGGCCCCCAGCCCCAGCCCGCAGGAGGTGCGCAAGACTTTGAGCGGCGCGCCCCTCCTCGAAGCGGCGGAGAGGCCCCGCCTCCTGGGACCCGTCGACGTCGCCACCAGCGACAAGGTGGTCTTCGGCGCCGTCCGCCCCGAGGGCATCGGCGGCTTCTGGCTCTGGGGGGTGATGGACAACCTCACCCGCGGCGGCGCGCTCAACGCGGTGGAGATCGCAGAGGCGGTGCTGTAGGACGGCGAAACCGGGAACGGCCCCTCGACAATCCTCCCATGGACCGGATCTGCGTCTTCTGCGGCTCGAACCCCGGCGCCGATCCGCGCTATGCCGAGGCTGCCGCCGGCTTCGGCCGCGCCCTGGCGGGGCGCGGGCTCACTTTGGTGTACGGCGGCGGCCGGGTGGGGCTCATGGGAGTGGTGGCCGACGCCACCCTGGCGGCGGGCGGCAGGGCCATCGGCGTCATCCCCCGTTCCCTCGCCACCCGCGAGCTGGCCCACGAAGGGTTGACCGAGCTCAAGGTGGTCGGCTCCATGCACGAGCGCAAGGCCGCCATGGCCGGGCTGGCCGGCGCCTTCGTGGCCCTGCCCGGCGGCATCGGCACCCTCGAAGAGTGGTTCGAGGTGTGGACCTGGGGTCAGCTCGGCATCCACTCCAAGCCGTGCGGCCTGCTCAACGTCGCCGGCTATTACGATCCCCTGCTCTCGTTCCTCGATCACGCGGTCGCCCAGCATTTCCTCCGCGCCGAGCACCGCGCCATGGCCCTGGTGGACGAGCGGGCCGAGTCTCTCCTCGATCGCCTGGCCACCTGGCAGCCTCCCCGAGTGGCGAAGTGGCTTTCCCCTGAAGCTCGCTGAAAAAACCTCTTGACTTCCGCCATTCACCTGGTAGGATGATGGCGTAACAAAGGCGTAATCAGTACCGCCAAAGCCCCCCGGCCGGCATGGCCGGGCACAAATGAAAACGGCCCGGGCGAACCGGTGCTTCGCCCGGGCCCAACCGCGCACAGGAGGAACCCCCATGCGTGATCCGGAAGATGCTACCACCCCTCCCCCCGCCCGCAACGCCTTCGCGGAGGAGTTCCTGAGCCGTTTCGAGCAGGAGGACGAGCCTCCCTGCGCCGCCGAGGCGGACGTTGCCGGTCCCTGGGAAGTGCAGCCGTTCCCTTTGGCCGACGGCCGCGAGGCGTTCGGCCTGTGGCGCCTGGGCGAGCGGCCGGATTGGGGGGACACGCCGGCCGGCCTGTTCCGCGACCACGCCACGGCGCTGCTGGCGGTGACAGCGCGCCCCTTCGTGGGGCGGGACCCGTTCTACGAGCTGGGGCGGGAGCGCGAGACGGGCGGCTTCCCCCTGCTGCGCCAGGGCGAGGCGGTGGGCTGGCTCGACCTCTTCGACGAGGACTGGGCCCTGGGCCTCAACGTCCTGGAGCGGGTGACCCGCAGCCCCCTCGCCCTCGCCACCCTGCTCGAAGCCGCCGGCCCTCTCGCCCTGGAGAAGGCGGGTAAGATCCTGCGGGCGCGGGTGATGGAGAGCGGGGAATAAGACCCTCACCCCTGCCCCTCTCCCGACCCCCTCATCCCCCTCCCCGGGAGAGGGGAACCCGGCGGAGCGGTCTTGCTGTTGGGCGGGGGGGCTCCCTCTTCTCCCGGTGAGGGGGGACGGCGCGGGGGCGGGAGAAGAGGGCCGGGGTGATGAGGGTCTTGGGAGGGGCGCTCCGGAGGCGAAGTTGGCGTCTATGGGTGGCGACGGCTACTCGTCCATCTGCGCCACGTCCACCTCTTCGAAGTACGTCGAGGGGACCAGCACCTCCCGCGGCTTGCTCCCCTGGGCGGGCCCCAAGAGGCCGTCGCGCTCCATCATGTCGATGAGGCGGGCGGCGCGGGAGAAGCCGACGCGCATGCGGCGCTGGAGGAAGCTGGCGGAGGCCTGGCGTTCGGCTACCACCAGGCGGGCGGCTTCGTCGTAGAGCGCGTCGTCGTTGTCGCCGCCCTCCCCTCCTACGCCGCCCTCCCCTTCGGGGGCCTTGAGGACTTCCGGGTCGAGCTCGGGCTTGCCGAGCTTCTTGAGCCAGCGGATGAGGGCCGCGGTCTCTTGCTCGGAGATGTAGGCGCCGTGGAGGCGCATGATGCGCGAGGAGCCGGGGGGCATCATCAGCATGTCCCCCTTGCCCAGCAGCTTCTCCGAGCCCACCTGGTCGAGGATGGTCCGCGAATCGTGGCGGCTCGCCGTGGCGAAGGAGATGCGGCAGGGGAAGTTGGCCTTGATGGTGCCGGTCAGCACGTCGACGGACGGCCGCTGCGTGGCCACGATCAGGTGGATGCCCACCGCACGGGCCATCTGGGCGAGGCGGGCGATCGAGGTCTCGACGTCCGCCGAGGCCACCATCATCAGGTCGGCGAGCTCGTCGATCACCACCACGTAGTAGGGGAGCGGCTTCAAGTCCGCCGCCGTGAACAGCCCCTCACCCCCCTCGGAGAGCGAGAGGCGCTTCTGCGTCTCCGGATCGGAGATGGCCCGGTTGTAGTAGGCGATCGAGCGCACGTGCACCTCGGCCAGCAGGCGGTAGCGGCGCTCCATCTCGGCCACCGCCCAGCGCAGGGCGTTGGCGGCCTTCTTCGGGTCCACCACCACCTCGCACTTGAGGTGCGGGATGTCGGCGTAGACCCCGAGCTCGATCCGCTTGGGATCGATGAAGATGAACTGCACCTCGTCGCGCGTCGCCTTGTAGAGGATCGAGGTGATCATGCTCTGGAGGCCCACGCTCTTGCCCGCGCCCGTGGCTCCCGCCACCAGCAGGTGGGGCATGGTGGCGAGGTCGGCGTAATACGGCTCGCCGTAGATGTCCGTCCCGAGCGCCATGGTGAGCACCGAGGGGGACTTCTTGAACCGCTCGTCGGCCAGCAGGGTGCCCAGGCGGATGATGCTCCGCTCCCGGTTGGGCACCTCAATCCCCAGCGTCGAGCGGCCGGACATGCGGTCGATGCGCACCGACTCGGCGCGCAGGGCGAGGGCGAGGTCGTCCTGAAGGTTGACGACCTGGCTCACCTTGACGCCCGGGGCCGGCTGCAGCTCGTAGACGGTGATCACCGGGCCGGGGCTGATGGCCTCGATCGTGCCATCGACCCCGAACTCGGCGCAGCGGCTGCGGATCGCCTCCCCCTGCCGCACCAGCTCCGTCTGGTCCATGGCGCTCCTGCCGTCGCTCAACTGCAGCAGGTTGACCGGCGGCAGTGTGCCCGGGGCGATCTCCCCCACGAACGGCAGGTCCTTCTGCGGCACCGCCGGCACCCCGGAGGAAGCGGCCGGCCGCGAGCGGGAAGGCGGGGTCACGTAGACCGATCCCAGGGACGCCGGCGCCGCCCCGGCGGTCATCGGGGAGGGGATCGGCGGGAAGTCCTCGTCGAGCTCGCGGGGTCCCTGGGGAAGCTCGGGCACCGGCACCCGGCGAATGCCGATCTCGCGCTCTCCCTTCCTCTCGGTCACCCGCGGGCGCAGGGGGAGGTCGAGCCGGTCCGGCGGCGGGGCGCCCACGGAGACGCCGGCCGCCGCCATGGAAGGCCGGTGCGACTCGGGGGGCGGCGGCGCGTTCTTCTGCTTCTCCTCGGCCACCCGTTGCAGGTGCTTGGTGATCACCCGGTGGCGGTTGCGCTCCTTTTCCCGCCGCTCCCGCCGCCGCTCCCGGGAGAGAGTCCAGTTCTGCCAGACCTGCCGCAGGCGGTCGCGCCAGGAGGCGAGGAGGTCGCCGAGGGTCGATTGCACTACCAGGGCCAGGCCGCACGCCACTCCGAGCCCCAGCACCACCAGCGTGCCGGCGACCTCGAGCCGCGATTCCAGCAGCTCTGTCAGCAGGACCCCGAAGGCGCCCCCCGCCGCCACCGAGCCGCCGAGCCAGTTGATGCGCCCGAAGCCGATATGGAGCAGCGCGGGCACCGAAGCCAGCAGGAGCAGGGCGCCGAAGCCCCGCCCCACGACCTTGGGCGCGCCCTTGCGCCACAGCCGGCGCCAGCCGGCCACCACCAGGAAGAGGGGGACGAGCAGGCAGGTGAGGCCGAAGAACCCGAAGGCGAGGGCGGAGATGTGGGCGCCCACCGCGCCGATCCAGTTGTGCGCCCGGGCCCCGTCCTCCGCCACCCGGTGGAGGAGGCTGGGGTCCTGGGGGTGGTGGCTCCCCAGGCTCAGCACCAGGAAGAGGCCGGCGGCGAGCAGGATCAGCCCGAGGATCTCGCTCCCCTTCTCCGGCGACAGGGTCGGCCGCTGGGGGCTCTGGCTCTTTTTGCGAACGACGGCGACGGACATAGGGCGCGCAGTCTATCTAGAAGTTGGTTGAAGGATCGGCTCTCAAGTAGCGTTAAAGTCTAGCACAACGCCGCGAAGAACCGAGGATGGAGGAAGGCCCTGCGGAGGAAAAGCGGAGCGGGCGGGTGAGCCCGCTCCCGAGGTGTCAGGATAGAGACGGCACGCCTACGAGTTCACCCAGCCGGCGATCGTCTGGTACACGAATCCTTGCGCGCCGGCGCCCAGCTCGTAATAGTTGGTGGTGTAGAAGTACTTGTCCGTGCCGGAGTTGTAGTAGCGGTAGAGCGGGACCAGGGAGCCGGTATAGTTGTAGGTGTAGACGTAACCCTGGATCCACTCGAAGTTGTAGCCCGAAGGGGCCTCGTAATAATTCGTGCTGTAGAAGTGACCGCCGGTCGTGGGATTGTAGAAGCGGTAGAACGCCGCGTGGGCGGGACCGGTTTGGGTGTCGATGTGACACTGCACCCACTCGAAGTAGTAGCCGAGGGCGCCGCTGCCCAGCTCGTTGTAGTTGGTGGTATAGAAATGGTCGCCGTTCCCCGGATTGTAGTACCGGTAGAGGGAGACCGAGAGCGCCATGGCTCCCTGGGCGAGCAGGGCGGCGCTCGCCAGCATCAGGACGAAGACGACGAAGAAACGGCGGACCGGACGTTTCGAGACCTTGGACATGATCCACTCCTCTTTGAAGAAGGACGCCGTGTACTCAACCAGGCGGATACCTGGCCATCACGGAGTCCGTGGGGCTTCTACCTGGAGATGCGCGGAAGCGAGGATGGAGTCGTCAGCCGGCGCCGCTCTTACCACTGCACCTGCATCCCCAGCTCCACCACCCGGTTGACGGGGATCTGGAAGAAGTCGGTGAAGCGCTGGGCGTTGCGCCCCATGCGGACGAAGAGGCGTTTGCGCCACAGGGCCATCCCCTTCGGGTTGCGGGGGATGAGAGTGGTGCGGCCGACGAAGAAGGTGGTCTTCATCATGTCCAGGTACAGCCCGTCCTCGCGGGCGCAGTCGACCACGTCCTGGGCGCTCGGCGTCTGCGTGAAGCCATAGCGCACGGTGACGCAGGAAAAACCCTTCTCCAAGGGCTCGACCTCCACCCGGTCCTTGGGGGCGAGCCAGGGCACTTCCTCCGTCGTCACCGTCATGAGGATGACCTGCTCGTGGAGCACCCGGTTGTGCTTGAGGTTGTGGAGCAGGGCCGTGGGGGTGTACTCCGTGGTGGTGGTGAGGAAGACCGCCGTTCCCGGCACCCGGATCGGCCGGCCCGGCTCCAGGCTGCGGATGAGCTCCTTCACCGGCAGGGCGTCCTCCTCGAAGTGCTCGGCCACCAAGCGGCGCCCCTGCTTCCAGGTGTCCATCAGCAGGTAGACGATACCGGCCACCAGCAGGGGGAACCAGCCGCCGTGGGGGATCTTCACCAGGTTGGCGCCGAAGAACGAGAGGTCCAGCACCAGGAACGAGCTCATGATGAGGCCCGCCCGCAGCCGGCTCCACCCCCACTTCTCGCGCGCCACCACGTAGGCGAGGAGGGTGGTGATCACCATCGTGGTGGTGACCGCCATGCCATAGGCCGCCGCCAACTTGCTCGACTCCTTGAAGCCCAAAACCAGGCCGATGGTGGCCGCCATCAGCACCCAGTTGACGTCCGGAATGTAGATCTGGCCGGCTTCCTCCTCCGAGGTGTGGACGATCTCCACCCGCGGCGAGTAGCCGAGCTGCACGGCCTGGAGGGTGAGGGAGAAGGCGCCGGAGATGACAGCCTGCGACGCGATCACCGTGGCCACCGTCGAGAGCACCACCAGCGGATAGAGAGCCCAGCCGGGGGCGAGATTGTAGAAAGGATGCGCCAGCCCCTGGGGGTTTGCCAGCATGAGGGCGGACTGCCCGAAGTAGTTGAGGAGGAGGGACGGCAGCACCAGGGCGAACCACGCGAGCCGGATGGGCCGGCGGCCGAAGTGCCCCATGTCCGCATAGAGGGCCTCGCCGCCCGTCGCCACCAGGAAGACCGCGCCCATCACCAGGAAACCCTGTAGGCCGTCGTGAAGGAAGAGCTTCACGGCATGGACCGGATTGATCGCGGCCAGGACCCGGGGCTCGCGGACGATCCACCGCAGGCCCAAGACTCCCAGGATGACGAACCAGACCATCATCACCGGGCCGAAGAGGCGGCCGATCTTTCCCGTTCCCCGCCGCTGAATGGCGAACAGCAACACCAGGATGGCGATGGTGATGGGCAGGACGTAGGGGCGGAAGAACGGCGTCGCCACGTCGAGCCCCTCGACGGCGGAGAGGACCGAGATGGCCGGCGTGATCATGCCGTCCCCATAGAGCAGGGCGGCGCCGAAGAGGCCCAGGGCGATCAGCACCCAGCGGCTGCTCTCGCGGGTGCGGATGAGCGACATGAGGGCGAGGATTCCCCCTTCGCCCCGGTTGTCGGCCCGCATGATGAACACCAGGTACTTGATCGAGATGACGATGATGAGCGACCAGAAGATCAGCGACATGACGCCGAGCACGTTGAGCGGCGTCGGCTTCACGGAATGGGAGCCGAAGAAGCACTCGCGCAGAGCGTAAAGGGGGCTCGTGCCGATGTCGCCATAGACCACGCCGAGGGCGCCGGCGGCGAGGCCCAGGAGGCGGCGGGGGCTACCGTGGGCCTTGTCGTGTCGCTTCGGCAACGTGGACGCCCCTCACCGGCGGTCGTTTTTGGGAATGCAGGGGGCGGAGGCCGGCTCCGCCCCTTGCATCTCCTGGGCTCTAGACCTCCGCCATCGCCTCGACGTTGATCGTGCTCTCGGCGAGCTTGGTCAGCGACTTGTCCGCGTCCCCTTCCTCGTTCAGCGTCTGCTGGAGGA
This sequence comes from Thermoanaerobaculia bacterium, assembly GCA_036275055.1. GTDB lineage: Bacteria > Acidobacteriota > Thermoanaerobaculia > Multivoradales > UBA5704 > DATARR01. The sequence continues at coordinate 53,283 of DASUEN010000226.1, forward strand.
GCTTGGCAGCCTCCTTCTCGCCGAGCAACTGGGCCCAGGTGCGACAGGTACCATATCCTGCCATCTCGTAATGCTCCACCCGCTGGGCGGCGCCGATGAGAGCGGCGTCCATGACGTCGTCGGCCATGTCCTCCTGCATCACTTCCTTCCCCTCTTCGAGCAGCCCTTCCATGGCCTTGCACTTCTTGCCCTGGGGAGATTTGCCGAGGGCGTCGAAGATCTGGTTCAGGCGCTCCACGTGCCCCTGGGTGACCTCCAGGTGCTCCTGAAACGCGCTCTTCAATTGCGGGTGGGTGGCCTTCTTCACCATCTTGGGAAGGGCCTGCAGGATCTGCTTCTCGGCGCTGTAAAGGTCCTTCAGCTCCTCGACGTAGAGCTTTCTCAGCGAGTCGATCTCCATGGTGCGCTCCTTTTTCCATCATCACAGGCGACATTGCCCGCAGGAACGGAATAGCAAGAGGGATGCCATGGAGCGGGAGAGCCGCCGCCGCCCGCCCAAGACCCTCATCACCCCGGCCCTCTTCTCCCGCCCCCTCCCGGCCCCCCTCACCGGGAGAAGAGGGAGCCCCCGCCCAAAACCCTCACCTCTGCCCCTCTCCCGACCCCCGATATTCCCTTCCCCGGGAGAGGGGAACCCGGCTGGGGCGTTTTTGCTTCACTCCCTTGTCCTTGCCGTCCTTGGTGTCCTTATTGTCCTTTCTTGGCTGTTCTCCCTCTTCTCCCGGTGAGGGGGGTGGCGAGGGGGCGGGAGAAGAGGGCCGGGGTGATGAGGGTCTTGGGCGGGGGCGCTTCGAGGCGTCAAAGTTAGCGCCTATGAGAGGCAGGGGTGAGGGCCCTCGGGCGGGGGCCCTCTGAGGCAGCGGAAACCGCGCGGCCCCGCCGCGCTACAGCGTTTTCAGGACTTCCTTCTCGCCGCCGTCGTCGAGCTTGCCGACCCAGACGTTCAGCACCTTGCCGTTGTTGTCCACCAGCATGAGGGTGGGGGTGCCGGGGACCTTGATGGCGGAGAAGTCGATGTGCACCACGTTGTCCGGCTGCACGCCGGCGGTGGTGAACTTCTCGGTCTCGGGGGCCTTGGCGTCCTCGGTGGGCACGGCGGCCACGAACTTCACCTGGGAGCCTTTCTGGTTGCGCTGGTCGACGAGCGTCTTGTAGAAGGGGAGGCTGTCGTTGCAGAAGTGGCAGGTGGGGGAGACCGCCACCACCAGGGCGCGGCTGGCGCCAGCCGGCACCGCCTGCTTGAGCGCCGCGAACTGCTCTCCCTTCTCGACCTGCGGCGGCGCTCCCGGTGGGCGCGGCGCGAAGAACTGATTCCTCACCAGCACCACGGCCGCGATGGCGCAGACCAGGATGATGGCGACGTTGGCCGCTGTGTCGAGCGTGCTCTTCTTCGGGGCTTGGGGGGATTGGGGCGTATCAGTATTAGCCATGGCTATTCTCCTATGCAGTCGGCCGGACCCGTGTTCCGTTCGCGCTTGCGAGGTTAGCACAGCTAAGATTGAAGAAAGTTGCTGACTCGCTTCGTCCTGGAGCAGAATCCCCGGTAATGCCCGAACTGGTACGTCCGGCTGGATCTTCACCTCCGGCTCTTCCTTCCCAAGAGGGGGAGCTCTCTGGCCTCCTGCGCCCGGGATTGAAATCCTGGGCTACCCATGGTAGTCCCTGGCGGGACCGCCAAGAAGGTCTTGCGACCCCGCAGGGGACACCGACGGTAGCCCGGGATTTCAATCCCGGGCTAGGGCCTGCGCGGACTGCATCGGACTGGCGAGAAGGGCCGGCAACATGAGAGACCGCATCGTACGCGGCATCGCCCGCCTGGTCCTCAAGCTCTTCTTCCGCGAGGTGGAAGTGGTGGGGGCGGAGCGCATCCTCCCGGGCCGCCCCCTGGTGCTGGTGGCCAATCACGTCAACGGGCTGATCGACTCTCTCCTGGTGATGGGGCCGCTCCCCGTCGTGCCCCGCTTCCTCGCCAAGAGCACCCTGTGGAACGTCGCGCCCGCCCGCCCCTTCCTCGACCTCGCGGGGGCCATCCCCGTCCACCGCCCCGAGGACAAAGGGAGCGACCCCAGCCGCAATGCCGAGACCTTCGCCCGTTCCCACGAGCTGCTGGCCGGGGGCGGCGCCCTCGCCCTCTTCCCCGAGGGGACGAGCCACAGCGATCCCTCCCTGAAGCCGCTGAAGACGGGCGCCGCCCGCATCGTCCTCGAAGCCGGACAGAAATACCCGGGGCTGGGCGTCCTCATCGTGCCCGTGGGGTTGCTCTTCGACGCCAAGCAGATCTTCCGCTCCCGCGCCTTGGTCCAGGTGGGGGAGCCGATCGACCCGGCACCGGAGGCCGAGCTGGCCGCGCGGGATCCGGTCGCCGCCGTCAAAGCCCTCACCGCCCGCATCGACTCCGGCCTCCAGGACGTCACCCTCAACTACGACACCTGGGAAGACGCCCGCCTCGCCGCGCGCGCCGCGGACCTCTACCGTCGCCAGCACCCGGAGGTCCCCGGCAAGGGGCGGCTATCCGAGAGCGTCGCCGTGCGCCGCACCTTCCTGGAGGGCTATCGCGAGGTGCGCGAGCGCCATCCGGAGAAGACCGCCGCCGTGGTCGCCGCCGTCCGCGACTACGACGCTCTCCTCCACGCCTTTCACCTGCGGGACGACCAGGTGGGCGCCGCCTACCGCCTCCCGCCGGTGGTCCGTTTCGTGGTGAGGAGCCTCCTGCGCATGCTGATCCACCTCCCCGTGGCGATCGTGGGGACGATCCTCACCTGGCCCGTCTACCGCTTGGTGGGGGCGATCATGAAGCGGGCGACGATAGTCCAGGACCAGGTGGCGACCTCCAAAGTCATGGGTGCCCTCCTCCTCTTTCCCCTGGCCTGGATCGCGGAAGGAGCCCTCCTCGGCCATTATCTTCCGGGAAATCTTCCGGGAAGTCTGGGGACCTGGGCCGGCGTCGTCCTCGTGGTGACGGCTCCCTTCACCGCCTACGGCGCCCTCCTCTTCCACGACCAACGAACGCTCTTCTGGCGGGAAGCCCGCGCCTACCTCTTCCTCCGCACCCGCCGGCGCCTCGTCGCCGAGCTCAAGGAGAAACGGGAGGCCATCCTCCGCCAGGTGGAGGACCTCGCCCGCCTGCGGGCCGCGGGGGCGGCCCCTCAGTAATTCGTCATAAATTTCTTGAACCTCAGCAGCAGCAGCTTCAGGAAGACGATGTCCTTGGTGAGGATGACGAAAGAGTCTTCACCGGAGACGGTGCCCACCACCTCGGGCCATTTCTCCAGGTCCACGGCGCGGGCGACGATGCGGGCGGCGCCGGCGTCGGTGGTGACCAGCGCCCGGTGTTGACCGACCGTCTGCACCGTCCTGATGAATTCGCGGACGCGCTCGAACTCCGAATCCGGCGGCGGCGCCAAGGCCGGTAACTCGTAGACGCCATCCACCCGCACGGCCCCGAGGTCCTGCAGGTCGCGGCTGACGCTCGACTGGGTCGCCTCGATCCCCTTCTTGCGCAGCAGGTCCGCCAGCTCCTGCTGGCTCCCGACCTTGGTGTCTCGCAGGATCTCCACGGTCGCCTTGCGGCGCCGGTCTTGGTGCTCACGGTCCAGTGGCATGGCTCACCTCCATGGATGTGCATAGCCTGAACGAGCCAAAAAAGAATGTCAAGAGAAGGGCTTGACAAGCTCATCCTGGCTGTGGATCATATGTCCAACGCAACGCTTCAAGACGGTTCGCCAGGGCGCGCCGTCAACAAATCTGGGATTCCGGCGCCAATGACGGCGCCTGACCGCTGAGCCTCGAAAGGGCTCGAGAAAGGAGAAGGACAATGTCCAAGTCGAATCGGAACGCCAACGACCTGAAGGAGTGGGGGGAGACGACGACTGCGATCGTCGCCAACGCCGCCGAGCTGCCGCAGACGGAGATGCCGCGCGTGGCCTTGGAGAAGCTGACCGAGGAGCTGCGCCAGCTCGTCGTAGGGCAGAATCTCGCCCAGGCCACCAAGCTGCAGACCACCCAGCGGATGGCTGAGATCCACAGCGAGGGGGCCAAGCTTGCCACGATCCTGCGGTTCATGATCAAGCAGCACTTCGGAAACACCAGCGACAAGCTGGTGGAGTTCGGGGTCAAGCCTTTCCGCGGCGGCCGCCCCCGCAAGGCCGTTCCCACGGAGGTGCCGCCCCCGGTCCCCGGGCACGCTCCCGCAATCCCCGCCACGACCGCTACTCCCGATACCAAGTAGTCCACCGACTGAGCTTTTCCGGGGGGCGTGCGCTTGGCACGCCCCCTTTCTTGTCTTTTCTTCAGCCCCGCCGGAAGATTGTCGTGCGCCGGAGAACGTCTCGGGGACTGGGGAAGTCTCTCCGGCGGCTGGCAGACCGTTCCGCCGGCCGGGAAGGTTTTCGAGGTGGCGGAACAGGTTCCCGCGCGGCAGGAAGAGTTCCTGGGCTGCCGAGAAAGTTCCCACGTGACCGAGAAGGTTTGCCGCGGTCCAAGGAGTTTCTCCGGTGGCTGAGAAACTCCTCAGCCGGCCGGGAAAGTTTTCGAGGTAGCAGGAAGGATTCCCGCGTGGCCAGGAAAGCTCTCCGGCCGTCGGGATGTTTGACGAGAGGCAGGGAAGGTTTCTCCGGCGGCCGAGAAACTCTTCCGCCGGCCGGAAAGTCTCCCACGTGGTGGGAAAGGTTCCCACGCAGCCGGGAAAGCTCTCCGGGCCGCCGGAACGTTTGCCGCGTGAGCGAGGAGGTTTGCCCTCGGGCAGGAAAAACTTCTCGGGCGGCCGGAAACTCCTCCAGACGCTGGGAGGGTTTCCCGTGCGGCCGGAAAAGTTTGCCGCCTGACCGAGAAGGTTTGCCGCGGGCCCGGAAAGTTGCTCAGCCGGCCGGGAAATTCTCCAGGCGGCGGGAAAGTCCGCCGCGAGACCGAGAAAGCTTCCTGGACCACCGGGAAGTTTGCCGCGAGACTGGGAAGTTTCTCCGGAGGCTGGTTATCCTGGGTAGTTGGCCTCGAGGATCTTGTCGAAGTGGCCCTTCAGCTCGTCGAAGTCCACGGCCGTCAGGTCTCCTCGATAGAGGGCCGGCCGGAGCTGCCGAAGATGCTCCACGATTTGGGGAGCGAGCTTCCCCTTGCCGAGTCCGCGCCATGGCTGGAAGAGAATCCGCAGCAGGTAAAGGCGTGTCTCGTATCTATGAAAAAAGGTTGGCTCCCGGGCGATGGAGGCGAGCCTGCCGGCTTCGACCCACTGCCCGAAGTCCACGATGGAGGGTTCGAGCGACTCTCTCGTCGCCTTGCCTAATTCATCCGCTTTTGGGAGGAGCTCACGCGGAGGCTTTCCTGCTGCCAGGGGACTAATAAGCTCCCTGTATAAGTCTTTCAACCGATACGCAGAGGGCTGGGTCTCGATCAACTGAAGAATCAGTGCGAGCGAGTCCTGGGCTGCCCCCCGGTCATTTGCCGCGAGGCTGACCTGGAGATTGACGAGCTGGACACCGACCTTGAAGGAGGCCTGATCGAAGGGCATCTCCTTTTCGGGTTCGCTCCCACGGGTGACAAGGCCTCGATAGAGATTCTTGCTTAGCTCCGACCTCCCTTGGAGAGGAGCGGTCAACTCGGCGGTTTCCAGTGGGGGGGGAGGAACCAAGCGCAAGAACCACAGAAGCCCCAGCCCAAGGACGAGGACAGCCGCAGCCACCGACCACCACGAGTGAGGAACCGATTTCGACCTGGGGACAGGGAAGCGGACCACCTTGCCCGGCTCCTCCTCTGATTCCGACTCAAGCTGGAACTGAAGCACCTCCGAGTAGACCTCGAAGCAGCTCTCGCAGGAGGCGAGGTGGGCTCTGACCCGGGCGGCCTCCTCCGGGGAGAGCGCACCGTCGATGTAGCAGGAGAGCTCCTCGGCCGACGGGCAGCTCCCCTGGGGAGGTTGCGTTTGTATAGGTGCAAGTTCTGGCATTTTTAAACCACCCGGTCCGTCTCCCACCTTATAGACGGACTCGAATTGAGATTATCCCTTCTTCTTCGGCCGTGCAAAGCGATTCGGCCGAAGGCAACCGAGGATCTCTTTCACGTCCTCCTTCCGTACTCCTTCCCTTTCGAGAGCCTTCGCAAGAGCATTGTGGGCCTTCTCAAGCCGCGGGTACAGCGGCTTCTGGGCAACCTTCCAGGCGCGGGCGATATCGGCCACGGACATCCGAAGCTGGAGCTTGACCAGCACTTGGTCCTCGGTGGTCAGGGCCTCCATAGAACGATGAAGCGCCATATGGATCCGCCGGCTCTTGATCGCGATCTCGTGCTCCTCGGCCTGCTGATCCGGGCCCGGGTCGGGAGCGGCCTCGGCCTCGAGCGCCTCGTCGCTCACTTGGCGCCGGCCGGTGCGAGGAGGGAGCTTGGCCCGCAGATCGGCCAACTCAGCCTCCGTCATCCCGATCCCTTCGTTGACCCGGAGGATCTGGCACGCCTCATCGAACGTGTACTCCTCACGGAACAAAAGTTCCTCCAGCCGGATAGCCACAGGTCCCAGCCGTAGCGCCTCCGCGGACGGCCGCCATTTGCTCCAGAGGTGATTGCGATAGTCCTGCGCCAAGCGCTGAATCACCACGGAGAGGTAGGTCCCGAGGCTACAGCCACTCTTGAACTGCCGAAGAACGCCATAGTTGTCCTCGATGAGCTTGAGCTTGACCCAGGAGGAGAAGTCCTGGGCGTCCTCCCGGCCGAACCGGGACCGCCGGCTGGCGAAGGCGATGATCTTCTCAATGAGCGGCAGGCTCTTGAGGAAGAGCTGGTCAGGGGGGGGGGCGGACGGCGGCTCGGTAGCCATCTGGGGTTATACGGGAGAGGTCGTCCTGAGGATTTGGCGTTGTCGAGGAGGCATTCTAACTCCAGAAGGGGGTCTGGTGGCTATGTCCAGTCTGCTGAACGACAGTAAAGGGGTGTGTCGGAGGCTGTGTTACCCCCGAATTGCCGCCATCGACCGTAGCCCTTGATGAGTTTGGCGTGCCGGAGGCGGCGAGGTAGGTAGCGCCCTGTCGGGTAGATCCGAGGGTTGCCGGTCGGAGAGTCTGCAGGCCAGAGGCACTCCTAGTGGAGGCAGACATAACCCATGGCCGGCGCGCTGGCATGTAAGCGTTGCCATTCTTCTATTAGGAGAGATCCGGTCATCTGAAGTATCCTTAGCCAACATGTACAGGGGTGGTTTTGGGATTTTGATAGCCAACTGTAGTCAATTGCAAGATTATGCTAAAAATGAAGCCTGCAGTTCAGCGGAGCTTATTTACTAGGCTAGGTTAGGCATTCTAATGACCGTGGGAACTTCAAGGGTGGTAGGGCTTGGCGTGCTGGCCCTGTTCCTATTTCTAGGGCCTGATGAGAGCCGATTCCCACCCTCCCCAGCTATCCCCCTAGCTTGTCTAAGCTATGGTGCTTCAGATAAGGCTTCCACGAGACCAATTGAGGGCCGTCTACTAGGCATTACCTATCGACCTTATTCAACCAATGGCAAATTGCTAGCCGAAATTCAACTCCGAGGAATAGCAAATTGTTCTGGCCCTTCTTGGGAGCTTGCCAGACGAGGAATTGCTGCGCTTTTTGTGGGCAATTATGACTTAGCTATAGAAAAGCTGGGCAAATCTAACCAATCACTAGCAAGCCCAGAGGTCGAAAACAATTTAGCGGTTGCATACCTAGCCCGAGGGAGTAAGCACCATCAGCCGGAGGACTTCATCAAGGCATTGGAGCTTATTGAGAGGTCCGGATCAAAGCTTATCGGATGCGATGAAATTGCTTTCAATAAGGCGCTCGTGCTCGGCGCTCTGTATTTAGTAGAGCCAGCAAGGAATGCCTGGTTAGCGTATCTCAAGAAACGAGCAAATCCGATATGGGACGCCGAGGCATCTGCTCAGTTAGAATCTGTTAAGAACTTGGCTAGTCGCATTCCAGATAGCTCCAATAGTGCAGCTAACAATAAGAGTCCTCGAAGTCTCATTGAGGAAGAGCTCTTTTATCAATGGGCAGTCGCCTACCGGCAAGGAAATCACCGAGCCGCAACTACTGCCCTCGAACGTTCGCGGTCTTTAGCGGAGGAGCTTCAAAGATCTACTGGAGATTCTCTGCTAATTCAAACGATCCGATTCATAGACCGAGCAGTGCAAGAGAGCCGGCGTGGAAGGGTTGCCAGGCTAGCTTCTGCGCACTTTGCCTATGGTAAGGGCCAAGCAGCTTACAGTACTGGAAATTATCCCCTTGCAAGAAGAGAATTTCAAAGGGCGTTTTTGCTTTTTAAGAGGGAGAATTGCCCTTTCGCCCTACGGGCAGAATTTAGGTTTAGTTGTGCTTTAAATCTTATGTCGCTTCGCCTTCAAGCGCTCCGCCGCTTAACGCGAATTCATGCTGTAACCTCAAGGCTGAAGTTTACTGCTCTTCAGGCAGAATCCTTATGGATGATTGGTCTTGTCCTTTTTTCTAATAACCAGCCGGCTGGTGTTCTCGAAAGCTACAGAGGCTCGATAAACCTTTTCGAAAAAATTGGCGAGAAAGAAAATGTGGCAGCTGTTCAGAGCCTTTTGGCAGAGTTTTTGGAATATCAGGGTTCAGTTGCCGCTGCTTGGAAGCCTCGCTATGAAGCGCTTCGGCTATCTACGGAAATAGGTGATCCACAACGTCTCTACCTTATCGATATAACGGCGGCTATTGCCTCTATTAAAGAGGGAGAAGTTCTCCTGGCGAAATATTTCCTGGACGAATCTGTCCGCGTAGCGGAGCTCCAACGCAACCCTGTGATCTTGGCCGGTGCTTTGTTGTGGAGGACTAGGCTGCAAATTAGAATCGGAAGATTTGATCTCGCTGTAGAAGATCTTAACCGAGCTCGTGATGCGATTGACAAAACAAAAGAGGCAATTCATTGGCGTCTCTTGATCGATAGTCTTATAGTTAAGAGTGAGTTGGAGCCTCGGGCGGAGGCAAAGCTCCAAGATCTCACCATGGCGTTGCAATATTCTTTGCGGGCCAACCATCTGAACTATTTGGCTGAGATCTATACTAGGCGTGCGAGAGCATTCTTCTCCATGGGCGCCGTTGACCGTACGGAGAGCGACTATGCTCGTGCGATCCAGACAATTGAAAGCTGGCGTTCAAGAACTGTAGAGAAGGAATATAGAATTACTTTCCTCGATTCCGCGCAATCCACCTTCGAGGAAATGGCTCTCTTCCAGGTCAAAGTCCGTAAGAAGCCGACTATTGCGCTTAGCTATCTTGAGCGAGGGAGGGCGCGAGCTCTTTTGGACGTTCTGTCTATACGTTCGAGAGATCTATCGATCTTTAGTTCTGGAACCAACTTAAACCAAAAATACATGCGACGTGACGTCGTCATGATCTGCTTTTCGAAAATGGGCAGCGATATTGTACCATGGGTCGTAAAGAATGGAACAATTTACATGGTTGGAAATCAGCAGCCTGCGAACGAACTTGAAGCTGTCGCTGCAAAGATGATTGCCTCTCTTCGCGAAAAACAACCGGCGGCGGAGATCTATTCCGCTATACTATATGAACGCTTGCTAGCGCCTGTCTTGGAGACTCTTGACCCCTTGGAGCGCAATTTGGTTTTCATCTGCGATGGCTTCCTTAGGGGAATTCCTTTTTCAGCCTTATTAAACCGGCGGACTAATCGCTTCTTGGTAGAAGACTACTCGGTTACAATTACGCCAAGCATCGGTGTGTACTTAATGCTGAATTATCGGCTTCGCGAGATAAGCTCGCGGCCCTTGGACAAAATTCTCATTCTTGGAGATCCTAGTTTTGATCGGCTGGAGTTCCCAAACCTAACTTCTCTTCCGGGCTCACGAATAGAAGCTTATTCTATTGCGTCGCTTTATAGGAACCCTTTGATCTTCTTAGGAGCGGACGCCTCGAAGAGCCGATTTCTGAGCCTAGCTCCCACGGCGTCCATCGTTCAATTTTCGGGGCACGCGATTTCGAACAATGATAAACCGCTTATGTCGCGCCTCATTTTGGCGGAAGACAGAAACGCAGCTGCCGGGAGTGGTTTGTATGGACAGGAAATCTTTAACCTAAGGTTCGAGAAGACTCGCCTTGTCATCGTAGATGCGTGCGATACAGTGGGCGGGCCCAACTCTCGCACAGAGGGCCTACAGGGACTGGCCTACTCCTTTCTCGCTGCCGGAGTTCCATCGGTTGTGGGTAGTATTTGGGACATTGGCGACGAAGACATGGGTGATATGATTGTGCGACTTCATAAACTTCTCGCGGCCGGTCAGGGCACCGCCAAAGCATTAATGATTGCACAAGTTGAAAAAATTAAACAAAACCGACTAAGTAAGCGCGTAGATTTTTCTTGGGCGGCATTCGAGCTTTATGGCGCTTAAAAAGGAGAGAGAGATGGCAGAAAAGAAATTCACGGTGGAAGTAAGCTTTAGCGGCCTTTGTGGGTTCGTCCCGCAAAAAGCTGCAAGTCGGTCCTGGGTTCTGCTCGCGGACGAGTCACGGCCGAGGATTAAGAAGATTCAACCGCACAATGCGTTCCTTCGCTTTTCTTTGAGAGATGTTGTGGGTTCAACCGGAACAAACGTCCCTCCCGGTCAAGGGATTTGGGATATTAAAGGAAAAGATATAAAGATTATTACACGGAACCCAGATCCCAAGTTTGAGATTGCAAGCTCCTTTGATCTGGTTGCATCCGTCGAAGACGCTGCGCAGGGGCGTGGTTTTGCCGGAGCAGGAATCGTTAGGCCAGAGCTGATAGATGAAAAGATGAAGAAGGTAGAAGCCGGTCCTCTTGCGGCGAGGGTACTTTTAAATGAAGGGTTGCTAAAAGTTACGAGAATTGCTTCTGCTACAGATCCTACAGATAACAAGGCGAAATTTGCGGTGTTTCGCTTCAGGCCATTTAATGGCGACCCTCAGAAAGCTGATCACCGCCAACTGGTTGCCAGCGAAGTCGTGGCACGAATGGATATTTTTGACGACTATGTGGAGCTCGATGGATATAACTTTGGAGAAGATGCAGTGACTGAAAAGCTGCGTTTGCGTCCAGAAACAGGAAATTTGGTTAAAATATTCATCTTCAATGAGGAGAGTTCTCAGGTGGTAGATAAGGCTAATATTAAAGGGCTGAAGCTTGGAAAGGCGCGCCACAGGGATCAGATTTTCGCCTCATTTTTCCGTCTGACCAGTGTTCCGCCGATGCAAGACGAGATTCCGATTCCTGTAGCCGAATATCTGACAGATCGAGCTGATGACGGGACAGCAATGGCTGCACCCCCGTGCTCTCCAGGGCGGCTTGTTGCTTCCTAAGGGGTTTACAATGTATTCAATCTTGGAGCCTGAACTTTTAGGTGCCGATGAGGTTGGTAGGCTATGGGCGTTTCTTTTAAGGTTTGGCTTTATCAAGCATGGTGAATTTGAGCGACGGTCGAAGCGTGCCTTTCGTCGAGGGATTTTGAACCTGAAAGATCTGTATGGTATCGACAAGGAGGCTCTACTGAGCGAAGAGATTCTTGCCTTGACTGAACAACCGCGGTGTGGTAACTTCCGCTTTGATAAAAGACTTCTGGAGTCTGGCTGCATAATTGATGGCCTGTGTCCGAACAGGCGCGATCTCATCTATCAGTTCGAAGGGGGGTTCAGTGAAAAGCCGGAAGAATTTGAATATCAATTCGTTAAGAAGGCTTTTGATACTTGGCAGAAGCTTGGGCGTGTTGCTTTCAGGAGAGCACAAGAAGAGGAATCATTTGATATTTCTGTAAAATGGATTGCATCTGCTGATGATCTGGCGGAAATAGATATGTCGGGCTCGATTATTGCGCACGCCGATTTTCCTGGAAAATGCGCCAGAATTGTAACGGGAGATAAGAGACCGGTACATTTTGATGCAGATGAATCATGGGGGGACGGAGAATATTATGATATACAGTCAGTGGCGTTACATGAGATAGGCCACATCTTGGGATTAGAGGAGTGTAATGTTGAGTCTGCGGTAATGTTCCACGATTTCAAGAAAGGCGATGTGAAGAGGGTTCTTCAGAAAGAGGATATTGACGTGTACAATCTCTTGTATCCACAGTAAGCATGAAGGTCAAATGCTGTAAAGATCGACCGCGGCTTGCCAGGGGACAGCACTGGCCTACTTCGAAGCTGGCGCGGGCCCGAAGTGCAGCATCCTATGGGGCCGCCCGTGCTTGCAATGCCGACTCGGACGCTCATCCCGAGGCGGCCCGAGCGGCGTGTCAGGACGCTACCACCAACCGCGCCGGTGTTGGAAGAAGAAAACCGGGCAGGCTTCGTGCCCCGACCAGGCATCGCAACGCGTACTGGCCTTGCCCCTCCCGAGACGTCCCGCCGTTGTGGGCCTGCCAAGGTTTGTCGTGGACGGGCTGGGACGTCTCTACGGAACGGATTTCGCTTGGCGATTGGCTGTGACGTGGCGGCGGCCTCAGGCGTAGAGGTCGTCCAGCCCGTGCCAACGAAGCCCGGTGAACGAACCTGCCACCGGCTTCTGGCGGGTGAAGATCCTTCTGCCGATCGTCGCGCCGCGGGGGTTGGGGAAGTCCCGGATCTTCTCCTCCAGCTCTTTTTCGACGGCCTTCGGGGAGCGGACGGTTCCCCATTTGCACTCGCCGAGGTCGGTCCAGCCGTCCTGGCGCAGGCCGACGAGGTCGATCTGGGTGGCCTTGGACCAGTATTGGCCCACTTCGAAGGCGGCGGTGACCCCTTCCTTTAGATAGAGCCAGGGGAGGGCCTCGCGGCAGAGGCGCTCGAAGCATTGGCCGAAGTACGGCTCCAGGTGGGGACGGAGGAGGTCCTTCAAGGCTCGGTCCGGTCCCATGTGGCGGATGTAGCTGGTGCTCGGGAAGATGAAGCGGAACCAGAAGCGCAGCAAGGGGTCCGCCAGGTCGTAGTGGACGGAGCGCGCCGAGGGAGGCTCGCCCGTCAAGGGGTAGCGCCGCTCGACGTAGCCCAGCTCCTGGAGCTGTTGCAGGTAGTAGGAGAGGGCGCGAGGGTCCTGGCCGGCCTGGCCCGCGATGGCGTGAACGGTGGTGTGCCCGGCCGCCAGGGCGGAGAGGATGGCATGGTAGAGGGTGACCTCGCGCAGCTCTTCGCGCAGAAGGAAGTCGGCCTCGCGGTAGAGCGGGGCGTACTCGTCCAGGAATTCGGCGGCGAGGTTGGCCTCGATGGAGCGGCTGTCGGAGAACCGCCGCAGGTAGAGGGGGACGCCGCCGCAGAGGAAGTAGGTCCGGGCCTGGTCGATGCGCGAGTAGCGGGGGTGGAAGCCGGCGGCCTCCCGGTAGCCGAAGGGGCGCAGGAGGATCTGGGCCGTCCGCCGGCCGAAGAGGGGGCTGTTCTTGCCCAGGACCTCCCGCTCCATGAAGCCGATGTAGGAGCCGCAAAGGATGAGGACGACGTTGCCGGCGCGCCGCCACTTACGGTCCCACTTCTCTTGCAGCACGGAGGGGAGCTCGGGAGCCGAGGCCACGATCCACTGGAATTCGTCCAGGGCCAGGACGAGCTTGCGGTCCGATTTCCACCGCGAGACGACGGCGTAGATCGCATCGAGGGCCTCCGACCAGCTCTCGGTGGCAAGGCCGGCGAGGAGGGGCTCTTCCAGGACGATGGCGGCTTCGGCCAGGAATTCGCGGATCTGCATGGCCGCCGGCGCCTGTTTGCCCAGGAAGTAGATGCCGGGCCGGTCTTTGAGGAACTGGAGGATGAGCTCGCTCTTGCCCACGCGCCGCCGGCCATAGAGCGGGATGAAGGCGCTGCCCGTTTCCTCGTAGGCTCGGCTCAGAACCCGGAGCTCGTTGTCCCTGCCGATGAAGGTATTCATAAGCCTCTCTGGGACAAGAGCTTAGAGGGCAAGGCGTGTTTTGTCAAGTCTAGACTTGTCAAGTCGTGTTTTGATGATTGGGGAGGGCCCGGCCGCCGGGAGAGGAGGGAGAACCGCCAGAAACGGCCTGGCGGGATATCCTCTAGATGGGAGGGCCTACTCCTTCCCGTTGCGCGCCCCGACCGTGATCCTCACGTCCCGGGCCTCGCCGCCGCGGAGGACTTTCAGGGTGACCTCCTGGCCGATCTTCTCCTCTTCCAGCAGGGGGAGCAGATCGCCTGGATGACGGAGAGGGGTTCCCTCGAAGGCGAGAAGGACGTCGCCCAGGACCAGACCCGCTTGCTCGGCGGGGCTGCCCGGCTGCACGGAGCTCAAGAGCAGGGCCGTTCCCTGGCCGAGCTCCTCGCTGAGGGCCGCGGGCAGGCGCACGGGCTGGGTGACGATTCCCAGGTAGCCGCGCTGCACCTGGCCGTGGGCAAGGAGGGATTCCACCACCCGCCGCACCGTGGAGGTGGGGACGACGGAGGCCACGCCGCGGTAGAAGCCGGCGGTGTTCACCCCGAGCACCCGCCCCCGCAGATCGGCCAGGGCGCTGCCGGAAAACCCGGTGTGAATGCCGAGGTCCGTCACGATCTCGGCGTCGATCCGTCCTCCCATGGGAGTACGCCAGGCTCCTCCCACGGCGCCGACGAGGCCGAGGCTGGGGCGGATTCGCGGCCCCGGACGGCTCTGGGAGAGCACCAGGTGGCCGGCCTTCACCTCACCGGCATCGCCCCAGTCCGCCCCTCCCGGGGTGGCCCCGGAAACGCGCAGGGCCGCGAGGTCCGTCGCCGGGTCCCGCCCGGCCACGGAGGCCGTGGCCGTGGACCCATCCGGAAGGCCGATCTCGATGTCCTCCTCCCACTCCAGGACGTGATGGGCGGTGACGACGACTCCTTCGGACCAGAGGACGCCGCTCGACGGCCCCCGCCGCCTCCGGCCGCTGATCCGCACGACGCCGGCGGCCGTCTTCTCGACGACCTCGGCGAGACTCTCCGAAAACTGCCAGGCAAAATCACTCATCGGTTGTTCTCCTTCGTTCATGGAGAGGGAGAGTAGACCTCGCCAGGGATGGGGCGCATCGCCCGAACGGCTGGGGCGGGGCTGACCCTTTGGGGAGGGGCCTACAGCACCACCAGACCCAGCCGCACGGCCTGCACGATCGCTTCGCTGCGGCTTTGGACGCCCAGCTTGCCGAGGATGGCGTTGACGTGGAACTTGGCGGTGTGCTCGCTGATGCCGAGGCGCTGAGCGATCAGCTTGTTGGGGAGCCCCTGGGCGAGGCGCTGGAGGACTTCGAGCTCGCGGGGCGTCAGCGTTTCGGTGAGGACGGGCGGTGAGGAGGGAGCGCTCGGAGCGAGGGCGGCGGCGAAGGCTTCGTCGAGCACGAGCAACCCTTGCGCGGCGGCACGCACGGCGGCGGCGAGGCGGTCGCCGTCCGCGGTTCGCGAAAGCGCGCCGCGAGCTCCAGCGGCGAGGGCGTCGCGGGCATCCGTCTCGTCGGCCACGATCGCCACGATGGGCGGGCCGCTCGCGCTGACCTCCCGCAGGGGTTCGAGCCCTGGCCGCAGTCCCAGTCCCAGGTCCCAGACCAGGACGTCCGGCGCCTCCGCCTCGCCGGGGCCTGGCCAGTCGTCGTCCGCTTCGGCCTGACCCGAGACGGCGAGTCCGTCCCGGTCCGCCAGCAGCAACGCCAGGCCGGTCCGGGCCAGGGGATCGTCGCTGACCACGAGAATGCGCAGCTCCTCCATTCCGCCACCAGGATACTTCGGGATCGGTTTACAGAGGTCCCAATTTGGGACTACAATGAGGTGGTGCGTGTCATTGCGCTTTCGACGCTCAAAGCGTTCTGGGAGGCGAACCCGGGTTTTACGGACGTGAAGGAGCCTGTTCTGGCCTGGTATCGGCAAACCGTTGCTGCGGATTGGGCATCACCCGCCGACGTGAAAGCCGATTTTGGCCATGCGAGCATTCTCAGAGACGGCCGAGTGGTGTTCAACATCGCGGGAAACAAATACCGACTGGTAGTGTGGATCAACTATGGCTATCGGGTCGTCTATATCCGCTTCCTCGGCACGCACGCTCAGTACGACCGGATCGACGTGCAGACGATCTGAAGGAGACGGAGTATGGATATCAAACCGATCAAGACGGCAGAGGACTATCGGGCTACCCTTCACGAAATCGACTCGCTGATGAGGGCTGCACCCGACTCCCCCGAAGGTGAGCGTCTCGACGTTCTGGTCACGTTGGTCGAAGCCTACGAGCGTCAGCATTTTCCTTTGGACCTTCCCGACCCTGTGGAGGCCATCAAGTTCGTGATGGATCAGCGCGGGCTGACGGTCAAGGACCTGGAACCGATGATCGGCCACTCCAACCGCGTGTACGAGATCCTTAGCCACAAGCGGCCGCTAACTCTCAAAATGATCCGGAACCTGCACCAGGGGCTCGGCATCCCGGCGGAATGTTTGATCAGGCAGCAATCTGACAAGTCCCAGGCTGCCTGACAAGATGGCAGCTCAACTCCGTAAGCGCGAGAGCGACCAGCGCCGGTGCGAAGGTGCCGAGGAGGAACAACGCCCCGGCAAGTGCTGCGAGCATCGGAGGCGCCGGCCCGCGTGAAATCGCAAGGGACGCCGCCCAGCATGTCCACGTTGCGGCATAGGTGAGCGAGAAAAACTTGAGGAGGGGGCGCGTAATGGGCTTACCTCGGTGGTCGAGGCCATCGAAAAGACTCTACGACGGTTCCCAAACCAGGTCAATGTCAGGACCGAGGTGAGGGGTTTTCCTTCCGCCGGACGTTCTAAACCCGGAACCAGCCCTGCGGGGCGCCGATCGGAAAGGAGAGTCTCTCGGATGCATGACCGGAAGACAGAACATAGCTTGGAAACGGTGACGCGTCGCCGTCTGTTTCAGACCCTGGGAGTTGGAGGAGCGGCACTGGCTCTGGGGGTGCGTCCGGGCAGGGCGGACGAGCACGGCCGGCATCCGGAGCCGGAAATGCGGACACGGCTGACGGAGAGCTTTGGACTGAGGCACGCTTTCGTGGGGGCCGGCATGGGATTCGTGGCCCTGCCGGAGCTGGTGGCCGCGGTCTCGGAGGCCGGCGGCCTGGGAGTGCTCGGGGTGGCGCCGGAGCCGCCTCCCGTGTTCGCCGAACGCCTCACGCAGATCCGTGCCCTCACCAGCCAGCCTTTCGGAGTCGACTTCTTCCTCGCGGTGTCGCCGACGCTCGGGCCGATCACCGTCGACGGGCACATCGAGATCGCGGCCGCGGCGAAGGTGGACCTGGCCGTCTTTCATTTCGGGATTCCCTCCGCCGCCTGGGTGGCGTCCCTCAAAGCCGCGGGCAGTGCCATCTGGGTGCAGGTCCCCTCGGTCGAGCAGGCGCGGGCCGCACTGGCCGCCGGGGCGGATGGGCTGGTGGTGCAGGGCAAGGAGGCCGGTGGGCACAACCACAGCACGACGCCGCTTCATCACCTGCTGCGGGACGTTCGGGACGAAGTGGGGCGCCACGTGCTGATTCTGGCCGCTGGGGGAATCGCCACGGGGGCCGACGTGGTGTCCGCGCTGGCTCACGGCGCGGACGGCGTCTGGGTGGGGACGCGCCTCGTCGCCTCCACCGAAGCCTACGCCAATCCGGAGTGGAAGCGCCGTCTCACCACGGCCAAGAGCAAGGACACGGTCATCACGACCCTCTTCGGGCCGGAGCTTCCCTGCCAGCCCTACCGGGTGCTGCGCAATCCGGCCATCGACGCCAATATCGCCCACCAGGACGAGATTTGCGGTCTGCCTCCCACGGGCGCTCCCATCGGGTCCACGGCGCTTTTCCCTGGGACGTCATTCGTCACGCCGGGCGTGCCCATGCCGGCCTTCAGTGCCTTGCCGCCGACGCCTGACACCACGGGGAACTTCGACGCCATGGGTTTGCCGGCCGGAGAGGGAGTCCACCACATCCGCGACGTCAAGCCGGCGGCGCGGATCGTCGCGGACATGATGGCCGAGGCGCGGTCGATCCTCGCGGGGAGGTTGGCGCAGCGGGAGGAGTGAGCCGCTCAGTACGGATTCTGATCGATCACCCCGTTGTTGACGCTGCGGAGATAGAAACCCGTGGTGGGCCGGTTCGCCAGGTTGAAAGTGCCGCCGGGCGCCACCTTCCAGATTTTGTAATTCGAGTAGGTCAGCGGCGTGCCCGAGACGCAGGTCTCGGGCGCGTGATCGGCCAATATGAAGTACGCGGGGCCGGCTCCCACCACGGTGGCGAGGCCGTTGCGATCCACCTCGACCGAAGTCGCCTCGTTGACCGCGATCGCCAGGGCGCTCGTTGCCTTGCCGTCCTTGATCTGGCGAGCCAGGAAGGCGAGCGTGCGCCCCATGCGGTCGCGAGTCACGAAGTGCGCATCCGTGATCGTGCTCTGCATGTTGGCCCAGTGGAAGAAATCGTAGGTGAACGTCATGTAGCGATGGTAGGGATTGGCCAGTGCCTGGCTCGACACGACGCTCCCGGTGCAGGCGTCGTAGGTGAAGTCGCCCTGGATGTTGAATCCGGCGCTGGTGCCCCCGACGCCGCCACCCTTGGCATAGACGGACTCGACCGCCGTCTCCACCTTGGTCCCCTTGAACAGAGTGGTGTAATCGCACTGATCGCCGCCGGCGAAGAACACCACCTCGGCGTTCTTGATCGTCGTCTCGACCGCCGTCGTATTGGCATCGCTCGCTTTGGTGATGACCAGGGTCTCGACCGAGTCGACGCCGTTCATGGCGTAGATGTAGTCGTTGTAGCCGTCGGAGCCGGTGGCCCGCAGGACGACCACGTCGATCTTGGTCGAGCAACTCGTGCAGCCGCGCACCTGGTCAATGATCCACTGGAGAGCCGCATCGACGTCGGTGCCTCCGCCGCCGAAATCGTGGGCCGGTCCAGCCAGGGGGACTACGACATCGGCGGCATTGCCGGTCAGGTAGCGTGTGACCTTGGCCTGGGCGGGGACCACCAGCAGGACGGCAAGCAGCAGGTACAGCAGGGCTCTCTTCATCGATCTCTCCTTCTTCGACACGTCAGTATGGGACCTACCTTACAGAGTGCAGGGAACAGGATGGACCGCGCCCATGCCTCGCCCCCGGCGTCCTCGGACGGCACAGATTTCGCCGCTGCGGAAAAGAGGATAGACTGGAGAAGATAGGAGAACCCTGATAAAGACGTCGTGCAGAAGGTCGCCGAAGGGGATGCGGCGCAGGTGGCGCTCTTCCTCGAAGCCGACCATACCCCTATTCCAGCCTTCGAGGCACCTATTCCTTTGGAGGCGGACCGGTCTCCTGCCGATCCGTCAACAAGGAGATGAAGCGCATGAAGAAGCCCGTTCTCGTCCTCTTGGCCCTCCTCGTCCTCCTTCCGTTCGCGCAGCTCATGGCCCAGACGCCGTCGGCGGCTGTGCCTCCCGCGAAATCCGCAACGGCCCCGGCACCCGACCTGGCGCAGTTCCTGGCGACCTTGTCGGACGGTCAGTCCCAGGCTCCGAAGGCTCCGACCGATCGGGTGCCGACTCCTTTGTTCATGACCGGCTGCAATACCACCGGGTGCCCGGCGGGCCAGATCTGCTGCTTCCTCTGCGGCAACCCGCCCGAAGGCGATGACAGTGGTTGCTGGGGCTGCGTGACGCCGCGTAAGCCCCGCGGCTGCCCGCTGGTCGTCTAGAAAACCTCCTGGAGAGCGGCTCACCAAAAATCCGCGGGCTCCGGGGCGCACCAACCCCGAGGCCCGCGGAGGGCAAAGAGCTCGAGATAGATCGTCACGACCCCTGGAAGTCAGCCGGCCCAGGCATGCCCGTGGCTCCAATCGAGTTGCCGGAGTCCCAATTTGGGACCACCATAAGGCGGTGCGAGTCATCCATGCCCAGTACGACCGGATCGATGCGCAGACGATCTGAAGGAGAATGAAGATGGACATCAAGCCGATCAAGACGGAAGAGGACTATCGAGCCACCCTCGGCGAGATCGAGTCGCTGATGAGGGCTGCGCCCGATTCCCCCGAAGGTGAGCGGCTCGACGTGCTGGTCACGCTAGTCGAAGCCTACGAGCGCCAGCACTTCCCTATGGATCTTCCCGATCCAGTGGAAGCGATCAAGTTCGTGATGGAGCAGCGGGGGCTAACGGTGAAGGATCTCGAGCCGATGATCGGTCACTCCAACCGGGTGTACGAGATCCTGAGCTACAAGCGACCGCTCACCCTCAAAATGATCTGGAGCCTGCACCAGGGGCTCGGTATCCCGGCCGAGTGCTTGATCAAGCAGCGGCCGGACCAATCCCGGGCCGCCTGACTCGCCCGCGGGCGCCTGTCGGGAGGCCCTCACCCCCAGCGGTGGGGCCCGATGTCCGGCCGACAGCGGTGCCTTGCCGGCCCGGCGGCGTTTCGCAGAGTAAGGCTGGGCAAGGCTGCGGCTGTACCTACCGTCATGTTCCATTTCTGAGACTCGCCCTCCCGCCCGACCGGACCAAAATTGAAACCGAAGTCGGAACGGCTGCTCAACAATGTCCATAGATTCAAGAGTTTCCTGCGCGCCGGCAGAGTGGTACCTGCCTTGCCTTTCTCTTTGGACCGTCAATGCCATCTTGGCCGACGTTCCAGGTCCAACTCGAAAGGAGAATCACGATGAGAGCAATCCTGAGCCGCGGAATGATGCTGCTACTGGTTCTTTTCCTCCTTGGAAGCACCGCGGCGAGCGCCGGTGTTCTCCTCACGTCGGCGAGAACCACCAATCCCTTCAACTTCACCTACGCGCCCGGAGGCTCGTCGCCTGTTCCGATCGCGCTCAATGACGCGGGAGCGACCTCTCTGACGTTTTCGACCGCTTCGACTCAGACGGTCGTCGTGACCTTCAGCGGCGAGTGCTCAGGAAATACAGCGGGTACCTGGGTGGTGGCGGTGATCGTCATCGACGGCGTCACGGCGAACGGCGACGGTTTTGTCCGCTACACCAGGCTCTGCGCGGGCAGCGAGCCTCAGAAAGCTATCTCGCGGACAGTGTTCAAGTCTGTTTCCGCGGGCAACAACCACACGATTCAGATCTTGGCTGCGGTCGAAGGGCCTTTGTTCGCCTTCTATTCCGGTGTCTTCGAGAAGACGGTGCTCGCGGTGACCAACTGACAGGCTTCTGCCGCCCCGCGGCCGGTTTCGTCCAGCCGCGGGGAGGGGGCCCCGTCAGACAAAACTCGCCGTCTGTCTCCGTCGAGAGGACTTCAGCCGGATGCGGTAAGCTGTGCGGTCAAGAAAACCTCCGTACGTTGCCGGTTCCTTGGTCAAGGCGCCGCCTGTCGAAGGCGCCGCGAGAGTGCTATCGTACATCCTGGTAGGCTAGACCAGGGAGGATCCACTGATGAGACAGCGCTTCGTGTTCGCGATCAGCCT
>DASUEN010000227.1:0-3367 GCA_036275055.1 Thermoanaerobaculia bacterium
CGCCCTCAAGGAGGACCGGAAGGTCACCGCGGACGAGGTCATCGCCCGCCTGCGACCGCGGCTCTCCCGCGTGCCCGGCGCCAGTCTCTTCCTGCAACCGGTGCAGGACCTGCGGGTGGGCGGCCGCTCGGGCAACGCGCAATATCAATACACCCTGCAAGGCGATGACACCAAGGAGCTCCTGGAGTGGGCGCCGCGCGTGTTGCAATCGTTGCGGAAGCTGCCGCAACTGGCCGACGTCAACTCCGATCAGCAGAACAAGGGGCTCCAGGCCTCGCTGGTGATCGATCGCGCCACGGCCGCGCGGCTGGGGATCACGCCGCAGATCCTCGACGCCACGCTGTACGACGCCTTCGGCCAGCGCCAGGTCTCCACCATGTACGAGCAGCTCAACCAGTATCACGTGGTGATGCAGGTGGCGCCGCAGTTCTGGCAGAACCCGGACGGTTTGAAATACGTCTACGCGCGGGCGAGCGACGGCCGCTTGGTGCCGCTCGACACCTTCACCCACTACGAGACGACCAACGCGCCGCTCACCATCAATCACCAGGGGCAGTTCCCTTCGGTGACGTTCTCGTTCAACCTGCCGACCGGCGTCGCGCTGGGCGACGCCGTCACGGCGATCAACAATGCGGAGGCGCAGATCCGGCTTCCCGGCAGCATTCACGGCAGCTTCCAGGGGACGGCGCAGGCCTTCCAGGCGTCGCTCAAAAACGAGCCGATGCTCATCCTGGCGGCGCTCCTCACCGTCTACATCGTGCTCGGTGTGCTGTACGAGAGCGTGATCCATCCGGTCACCATCCTTTCGACGCTCCCTTCCGCGGGCGTCGGCGCGCTGCTGGCGCTGCTGCTCTGCAAGACCGAGCTGTCGGTGATCGCGCTGATCGGCATCATCCTGCTCATCGGCATCGTGAAGAAGAATGCGATCCTGATGATCGACTTCGCGATCGAAGCCGAGCGCAAAGAGGAAAAGAATCCGGCGGCGGCGATTTACGAAGCCTGCCTGTTGCGCTTCCGGCCCATCACCATGACCACCATGGCGGCGATGCTGGGGGGGCTGCCGCTGGCGATCGGCCTCGGCACGGGCTCCGAGCTGCGCCGGCCGCTGGGCATCGCCATCGTGGGTGGCTTGCTGTTCAGCCAGCTCCTCACGTTGTACACGACGCCGGTGATCTATCTCTATCTCGACCGGTTCCAGCTCTGGTGGTCGCGGCGCCGGCAGAAGCACGGCCGGGTGGCGCCGGTGCCTGCCGGGTCCGAAGCGTAGGGGAGGAAGGACATGAATAGCAAGGGAAATCGGGCCGCGTGCGGGTCCATGCTGATCGTTCTCGCGAGCCTCGCCGCGGGCTGCGCCGTAGGGCCGAATTACAAAAAACCCGACGTGGAGATTCCGGCCGCCTTCAAAGAACAGCCGCCCGCGGGCGCGACGCCGGGAAGCTGGAAACCCGCCCAGCCGCAGGACGCCGCCCACCGGGGCAAGTGGTGGGAGATCTTCGGCGATTCCCAATTGAACGCGCTCGAAGAGAGGATTTCGGTTTCCAATCAGACGCTGGCACAGGCCGAGGCCCAGTTCCGCGGTGCCCGTGCGGCCGTGCAGGAGGCGCGCTCCGCGCTGTTTCCCACCGTTACCGCGGGCGCCTCGGTGACCAACTCGCGCAACGCGGCGGGCCGGAGCGGGGCGGGTAGCGTCGCGAGCAGCGGCACGACCACTGTCTATCAGGTCCCGATCGACGTTTCCTACGAATTCGACGTCTGGGGGCGGGTCCGCCGCCAGATCGAGGCCAACGTCGCGAGCGCGCAGGCGAGCGCGGCCGACGTCGAAACCGTGCGTCTGAGCCTGCAGTCCGAGCTGGCGGCGGATTATTTCCAGCTCCACGGCCTCGATCAGCAGCGGCAGCTTCTGGATTCCGCCATCACCGGCTATGAAAAGACGCTCCAGATCAACGTCAACCGCCACAACCAAGGGGTCGCGTCCGGCGCCGACGTGGCGCAGGCGCAGACGCAGCTCGAAACCACCCGGGCGCAGGCGATCGATCTCGGAGTCGCCCGCGCCGAGCTCGAGCACGCCATCGCGATTCTCACCGGCAAGGCGCCGGCAGATTTGACGATCGCGGTGGCGCCGCTCGGCTCGCAGCCTCCCGCGATTCCCCTGGAGCTTCCTGGCGAGCTTCTGGAGCGCCGGCCTGACATCGCCGCCGCCGAGCGCCGCGTGGCCGCGGCGAACGCGCAGATCGGCGTGGCCACGGCGGCCTATTTTCCGAGCCTCACCTTGAGCGCGTCGGGCGGCTTCGCAAGCTCCACCCTTTCCAATTTGCTCTCCTTGCCCAATCGTTTCTGGTCGATCGGGCCCCAACTGCTGGCGACGGTTTTCGATGCCGGCCGCCGCCGGGCCGTGACCGCGCAGGCCCAGGCCGCCTACGATGCCAACGTGGCGGCCTATCGCGAGAGCGTGCTGACGGCCTTCCAAAACGTCGAGGACAATCTGGCGGCGCTGCGCATCCTGAGCGACGAAGCCACCCAGCAAGCCGCCGCCGTCGAAGCCGCCGAGCGTTCGCTGACCCTTGCCCAAAACCGTTACAACGGCGGCATCACCAGCTATCTCGAAGTGATCACCGCCGAAAACGCCGCCCTCGCCAACGAGCGCACCGCGGTGGACATCGCCGTCCGGCGCCTCGTCGCGAGCGTCAACCTCGTGAAGGCGCTGGGCGGGGGGTGGAGCACGGAGGAACTGCCGGCGGGGACGGTGGTGTCGAAATAATCGGCCGCGACAACCTGCCGAGAACGGGCGTAGAGACGTTCCCAGCCCGTTCACGATCGAGCGGCTGAAAAGTTTTCCGGCTGGTGGAGAAGGTTTTCCGGTGGCGCGGGAAACTTTTTCGGTCCCGCGCCAAACTTTTCCGGTGGCGCGAAAACCTCTTCGGCGGCTGGAAAACCTTCCCGGCCCGTGGAGAAGTTTCCCGGCCGGCCGGAAAACTTTCCCGGCTCCTGAAAAACCTTCCTGGCCAGCGGAGAAGTTTCCCCGCTGGCTGAGAACCCTCTCCTCAACGATAACGGCGGGACGTCTCTTCGGAGCATACCGTCTCGTCAATCGTCAACCGCATGAAGGGCGTCAACGTACCCCAAAACGGCATCGTAGATCGTGGCGGAATGTCTCCGGCGGAGACGTCCCGCCGTCGTCGGCCTGCGATGGGTGTCGAGAACGGGCTGGGACGTCCCTACGGTCCGTCGTCGTGGAATGACCGGTCCAACCGCGACAACCTGCGGTGGGGGCGTGTTATGCTTGGCGGACATTTGGGAGGAGCCCCCTGCGTGTCCGACGAGCTGCTGTTCAGAAAGCGGTACCGGATTCCCTCGGCCCGACACCCGG
>DASUEN010000228.1:0-38333 GCA_036275055.1 Thermoanaerobaculia bacterium
GAGAAACCGTTCCGCATCAACGACTGGATCAAGGTGGGCGAGCAGGAGGGACGGGTGATGGCCATCACCTGGCGCACCACCCACCTGCGGACGCGGGAGAACGACAACCTGGTGATCCCCAACAGCAAGCTCGCCGACGAGCGGGTGCTCAACTACTACTACCCCCATCCGCTGCACATGGAGCGGCTGAAGGTGGCCGCCCATTTCGACGAGCCCCCCTACCGCGTGCGCCAGGTGCTGCTCGACTGCGCCGCCGGCGTGCCGGGAGTGCTCGACAAGCCGGCGCCGGAGGTCTACGTCCTCGCCTTCGATCCCAGCGCCATCGTCTACGAGCTGCGGACCTGGATCGAGGACATGGCCCTGGCGCCGCGGATCGCGAGCGATGTGCGCGCCCGCGTCTGGGAGGAGTTCCACAAGGCGGGGATCGTCATCCCCTACCCCATTCAGACCCTGGAGGTCGCGCGTCCCGAGCACCCTCGCCATGCCGCCGAGAGGCGGGCACGTCGGGAGGGGCCGCCGCCGGCTCGGCTGTACGTGGCCGAAGGGGCGGAGCGCGGCCGCTTGCTGGCGCTCGACGGCGCGGCGCCGGCGACGGTGGGGCGCTCCCGCGCCTGCGCCCTCGCCATCACCGACCCCAACGCCAGCAAGGAGCACCTCCGCCTCGCCTGGGAGGACGGCGCCTGGACGATGACCGACCTCGGCAGCAGCCATGGCACGCGTGTCAACGGCAAGCCGGCCGAGCGGGTCGTGCTCCAGCCTTTCGACCGCATCGCCATCGGCGACACACTCATGATCTTCGAGGTCCCTTGACCTGCTATGCCACAGCCACCGTCCATTCCTGAGACCGTCGGTCCCTACCGCGTCCGCGAGCTGCTCGGCAAGGCCGGGCAGTCCACGGTCTACCGGGCGGAGGACGCCAAGGGACGGCCGGTCGCCCTCAAGCTCTTCCCGCGCCGCCTGGCGGAAGACCCCGCCGCGGCCGAGCGCTTCCATCGCGAGATCGCCGCCGTCGCCCCGGTCACCCGGCACCCGCACCTCGTGCACGTCCTGGGCACCGGCCAGGAGGGGGACCGGCTCTACCTGGCCATGGAGATGGTGGACGGGACCTCGCTCGACCGCGTCCTCAAACAGCGGCGGGTGACCCTCCCGCAGGCGTTCGCCCTCATGCGGGGGATCTGCCGCGGGCTGATCCACGCTCACCAGAACGGCTACGTCCACCGCAACCTGACGCCACGCAACGTCCTCGTCTCCCCCGACTTTTCGACCGTCAAGGTCTCCGACCTCGGGGCCAGCGCCTTCGAATCGATCGCCCCCAAGAGCCTCACCGCCACCCTCTCGACCGGCGAGATCCGCCTCGGCGCCCTGTATTACCTGGCGCCCGAGACCATGGACAGCAAGGGCCAAGCCGATGCCAGGGCGGACCTCTACTCCGCCGGCGCCATCTTCCACGAGATGCTCACCGGCCGCTCCGCCGGCCCCAAGTTCGGCCTGCCGAGCCAGCTCAACCCCGAGCTGCCGCCGGAGGTGGACGTGGTGGCCCTGCGCTGCCTGGGGCGCAAGCCCGAAGAGCGCTACGCCGGCGCCCAAGAGCTCCTCGCCGCCCTCGAACGGCTGGAAGAGACGCTGCGCCTGCGGGTGCTGACGGAGATCCGCGCAGTGGGCGGCGGGAAGAAGACGCTGTTCTACGTGGGGATCGCGGTGGCGGTGGTGATCGTGCTGCTGGCGGTGTTCCTGATGGTGCGGTGAGGCGTCGGGGCGATCTTACCGTTCGTCCCTGCTGTCCCTACTGTCTCTGCCGTCCCTGTTTTGCTTTTTCTTCACACCTGCGCCAGCGCCTTCATCTCACGCAGAGCGCGGCGGATGGTCTCCACCTCGTGGGGCTCGAAGTAGGCGAGGTCGCAGCGCTTGCAGATCCAGGCCGGCACCTGCTCCCAGGCGAGACGGTAGCCGTCCCGCTCGACGCGGACGGGCGCCGTTCCACGCTCCACCGCTCCCTGGCAGCGCAGGCAGCGCATCGGGAGCGTCTCCACCGGGAGCGCCCCGTGGCCGATCGGCAGCGTCGCGTCCAGCTCGATTTTCATGGGCTCCCCCTCGGTGCGGCAGGTCCACGGACGGCCCGATCGTTTTGCAATTCTCCTGCCTGCACCCCCTCCATTATAGGATCGCCCGGCGTGGAATGAGCCGCCCCCTTGGAGCGATTGGTACGGGATATGAAAGCCGCCCTCGCCCTCGCGCTCCTGCTGGCCGTGCCCGCCCACGCGGAGGAGGCCGCCGCCGCCCTTCCTCGCGGCCAGGTGGTGGACCCGGTGAGCTGCGCCGGGACGCCGGGCGAGACCTATGCGCTCTACCTCCCCTCCGGCTACACGCCAGAGCGTGCCTGGCCCATCCTGTACGTGCTCGATCCCAGGAAGCGCGGCGCCCTCGCCGCCGGGCAATTCCGTTCCGCTGCCGAGGCCTTCGGCTACGTCGTGGCGAGCTCCAACAACTCGCTGAGCGATGGTCCCCTGGAGCCGAACCTCGCGGCCATGCGGGCGATGTGGGCGGACACTCACAGCCGCTTCAAGATCGACGACCGGCGGGCCTATGCCGCGGGTTTCTCGGGTACGGTGCGCTCCGCCGTCGTCCTCGCCCGCTCGGCCCCCGGCACCCTCGCCGGCATCGTGGGAGCCGGTGCCGGCTGGCCGGTCGCGGAGCCGCCGCGGAAAGAGGACGCCTTCGTCTTCTACGGCACTGTGGGCGACAAGGATTTCAACTACTACGAGGTCATGGACCTGGAGCCGAAGCTCGCCGCCGCCGGCCTCACCCACCGGGTAGAGATCTTCGACGGCGTCCACCAGTGGCCGCCGCCGGAGATCGCCAGCCGCGCCTTGGCCTGGATGGACCTGCAAGCCATGAAGACGGGGACGATCCCTAAAGACGCCGCCCGCATCCACGACGCCTGGACGGAGACGACGGCCCGCGCCCGGGGATTCGAGGCCGCCGGCGACCGCATCCAGGCCTGGCGCACCTGGTCCGGGGCCGCCACCGACTTCGCCGGCCTGTGCGAGACGGCGGAAGCGGCGAAGAAAGCCGCCGGGCTGGCGGCTGATCCCGCTCTCCAGCGCGAGCTCAGGGAGCGGGAGCAGCGGCTGGCGCGCGACAAGGATTTCCTGACGCAGGCCCCCGGCGTCCTCGCCGCGGCCGTCAACCCCACGGGCGAGGCGCGAACGGTGGGGCAGGCCGTTGCCCAGCTCAAGATCCACGAGCTGCGCAAACAGGCCGAGTCGGCGCCCTCGGCCGACGAGCGCCTCTCGGCCCAGCGCCTGCTCAATACCTTGAGCGTGCAGACCGGCTACTATCTCCCCCAGAGCTTCGCGGAGCGCAAGCAGTACGACCGTGAGGTCCTCGTGCTTTCGATCGCCGTCGAGATCGATCCCAAGAACCCGTCCGTGTTTTACAACCGGGCGGCGGCCTATGCGAAAAAAGGTGACCACAAGCACGCCCTGGCCGATCTGCGCCAGGCCTTCGAAAATGGCTGGAAAGACCGGGCGGCGATCGCCAAAGACCCGGACTTCGAAGGGCTGCGCCACGACCCGGAGCTCGAGAAACTGCTCGGCGCTCCCTAGCGCGCATGGAAGGAAGATTCCCACCGATGAAAAAGACGACTGCGCCTCTCCTCGGCCTCCTCCTGCTGGCGGCCGCGCTGCCGGCCTCCGCCCTCACGCCCAAGACCAAAGCCGCGGCGAAGCCGCCCGCCGCCGCCCCCGCGGACAAGACCGCCTCCACGGCTCCCGCCAAACCGCCGGAGACCCTCTCCTATGGGCGCTTTGGCGAGCTCGCGATCTACCGCCCCACGCCTCACCCCAAGAACGTCGTCCTCTTCTTCTCCGGAGACGGCGGCTGGAACCTGGGCGTGGTGGACATGGCGCGCATCCTCGCCGGCATGGACTCCCTGGTGGTGGGCATCAACGTGCCGCAGTACGTGAAGAAGCTCAACGCCTCCAAAGAGAGCTGCGTCTACCCGGCCTCCGAGCTGGAGCTGCTGAGCAAATTCGTGCAGAAGACGCTCGGCTTCCCCACCTACGTGCCGCCGGTGCTGGTGGGCTACTCCTCCGGCGCCACCCTGGCCTATGCCGTGCTGGCCCAGGCGCCGCCCAACACCTTCCGCGGCGCCATCAGCCTGGGCTTCTGCCCCGACCTCGACTTGCAGCGCCCCTTCTGCGCCGGCAACGGCATCGCGAGCGTGCCCGGCCTCAAGAACAAGGGCTTGATCTTCCAGCCCACCTCGACCCTGGAAGCGCCGTGGGTGGCTTTTCAGGGGACCATCGACCAGGTGTGCAACAAGGACGACGTCGTGCGCTACGTGTCGCAGGTCAAGAACGGCGAAACCGTCCTCCTGCCCGACGTCGGCCACGGCTTCTCGAAGACCTACAAGTGGGAGCCGCAATTCAAGCAGGCCTACCAGCGCATCCTGGAGAAGACGGCGGCGCGCCCCGCAGCCGCCGCCAATTCGGGGACGGCGCCGTCTCCCAAGGGGAGCGGTCCCGCGGTCAACGACCTGCCGCTGGTGGAGGTGCCGGCCAAGGGGAACGCGGGAGGGCCGCTGCTGGCGGTCATCGTCTCCGGCGACGGCGGCTGGGCCGGCATCGATCGCGAGGTGGCCGGAGCGCTCGCCGCCAAAGGGATCCCGGTGGTGGGGCTCAACTCCCTGCAATATTTCTGGACCGCCCGCACTCCCGAGGTCATGTCCAAGGACCTGGAGCGCATCCTGCGCCGGTACCTGGCGGCCTGGAACCGGCAGGAGGCCCTGCTCATCGGCTATTCGCTGGGTGCCGACGTGATCCCCTTCGCCGCGAGCCGGCTGCCGGCCGATTTGTTGGGCAAGGTCAAGCTGATCGCCCTCCTCGGCCCCAGCACCAAGGCGGAGTTCGAGTTCCACGTCTCCGACTGGCTGGGCGGCGCCTCCTCGGGCCAGCCCATCCTGCCGGAGGTCAAGAAGCTCGGCGGCCATCCGCCCGTCCTCTGCCTCCACGGCGCCAAGGAGAAAGACAGCCTCTGCCCCGATGTGACGCCGGCCCTGGGCAAATCCGTGGAGCTCCCCGGCTCCCATCACTTCGGCGGCGACTACGAGGCCCTGGCCAGCCTGATCCTCAAGGAAGCCCAGGGAAAGTGACGGAC
This sequence comes from Thermoanaerobaculia bacterium, assembly GCA_036275055.1. Classification (GTDB taxonomy): domain Bacteria; phylum Acidobacteriota; class Thermoanaerobaculia; order Multivoradales; family UBA5704; genus DATARR01. The sequence goes on from DASUEN010000228.1 coordinate 5,158, forward strand.
TGCGACCCTGGCCGCAGAGTCCGCAGGTGAGAGAGCGGAGGATCTGGCGCCAGCTCTATCTTGACATCCAGAGGACACGCCAGACAGAAGCTCTCTCTGCGGCAGGGGTGAAGCCCCCGCGCGGCCTCACGCCAACTCCAGCCCGCCGCCTGCGCCGCGAATACCGAGCCCGTTGAGCCGCTGGCGGACCAGGGCCTGAATCTGCAGCGCGCAATCGAGGAACCCGTCGAGACTCTTGCCATGAGGATCGCCGAGGTCCGCATCAGGGTGCAGGCGGTATGCCTTCGTTTGCGTCGCCGGAAACGTGGCGGTGAGCTCCCTCTGTTGCTCCGCGGTCATACAGAAGATGGCCTCGGCCCTCTGGGCCAGGCGGTGGGTCAGGTTGCGGGAGCGGTGCTCGTGGACCGGCATACCGAGCTTTCCCAGCGCCTGCGCCGCTTCCACGGCAATGGGCTCTCCCGGCCGGGCGGTCAAGCCGGCGCTCAGCGCTACGACGCCCAGCCGGTCCAGTGCTTCCAGCGGCACGCCGAAGCGGCCGGCGATCTCCGCGTTACAGATCGCCTGCGCCATGGGAGAGCGGACGGTATTTCCGTGGCAGATGAAAACGAACAGCCGCGTCAAGGTATCGAAAAGGGCCGGCCGTACCAGGTGGCACGCGTGGGCGTTGATCATCAGCCACACGTCCGTGGAGACCTCCAAGCCGCACGATTCGACGGCGCGCGAGTCCATACGCACGCGGAATTCGGCGCCGCACCCCACGCGCGCCTCCACCGCCGGGCCCAAGCGCTCGATCTGCTTGATCCTGCCGTGGATCACGTTGCATTCACTGAGGATCGCCGGCCGGGAGGCCGAGACGAGAACGTCTCCAGCGCGGACTCCCAGGCAAGCCTCCGCACCGGGGAGAGCTGGCGCCAACGGTGCCGCGAGCAGGATCGAGGTCCCGGTGAGCTGGCAGACTATGGTGCCTTCCTGCTCCCGCAGCTCGCGCACGGTCACGTCGAAAACGTTTTCGAAACCTGCCGACTGTGCCAGCGCCGCGCGCGGCGGAGAGGGCATTACGTCCAGCGGCAATCCTTCCGCGACGATCTTCCCCTGCTCCAAGGCGATCGCGCGATCCCCCATGGCCAGCACCTCGCCATGGTCGTGCGTGACGTAGAGGATGGGGATACGGCGCGTGCGGTTCCACTTCTGGAGGTCTTCGATGATGCGGACCTTGGTGTGCGGGTCCAGGGAGGACAAGGGCTCGTCCAAAAGCAGGACCGCGGGCTCGGTGACCAGGGAACGCGCCAGGGCAACCCGTTGCTGCTCGCCGCCGGAAATCTCTCGGATCGACCGGCGGCAGAGGTGCCCGATCTGAAAGGACTCCAGGATCTCGCGCATCCGCCGCCGCCGCTCCGGCCCGTCCAGGCGGCGGAGCCCGTACATGACGTTGTCCTGGACGGACAGGTGGGGAAAGAGCGCCAGGTCCTGAAACACGAAAGCGACTCTGCGCAGCGCCGGCGCGAGCTTGATTCCCTGCCGCGAATCGAAGAGCACCAGGTCGCCGGCCGCGATGCGCCCCTCCTCCGGATCGCACAGGCCCGCGATGCAGCGTAGGAGGGTCGTCTTGCCGGCGCCGGAATGGCCGACGATCACCGTCACGCCGGGGGCCGCGGCGAACGTGGTTTCGAGCTCGAAACCGGAAGAGCGGCCGGAGGAGTAACGCCGGCGTAACCGGACGTGCAGTTCGCGCGTCTCGCTCATACCAGGTTCCCCCGCACGCCTCCGGGCACTGCCACGGCGCCCTCGTTCTTGGTGAGGCGGCCGAGCAGCATGGAGAGCGCCACTGCGACCGCAGCCAGAAGCACCAGCAGGAAGGCCACGGGCAGGGCTCCAACCAGACCGTTCGATTCGAAGCTCACCCACATGTAAACCGGCAAGGTGTGGGGGCTGTAGGCGACGATCATCGTGGCGCCGAACTCGCCGAGCGCGCGAATCCACGCCAGCGTAAGGCCTGCTGCGATGCCGGGCCAGGCGAGAGGCAGCGAGATCCGCCAAAAGACATGCCACTGGGAATCGCCCAGCATGGCAGCGGCCATCTCCAGCTTGGGGTCGACGTTGTTGAACGCCACCAACGAGGCTATGACGACGAGGGGAGAGGCCACGTAGAGTTGTGCCAGGACGATTCCCGCCGGATTGCTCGTGAGAGCGATGCTCCAGGCCGCCAGCGGGCCGCCGATCATACCGTAAGGCCCGAAGGTCTGCAGCAGCAGGAGCCCTCCCGCGAGCCCAGGAGCGACCATCGGCAGAAAGACGAGACCGACCAAGAGCTGCTTGAAGGGGAGGTGGCCGCGCGCCAGCACGTATCCGAGCGGAACGCCGAACAGGGTCATGATCCCAACCGTCGTCGCGGAGGTCAAAACGGATATGCGCAATGCATCGCCAGCCCTGGGGTCTCGCAAGGCCGTCATCCAGCGCGACAAGTCGGCGTGAATCAGCAGGTTGGTGATCGGCAGCACGAGGTTGAGCAGGAGCAGGCCGCCGATCGTGCCGAAGGCCAGCAACGTCGGTCTGGGCCGTTGCATCATGGCTTGTAGGTTCCCGAGCAAAGGCTACGGAGATCCGCTGGAACCTGCTCACGATCTCCGCCCACTCGATGCTCTACGATTCCGAATCCGAATTTCTCCAGCAGCTCGCGCGAGGAGAGAACGAATCGCACGAACGCCTCGGCGGCCTCCTGGTCGTGCACCGTCTTTGGAATCGTTATGGTGAAGAGAATGGGGGCACCGCTCACGTGCTCACCCTTGGGGGTTGTATAAGTGGCTTGCGCGTAGAGATTGGAAAACCGGGAGTCACCCAGATTGATCTCGGGCGGAAGGCTGACGAAGGGCAGCTTGTGGGGGACAGCCTCGTGCTTGTAGAAGATTCCGGCATCGAACTGTCCGGATTCGATGCGGGCCAGCAGCGCGACCTCCGGCAACACCTGGGCAGGGTTCAGCGGATCACCCAGCAGAGCTGGGATTTCCGGCCGTTGATAATACTTCCCGGCCAGATCGAAAAGGAAGAGCGTCCTGTACCCCTTCGGATCGATGGTCGGGTCGCCTCTCCCAAAACGCATGCCGGGGGTCGCGAGCACCTCGTACCATGGGGTCTTGCCGGCCGCTGCGGCTTCGAGCTTCGCCGCGAAAGGGCTCTTCGGATTGTAGGCCAGCACGAGCTGCGAGGACGCGAGGGTCACGTACCAGGTCACGAGATCCCCGTTCTTGCTCCCCATCAGCACGCTCTCGTTGACCGACGGATCGGCGCTAATGAAGACGTCCGGGCTCCGGAGATGATCGTGGATGAGGCGCGCGGCGCCGAGCGATCCGTGCGCTTCACCCTTGTATTGGTAGCCGGTGGCCGCGGAGAACGCGGGGCCCACACCGTTTTCCATGACGGTGGCGAGAGATCCCGCGTACAGGACCGAAACCGAATGGTTCCGAGACGTGTCGGAGCATGCGGAAAGGAGCAGCGAGGCGGCGAGAAGGGCCGCGCCTGGCCCTGGCAACCAAGGTCCCTTGTGGGTCATGGCGGCAGAATACCATGAACCCGCTGACGGGACCCCCGCCGGCCGGGTGCTCGCCCTCGGCTCCGTGCAGCGGATCTCTCGCACCACCGCCGCGAAAAAGGATACTCTCCGGTCTCTGAGGAGGGACCCCTACGCCATGAACGAGATCGACCCCGAACGCTGGGAGGCTTCCAAGAAACTGGCGAAGATGCTCTTGATGGTCGGCCCGAGAAATGAGGACCTGGTCAAGAAGTACCTCGGCATCCTCATCGATCACGGGCTTCCCCGCACGTCCCGGCCGCAGCGCGTGCTGATCGTGGGCGCCGGTATCGCCGGGCTCACCGCCGGCAAGCTGCTCAAGGAGGCGGGGCACAAGGTCACCATCCTGGAGGCCAACGGCAGCCGCGTCGGCGGCCGCATCAAGACCTTCCGCCACGAGCCGGGCCAGCGGCCGCCGTTCAAGGACGAGAAGCAGTACGCCGAGGCCGGCGCCATGCGCCTGCCCGATTTCCATCCCCTGGTGCTGGCCCTGGTGGACAAGCTGAAGCTCCCCCGACGGCTGTTCTACAACGTGGACGTGGACCCGCAGTCGGGCCACACCTCCGGTCCCCTCCCTCCGGTCGTCTACAAACCGTTCGACGGCTCCGGCGAGTGGCGCAACGGCCCGGACCGGCCGGAGTTCGTGCCGCCCACGAAGTCCTTCAAGACCTGGATCCGCACCAACGGGCAGCAGGTCCGCCGGGTTGAGTACAACCGCTCGCCCGGGAAGATCCACGACGGTTTCCACGTCCCTGCGGAACAGCGGGATACGACCGCCAACGACCTGATCAACCAGGCGCTGGACAAGGTCCGCAACTACTTCTCCACCGTCGGTCCCGACCGCAAGCGCGTGAACAAGCCGTTCCACAAATGGGTCGAGGGGTGGGCGCGCGTGATCTACGACTTCGACCGCTACTCCATGTGGGGATTCCTCAAGGAGGAGGCCGGGCTCTGCGACGAAACCATCGAGGCCGTGGGCACGCTGGAGAACCTGACCTCGCGCCTGCCGCTGTCGTTCTTCCACAGCTTCCTGGGGAGGAGCGACATCAACCCCACCGCCACCTACTGGGAGATCGAGGGCGGGAGCTGGCGGCTGCCGGAGGCGTTCCTGCAGTTCCTGACCGCAGGGGAGGACGAGGACAAGGACGTCGTCCTGGGGCGGCGGCTGATCCGGCTGGAATACTGGCATTCGGGGCGGGACCTGTCGCGCTGCCACTACGTGGAGAAGGACGGTCCGCGGGTCTGGGCCGAGACGCTCACCGAAAAGGGTGGGAAAACGGAGTGCTTCACGGCCGACCGGGTCCTCCTCACCCTCCCCTTCTCCGCTCTTCGGCACGTGGTGGTGGAGCCCATGCTCTCCTACAAGAAGCGGCGCGCCATCATCGAGCTGCACTACGACTCCGCCACCAAGGTGCTGCTCGAGTTCAGCAAGCGCTGGTGGGAGTTTTCCGAGGACGACTGGAAGCGGGAGCTCGACTCCATCCGTCCCGGCCTCTACGAGCAGTACCACGACGATCCCGGCTCGCTGCCTCCCGGCTCCGAGATGCTGGGCGCGCACTCGACCGTGGAGGACGCCGGGGTCGCCGCCGGCACCCGCGCGCTGTACGATTCCTTCCGCCGCCACCGCCGCAAGCCGGAGATCCATACCGCCGAGCCCTTCTTCGGCGGCGGCTCGGTGACCGACAATCCGAACCGTTTCATTTACTATCCGTCCCACCCGGTGAAGGACAGCCCGGGCGGCGTGATCCTCGCGAGCTACACCTGGGCGGACGACGCGGCCCGCTGGGACTCGATGGACGACGACACCCGCTACGCCTATGCCTTGAATGGCCTGGTGTCCATCCACGGCCGGCGCATCGAGGTTTTCTATACGGGTTTTGGACAGACCCAGAGCTGGCTGCGCAATCCCTATGCCTTTGGCGAGGCGGCCGTGTTCACCCCGTGGCAGCTCACCCAGTTCCACCTGCACATCCCCACCGCCGAAGGCCCTGTGCACTTCGCGGGCGAGCACACCTCGCTCAAGCACGCCTGGATCGAAGGCGCGCTCGAATCAGCCGTGCGCGCGGCGCTGGAGATTCACGAAGCGTGTGAGGAGGCGGGATCATGAGCGGCGGCGAGGGCTACGCCGCGCGCCAGACCTCGCGGAACAGACGGGCGAAGTTGCCGCCGAGGACCTTCGTCACCCGGCTCTCGGAATGGCCGCGGGAGATGAGGAGAGCGGCCAGGGTCTCCAGCCGGCGCGGGGTGTTGAGGTCCGGCAGGAAGGTGTAGACATCCTCCTCCTCGCCGGGCGCGGAGATCCCCAGCTTGCGGCGGTTGGCGACGTCCTCGCGGTGGCGCTTCACGAACTCCGGCGTCAGCTCGATATGGGAGAGCACGCCGTCGGTGCCGATCCCCACGTGATCCTCGCCGCAAACGTCGATGGCGTGCTCGACGTGGCGCACCAGGTCCGCGGACGTGGGCTGGCCATGGGTGCGCAGGAACGGCATCAGGTAGATCCCCACCACTCCGCCCCGCTTGGCGAGCAGGCGCAGCTCCTCGTCCGTCTTGTTGCGCGGCAGGTCGGTGAGCGCGGCACAGCCGGCGTGGGTGATGGCCACGGGCTGCTTCGAAGCCAGGATGGCGTCCGTCGTGGTGCGGTGGCCGCAGTGGCTGAGATCGATCAACAGGCCCAGCTCGTTCATCTTCTCCACCACGGACTGGCCGAAGCGGCTCAAGCCCGCGTTGGCGCTCTCCAGGCAGCCGTCGCCCAAAAGGTTGCGCCGGTTGTAGGTGAGCTGGATGACGCGCACGCCGAAGCGGCTGAAGACCTTGACCCGGTTGAGGTCTTCGCCCAACGGCGTCGCGTCCTGAAAACCGTAGATGATGCCGAGCCGGCCGCTCGCCTTGGCGCGGTCGAGATCGGCGCCGGACTTCACCTTGTGCAGAAAGTCGGGATGGGCGTCGATCTCCCGTTCCCAGTAGGCGATCCGCTCGAAAGTCTCGGCGAAGACTTCCGGCCCGCCGCCCACGGAGCCCACCGTCAGGTTGACCGCCGTCACCCCCGAGGCGCGGATGTCGGCGATCTCGGCCGCGGAGAGGGGCGCGTCGTCGATCCCCGTGGCGCTCCCCCCGGGCGAGCCCAGGCCGTCGATGACGAGCGCCTTCTCGTACCCGGCCCATCCGGAAGCGGGAGCGACCGCCGCCGGCTCGACCTCCTCTGCCACGGTCACGGGCACCGCCGCGCTCGCCGCCGCCATGGCCGAAAGCATCAGGAACTGCCGCCGATCGAAGGCCCGGCTGCGCATCCCCCCGCCATGGAGCAGTCCCGTATCTGGAGGTTGGCCCGTCATGGCGCGGCCATTCTATGCTCTGGAGGGCGCGGCGGTGGGGGTGAGCTTGCAAAAAATCCGTAAAGATTCTGAGGGCTCGCTGCGTCCATGGTGAGGGCCGGACAGAGCACGCGAAGAATGACCTCTCAGGGTATAGGCAGGGTCGATTCGAGGCCGGCTGTGGGATTGGGCCGCAGAAGAGTCGTCCCCGGAAGGGCTGAAAAGGAAAAGCTCTTGACTGGTTGGCCGGCAAAGAGGTCTTGCCAGAAGGCGCTTGCTGCCCTCGCCTTCGGATCGTTGGGACCCCACGGGTAGATCACGATGATCTGCGTCCCGGGCGGAAAGGGCTGCTCCGTGCTGCACGTCTCGCCAGACGTCTTGCCGGGCGTCTCGTTCTGGAGATCGCTCAAGATGAACAGCCATCGCTCTGCACTCGGCTCGTCGCCGGCAGGAAGGAAGCGGGCGAGCTCCCGCAGTGGATCGCAGATGTCCGAGCCTTTTTCACGCTTCGGCTGGAGCGCTGCCACTCGCTGGCTCCAGCGATTCCTGAGCTCCCGCATGAGCTGTTGGCAGGGCTTCAAATCGCGGATGACTTCATACACCTTGTTGCGAGCAGCGCCCTTGTCGGATCCTTTGGGATCGATCGCCACCAGAACTTTCGAGCGGAGTTGCTTAGAGAGCTGAGGTGGTTGGTCGCTGTCATCGAGGCTGCCCAGGACCCTATCCTGCTGGAACGAGAATCCAGGCTCGACGTCAAAGCCCAGGACGATGTCGCTGAGCCCCAGGTTGGGGATGATCTTCTCCTGGACGATCTTTTTCATCACGGCAAAGTTGTCATCGTGGATCGAGGGAGTTCCGTCGATCAGCACGCCGACGCGCGCGAAGCGGTGGCGGTTCTCCTCCGGAATCACCACCCGCGGATGAAGACGTCGCTCCACGAGCAACGCCACGAGGAGCGCCGTCAGGAAGAGAACCGGCAAAATGATCTTGAGCAAGGTCTTCCAGAACCCATCGGGTTTTCTGTCAGTGTTCATCGCCGTCCTCCTTGGGGTGTTCAACCTCGAACCATCTCTGGGCGAGCCGCAGGAACAGGGCGACGAAGGCCCGGGGCAGCCGGAACAGCCGGACGAGCAGGGCTTCGCTCGGCTCCAGGGTCAGCCGGGTGATGAAGAAAAAGGCCATCGCCTCGACGAAGGCGATCAGGAAAAAAGCGAAGCCCCCCAGCACCGGGACCGTGCCTTCCGCGGTCTTGTCGCTCGTGCTCAGAAACGTGTAGTAGAACGCCGCCTGAAAGAGCATCAACACCATCAGGCTGAAGCCCAGGAGGTAGCGCAGCCAGCCGACCTCCGAACGCCGTTCCCCTAGGACGCGGGGATCGTACGTGAGCTCAAAGAGCACCCCCGCGAGGCCGGTCAACAGGACGAGCCACCGCGCCAGCCCCGCGCTCTCTCTCGCCGAAAGGTGGGTCACCGCGGCCACGGCCACCGCATAAAGCGGCAGATAGTGGCGCAGGATCACGGTGAGCACGAGCACCAGGAGGGCGATCCCGAAGAGAAAGGGCCCCAGGCGGATGACCGCCGGTTCGCTGAACCAGGACGGAGATCCCTCGATACGGTTGGCTGCTTCCCTGGCCAACAGCGCGACGCGATCCCTCTTTCGCCGCAGGAGGAGAAAGCCGACGATGGCTGCCAGGACGAAGGGAAGCAGCAGGACGAGCAGAATGGTAATCCACGACATGAGAATCCTTCCGATGGAAAGGCCGTCTTCGGCAGGCGGCGGATCTCCGAAAGACAGACTGCGAGCGAGCCGCGCCCAAAAGCCCGACAGGCCTCCCGTCTCGTAGCGCACGGTCACGACTTCCGACGAGGCCAGGGCGGAGCGGACCAGGTCGTCGTAATCGAGCTGCTCGGCCGGCAGCAGCCCCGAGGTAACGATGGCTATCAACTGATAGCGTGTCCCCTCTTCCGCGTGGGGGTTGGTGAACGATAGGGCCGGCACCACGTGTGTCCTGCCCTGCGGGATGGCTTCGGTCAGGGACCAGACAGGGCTGCCCAGAGGATGGCGAGCCAGGTAGACGTGAAGCGTCGGCGGCAGCTCCTCGCGGGCCGTCACTTCGACGCGCTCGACGGCACCCACGGCCACCTCCTCCTCGGGATCGACATCCGCGGTTCCCACGCGTTGGATCGAAACCTGGGGCACGGAAACGGGAGCCGCCGGCGTGACCTCCACGGTGACCGGCGGCGAAAGAGTCAGGATGAACGTGCTCCCCAGGTACGCCGAATCGATCCAGGCGTCCGGCAGGGTGGCAGTCGAAAGGACCGCCAGCACCTCGAATTCCTCGCTGGCCGAACCTGCAGTAGCGTCCTGGCTGGCCTTCTCGGGATCTTCAAAGCGGGTGCCGTCCCAGACCCAGGTGGGTTGGGGTGGCGGCTGGCCTTCCTCGTCGCCAGCGGCGGTGCCGCGCAACTGGGCAGGGCCCTGTACCCGCCAGAGAAGGCTGGCGCGGGGACGGGTCAGAATCCACAGCCGTGCCCCTTCGGGAATCCGCTCAAATCGGCCGACTTCGACCGCAACTCCTTGCTCCACGGCAAGATGGGCCGGCGGCTTCCCCTCCCCCAGGTCATGAGAGCCGATGCGGGTGATCACCAGGTACGGAACGCGGTGATCGTTGAATGCCGCCCATTTCTCGTCCACCACCACCTCGATCGTGGGCGAGGTCTGGAGGTCGCGCCGACGCAGCGACTGCAAGCTGATGGCACCGGCAGCGAGCAGCTCTGCCGAGGCCAGGGCGATCAGCTCGAAGTGAGTTTGCCGGGGATCGCCGGGCAGCTCGAAAGAGACGCCCGGCAAAACGTAACGGTCCGCGAGGCGCCCTGCCGGACCATGGAGATGACAGCGGTCCGAATAAGGTCCGCAGATGGCGAGATAGATCCTCATCCTCGCAGCGAGACCGGGGGCTTGCACCACCACCTCCCCACGCGCGGGTACCGGTGTCACCCGTTGCGGATCGACGCCCATGCCGCCTACTGTCAGCACCGTTGGGCCTGGGTGCGCCTTGTCCATTGCCGGGAGTGGCGGCGCGGTGATTCGTACCGAGAGCTTGCCAGAGACCGCGCGGGCCTGCTTGCTCCAGCGCTCCTCCGCGAGCGCGCCGTCCGCAGGGACCGTCCCGGCACGGAAGAGGCCGGCGATCAGCTCGTAATTCCCGACCTCGGGAAACCGCAGGCCCGAAGCCTGGAAAAGCCCCCCCGGCTCCGCCGGAACCTGGGCAGCAACTGACCATTCTCTCTCGCCCAGCCTCCTGAAGAGGACCGCGATCTCGTCGCCCGGGCCGTAGTTCCAGACTTCGCCGGCCAGATCGGCCACGGCCTCGGTGAGGACCACCTGCTGCTCCCTGTCAACGTCGACGGGACCGAGGCGGCTGAGCGAAATCCAGGGCTTGCCAACGCTGGGCAAATCCTCGGCGCTCGCTACCACAAACCGACTGGAGACGATACCTGCGAATAGGAGGAGCAGCGAAAAAGATCGCGCGAGGTCTCTCATGGTGGCTCGATCCTCACCCGAACGCTGTGCCGCGGATGCTCCTGGTCGTACACCCAGGCGCGAAGGGCGTCGCCCTGCAACGGACCGGGATTGCCGGTCGCGACCACGGCTACGAGGTCGAAGGTCGTCGGGCCTCCCTCCGTCCAGAGCCTGGCAGCGTTGATCACCCACTGTCCTGAGGGAAACAATCGCGAGGTATGCCCCGCGAGCCAGGGCTTGTCACGCCATGGAATGCAGACGATCCAGATCTGCTCGTCGGGGCGAAGCTTCCGATCTACTGCGCCGTGGACATCTTCCTGGGGTCCTATGACAAGGACCAGGTCCGATTGCACGTCCAGGCTGCCGATGGCCTTGATCCGTAGCTCGCCCTCCCACCGGATCACCCGCACGAGGTGCGATTCGGCGAGAAACCGCGAATGATAGGTCTGCCATTCGTGAGGCGGAATGTCCACGTTCGGAGGCGGGATCTCATCCTTCCAGGCGACGAACGCGGAGACCGTGTAGCGGAAAAAGTCCTCGCCGCGCCGGCCCGTGCCGAAGTAGGTTTTGATCTCCCCGCGGTCGCCGCTGGAGACGTCTGACATGACCCAACGACGATCGGTGTCGGCACCCATCGGATGGACCACTACGCCCGCCCGACTCTCCGCCGGAAGGTCGCGAACGGTCACGATCACCGCAGCCTCGTCGCGGACTTCGATCTCCTGGTCGTCATACACCGGCTTGCCGCCGATCCGAGAGATCCCTACGTAGGGACGCCCCTTCCTGCGTTCCAAGTGCACGACCGCGGACTCGGCCAGGGTGCTCGCGACCCTCAGGCCCTCGGGAAGGGCGACCGGCGGGAGCGGCTCGGCCGTGGCGATGACCAGGAGCTCGAAACGGCCTCCCGCGTCGGAAGGCTCCCCGAACCGTACCTCTGCCTTCCACTCCCCCTGGACCGCCTTCTTCGCCGGCCGCACAGCACCCTGTTGCACAGTCCAGGCGGTCGCGCCCAACGGCCGTACGAGCGCATAGAGCCGCACGTACGAGGAAAGTTGTCCGGAAACCCGAACGGCGACCGACTCCCGAGAATCCACGTAATAGTAGGAATCTCCCTGGAGCGCCCCCCGCGGGGTCTCGGTCCGGGCCTCGATCGCCGCACGGCCGACGCGGACGATGGAAATCGCGAAATCCCCCGCAGGCCCACGGTGCCACGGCGCGGACTCCCCGAAGGCCGTCAGGCAGGCGGCGAGCACCGCCGCAAGGCAGACGATTCGCCGCCGGACGTCGGGCCTCACCGCGACGCCTCCTTTCCTTCTTTCTGCAGGTGAAATTCTCGGAATTCCCTCTGGTCTTGCGGACAGACGTGGTCGGCGTGAGGGTTGCCCGTCAAGCCCACATGGATCGAATGTTCACCGCGCGGCTTCAGGTCGTTCCAAGGCTCTGACAATTTCCACGATCCGTCCGAGGGTTGGACGTAGAAACACCGATCCTTTTGCTCGCCTCTCTCACCGACCTCGTGGATCGAGATCCAGACGCGCTCCCGCGCGAGAATCCCGGACGCCGTGCCCCGAGCTTCAAAAGGATGACCTCTCGACCAGCGGGCCTTCTCCGGAGGCATGCCGCAGATCGATTCGATCGTCAGCTTCGGCGCCGGGACCTTGACGGTAATTCTTTGCGATGGACCCACGGGAACAGTGGTGATGGCGACGTCAGCCAGCGTTTCCCCCAAGGAGCCCGGCATTCGAAAAGAGAGGGCGGGCAGGGTCCATTTTCCAGGTGATACGTCGATACGTCCCTCGCTCAGCTCGTACTTGCCGCTGGTGACCAGGGCTATGACCGAGTACTTCTTGGTCGAGAGGCCTTCGAGAGTCCCCTCGACGGGTCCCGCGGGGGGTACCTCCAGATCTTTCTTCTGCGCGTCTGCTCCCCCGATCCTGATTACCCGGAGGACGGGAGCCGGTGCAGTGCTCTCGATGGGAGGTAGAGGTTCCGGTCTCTTCTTCGGTGAATTCCGGGGTGGATTCAGAACCACGGCGAAGAACAGCGTCAGGAGAACGCTCGTAGCCACGAGGAGAGAGAGAATGAGTTGGTATTTCGTCTTGACGAGGCGTTCGAGATGGGCTTGGTAGGATGCCGCCGGCTGGGGCTCCTCGTCGAGTTGGTTGCCGACGATCCGAATCAACTCATGAAGGTCGGAGATGGAGCAAATGAGCGCCTTCATCTCTGCCAGAGGAGATGGCAGAGCCTCGGCCGTTGTTCCGCGGGTGAGTACAGGCAGAATGGGCTTGCCTGTGCCCCATCGAGCCCCCACTTCCGACAAGACGTACGGCGACCGGACACTCGTCCTGGAGAGCACGACAATAAAAACCTCCGCTGATGAGATCGCCTCGCGGACGGCCTCCGCAATGAAGTTTCCGGGGGGGATCTCCGCACCGCTGACTCTGAAGGCGAAGAAGTCTACGGCAGCGAGCCGGAAGGCCACTCTGAGGAGGTCGGTCAGCTCGTTGACCCAACGAGCGTCCCGGCCGCTGTAGCTGATGAAGACGCGCGGCATCTTCCCCTCCTGCTCTGGAAGACGCGGTCGCGACCCAAACGGGTGTGTGGAGCTTCAGGACCCGGGGCGGGGGGAGGAGGATTCTTTGAGCCCAAAGAAGGACACGCAGAAGTCGGCCACCAGCACCACCGGCAAGGCGTCCAAGGGGTTCATGGACGAGGAACGAGCCGCGATGAGGGAGCGCGCCCAAGAGCTGAAGGCGGCTGCGCGCCGCGGCCCAGGCACGAAGAAGGCGGACGGAGCGCGCCAGTATCTTTTGGCGACGGCATCGTCGGGGGGCGCTAGGATGAGAAAATGATTTCTTTTCCTGGCGCTCTGGCTGGTACGTCCACGTGGCCAAGCCGCCAAGCCTTTCAAGTGGAGGTATTCTGACCCCTCCAAACGCATCAAGTTCGCTACCGCTCCTTCGCGGACAGGCAACTAGAAGGTACCGACCACGACTTTCTGCAGACTGCCCGTGAGCTCTTGCGCTGCCGGGGCCGGGCCTTTGGCTTTCGGCACGACCTGAATCTTGAGAGGCTCATCCGCCTTCAGTCGATTCGCGCTGCGCATTGTTTTGAGTGCCGGGGATAGAGGCATGGTGAAGGTGAACGGCCCTTCAAAAGGGTGATGGCAGCCGAAGAATACGAAAGAGCCGGCGAAGTGCGGGCTCTCGGGCTCGATGTCCGCCGCGCCCCCGGGGGCATTGACGAAAACGTCCAAGAGAACGTTCTGCGGGTCCGCCGGCGGTTGGATGGTGATCCGCGCGAAGAGAGTTGGGCCGGTGTCCGTGCTCGCCGCCTGGATCAGGTCGGGTGGGACCTTGACGACGCTGGCGGCCCGTTGCGAAAAGGCGAACGCGGCACTCTCGATGGCAGCGGGAAACGTTTTGCCGCTCATGGAGATGGCGAGCTCCGTAGGCCTCTCCTGCACGATCGCCTCCCCGGAGCCGGGTTGGTAGTCGTAATCGAACTGGCTCATCAAGACAGAGTCGCCGGCTTTCTTGCTAACGGGTTTGCCTTGGGCATTGATGAAGAAGTTGAACTCCTCGCTCGACCAGGTGCCCAGATCGGCGCCGGTCGGCAGAGCCATCAGGCCCAGCGCCTGCTGCTTGCGGGTCCAGACATCCCACCACCGGTCAATATTCGCGTGATGCACAAAAAAGAGGGGGTCGATCGGCGAGCGGAAGTCCGTCATGTAACCAGCGACATTGCCATGCACGTTGTCGTGCGGTTCGTCTTCGAGGATGCCGTACTCCTTCACCATGCTGTGATAGCCCGCCTTGAGGCCGCCAAATTCGAGGAAGTTTCTTGGCGCGAGCGCTGCGTGGATCACCGAAGGCGAAACCGCCGTTCGTGTCATGGAATCGAAATCGGGTTTATCGGAGGTCAGTTTGCGCACTTGCCCGTGCATAGTGAAAAGTCCGGACAGTTTATTAAAGAACTCCTCCACCGAGTCGTAGCCGCGGCGCTCAACCTGCTTGGCTTGTGCGGGCGAGAGCGATTTCCAAAATGAGGTCATCGGAGCACAAAATTTTTCCTTGAATTCGCCGAAATCCACAACGGGAGGGACCAGGTCGAAAAACGAAGCCGGAAGGCGCGGCTCTGCCGTCCAGTCCCAATAAGGCAGAGCGAAGTTGGGATTGCCGCTCAACTGGCGGCAGGTCTTCTCGAACCAGCCGAGATAGCCACGGTGCCAGACGAGGAACCACCAATTGCCGTGAGGGCAGTCAAACAAATGGATGAAAGCATTGCGATACCAGTTGCGCGGATCCGTTGGTGGCAATGCCAGCATCGCTTTGATGGCCTTCTTATAACTCTCGAGAGCAGGCTTGGCTTTCGGATCTGCAAGGCTCAACCGATGATACCTCGCAGCTTTCGGGACAGGCGCTGCGGCCAGCAAGCTGCGCGGGAGGGCCGCCGCCAAGGCGATCGTTCCCGTGTTGGCGAGAAAACGTCGGCGCGAGAAGCGGTTGGGAGAGAACGTTTCGCTCATCTCTGGGCACCTCACGGCTCGGAAGGCCTGCGTACTGAGCCTCTACGCTACGCCTATAGCCTGTCCTCGTCAACGGCTGCGGAGATCACGGTGTATCGCGAGCCTAACCGCCCAGCAACCCGGAGCTGCCCACTTGGGCAGTCGCCAGCGGGAGCGCCCGTTCGCTTTCGTCGGTGAGCCCTACGCCGGTCAGCTCCCGCCGCAAGGCCTCGCGGATCAGCCAGGCGAGCTTCCGGGCGGCGCGGTCGGGGGGCAGGCCCTCGGAGCGGATGTTGGAGATGCAGTTGCGTTGCGCATCGAGGCACCCCACGCGTGGCGCGAAGGTGAGATAGGCGCCGAGGCTGTCAGGCGAAGAGAGCCCGGGGCGCTCGCCCAGCAGGATCAGCGCCAGCCGCGCGCCGAGCAGGGCGCCCACTTCGTCGGCCAAGGCCACGCGGGCCTGGGTGGCGATGACCAGCGGCGCGATCCGGAGGCCCGCGAGAAGGGGGAGCAGGGCCGTGACGGTCGGTGCTCCGTACCGCAGAACGGCGAGTGCCGACAAGCCGTCGGCGATCACCAGGGCGAGGTCGGCCGTGCCGCCCATCGCGGCGAGCTGCCGGGCGCCCGCCTCGTCGAGCCGGCGGCCGAGGTCGGGCCGCTGGAGGTAGGTGCGGCGATCGTCGGCGCGGCTGGTGACGTGGAGCACCGGCAAGCCGGCCGCGGTGAGCTCCGCGTGCAGGCTGGTGGCATCGAGAGCCTCGCCGACCGCATCGCGCGCCCGGGCGTGGGCCAGCTCGAAGCGCAGCAGCTCGCGGGTGGGGAGCCCGGAGCCGGCGCGCCCCAGCGCCACGCGCGCCGGGGTCAGGTCGGCGAGATGCTCCCACGGGTCCTTCGGCACGAGGCTCACAGGGTCTCCGGAGAAAAGCCGGCCAGCAGGTGATGCCCGCTCGAGGCGGGCAACAGCCGGCCGGCGTCGTCGGTCAGCCGCATCTCCGCCAGCCAGGCTTCGAACTCCGGCGCGCGCCGCAGCCCCAGGACGTCGCGCACGAAGAGCTGATCGTGGAACGAGGTGCTCTGGTAGCCCAGCATGACGTCGTCGGCCCCCGGCACGCCCATGATGAAATTGACGCCGGCTGCGCCCAGCAGAACCAGCAGGGCGTCCATGTCGTCCTGGTCGGCCTCGGCGTGGTTGGTGTAGCAAATGTCGCAACCCATCGGCACGCCCAGCAATTTGCCACAGAAATGGTCTTCCAGCCCGGCGCGGAGGATCTGCTTGCCGTCGTAAAGATATTCCGGGCCAATGAAGCCCACCACCGTATTGACCAACAAAGGCTCGAAATGGCGCGCCACGGCATAGGCGCGCGCTTCACAGGTCTGCTGGTCCACGCCGTGGTGGGCGTCTGCCGACAGCGCGCTCCCCTGGCCGGTTTCGAAATACATCACATTTTTTCCCACTGTCCCTCGGTGCAGGGATAGCGCCGCGTCGCGGGCCTCGCGCAAAAGATTCAGGTTGACGCCGAAACCCGCGTTGGCGGCCTCGGTGCCGGCCACCGACTGGAAGACGAGGTCGATCGGCAAGCCGGCCTCGATGGCGCGGATCTGTTGCGTCACGTGGGTGAGCACGCAACTCTGCGTGGGGATCGCGAAGCGCCGGATGAGGTCGTCGAGCAGGCGCCAGAGGGTGGTGAGCACAGGCAGGCTGTCCGACGCCGGATTGATCCCGATCACCGCGTCGCCGGCGCCGTACATCAATCCGTCCAGGATCGAGACTGCGATGGCGCGCGGGTCGTCGGTGGGGTGGTTGGGCTGCAGGCGTACCGACATTCTTCCCGGCAGGCCGATGGTGTCGCGGAACGCCGTCACCACGCGGCGCTTGCGGGCGACGGCGATGAGGTCTTGATTGCGCATCAGCTTGCTGACCGCCGCCACCATCTCAGGCGTGAGGCCGGGCGCCACGGCGGCGAGCGTCTCTCCGGTCGTCGCGTCGCTGAGCAGCCACTCGCGAAGCTCGCCGACGGTGAACGAGGTGAGAGGCGCGAAGGCCGCCGCGTCGTGGTGATCGACGATCAGCCGGGTGATCTCGTCGCTTTCGTAAGGGATGAGCGCCTCCTCCAGGAAGCGCTGCAAGGGCAGGTCCGCCAGCACCATCTTGGCCGCCACGCGCTCTGCGCCGCTCTGCGCCGCCACACCGGCAAGCGCATCGCCCGAGCGGGCCGGGCTCGCCTTGGCGAGCAGGTCCTTGAGATCGGAGAACGTATACCGGGTCGAGTCGATCGTACAGGCGAGCGCCATCGGCAGACGATTGTACCGCCGAGCGACGCCGGCGGTCGGGGCCAGCATCCTCGCGGCTTTGCCTACAACGGCAACGTCACCACCACCTCCAGCCCGCCCTCCGGGCGGTTCCGGGCAGTGATGTCGCCGCCGTGCTCCTCGGCGATGCGGCGGGCAATGGGCAATCCCAAGCCGGTGCCGGTGTCGTGGGTCGAGAAGTAGGGATCGAAGATGCGGGGCAGGAGATCGGGGGGGACGCCGGGGCCGGAATCCTGGACGGCGATCCGGGCGAAGCCGTTCTGCTGATCGACACGCACGGCCACCCGGCCGCCGCCGGCGCTGGCGCGCAGGGCGTTCTCGATCAAGTTGCGCACGGCCCGGCTGAGGAGCTTGGCGTCGAAGCGGGCGATCAGGGTCGCGGGCTCGGCGGCGAAATCCACTCGCACTCCAGGCGGCGGCGCCGCGCGGTAGCCTTCCACCAGGTCGGTCACGCTCGCCACCAGGTCCGCCGGCTTGGGATCGATCCGCGGAATGGAGCTATAGGCCGAGAACTCGGTGGCGATCGAACGCAGCTCGTCCACCTGGCTGAGGATGTTGCTGGTGCAGCGCTCAAAAACGCGATCGAAATGCTCCGGGTCGTGCAGGTAGACCTCCCTCATGTGCTCGGCCGAGAGGCGGATGGGGGTCAACGGGTTCTTGATCTCGTGCGCGATCATGCGCGCCATCTCGGCCCAGGCGAGGAGGCGTTGGCCGCGGAGGATCTCGGTGGCGTCCTCCACCACCAGTAGGGCGGAAGGCTCCCCCGCGCCCGGCAGGGGAACCCAGACGAGCGACCATTCCCGCTCCCCTCCTCCACCGCTATCGCGCAGGCGCACGGTCGCGCGCTCCATCTCCGTATCCGCTTTGTGCAGGAAGGCGGCGACAGGAGCCAGGCGCTCCGAGCGGGCCACGGCCTCCTCCAGGCTCTCTCCCACGGCAGTGCCCAGGAGCTCGGCGGCCACCCGGTTGTGCAGCAGCACCCGGCGGTTGCGGTCGAGGGAGACGACGCCCGAGGTGACGTTGTCCACCATCCGCTCGATGACCTGCTTCTCCCGCAACAGGCGCTCGCGCCCTTCGGCGATGCGGCGGGCCATTTCGTCCACGGCCTCGACCAGGGCGGCCAGCTCCAGGTCGGTGGGCGCGAGGTCGAGGGAGGTCGCCCCGGCGGCGATCCGGCGCGTCCCGGCGACGAGCTCCATGAGCGGCCGGGTGAAGTTGCCCGCGAGGTGCCGGCCCACGGCGACCAGCAGGGTGAAGAGGGCCGCCGTCGCCAAGAGGCCGTGGCGGCGCAGCTCCGCGAGCTGCCGGGCCGCCTCCTCTTGCTGGGCGAGGAGCGGCATGGAGAGGAAGAGACGCTCGCTCCCCAGTGGGCTGCCAGGGATCCTCACCGGCGCGTACATTTCGAGATAGGTGGTGTCCCCCACCCGGTTGGCGCGCGAGGAGAGGCCGTAGCCGAGGAGCGCCAGGCGGCGGTAGATCTCCCCCGGGATGCGCTTGGGCAGGAGGCCCGCGGTGAACAGCTCGTGGCGGCTGGAGGCGTGAATGGCGCTCCCCCAATAGAGGTTCACCTCGCGCCGCACGACGCCGGAAACGTAGATCAGCAGCTCGTCGCCGAAGGCGGTGTCGACGCCGAAACCGGGCGGCATCGTCAGCAGCCGCTGGGAAAGGAGCTGCTGCGCGGAGCTCAAGGCCACTTCGCCGGAGACCTGCTGGTCGCGGCGCAGCCGCTCCTCCATCGAGCCCACGAAGACGAAGTAGAGGGCCACCAGGGGAACGAGCAGGAGGACCGTGTAGATCAGGGTCAGGCGCTTGGAGTAGGAGCGCAGGGTCCGGTGCAGCAAATCGCGGAACGCGGCGCGAGGGAGGGCGAGGAGGAGGATCGAGGGCGCCGCCAGGGCCAGCAGGGCCATCACCCCGACGCTCCAGTTCCCCATCCTCTCCAGGCCCGCGAGCGGATCGAGGAAGGGCAGGTAGACGGCTTCCCACCCCTGGCGTGAGACACGGGCCCAGGCGCGGGCCCTCCCGGCAGGGGTCTCCACCTCGGCGTGGGCCAGCCAGCCTTGAGCCCGCATCAGGCTGGCGGGGAGCGGCGGCTCCTCCTCCCAGGGCGAGAGGGCGGCCCGGCCGTCCGTGGCGTAGAGGGCGAAAAGGGCCGGCTCGGCGATCTCTTCGGTGGAGCCCGCCACCGGGCCTCCCTTGAGCAGCCCCACGTCCACGTCGGAGAGGCGCTGCCAGCCGCGCACCTCGAAGCCGGGGCGCGGCAGGAGCCAGTAGCGGATGGTCCCCCAAGGCCGGCCGCCCAGGAGGAGCGGCGTCTCGCCGGAGATCAGGAAGCCGTCCCACAGCGGCAGGCGAAGGTCGTCCCAGCGGGTGGATTCGGTATCCACCATCCCCTGATCGGTCAACGGCATGCCGAAGGAGAACGAGGACGGCGTGCGCCCCGGCGTCTCCACCACCAGGGCGGAGAGCGCGTGGTGGCGAGCGAGGGGGGAGCCCCGCCAAAGGGCGTAGGCCAGGTCCTGCGGCTCCAGGTTGGCGGGCGCTCGCGGCACCAGGGCCTGGAGATCGGTCTTCTGGAAGTAGCCGCGGACGTCCCCGGCCACGGTCGCGAGGTCGGCCCGAGTAGGGGGGGCCAGGCGGACCAGCAGCTCATCGCCGGCATAAGTGCGGAGGGCCAGCCGGTAGGCGGTCTCCCAGACTCCAGCCGCGGTGAAGATGGAGAGCAGGACGAGCACCACCAGCCCCATCCCCGCTTGCGAGCGCCGGAGGTCGGCCCAGACGGCGGCCGCCGCTCCCCCGGCGGCGAGCAGGATGACGGCGGCAATGGGCTGGTCGCAGAAGGCGGCGCCGGCCAAGAGGAGGGCGACGGCGATCCAGGCCCAGCGGTCTCCGGCCGCGGCTGGAGGGCGGTTCCCGCGGCGGCCGGCCAGGACGAGGAGGCCGAAGGCCGCGCCGGCGAGCCCCAGCCGCAACGCGAAAGCTTCGGCGGAAACGACGATGCCCGCGGCGAGGTCGCGAGGGGCGAGGAGGCGCTGGAAGCCCCAGGCCGCCGCGAGCAACAGGAGAGGGACGACGGCCCCTTTCACCGCCACGGGAAGGCGCCCGCCACCGGTATCGCGAAGGTGGAGGCTCAACGCCGCAAGCCCGAGGCCGGCGAGCAGCACACCCAGGGCCGGCCAGGGAACGAGGAAGGCACCGCCGAGCGCCACCAGACCGCCCAGCACGAGGGGAGTGACCGGCCGGGCCGGAGGGGCTTGGCCCGGGGGCGGCCCGCCGGGAAGGACGTTGCGGAGCCCCCGCACGACGGCCAGCGCCAGGAAGGCGAGTCCGAGAGCCCCCCAGGCGACGCGATCGGTCAGCGGCCTTCCTCCGGACCTGGCCGTTGCGGGAGACGGCTCGACGATGAGCGCAGGCACTCCCTCCAGGGTCACGACGCTGGTGCCCGGCAGCGCGTCCTGCTCCGGCGTGTAGGAGACGGCCCAGCGGGCGGGACGGGCGGAGGGGAACGGCAGGGCGTCCGTGCCGAAGCTCGCGCCGGCGGCGATGCGCCAGGGGCGGCGGGCGTCAGGGTCCAAAGGACGGAGGGTGAGGAGAGTCACGGCGCTGAAGCTGGCGCGATAGTAGGAGCCTTCGCGGGGCAGCTCCTGCGGCAGCTCGTGCAGGAGCCCCTCGCCGGCCCAGGCCACGGGAACGCCGTCCGGATCGAGCAGCAGCAGGGCGCGCCGCCCCTTCGCCAGCCCCTTGGCAAGCTCCGCCAGTCGCCGGAAGGCCTCCAGCCGGGCCTTCGGCGTATCGTCCGGCTTGCCCAGGCTGCGCGCTGCCTCGTCGGCCTCGGCGCGCAGCCCTTCCCAGAGGCGCTCGTAATCTTGCCTCACCTCCGCCAGCTCCTCCGTCCGGGAAGCCCGCTCACCGCGGCCGGCGGCCCAGCCGGAGATCAGGGAGATCAGGGCCACGGCGAGCAGGGGACCCGCGATCAGGCGCTCGCGGGGACCGCGCATCCCGAGCCAGGCGAGGGAGAGGGCGAGGACGGCGAGAATGGACCAGGGAGAGGGGAGGAGAGGCGACGCCGCGAGGGCGGCCACCAGCACGATCTCGAGGAGCGCCAGCCGCAGCGGCTCGCGGGGGACGCGGAGCGGCTCGCTCACCGGCGCTTTCACCGGGAATTGAGCATCGGCAGGTCCACGCCGCGCTGCCAGGCGCAGGAGAGAGCCTCCGGATAGCCGGCGTCGGCGTGGCGAACCACACCCATGCCGGGATCGCCGGTCAACACCCGTTCCAGCCGCCGGGCGGCCGCTTCGGTGCCGTCGGCCACGATGACCATGCCGGCATGGAGGGAGTAGCCGATGCCCACGCCGCCGCCATGGTGGACCGAAACCCAGGTGGCGCCGTTGACCGCGTTCAGGAGGGCGTTGAGGATGGGCCAGTCGCCGATGGCGTCCGAGCCGTCGCGCATCGCTTCGGTCTCGCGGTTGGGCGAGGCCACGGAGCCGCAGTCCAAGTGGTCACGGCCGATGACGATGGGCGCCTGCACGCGGCCGGAGGCCACGAGCTCGTTGAACACCCGACCCGCCTTCGCCCGCTCGCCGTACCCGAGCCAGCAAATGCGGGCCGGCAGACCCTGGAACGCCACCCGCTCACGGGCCATGCGGATCCACCGCGCCAGCGCCGCGTCGTGGGGAAAGGTATCGAGGATGGCCTCGTCGGTGGCGGCGAGGTCCGCCGGGTCGCCGGAGAGCACGGCCCAGCGGAACGGCCCTTTCCCCTCGCAGAACAAAGGGCGGATGAACAGGGGGACGAAGCCGCCGATGTCGAAGGCCCGCGCCTCCCCCGCCTCCAGGGCCTGGCCGCGCAGGTTGTTGCCGTAGTCGAAGGTGACCGCCCCCCGCTCCTGCAACGCGAGCATGGCGCGCACGTGGGCCGCCATGGCGGCCATGGAGCGGGATATGTACCCCTGCGGATCGTCCTGCCGCAGGCGCAGCGCCTCGGCATAGGGAATACCAGGGGGGACGTAACCCTGCAGGGCATCGTGGGCCGAGGTCTGATCGGTGAGCACGTCGGGCACCAGGCCGCTCGCCACCAGGTGCTCCAGCAAATCGACGGCGTTGGCTTCGACGGCGATGGAGACGGCTTCGCGGCGGTCGCGCGCCGCCAGGGCCTGGGCCACGGCGGCGGGGATATCCGGCGCTACGCGATCCAGATACCGAGTGGCGAGGCGGCGCTCGATGCGGGTCTTGTCCACCTCGGCCACCAGGCAGACCCCTTCGTTCATGGTGACGGCGAGAGGCTGCGCCCCGCCCATGCCGCCCAAGCCGGCAGTGACGGTGAGCCGGCCGGCCAGCGAGCCGCCGAAGCGCTGGCGGGCGCACTCGGCGAGCGTCTCGTAGGTCCCTTGCAGGATGCCCTGGGTGCCGATGTAGATCCAGGAGCCCGCCGTCATCTGCCCGTACATGGTGAGGCCGAGCCCCTCCAGCCGGCGGAACTCGTCCGCCGTGGCCCAATGGGGCACCAGCAGCGAGTTGGCGATCAACACCCGTGGGGCCTCCGCGTGGGTACGGAACACGGCCACCGGCTTGCCGGACTGGACGAGGAGCGTCTCGTCGTTGCCCAGCCGCTCGAGCGTCGCCACGATCGCCTCGAAGCACTCCCAATTGCGGGCCGCCTTGCCCGAGCCGCCATAGACGACCAGGTCCTGCGGCCGCTCGGCGACCTCTGGATCGAGGTTGTTCATCAGCATCCGCAGGGCGGCTTCCTGCTGCCAGCCGCGGCAGGAGATCTCCGTGCCGCGCGGCGCGCGCACGGTACGGGGGACAGCGGTCGAGGCAGCAGCGGTGGTGGTCGGGCTCATGGCGGGTATTCTACATGGCGGCGGAAAGGCCGGAGCAAAGGAAAGGAGATCAGGGACAGCAGGGACTCCAGGGACAGCGAGGGGAGGCCCCGATCCCGGTGGTCTTCGTCCTTGATGTCCCTGTTGTCCCTGAGCCGCGGGCGCCAACGCTGGCTTCGCGCGTTACAATCCCAGAATGTGATCGACCTCCGCTCCGCAGCCGGTGTAGCCGCCCTCCTGTCCCTCTTCCATCCCAGCCTCCTCCCCGCTGCTACCCTCGCTGAGGAGACCGAGGCCTTCCTGAGCGTCATCGCCGTGGCCGGGCGGGAGGCGCCCGCGGCGGATTTCGTTCAGGGCCGGTTGGCGGGATTGCCGGCGCAGCGGGATACCCTCGGCGATCTCGTCCTCACCGTGGGCTCGGGCGAACCGCGGCGGCTGGTGGCCTGTGAGCTCGGCGAGCCGGGATTCATCGTCACCGGCATCCGCGAGGATGGTTATCTCCGCGTGGTTCCGGCCGGCGCGGGGCTCACGGGAGCGCTGTGGGCTCAAGGCTTTCAGGGGCAGACGGTGATGATCGGCGGCGCCAGAGGGTGGACGCCAGGCGCCGTGGCGCTCCCTTCGGTCCACCTCCAGCAAGGGTCGGCTGCTCCTCCGGATCGCCCCTTCCGGGTGGAGGACCTGTACATCGACGCCGGCGCCGAGAACGCCGGGGAGGTCTCCGCCCTGGGGATCCGCCTGATGGACCCGGTAGCACTCATCCGCCGGCCGGTGCGCCTCGCGGGGGGCCTCCTGGCCGGGCCGGCGGCGGCCCAGAAGGGAGCCTGCACCGCCCTGGCGGATGCCGCGCGCCGGTATCAGGCGGGCACCGGCACGGTGGTCTTCGCCTGGACGGCGCACGGCCTACTCAACCGCGCGGGTCTCATCCACGTCATTCGCGAGCAGGGGCCGTTTCGCGAGGTGACCCTTCTCGACTCGGGCTTCGGCTGGGAAAGCGGCCAGGGCGGCCCGCCGGCACCCAAATCACTGCCGGCTCCCGGGACCGGCCCGATCCGCTCGGGCGATCTGCCGGCGGCTCTCTCCGGGCTCACCGCGGCACCGCATTTCGCGGCCGGCGGCGGCATGGCCGGCTCTCCAGATCTGAAGGGAACGCGCCTGGGATTCCTCGGGCTCCCTGCCCGCTACCCGGGGACGCCGGTCGAGACGATCGCCGTGCGGGATCTGGAGGCGCTCTCCGCCGCGCTCCTCTCAGCCCTTGGCGGGGCTCCCGAGCCCGTCGCCTCCGGTCCGGCCCTACCCGCCGCGCCAGAGATCGTCGAGAGCACAAAGGAGCACGAAGAGGCGGCAGCCATCCTCCGTGAGCTGATCGCCCGCTACGGGGTGAGCGGCGCCGAGGGGCCGGTCCGAGAAGAAATCGTCCGCCACCTGCCGGCCTGGGCGAAGCCCGAGGTGGATGCCAAGGGGAACGTGATCCTCAGCTTGGGCAACGGCGGGAAGCCCGTTCTCTTCGTGGCCCATCAGGACGAGGTGGGCTGGCGGGTCGAGGAGGTGCTGCCAGACGGCCGCCTCCGCCTCCAGAAGCGGGGCGGTCTCCTCTCCTCGGTGTGGGAGGGACAGGCGGCCTTCGTTCACGGCGACCGCGGCCCCGTCCCCGCCGTCTTCGAGCCGCGGGAAGACTGGCGCTCGGCCGAGCGCTACGCGCCGCCGGGCGACCTCACCGTCTATCTCGGAGTCGCCTCCGCCCAGGAGGCCGAGGCCCTGGGCATACACGTCGGCAGCACCGTCACCATGCCGAAACGGATGTTCCGCCTCGGTCGCCACCGTGTCCTGGCGCGCAGCTTCGACGACCGCGTGGGCTCGACCGCCCTTCTCCTCGCGCTACGGCGGATCGATCCGGCAAAGCTGAAGCGGCACGTGATCTTCGCCTGGTCGGTCGAGGAGGAGGTGGGGCTCGACGGCGCCAAGATCCTGGCGGAACGATTCAAAGACCTGGCGGAGGTGCACGCCGTGGACACCTTCGTGTCGGCGGATTCGCCGGTCGAGTCTCGGCGTTTTGCGGACGCCCGCCTCGGCGCGGGTCCCGTGCTGCGCGCCATGGACAACGGCTACCTCGCGCCTCGCGAGTTGATCGATCGCTTCCTCAAGCTCGCTTCCCAGCACCAGATCCCGGTGCAGGTGGGCTTCACCGGCGGCGCCACGGACGGTATGGCCTTCCTGGCGGACGGCCCGGCCATGCTCCCCTTCTCCTGGCCGGGCCGCTACTCCCACTCCCCGGTCGAGGTGGCAGACCTGCGGGATCTCGAATCGCTGGTGGACCTGATCGTTGCTACGGCCGGGGAATAGCCGGCAGGCACGAGCGATGTCTTCCGGAACACCCAGAGACGTGCAGCGACGGGTCGTACCCTTTCGGCCACTGAACGCGCTCGAAGCGGGGCGGGCCGCGCTGGCCCGCGGTGCCTGGCAGGATGCAAAACGCGCCTTCGACTCCGTGCTCCTTAGGGAGGAAAGCCCCGAGGCGCTCGAGGGCTTGGCGCTGGCTGCCTGGTGGCTGGATCTGGCCGACGTCGTCTTCAGCTCCCGCGAACAGGCTTATCGCCTTTATCGCGAGCGCGGAGACGTGACGGCGGCCGCGCGGGTCGCCGTGTGGATCGGGTGGGACTACTCGGCATTTCGCGGCGAACAGGCAGTCGCCAACGGCTGGATGCAGCGCGCTCACCAATTGCTCGACGGTTTGGCCGACCGGCCGGAACACGCGTGGCTCGCGGTGCGCGAGGGCGTGTTCGCACTGCTCGAGGACTCTGATCCCGATCGGGCCCGCGCACTCGCCGCCGACGCGATTCGCATCGGTCGCGCGACCGGCGCGGTTGACTTCGAGATGATCGGACGCGCCCTGCACGGTTTCGTGCGCGTCGTAGCCGGCGAGGTCGCTGACGGGATGCGGGAGCTCGACGGCGTCAACGCCGCCGTGCTGGCGGGAGAAATCGTCGACCCGGTCGCCATCGGCCTCTCCTGTTGCTATCTCGTCAACGCCTGCGAGCGCGTTCGCGACGGCGACCGCGCGGTGCAATGGTGCGATCGCCTCAAGGGCTTCTGCACGACCTGGGGCCTACGGCCACTGCTGGCCGTATGCCGGACGCAATACGCCTCGGTGTGCGTATGGCGCGGCGCCTGGTCGGAGGCGGAACAGGAGCTGATCACTGCCACGGCGGAGCTGGCGGCGAGCCGGCCAGCGATGACCGCCGAAGGGCAGGCTCGTCTCGGCCAGCTTCGCCGGCTGCAAGGACGGCTCGACGAGGCGGCAGAGCTCTTCGATCAGGCCGGGCATCATCCGGTTGCGTCGCTCGGCCGCGCCGCCCTGGCGATCGACCGCGGCGATCCCAGCCGCGCCGCCGACCTGACCGAGCGCTATCTGCGCCACCTGCCCAAGAACGATCAGACCGAACGCGCGCCGGGCCTGGAGTTGCTCGTGCGCGCCAGCGCAGAAACCGGCTCGCTGGAGCGGGCCCGTACCGCACTGGCCGAGCTCCAGGAGATCGCCATGCATGCGGCCACCGCACCGCTTCGCGCTTCGGCCAGCTTCGCCGCAGGCTGGGTGGCCGGTGCGGAAGGCCAGGCCGACGCCGCGCGGCGCCATTTCGAGGACGCGGTCGACCTGTTCCATGGCAGTGGCGCCCCTTATGAAACCGCGCGAGCGCGCCTCGAGCTGGCGCGCGTCCTGGGCCTGCTCGGCCGGACGGCCGCCGCCCGCGACGAGTTGGAGCGCACCCTGTGCGTACTGGTCGAGATGAACGCCGCACACGACCTTGCCCGGGCTCGGCGACTGGAGCGCCAGCTCTCCCCGCGCCCGGAGGAGCCCGCCGGCCGAGGGAGAGTCGGCGGCCTTTCGCGCCGCGAGTTGGAGGTGATCCGGCTGATCGCGGCGGGGCTCGACAATCAGGCCATCGCCGAACGGCTCGTCATCAGCGAGCACACCGTCCACCGGCACGTCGCGAACATTCTCGCCCGGCTCGACGTGCCTTCGCGATCGGCAGCAGTCGCGCGCGCAGCGCAACTGGGCCTGCTCACCGCCGGCTGAGCCGTACCCGCCGCTCCGTCGTGGCCCATCCGGGCCATGCGTCGCCGGCCCGAAAAATGACCCGCTCCGGCGATGCGCCCGCCTGAAACTCCGCGCTACAGTCAGGGAGTCAGCCGGATCGTCCGGCGACGGCAACACCCGACATCGCGGAGGAGAGGGCTCATGAAGAAAGTGTCAAGACTGTTAACAGGCTTCGTTCTGGCTGCCGCCCTCGGCAGCACGGTGGCCCTGGCCCAGGGTCACGTCATGCAGACGCTCGCAGAAGCCAAGTGGGGGCCGGCGCCTCCCGTCCTGCCACCGGGCGCCGAAATCGCGGTGCTGGCCGGCGACCCGACGAAGGCCGCGCCCTACACCGTGCGCCTGAAATTCCCGGCCAACTATGCCATCCCCGCGCACTCGCATCCCACCGATGAGAACGTGGCGGTCGTCTCGGGTACTCTCTACATGGGGATGGGCGACAAGCTGAACAAGGCGGAGGGACACGCGCTCGGCGCGGGAGGCTTCGCCCTCATGCCGGCCAACGCGAACCACTTCGCCTACACGAAGCGGGCGACGACCATCGTGCTCTACGGACAGGGCCCGGTCGAGTTCAAGTACGTCAACCCGGCCGACGACCCGCGCAACGCCAAGAAGTAGAGGCTGCCAGTCGCAGCAAGGCGGCCACGGTCCGTTCCCGCCGTCTTCGAACCGCGGGAGGGACAGGATCGGGTATTTCAGTCGATCTGAACATACCCGGTTACCCCCCCTCGCAAACCCCCGCCGTTCTAGGGGTTGCAAGATCGACGGTCGTTTTTACGTCTTATATGGTCATGCGACCGAGACGACGACCGAAGAAGGTCGTGCCCGGCGGGCACGACCCGAGCTACAAACGCCTCTTCTCCCATCCCCAGGCGGTCGAGGACCTGCTGCGTGGCTTCCTGCGGGAAGACTGGGCGGCCAGGCTCGACCTCTCGACCCTGGAGCGCGTCAGCAGCAGCTTCGTCAGCGCCGACCACCGAGAACGCCGCAGTGACCTCATCTGGCGGGTACGCTGGCGCGGCGAGCCCAGCGGCGGCGTGTACCTTTACATCCTCCTGGAGCTCCAGTCAACCTCGTACCCCTTCATGGCCGTGCGGCTGCTGACCTACGTCGGCCTCCTGCTGGAGGAGATCATCCACAAAGAGAGGCTGGGGGCGGGAGACCGCCTCCCCGCCGTGCTGGCGCTGGTGCTCCACAACGGCAAACGGCCATGGCTGGCGCCCCTCGACCTGGCGAGCTTGTTCGAGGCGGTGCCCACCAGCTTGCGGCGCTATCTGCCCCGCCTCCGCTATCTGCTACTGGACGAGAACCGCCTGGATCTGGACCGGCCCGAGTTCGCCGGCAACCGCGTGGCCGCCCTGTTCCGAATCGAGACCTGTGAAGAAGCCGAACAGATCCCTCGCCTGACTCGGGACCTCGCGGCCCTGATGCCCTCCCCCGAGGAGCCAGACTTCCGCCAGACCATTGGCGAATGGCTCGCTCATGTGCTGCGCCGCATCGCTCCCGGGGTTACAATCCCAGACGTCATCGATTTGGAGGACAGCTCGATGCTCGAAGAGAACCTGATTGAGTGGAGCGAGAGGAAGAAGAAGGAAGGGAGGAAGGAAGGTCAAAGCCAGGGCAAGCGGGAGTTCCTACTGCGCCAGTTGGAGCGCCGGTTCGGGCCACTGTCGGAGGAGGTCCGCCATCGGATCGAGGAGATCAAATCCGACCGGCGGCTGGAACGGCTGGCGGACAAGATCCTGACCGCTCGCTCCCTCCGCGAGATGGGCCTCTGAAGCGCCGAATTCCAAGCAGTCCGGACCTTGCTCCCGAGGATCCGGACCCTGCTATGGATGACCGGGAGCTTGCTGCGGACAGCCCAGACCGAGGTCCGAAGGTCTCGCATCGAGGTCTGGAAGGTCCAGGTCTTGCTTCAGAGGACCTGGAGCTTGGTCGGGAAGGCTCACACCGAGGTCTGGATGACCTGGAGCTTGGTCTGGAGGACCGGCACCGAGGTCTGGACGACCGGGAGCTCGGTCTGAGGGGCTTGGAGGTCGGCGTAGAGGATCTGGCGATCGACGCTTCACGCCTTCAGCCCATACCGCTCCATCTTGATCGCCAGGCCGTTGCGCGACAGCCCCAGCAGGCGGGCGGCTTGGGACTTGTTGCCGTTGGTGCGGCGCAGGGCCTCGCGGATGGCGCTCTGCTCGGTGCCGCTGACCAGGTGCTCCAGCTCCAGGTCCGAGGCAGCGTCCACCCGGGTGGTGGCCATGAGGGTGCCGTTGCGCACCCGGTCCGGCAGCAGGTTGACGTCCACCGGTCCCTTGGGCGGCGTCATGTAGACGAGCTGGCGGGCGATGTTCTCGAGCTCGGCCAGGTTCCCCGGATAGTCGTAGCTCAGCAGGGAGGACATGGCCTTGACGGTGATCCCCTGCATGCGCTTGCCCGTCTCGTGGCAGAACCGGTTGACGTAGGACTGGATGAGGAGGGGGAGGTCCTCCCGCCGGTCGCGCAGGGGAGGCACATCGATGACGAACTGCGACAGCCGGTAGGCGAGGTCGACCCGGAAGAGGTCGCGGGCCACCACGGAATCGAGCGGACCACGGCTCCCCACCACCAGGCGCACCTCGACCGCGTGCGCCTCGTTGCTCCCCGCCGGCTCCACGGCGCCCGAGCGCAGGAAGCGGACGAGCCGCGCCTGGAGCTCCATGGGGAGCTGCTCGACCTCGTCGAGGAACAGGGTGCCGCCATGGGCCAAGAGGAGCTTCCCCTCCCGGCGCACGGGGCCGCCCTTGCCCGCCACCTCGGCGCCGAAGAGGTCGGCCTCGATCTGTAACGGCCGGGCGCCGCCGCAGGTGGCGATCACGAACGGGCCGTGCCGCCGGGGGCCGGAGAGGTGAAGGGAGCGGGCCAGCAGGTCCTTGCCCACCCCCGGCTCGCCGGAGAGAAGGACGTTGACCGGCGGGTCCACCGCCGCCCGCAACAGCTCGACCACCTGCTTCATGGCCAGCGACTCGCCCACGATCAGGTTGGGGTCCAGGGTCAGGTCGCGTTGCCCTGGATGGCCCGGCAGGATGGGCTCGTACCACCCGACGTGGTGCACCAGCCCCAGCACCAGCAGGTGGCCGAGGGCGCTCAGGGCCGCCATGGGCGACCAGTCGTGCCCTTCCGGCCGGAAGCGGGGGAAGGCGACCACCATGGCATAGCGACGGTCCATGGCGCCGAAGGTGAGATGGCAGATCCAGGCCGGCGTCCCCGCCAGCTCGCCGTCGAAACAGCGGCTCGCGGACGCCGCGGACTCGGCGGCGCGCTGGCGGAGGCTCTGCTCCAGAAGCGCCTCGCCACTCGCCAGCCAGGCCGCATCGGTCGCCACCACCAGCTTGACGCCAGGGTTCTCCTGATCTCCCAGAAGCAGAAAAAGGACGCCGCCGCCGAAATCGACGAGCACGTCGTGCACCAGGGCTTCGGAGGTGGTACGGCTCTCGGAGTCGGCCAGCACCCACTCGGAGATCCGGTTCAGGTGGGCGATCATGAGGTCCGGAGTGATGCGCGGCGGGCCGATCGGCTCCACGGAGGGCGGCGGCAGGGGCTTCTCCGGCCCGGGAACGACGTCCTCCACCAGCAGGGTGACGCCGCCCAGGCGGATCTCGTCCAGCACCTCCAGCGACGCCTCTTTCACCTTGCGGCCGCTCACCAGCAGCCCGCGCCGGCTCCCCAGGTCCTCGATCCGCAACTGGCCGCCGTCATAGAGGAGCCGGGCGTGCTTCTGGGATACCCCCGTGTAGGGAAGACAGACGTCGCACTCGGGAACGCTCCCGATGATCATCTCACTGCGGTGGATCGGAAAGCGCCGGACACCGTCAGGCGCGTAGGCGACGAGTCTCAACATGAGAGCCCCAGTGTATCCCAGGCCGCCCCTCGCTCTTCTTTGCTATCCTCCGGGCCGTGAACGATCTCTTCCTCCGCACCTGCCGTGGCGAGGCCACGGAGCGCCGGCCCGTGTGGATCATGCGCCAGGCCGGCCGTTACCTCCCCGAATACCGGGCGGTCCGCCAGAAGGTGGACTTCCTCACCCTGTGCAAGACCCCCGAGCTGGCCGCCGAGGTGACCCTCCAGCCGGTCGACATCCTGGGCGTCGACGCCGCCATCCTCTTCGCCGACATCCTGCTGCCGCTCGAAGCCATGGGCGCCGAGCTGCAGTTCGTCAAGGGGGACGGCCCGAGCTTCCCCCACCCCGTGCGTACCCGTGAGGACGTCGCCCGCCTGCGTGAGCCGGACGTGGACGAGACCCTGGGCTACGTCTTCGACGCCATGCGCCTGGTGCGCCGTGAGCTGGCCGGGCGGGTGCCCCTCCTCGGCTTCGGCGGCACGCCGTGGACGCTCGCCGCCTACCTCGTCGAAGGGGGCGGCTCGAAGCACTTCGAGCACCTCCTCGCCTGGAGCTACGGCGATCCGCAGGGGCTCGCCCTCCTTCTCGACCGTATCGCCGACACCTCGATCGCCTACCTGCAAGGCCAGATCGCCGCCGGCGCCCAGGCCCTCCAACTCTTCGACACCTGGGGCGGCCTGCTCGACCTCGAGCGCTGGCGCAGCGTCGCTCTGCCGCCGCTGCGCAAGGTGGCCGCAGCCCTCCAGGGCCAGGTGCCGCTCATCTACTACGTCAACGGCGGCGCCCACCTGCTGCCGGGTATCGCCGAGCTGCCGGTGGACGTCCTCTCGGTGGACTGGCGGCTCCCTCTCTCCCAGGTCCGCCTGGCGATCGGTCCGCACGGTCCGCGAGTCCTCCAGGGGAACCTCGATCCCGCGGCCCTGCTCGCGCCCATTCCGGAGATCGAGCGCCGCACGGCCGAGCTCCTCGCGGAAGGGAGCGGCGGCCCTCACGTCGTCAACCTCGGCCACGGCATCCTGCCGATGATCCCGGTCGAGAACGCGAGGGCCTTCGTGGCGGCGGTGAAGCGGCTTTCGGCTCAGGAGACGATGGCATGGAGCCGCTGAGCGGCGCCCAGCGAAAGCACCTGCGGGGGCTGGCCCATCACCTGAAGCCGGTGGTGCACGTGGGGCGCAACGGCGTCACCGATCCCGTGTTGCAGGAGATCGCGGAGGCCCTGGACGACCACGAGCTGATCAAAGTGAAGCTCGCCTCCCCCCAGGGGCGTAAGAAGGAGCTCGCCGAGGAGGTCGCAGGGCGCTCCGGCGGCGCCTGGGTGGGCCTGGTGGGCAACGTGGTGACCCTCTACCGCCAGCACCCCGACCCCGAGAAGCGCAAGGTCGAGATGCCGTGAGCTAAAACGGGCGGTATGGAACGCTTCGACGTCGCCGTGGTGGGGGCTGGAGTCGCGGGGCTCGCGGCGGCGGGAGAGCTGCGGCGCCGCGGGCTGCGGGTGGTGGTCCTCGAAGCGCGGGACCGGGTGGGCGGGCGCATCCTCACCTATCACGACGAGCGGGTGCCCGTGCCCATCGAGCTGGGGGCGGAGTTCCTGCACGGCGACACGCCGGAGACCGACCGCTTCCTGCGCGAGGCCGGTCTCCTGGCCTTGGACGTGGCGGGCGAGCAGTGGCAGGCCGAGAACGGCCGCATCCGCCCACGGCAGGACGGCTGGTCGCGCATCGATCGCGTGCTCTGCCTCGTCGATCCCGAGGCGCCGGACCTCTCCTTCGCGGACTTCCTGGGCGCCAAACCCGGCGGGCGCAGCCTGGCGCAGGCGCGCAAGGCTGCTCTCCATTTCGTCCAGGGCTTCGATGCCGCGGACCCGGCGCTGCTGAGCACGAAATCCCTGGCGGCGGGGCGCGGCGAGTCTCCCGGTGGCTCGGCCCGCCGGGTGGGACGCGTCGTCTCCGGCTACGACCGGATGGCGGAGTGGATGGCCCACCGCCTGGAGGAGGACGTCCACCTGGAGGCACCGGTTCGCGAGATCGAATGGTCGCGGGGGGAGGTGGACGTCAACCTCCAGCCGCGGGCGGACGACGACCTGCCGCCGCGCCTCGCCGCCCGGGCGGCGATCGTCACCGTGCCGATCTCAGTGCTCAAGGCGCCGCCCGAAGAGCCAGGGGGGCTGCGTTTCCGC
>DASUEN010000229.1:0-57155 GCA_036275055.1 Thermoanaerobaculia bacterium
AAGCGGCGCAGGTCCCCCCGGCCGCGGGTGCGCAGCGCCCAGGCCCCCTTGCTCAGCGCGGGCGGCACCTCCTCCCCCCGCGCCCGCAACGCCCGCCGGTCGAGGGCGGAGACGAGGTCCGCGAGCAGGGCGTCGTTGGTCCGCCCGAGCACCCGCGTCAGGCGGTCGCGGAAAGAGCGCCAGAGCCACTCCGGCGATTCGTCGCCCGCGAGCGGAACCGGATGGCCCGAGGGCACCCGGAAGGGGAAGAGCCGCACGCGATGGAACGACAAGGCGGCGGCCAGGGCACGCGCCTCCGCCGGCTGCTCCCCGACGCCGCCCGGCTCCAGCAAGGCCCCCACCACGTCCGCTCCGCCCCGCGCCGGCAGCAGCAAAGTACGCAACTCGCGGGCGTCCAGGTAAGGCCGCAGGCGCACGATCTTCACCGGCGGCGCCTCCGGCAGCGGCAGGCCGAGATGGTACAAGGCGTAGCGGAGGCCCGTGCCCACGGCGTGGCGCAGCAGCGTGATCCCGAAATGGGAGAGCGGGGGGAGCGGCCCCGGCAGCAGCAGGGCACGGCTGTAGACAGGCCGCGGCCCAGGCGAAAGGTCCAGGTGATCGGCGCGATGTGCCATGGGGCTGCCTGCAGCTCTCGAGAAACGGAAGCTACCCTACCACCTTCCCCGTAAGCTCAAGAGAAGTCGCTCCACGATTGACTTTCCCGTCAGACCAGGGTAGAAGCAACGTCAGTTTTCGTCTTTAAGCTGCCGTTTCCAACTCTACTGCGGCTGGGTGCCGGTCAGAGAGGCGTCCACCGCGCGGACCGCGGAGGTCGTCATGAAAGAGAAGTGGACGCGTCTCTTCATCGCCTTGGCCCTCTTCTCGCTCGGGGCCACCCTGGCGCAGGCCCAAGGCACCGGCAAGATCACCGGCAAGGTCACACGGCTCGACGGCACGGGCTTGGCGGGCGTCACCGTCCGCATCCAGTCCCTGGACCGCTCGGTGCAGACCAATGCCACGGGCGCCTACGTCCTGGATGACGTGCCTCCCGGTACCTACGAGGTCACCTTTACCCTCAGCGATCACTCGAAGACCGAGGCCGCCGTGGCCGTGGCGGCCGGATCGGCGCGGACGCTGGACCAGAAGGTGGATTGGGACCTGAGCTTCGCCGAGACCATCACCGTCTACTCCGTGTCGCGCAAGGCGGAGCGGATCACCGAGGCGCCGGCCGCGGTGACCGTGGTGCCGGAGGAGGACATCGCCCTCAAGGCGCCCTCGGGCCAGGTCCCCAAGCTGCTGGAGTTCTCACCCGGCGTCGACTTCACCCAGAGCGGCCTCTACGACTTCAACTTCAACGTCCGCGGCTTCAACAGCTCGCTCAACCGGCGCATCCTGACGCTGATCGACGGCCGCGATCCTTCCGTGCCGTTCCTCGGCGCCCAGGAGTGGGCGGCGGTCTCCTTCCCCATGGACGAGCTCGCCACCGTCGAGCTGGTGCGCGGACCGGGCTCAGCCCTCTACGGCGCCAATGCCTTCAGCGGCGTCCTCAACATGACGACCCGGTCGCCGCGGGGGAACGAGGGCGGCAAGGTGCGGATCACCGGCGGTGAGCTGAGCACGGTCCGCGGTGACCTCCAGTACGCGACGCAGTTGGGAGCCGACTGGTACGGGCGCCTGGTGGGCGGCTATCAGAAGAGCGACGACTTCACTCGTTCCCGCAACCAGACCGTGGAGTATTCGACCATCTGCACCTCCGCCGCCCAGACCGGCTGCCTGCGGCGGGAAGCCCAGCCGCTTGCCCTCGACCAGGACAAGATCCACTATGGCGGCCTGCGCCTCGACCACTACTTCCAGAACGAGCAGGTGCTGACGATCGAAGGCGGCACGGCGAGCCTCGAAGGCCCCACCTTCGTCACCGGCATCGGCCGCGTCCAGGTCACCGACGTCAACCGTCCCTGGGGGCGGGTCAACTTCAACACCCTGCACTGGAACCTCCTCGGCTACTACGACACGCGCAAGGCCGAAAAGCAGGTGGCCCTCTCCTCCGGCGCCCTCCTCTTCGAAGACTCCTCGAACTTCAACGGCGAGATCCAGGGCAACACCGCCTTCGCCGGCGGCAAGGGCTTCCTGGTGGGCGGCGTCGCCTACCGCAAGCAGAAGGTGGACACGGCCGACAGCACCGGCTTCCAGACCCTGATGGACTCCGCCAAGGACGAGCACACCCAGGCCGTCTTCGGCCAGGCCGAGTACAGCCTCACCTCGTCGCTCAAGGCGGTGGTGGCCGCCCGCTACGACGACAGCACCCTCCACGACCGCCAGTTCTCGCCCAAGGGCTCCCTGGTGTGGGCGGCGACTCCCACCCAGACCTTCCGCGTCACCTACAACAAGGCCTTCCAGGTGCCCAACTACTCGGAGTTCTTCCTGCGCGCTCCGGCGGGCGCCCCCATCACCGCCTTCGCGCCCCTGGAGGCCGCGCTCGCTCCCTTCCTTGGCGGGCGCACCCTGGGTCTCAAGAGCATCCCCCTCCTGGCGCGCGGCAACAACAACCTCGACGTCGAGCACGTCCGCAGCTACGAGGCGGGCTACAGCGGCATCTTTGGCGCCAAGCTCTACCTGACAGTCGACTACTACAAGAGCCGGCTGGAGAACTTCGTCACCGACCTCCTGCCCGGGGTCAACTCCTCCTTCGCGCCCTACGCGCCGCCGTCGTTCCTGCCGGCGCCCGTGGCCGCGACGGTGCTCAACACCCTGCGCGGCGGCCTGGGACCGAACTTCGCCGGCCTGACCAACATCAACGGCCTCCCCGCCCTCGTCTTCTCCTACGCCAACTCCGGCGTGGTGGACACGCAGGGAATCGACGTGGCCTTCAACTACTACGTCACCGACCGCATCCTGGCGGACTTCAGCTACTCGTGGTTCGACTTCACCGTCAAGTCGAAGAACGAGCGCGACCAGCTCCTCCCCAACGGGCCCGAGAACAAGGCCTCGGGCGGCCTCTCCTACCGCGCCGACAAGTGGAACGGCGCCCTCAAAGTGCGCTGGGTGGACGGCTTCCCCTGGGCGGCGGGCGTCTTCGTGGGCGACGTGCCTTCCTACACCCTGGTGGACCTGGGGCTCACCTACAAGCTCGGAACCAACTGGGCGGTCGGCGTCGACGTCAGCAACCTCTTCGACAAGAAGCACTTCGAGTCCTTCGGCGGCGACCTGCTGAGCCGCCGGGCTCTGGGGCACGTGTCGTACTCGTGGTAGCTGACGAGTTGACCGCTGCTGGTCCGAGGGAGCATCTCGAAGGTCGTTATCAGTGACTCCGACGGCGCCCGGGATTGAAATCCTGGGCTACCAACGGTAGTCCCTGCGGGACCGCAGTTTCGTCTCTTTGCGGTCCCGCAGGGACTACCGTTGGTAGCCGGGGTCTTCAGCCCCCGGCGGTGCATTCGAGGCAAGCTCCCATGAAAAAACCGGGGGGCCAATCGGCCCCCCGGTGTGCTTCGAGGTGAGGTCCTGCCGCCGGGGCTACTTGACGGCAGGCGTCTCGGGAGCCGGCTTCACTTCCGCCTTCTTGCGGCGGATGCTCCGCGGCCGGGGGTTGACGCCGAATTGGATGAGCTGCTCACTGGTGAAGCCGAACGTCCCCCGCAGATGCGAGGCGATCCGGCGGCGCAGGTTCTCACCCCTCTTCTCGATGTCCAGGCGCTGGTTGTTGAGGTCCCGAGCCTGACTGCGGGCTACCTCCTGCTGGCTGTCCAGGGCCCGGCCCTCGGCAATCACCGCTTCCAGCTCGACTTGCAGGGGCTGGACCTGGGGCATCTCCGCCAGGTGAGGCTTGACGTTGGTGTTGGTCAGGTCCCAGTTCGTGATCTTGTTGGCAAACACTTTGGCGCTACGCATGTTCTCTTCCTTTCTCGTTCGAGTTGACGGTTTGGCGGCGCTGCCCCAGAGAACGCCTCTGTGGTCCTGCGCGACGCTTCGTTGCTACGTACATCTCAGCCGGCTGATCTGCACTCTACTCGGCCTTGTCGGAGATGTCAATACCCATTCGGAGATTTTTTGACTCCAACGATGAGGAGAGAGATCGGCGCCTGGAGTCCGGGGAACATCGCCGCCTGCTTCTGGAACGACCTCCCGGAGACTTGGAACGGCTCAGGCTCCATCTCCCTTGGGCGGGGAAAGTCGTGCACGGCGGGAAAG
The DNA here is from genome assembly GCA_036275055.1 of Thermoanaerobaculia bacterium. Lineage (GTDB taxonomy): Bacteria > Acidobacteriota > Thermoanaerobaculia > Multivoradales > UBA5704 > DATARR01. Next base: position 4,168 of record DASUEN010000229.1, read on the forward strand.
TCTCTCCAGCATTGGCTCGCCTGCGTCATACAATGAGAAAACTCCCTCACCGGCCTGCCGCGGGCTCAGCGCGATGAGAAAGCGCCTCTATCAATGGGGAGTGAATCCGGAGCAATGAAAAGACTCCGTTCTCAATAGGATACGAGAGCTTCACAATGCGATAGGCCTACCAACAATGGTGCCAAATTGCTGGCAATGGAGTAGAAATGCAGTATAATGAGAAAGCACCTCCAGCAATGGAGATGGGGGGCTGCGCAATGAGAAACGTCCCCCCACATTGCGGCTGGCGCTCGACACAATGAGAAAGGGCTCTCCAACAATGAGTCTGCATCGCGGCGCAATGAGAAAGCGGTCGGGCGAGAGCGCTGGGTGCCTCTACCGGCCCTTTGGGCACCCCCAGCCGCTCCTTCCCTCCGGAGTAGAGAGTGGCGGAGCGGGCCGGATTTGACTCCCCTCCCGTCGTGCCTTATATTGTCCGGCCTGCGCGTTTCCGTCGGGGCGTAGCGCAGCCTGGTAGCGCACCTGCCTTGGGCGCAGGGGGTCCCCAGTTCAAATCTGGGCGCCCCGATACCTGACGGCGACTACTGGCGTAGCTGGAGTCGGGGACTGAACCGCGCACACGGCTGCCTGTAGCTCAGTTGGATAGAGCGGCGGCCTTCTAAGCCGCGGGTCGGGGGTTCGAATCCCTCCAGGCAGGCCAACGTTCCTCATAAGAACGCGCCCTTAGCTCAGCTGGATAGAGCGACAGCCTCCGGAGCTGTAGGTCAGAGGTTCGAATCCTCTAGGGCGCACCATGTAAGTCCTCTAAAATCAAGAATTTACAGGCAGGGACCGAATCAGGCCCCAGAGTACCCTTTCGCAAAAGGACCACTGGAGGACCACTGGAGCAGGTGCTTCCCGTGCCTCTGGCTGGCCGGCCGGCCCGCGAGCTTCTCGTTCCACTTCTCCCCCAGAAACACGACCGGCGCCAACGTGGCGCCGGGTTCAACCTCCGTATCCCGTGAGGGAGCGGACCAACAAGCGGCCCGGCGGGGCGGTTGCGCGCGTCCGCCGGACCTAAGCCCAGCACAGGAGCCTTACCCCATGCTGAACCTGTCCAAGTCTAACCCGCCCACCCCGCCCCCGTCCCCGCCTGGCCGCGCCGTCTCCCCGCCGGTCATCGATCCGGAGCGATTCGAGGACTTCCCCTGCTTCCGGGAGACGTTCTGCGTCTACTTCCCGGACGCCACCGCCAACGCACGGCTCCGGGGATTCGGTGACCTGCTTTTCGAGATGGTGCTCGAAACGTGGGACCAGTGGCCCGACTACCCGGAGGGGATCTTTCCCAACGAGCTGCGCGCCGCCGTGGCGGACATGCGGCATCTTCAAGGCGCCATGTCGTCATGGTGCGGGCCGCTCTTCAGCAACACCAGCGAGTATGAACGCCGCCTTGCCGGCGTCGGTGCCGAGATAGCGCTGGCGATCGGCGAGCTTGCGGACCGCTTGGAAGTCGAGCTGAATTCCTGGCAAGAGGGGCCGGCGTCATGAGTCCGCGAGTCCAGCAGCGCATCTCGCCCGCCCCGCGACCCTCACCCCCGCCGGCCGCCCTCCCTGAATGGGAGATGGCTTGCGTCTTCCGCGAGACGTTCCTGGTGTGGCTCACACCCCCCGGCGCCGCCGATGCCTTCCGATACGTCGGCAACCTGTTCTTTGATTTGATGCTGAAAGCCGACGACTGGCCCGCGCCGGAAGAGTCCCCGGTTCGGGGGGAACTGGAGGGCGCCACCCGCGATCTCCGGTTCCTGCAAGGCTACCTTGCCACGATCGGACAGGCGCACGCCGGCCTTACCCCGGAGGATGCCCGGCTGTCTCGAATCGCGGAGCCGATCTCCCGCGAGGTGGGCGAGCTCGCGGCGCGCATCGAACGGCGACTCGCGAAGGGGGTGTCATGATGGCCTCCACCATCACCCTGCGCCCCTCGGATCACCAGCGCATCGCGTGGGCGGATGCGGCGCGCTTCCAGAATCGTTCCGTCCCCGCGTTCGTCGCGTTCGCGGCAAGCTGGACGGCGCGCTACCTGCGGGAGCGGCGGCGGCTCAACCGGCCGGACCGCGTCACCTTCCGCCTGGAGGAGAAGCAACGGCTTGGCGCACTGCGGGAGGCGGCGCGTCTGGCCGTGGACTACGTCCCCAAGGACGTGCACAGCCCGATCCGCGGTCGCCTGGACGTGCGGGGCGACCTCAAGCGCGCCCTGGATCGGGTGGACGAATGGCTTGCCGAGTATGGGGAGGAGTGGGCGACGTAGGCGGGGGGATGCTGCGACGCTCACCGCCAAGGGGCGCGCGCGGCGACGTAGCACCAGGGGCCGGTTCCGAGAGGGGCCGGCCCTTTTTGCGGCTGAGCTGGCCGCGTTCCGGATCGACTGGCGGGGCTCACCCGCACGGATCGCCGCCCTTCCTTGTTCCGTCGCTCTTCCCGGTTCGCTAAACGCCACCGCCGGTCCGATGCGCTTTCCGGCTCGGGTTCCGTCACCCTCCCCTATGCGTTCCGGTCAATAACCTTGGCGGATCTGAGTGTTCTCGGTAGGCTTCCCGGTAGCGAATCCGATTCCCAGGGAGGAAGGTCAATGCCGCGCAAAGCTGAATTGGAGCAAGCGGTCCGCGATGCCTTGCAGCCCCTTTCGGATGAGTTCGATGTTGAATTCGAGTATCCGGATGGTCGCTTCGGATCTGGTTACCGTGTCGGATTCGCGATCGCTGACTTAGTGGATGAAGAGGGGGCGGAACGCCGAGAAATATACCGAGCGCCCTATTGGAGATACTCGGCGGCAGGCATGGAAGCATGGATCGAAGCAGAGCGCCAAAACGTAGTAGCGGCGGTATCTCGGTGGAGGGATTCCAATGCGTGACTTCTGGCGTGCGTCTTTCGTCTGCTTACTCATCGCCCTTGCCGTTAGTGTGGTCATCGCCTGTTCTCACAGATATAGCCTTGTGGTAGTCAACAACGACCCGATGCTGTTCCGGATCGACCATTGGACGGGGCGAATCGCTCGCGTTCTACCAGACGTTGACGCTCAAGGTAATCCTGTTGGCGTGGAAATCTACGATCACGTTAGGTTTCCGTTGCCACCCGCTGCTACTGCTCCAAAGGATTTTGCGAGAGCAGATCTTCGCGAGGTCTATCTTGTACGGCTCCGAATCGATGGCGATACTTGCTTTTTGACCTTGTATAACGGAACGGCAATCGACTTTTCCGAGCTTACCTTCCGCGTTCGTACTGCTCGCAAAGAAATGGAAGAGGTTCGCCTCTACCGTACCCAGGTCGACCTACAACCTTTCGCAGTCACCGACGTTCCGGTCACGATAATCACTGATGACGTTCCACCAAAAGAGGTTGCTATCGTTTCCGCGAAAGGTATCCGCCAGTAGCAATGTAACTCCCTCGTAGTTCGCATCGGACGGGATTGTCTAACAGAAGGGCAAGGGGCGCGGCGGGTTCCGGTAGAATGCCCGCAGCCCGGCCCCGCTCTCGTTCCACTACCCGCACCCCCTTACCCGCTTGGTGCCGCCGCTTGGTGTTCGCAGTCGAGTCCCCTGTCCCCCTTCTGGACTGGAGATGACAGCTCGGCAACGGGGCCGCTGTGGCACCCGTGAGGCACGCACCGCCTTACCACATCCATGCCGGCCTGGCGAGAGGGGGGACGCGCAGAGGGAGCGCAGAGCCTGGCGCACGCGGTGGAGGAGTGGTAGAGGCGGGCCGCTCGGGGGGCCGCCGGGGTCAAGCCCCGGTCCGCCGCCGGCCGAATCCCGCTTGAGGCGTGCGGTTCCCTCTAAAAAACTCACATGAGCACTCCTCCGGACGGGATGGACGGGATGGACAGGTTCATGGCAGTTTGGACACCATGGACGGGCTGGACGGGTTGGACGGGCTTTCCAAGGGTGTAAGGTACCGGCCCCACGCATCCGCGAAGTTGGAAGCATAGTAACCCCGCTGAGTCTTGTCTTTGCTGTGTTGCGGATTGACCCCATAAGGGCGAAGCAGGCTCGCGAGCGCTTCGGCGTTCATGCCTTCGCCTCTGTTCCAACGGTGCCAAGGCTCTTCACTACGGTCTATGAGAGCAGAGAGCAGATCTGCCGTAGGCGTGAAGGATTGACCATTCAAGATCTCCCTACACGCTGCCAGAAGGCGCACGCCATGGCTTTGTGTCCCTTGGCGGCGGTCTCTATCGTCAAGATCACGGGCGTACTCTTCCAGTGCTTTGGTTTCCATAGTAACTGCTTGGAGGACGGCCTGTAGTGGCATCAGCAGATCGGCCATCCGGTCGTTGTCGATGTCGAACGGGTCTATGAGTCTATACCACACCGCGACGTAGTCTTTGTGTTCCGCCGCCCACTTCCCTAACTCGTCATGGAGTTCCTTTCCCAGCGGGTCCACAATTCGCCTACTGTAGCGTTGGACCTGATCTCGCTCCGTCTTCCGTGCCATCTCAATTGGGATGGACCGATCCGCCAGCACGCCGTCCAACGGTCCGATCAGAGCGAAGACTTTGGGGCAATAGGTTTTGAAGGAGCGTGGTTCGTAGTCCTCGTTCTTCCCCCCGCAGCGATAGACCCTGGATTCCTTCCCAATCGATGCGCAAAGGAGCTCCTTCATGGCATACGACTCCCCCTTTCGTCCCAGAGATTGTGCTTCGTCAAACAAGAGGGTGCAGCACGTGTCTTTTTCAATCAGCCGATAGAGAGCGGCAGGACTAACGCTGGAAGTTAGGATCGGGTTGGGACAGAGGAGAGCGAGAAGTTCAAGAAGTCGAGACTTCCCGCACCTCTTTTCCGGCGAAGTGATTCCGAGGTGCGGGAACTGGTCCCATGTCTCCATGTGCCACGACGCCATGATCCATGCGGCAATGACGGTCGGCGTCTGGTCCGGGAGCACGAGGTAATCGGTTAGGAAGGCCACTATCCGCCCGAGAAGCGTATGCTCTTGAAAATCCCGTCCAACCTGTCCGGCCTGTCCGTGTGGCAGCGGTAGGAGGATCGGCGAACCGTCCAGGCTGACGCGGGGCATCGAGCGTCACCCTTTCCGGCCTTCCGCTTCCGGTGGGCGCTCTGGTCCGCCCCGTGGGGCCGCAGCGATGAAGGCCGCGAGATCGTCCTCTCGCCATCCGCTTGTACCAGGGCCGAGAATGACGCGGGGCGCTAACCTTCCCTCTTTTTCCCAGCGGTAGAGTGTCGCTCGCGAAATTCCGAGTAGGCGTGCAGCTTGAGCCGGACGAAGGATCGGAGAAACAGACAGATACACCTCACGCGGTCTCATAGATCGCTCCTATTGCAGAGCATCCGCCCTGCGGATCAAAAAAGCGGTGTTTGTGCGTGAGGGAAACTTACTGAAGGGCGTTCCCGGGCACCCTAGGGCCGCCGAATGGGGCCGCTCGGATGTGAAGAGACGCCGAGACGTCTGGAAACCCTATCAGGACCGGGTTATGGTCCCCGCCAGCCATAGGACCGCCGGGCGGTGCGGGTAGAACCCTCGTAAGGTGAGAGTGTACCGCTCGGAAGTGAGAGCGAGACGCCGAGCTACATCTGGACTCAGTTTAATATCACAGACTCATTGGCAAAGCAAGATAAGACGGCGCAGCTTCATCCGATCCTCACCACGTTGGACCGCTCTTCACCCGCGAGGGCGCCTTCCACAAGCTCCCCGAGCAGAATCACCGCCTGCCGCTTCTCCGTGTCGTATCCCGCGCGGTTGTAGGTGCGGGTGATGCGGCCGGCGACATGGTTCAAGAGCTGGTCGATGGTGTCGGGCCGGACACCGGAGCGGCCTAGCCACGTTGCCGCCGTCCGGCGGAGATCGTGCGGGGTGAAGTGTTCCAGGCCGGACCACGCCCGGAGCCGCGCCGAGCTGTGCGACAGCCACGTCAGCCGCTTGCCGTCCGCCCGGGAGGCGAGCACCCAGCCCGTGGGCTCGGTGAGGGGGCGGAGCGCTTCGATGATCGCCAGGGCCTGCGACGACAACGGCACGCGGTGGGCGCGGTTCGTCTTCGTCAGCTCGGCCGGGAGGTTCCACCACCACCCGCGGGAGTCGCGTTCCAAGTCCCGCCAGCGCATAGAGAGCACCTCTCCGGGCCGTTGCGCCGTCAAGAGGATCAGGCGCCACGCGGCGGCGACGGCCGGCTGTAGGCGGTCGAATAGGGACCATAGAGCCTGGATCTCATCCTCTGAGAGCACCCTTTCGCGCGGCTTCTCAACATAGAGCCGCTTGAAGCCGTGCACAGGGTTCGATTCGACGCGCTCTTTTTCCATCCCAAAGCTAAAGACCCTGGAGATCAGGGTCCGGGTGCGGTTGGCGCAAACGCCTCCCCGTTCCCTTGCGATCCTTTCGAGCAGCTCACGGACATCCGTCCGGCGGATCTCTGCGGCCGGCCGGGAACCCCACACGGGTAGCACTTCAACCCGCAGTTTCCGCTCGTCTTCCTTCCAGGCACGGAGTCGCTTCTTCCGCTTCGCGTGCTCCTCCAGGTAGTAGGCAGCGAGGGCCTCAAACGTCGCCCCCGCGGCCTTCTTGCGCGCCTTGCGCTCGGCCTTCTTCTCGGCCATGGGGTCCCGGCCCACGATCTTGACGCCCGCCACCAGCTCCCGGGCCTTGTTCCGGGCCGTCTCCAGGGACAGGGAAGGGTAGGGACCGAGGACGATCCTCTGCCGGGCCTCCCGGGGGCCGTAGCGGAGAAACCAGCTCTTGCTCCCGGAGGAGAAGACCCGGAGGGCGAGCCCGGGGACGGCGCCGTCCGCCACTTCGTACTGCCGTACTTCCGGCTGGGGCTTGAGAGAGCGGATACGGCGGTCGGTCAGATACTCCGCGCTGCGCCTCATAGCGGCCTCCTGGTGGGGGTGAGATGGTTGCCGCCACGGGCGCCCGCGCAAAAAAGGACCACTGGAGGACCACTGAAACACGCGCTTGCGTGGGTCGGCATGATGCCGTATGATACAGGCAATGCCGCTCAATGTCCATGGCTTCAGTAGTTTACAGGGACGGGGCGAGATGCCTTGGAACCCCCCTTCTACAGACTCCGGAGCTGTAGGTCAGAGGTTCGAATCCTCTAGGGCGCACCAGTTAAGTACCCTAAAATCAGGTAGTTACGGGCGAGCCGCGAAGGTGGCTCCGGAGCCCTTATTGCTTCGTGGACCACTGGTGGACCACTGGTGCGCTCGCAGCGCTGGCGATATGCGCCGAAGGCTCGCCGGCGGTCTTCCCGATCCAGCAGTAGCCACGAGCCTCAGCAATCTTGGTTCCTTCCTGCAGAACAGAGGGGATTTGGCCGGAGCAGAGGCATCCTATCGGGAGGCGCTTGAGTGAAGCCGAGCGTCTTCTTCTCGAGAGCTACTCGATCCTCCAGAAGGACAAGGGAGACGGAGCAATGCACGCCGAGGCGGCACGCCAAAGGATTGGCGACCTTTATAGGGCTTGGCGAAAACCCCAGAAGTGATTGTCGACGTGCGTTGGTTCCTGCATCGTGGCTTACTTGTTCCTTTTCCTCGCTGTGTCCGCCGCGATCGGGGCGGCGACATCCAGGGCACAGGACCCGATGAACGTGCTCTTCGTAGTATTCCCAGCCGGACTGGCGGCGCTTGTTCTGGCCGTTGCCTATCGCCACCAGAGGAGCGATGGACAGCGGGCAGCAGGCCGCTGAGCGAGTTACGTCGCGCAGTGCGCGCCGCGCTCGACGACGGTCCTTCGCGCGGTGGCGATGTGGGCGCCGTCCGGAGAAAAAGACGCTGAATAGACCTCGTAACGATATCCTTCCATGGCGATGCTGGTCTAGGATCCATCCTTGGCTTCGGCCCGGCGCGCCTTGTCCCGCCGGTTGGCGCGGGAGAGGCTGGCGGTAGATCAGCGGCAGCTCGACGTGGTGCAGGGCAGCCCCGCCGCGTTGGCCCCGGAGACGCCGCCGGCGGGCTTCCGCTTCGACCCGCTGGGCGCGAGCTGCGGCTGTTCAACCGGCCACACTCGACGCCTACGCGCAAGCCGGTAGCCCTCGGCTTGCCGGCCACGCCGCCACCCTCGACGACCTGCTCGCTCGCGCCACCCAGCACCGGCCGGCCCGTGGCGATCCGGCGCGCGGGAGCCTGCGGGACGAAGGCACGCAACGTCGCACTACGGCCAGCGACCGTCGGCGAGGAGCAAGAAGCTGAGGTAATAGCGCTTGGTGGTCGGGGCGTAGTTGAGGCGGCAGGTGGCGCGGCGGAGTAGCCGTTCCAGGATTTGGCGCATCACCTCCCGCGCCGGCACGTCGTCTGCCACCAGCCGGATCCGGGTCTGTGCGAAAAGGTTGAGTGGTACAAACCCCCAGCCGACCTTCACCGGCGCGGACTCGTTGAGTTGGGCGACGATCTCGTCGAGCGGTGTCGGAGACGCCGGACGCCTGCCCTTCTCCCAGAGCCCTTTGGTACAGTTCCGAAAACGGCGCCTGCGCCAGGCCTTCGGCTGGCCGCGCACGTCGCGCGAATCCGCACGATCAACCAAGCCGGAATCATGACCGGAGGAGAGGGAATGAGCTCGACAGCGGACACGCGGAGCGATTGGAAGTGGCTGGAAGGCACGTATTGGTACTGCGCGGCCGATTGCATGGCGGCTCTTCAGGGGCAGGGGACCCACTCCTTCGGGTGGGTGATCGACCAGACCGTCTGGTCCATCACCGGCTACTGGGACGGCTACTTCTGGGGGGTGGCTTCGACTCTGCTGACGAAGATCGGGGAGACTCCGGATCCGGCCGGCAAGAAGGACATGACGTTCCTTGCGAGCATCACACCGGACGGGCAGGTGCACGTCACGTTCATCCGATCGGCCGTGTCCGATACGGTCGGGACGGGGCGGGTGACCAGCCGTCAGGAGAAGCCCAGCTTCGAGATGCAGATGTCGTCCGGGCCCGGAGCCGCGCTGACCGTTCACTGGGCGTTCATGGTGCAGGTTCGCCCGGGGGACCCGGAGTGGACGTGCCTTCCCGGGGCGGGCGTCTCCGTCGAGGCCATGGTGGGCGATATCGAGCCTCCCACGCCAATTCCTCCCGGATAAGGGCTCGCGTCCATCTCCTGGAAGCTGCAACAAGGATCTTTCCGGACTCCGGCGCCTGGCGCCAGATTGCAACAGTCCTTCCCGAAGGGCTCTCTACCTCGATTCGAGGAGCGAAACGGTGAGACCTTGCCACATATCCAGAGATTCTGCCACAACCGACTAGATTTGTGGCAGAATCTCGAGGTCCTTGCCACAAACGACTCAATTTCGCCGCAGATTGGGAGAATTAGCCACATGTCCAGGAATTTCGCCACAAACGCCGGAGATTGTGGCGATCTCGGCTCGTTTGAGGCAATGTTGGCCGGCATTGCCTCAAATGAGCGGACATCGCCACAGATCTGGCGATTCCGCCACAGACTGTGGGACATCGCCTCAAGCGCCGTGATACTGCAACAGATGGCGGGGCGCTGCAACAAATCCTTGGGCCGCAGGCTGGCTGCCGCGGAGCGTCTGGGAAGATTGTAGCCGACGTCGCCGCTCCAGAGACGCCCCGGCGTTGCGCCTCTTGCAGCCAGTGGCTGCTATCATCCCCCACGCTTCCAAAGGGGGGACCGATGAGCACAGCCTCCGTTGCGCCAGCCGGCCCGGGCCGCCGCTTCCTCGACATGAACGGCTATCAGTGGACGGTGCTCTTCGCCGCCTGGCTGGGGTGGGGGTTCGACGTCTTCGACGGCCTGCTGTTCAACTTCGTGGCCCCCAACTGCGTGCCGACCCTGCTGCACCTGCAGATCGGCTCCCCTGAGGCCAAGGCGGCGACGCTCCAGTGGACGGGCATCCTCACCTCGGTGCTGCTGGTGGGGTGGGCGATCGGCGGCATCGTCTTCGGCCAGGTGGCGGACCGCATCGGGCGCACCCGCACGCTGATGCTGACCATGCTGCTCTATGCCCTCGGCACGGCGGCCTGCGCCTTCGCCCCCAACATCTGGGTGCTGATGGTCTTCCGCATCGTCGCCAGCCTGGGGATCGGCGGCGAATGGGCGGCCGGCGCCTCAATGGTGGCGGAGGTGATGCCCGAGCACCGGCGGGTGGAGGCGGGCGCCCTGCTCTACACCTCGGCCCCCCTGGGGCTGTTCCTGGCGACGTTCATCAATTTCCAGATCGCCGGCGTCTACTGGAGCCAGTCGCCCGAGTCCTCGTGGCGGTACGTCTTCCTCTCCGGCCTCATCCCTGCGGCGGCGGCGTTCCTCGTCCGCGCCTTCGTCAAGGAGCCCGAGCGCTGGAAGGCGGCCGCGTCGTCCGCGCCCCATCCGCGGCTCGCCGAGCTGTTCACGGACAAATACCGGGCGATCACCATCTCCGGCTTCTGTATGGCCGTGGTGGCCCTCATCATGTGGTGGAGCTGCAATGCCTTCATCCCCGTGGTCTCGACCGGCCTCGCCCAGGCGGAGGCCAAGCTGCGCGGGCTGGACCGCAACGCCACCCTGTCGCTGGTGGAGCACTGGAAGCGGACGGCCACCAACTACTTCAACCTCGGGGGGCTGATCGGCACGCTGCTCACTGCGCCCGCCGCCAAGCACCTGGGGCGCAAGGTGATGTTCGCCCTCTACTTCGCGGGCTCCGGAGCGGCGATCCTGGCCACGTTCGGGCTGGACCTGGCACCGGAGACGCGCCTCGCCATGTACTTCCTGATCGGCCTCACGGTCTTCGGGGTCTTCGGCAGCTTCACCTACTACCTGCCGGAGCTCTTCCCCACCCGCCTGCGAGGGACGGGCGCCGGCTTCTGCTACAACATCGGCCGCATCATCGCGGCGGCCGGCCCCATCCTGGTGGGATCGATCGCGGCGCAGGGTGCCAACTCGCTCACCAGCGCCATCACAGCCCTCTTCTACGTCGGCTTCGTGCCGCTCGCCGGGCTCGGCCTGCTGCCGTGGGCGATCGAGACGAAGGGACGGGTGCTGGTGGACTGACCGAGGGCGCGAGGCGAGCGGTTACCCCTTGACGTTCCGGCCCAGCATCTTCTCCAAGGTCGCCTTCAGCAAGTCCTGAAGCTGCGCCTCGGAGTACACCGGCACCTGGGCGGGCGGCGCAGGCTGCGGTTGCAGCAGGGACTGGGGCTGCATCTGCACGTTCTGCAACAGGTCCCGCAGCTTGGAGGCGGCCGGCGAGCTCGTGAGCTGCCGGGGATAGGCCAGCGCGAAGAACTCCGCGGGCTCGACGCCGGCCGCGCGGCAGATCCGGACCACGTGGTCGAGCCGCAGCTCGCTCGCGCCGGAGAGCAGTTTGCTGATGTAGCTCGGGCTCATCTCCAGGCGGCGTGCGACCTCCCGGTTCGTGATACCGAGGATTTTGAGGCTGACCTTCAGTAGGTTGACGAGTCGATCGGTCTCTGGATCCATGATGGGATCATGGTACACAAGTTTCTGGCCAGTTACAAGAATCTTGCCGGCGGGTCGTTATTGACAAATGAGAACAGACAGGTTCTGGAGCATGCGGGAACCCGGAATGGTTAGAATGGAGACCATGGCCGTGACCTTCGAAACCGTCCGCCGGCTCGCCCTCGCCCTCCCGGGAGTCGAGGAGGGGACCTCGTACGGCACCCCCGCCTTCAAGGTCCGCAAGAAGTTCCTCGTCCGCCTGCGGGAAGACGGCGAGACGCTCGCCCTCCGCATCGACTTCGACGACCGCGAGATCCTGATAGCCGCCAAGCCGGAGACCTACTACATCACCGACCACTACCGCGGCTACCCCGCGATGATCGTGAGGCTCGCGACGGAGGATGAGGACGATCTGCGCGAGCTGCTGGAGCAGTCCTGGCGGCAGGTGGCGCCGAAGAAGGCGGTGGCGGAGTTCGACGCGGGGAATCGGGGCTGACTGGGGCCGAGAGGGAGCCCCAAGACCCTCATCACCCCGGCCCTCTTCTCCCGCCCCCTCCCAGCCCCCCTCATCGGGAAAAGAGGGAGCCCCCACCCAACAGCAAGAACGGTTCGGCCAGGGCCCCCTCTCCCGGGGAGGGGGATGGGGTGGTCGGGAGAAGGGCAGGGGTGAGGGTCTTGGGTGGGAGGCGCGCTGAGGCGTAAGCTGCTCGGGAGCGCGCCCTTCAGTCCTATAATCCCCGGCCATGGACTCCGAGACCTCTCGGCCCGAAGGCGCCACGTCGCCACACGACGACATTCCAGCGGAGTGGCTGGCCGAGTTCGAGGCCGCCGCCCGCCGGCCGCTGAAGACCCGCTTCCGCTACGCCTTCATCCACACCTACAAGCCGGTGCTCGACGACGCGCCATTCCGCGCCTTCGACACCACGGCCGACTACCGCCGCTGGTGCGAGGAGAACCTGCCGGACTGGCTGGGCTATGGGCGCGTTTGAGTACCGGCAGGCCGAGGAGATCCGCGACGCCTTCGCCCGCCATGGCGTGCGCTATCTCTTCATCGGCAAGTCCGGCGCGATCCTTCTCGGCTTCCCCGATACCACCCAAGATGCCGACCTCTTCGTGGAGAAGAGTCCCGACAACGGCCGGGCCATCGTCGCCGCCCTGCGCGAGCTGAGCTTCGCTGTCGATGACGCGCAGGCCGCAGAAATCGAGCGCGGCAAGGACTTCGTGCAGCTCAAGAACGGGCCTTTCGACCTCGATCTGGTCTTCGCGCCAGACGGCATCGAGCGCTTCGCAGACGCCTGGCGGCGGCGCGTCGAGGTCGAAGGCTTCTCCGTCTGCAACCTCGACGACATCATCGCCAGCAAGGAAGCGAGCGGCCGTGCGAAGGATCTCGAGTCTCTGCCGCGGCTGCGGTCCTTCCGCGAGTACTGGCTGCGACAGCACGGCCGCCTCTGACCCGTCTTCGACGCCGGGCCCGTGAGAGCCCGGCGCCCTCCGCCTCAGCCTAGCGGACAGGTGGGCAGGTTACACGGCCCGTCTTCGCAGCACAGGGAGCAGCCGCTGTCGTCGAGACAGCAGATCCACCAGCACTGGCCAGCCCGCGCCGGACGGGCCGAGAACAGACCCAACTGAGCCGCGGCAGCCACGGCGATGAAGGCGAGAAAGACCAGCTTCTTTCGCATCTCTCCACTCTCCTTTCTAAAAGACTACCTTCTCCAACTTTGAAAGGTGCCGGTGGGCAGGGAAAGCGCGCAACGAGCCCCGCCCTTGCCAAGGCGTTGACGGCCATGGGGCCTCCTGACGCACAACCGGACAACCTGCCTGGAAGGCGCCACCCGGTAAGGACCCCGGGCGGCTCAGGATCATCAGCCTTGAGGGGGATCGCAGACGTCGAAGAAGCCACCGCCGGAAGTGTAGGAGTAGAGAATCGGATCGTATCCTGGAGGACAGTTGTTGACCATTCCGGTGCAGCACTGCGCCTTGGTGGATGACCAGAGCACGTGAGTGACCATTTGGTTCGTGGAGTTGTAGCAGGTCGTCTTGCAGGTACCGGTGGGGAACGCGACTCCAGCCGTCGTGAAGGCCGTGAGAGCGAGTGCGGATACCAGACCCAAAATGCGGAGCGTCTTCATGGGGTCTCCTTTCGCGGAAGGGTGATTTGCCGGGCTACATCTCGAACAGTGCCGGCGAGGGGAACAAGCGCGCCGCCTTGCCTCCCTGCTCGATCCCGTTTATCCTCTCCCGGCCTCAGGACCCCGCCTCGCGACCCGGAAACCCAGGTAAATGTCTGACGCATCGACTGCAACCCGCCCGGAAGCCGCCGCCATCGCCTGGAATTGGCGCGAGCGCGCGGGCGTGGCCTCGTCCGCGGACGGGCGGGCCCGGGAGGCGCGGGCGCTCCGCATCCGCGGCCTGGTGGGGGGCGCCATCGGCCTCGCCTTCGCGGCGCTCCTCTACTTCGTGGGGCACAAGGTGAAGTCGGCCGAGGTGGTGGCGGGGATCGCCGTCCTCCTCGCCGTGCTCGCCCTGGTGGCGCCGCTCACGGTTTTCAAGAAGATTAGCCATGGTCTGGACGTGTTCGCCCGCGGGGTCGCCACCGCCGTCACCTGGGTACTGATGACCATCCTCTTCTATGTCGTCTTCCTCCCCATCGGCCTCATCCTGCGGGCGGGGAAGAAGCTGGCCATCACCAAGGGGGCCGACCCGCGGCTCTCTTCCTACTGGATCTCGACCGAGGGGCAGGCGACTCCCCTCGAGTCCTACCGCCGGCAGTTCTAGACCGTGAAGCTCCTCGGCATCTCCTGCTACTACCACGACTCGGCCGCCTGCCTGGTGGACGAGGGACGGATCGTGGCCGCCGCCCAGGAGGAGCGGTTCACCCGCAAGAAGCACGACGAGGGGTTCCCCTACCACGCCGTGCGTTACTGCCTGGCGGAGGGGGGCGTGGGCAAAGGGGAGCTGGACGGGGTCGCCTTCTACGACAAGCCGCTCCTCAAGTTCCACCGCATCCTGGAGACTTACCTCGCCGTGGTGCCCAAGGGGTTGCAGTCGGCCATCATGGCCCTCCCCCTCTGGCTGCGGGAGAAGCTGTGGATTCCCCCCCACATCATGGACGCGCTGGACCGCTGCGGCGTCGGCGAGCCGAAGGAGATCTACTTCACCCGGCATCACGAGTCGCACGCGGCCTCGGCCTTCTATCCCTCCCCCTTCGCGGAGGCGGCGGTGCTGACGCTCGACGGCGTGGGCGAGTGGGCCACCACCACTATCGGCGTCGGCGAGGGGCACAAGCTGCGGCTGCTCCAGGAGATCGCCTTCCCCCACTCGCTCGGCCTCCTCTACTCCGCCTTCACCTACTTCACCGGCTTCCGGGTGAACTCGGGCGAGTACAAGCTGATGGGGCTCGCCCCCTATGGCGAGGGGAAGTACACGGAGGCCATCAAGCGGGAGCTGATCGACGTCCGCGAGGACGGCTCCTTCCGCATGAACATGGACTACTTCGGCTACCTGGACGGCCTGGAGATGACGAACGCGAAGTTCGCCCAGCTCTTCGGGGGTCCGGCCCGCCAGCCGGAGTCGCCGATCACGAAACGGGAGATGGACCTCGCGAAGTCGATTCAGGAGGTGACGGAGGAGATCGTCCTCAAGCTGGCCCGCCATGCCCGGCAGCTCACCGGCAAGCGGAACCTCTGCATGGCCGGCGGCGTGGCCCTGAATTGCGTGGCCAATGGCGTGCTGCTGCGGGAGGGGATCTTCGACGACCTTTGGATCCAGCCCGCGGCGGGCGATGCCGGCGGCGCCCTGGGCGCGCCCCTCGCCGTGTGGCACAACGCGCTCGGCAAGCCGCGCACGGTGACCGTCTCGAACGGCCACCCGCGGGACGCCATGCGCGGCTCCCTCCTCGGCCCCGAGTTCCCCCGCGAGCAGATCAAGGAGTACCTGGACGCCCACCAGCTCCCCTACGAGGAGCTGCCGGAGGGGGACTGGGCGAGGCGGATCGCGGAGCTGATCGCCGGGGAGAACGTCATCGGCCTTTGCCAGGGGCGGATGGAGTTCGGACCCCGGGCGCTGGGGGGGCGGTCGATCGTCGGCGACGCCCGCTCGCCCAAGATGCAGTCGGTGATGAACCTGAAGATCAAGTACCGGGAGAGCTTCCGCCCGTTCGCCCCCAGCGTGCTGGAGGAGCGGGTCTCCGACTACTTCGAGCTCGACCGCCCCTCTCCTTACATGCTGCTGGTGGCAGACGTGGTGGCCAAGCGGCGCATCCCCAAGCGGGGGGACGAGAACGACCTCCCCCTCCTCGAATGGGTGAACCGCCCGCGGTCGGACGTCCCCGCCATCACCCACGTCGACTACTCGGCCCGCATCCAGACGGTGGGCGAAGAGAGCCCGCGCTACCACGCCATCTTGACCGAGTTCGAGAAGCTCACCGGCTACGGCGTGATCGTCAACACCAGCTTCAACGTCCGCGGCGAGCCCATCGTCTGCACCCCCGAGGACGCCTACCGCTGCTTCATGCGCACCGAGATGGACTACCTGGTGCTCGGGCCCTTCCTCCTGGAGAAGAAGGCGCAGCCGGAGCTGGAGGAGAAGGGGGACTGGCGGCAGGAGTTCAAGCTGGATTAGAGGCCGAACCGCCGGCTCACCTTGAGCAGCACCACGTTCGTGGGCGGATCGCCGAACAGCCCCGTCAAGCCGTCTTCCGGCGACAGCCTCCCGTCCCGGAGGAGCCGGTCGCGCTGATGGTTCCAGACGGCGGTGAGGAACGAGCCCGGCCGATACTCCCAACGCAGGACCAGGTCGCCGTTCAAGGTGCGGTGCATGGCGTCGGGTAGCGCCGGGAGGGGGCTTCCTTCTTCCAGAAGGACGAAACGGCGCTCGGGCCTCGGGTCCCGCGGCGCGACCAGGCGCTGGTAGCGGTCGTAGCGACCGGCGCTGCTGAAGGGTTGCAGGTAGGCCTGGAGCGCCAGCCGGGGAGTAAAGGTGAGGTCGGAACGGAGGGTCAAGGAGATCGTCTCCTGCCGCAGGCGGGCGACGAGGATGCTCGATTCGGGTCCCACGGTTCCCGCGGGCTGCCAGCCGACGGTGTCCGTCTGGTAGGTGACGCCCATCGATCCCTGGAGCTGGTCGGAGACGCGGAGGTTCACGAGGGGCGTGACGCGCAGCGAGTGCGAGCCGCTCGCTCCCTCCTGGCTGGCGCTCGTGTCGAGGGTGACGTAGGAGGCCTTGCGCTGGTCCGTGGCCATGGAGAAGGAGAAGGTGGTGCGCGGCGGGAGGCGCAGGGCCGGCCCGCCCCGCAGCCAGTCGGTCGAGAGCGCCGAGGCCTCGCGCGTGGCGGCGAGCTTCGCCGTCCAGTAGTCGCGGGTGTCGGCGGAGAGGTAGGCGTCGGCGACCTGGACCCGCGGCTCGCCCGCCCAGGTCCATCCCAGGCCGAGGTTGCTGGAGCCCACGGACCAGCCGCGGAGCCAGTGGCCCGGGCGGAAGACCTCGTGCTTCCAGGCGCCGGCGAGGAGGAGCCAGTCCGAGTTGCGCTGGAAGCCGAGCTCGTTGACGTCGAAGCCGGGGGTCACCGCCCGCGCCGTCAGGTCCCAGAGGAGGCTGCCGGCGATGCGCGACACGCGGGTCTCCGCGGCGATCCCCGCGAGGCTCGTGCCGAGGGGCGCCCGCGGCAGGCCGCGCGCATCAGGCCGCTGGAAATAATGGTTCGGCGCCTCGGCCACGCGGGTGATGGCCTCGGCATCGCCGCTGAGGCGGCTCCCCAGGGCCCAGCTCCGGATCTCGTACCGCCCGCCGCCGAAGCGATGCTGGAGCTCGGCCCCCAGGGCCGCGGCGTCGCTCACCTCCTCCTCCGCGAGCACCGACCCCAGGGCGGAGCGGTGGAGATCGGCGGCGAACAGCCCGAAGGACGACTCGCCGTGGCCGAAGCTGCGGATCGCCCGCGCCACCGTGGACGTGGTCCGCGCCTCGACGGGCCACTCCTCGCGCCCTCCGTCCTGCCGCTCGAGGAGGGCGTGCTCGCGGTCGCTCTCGGCGGTGAAGACGCCGAGGGTCCAGCCGGAGGGTGTCTGTCCCGAGAGCTTCACTGCGCCGAGGAGGGACGTGGCGGTGGGAAGGGAGACGAGGGTGGCTTCCGGCGGCAGGTCGCCGCGGGGGGCGCGCCCCACCCGTCGTGAGTAGAAGGGGGATTCGTCGGCGAAGGAGGTGGTGCGGGTGGCGAAGGGGAGGCTGGTGTTCATGCGGAAGACGTCGATCCCCTCCAGGAAGAAAGGGCGCTGCTCGGCCTGGAAGAGCTCGAACGCCGTCAAGTTCACCTGCGAGGGATCGGCCTCGACCTGGCCGAAGTCCGGCAGCAGCGTGGCGGTGAGGCTGAAGCTTGAGCCCAACCCCACCTTGAGGTCGGCGCCGGCGCGGACCGAGGACTTACGCTCTCCCCCTGGCCCATCGTTGCCGAGGCGCGGCGCGACGTAGGGGGTCGCCTCGAAACGGTGGACGCGCGAGGGCGCCGGCAGGTGCAGGTCGTTGAAGTGCGAGACGACGCCGCCCAGCCCCGGGTAGCGGGGGGACCAGTTCGACGATTCGCCGCGGGACGGGCTGTTGCGGTAGAAGTTGATGCCCCAGACCAGCTCCCTCGCATCGGGCGGCAGGCTGAAGGCGAGCTGCGAGAAGGGGATGCGGTATTCCACCGTCCAGCCATCCGAGCTTACCCGTGCCGCCCCTTCCCAGACGGCGTTCCACGACGGGTCGTACACGACGTCGTCCGCCCACAGGCCGTCGACCTGGACGCCGCGGGGATTGATCCCGAAGGAGAAGCCCGACCGCCGGTCGTGGCGGCTGTCGATCTCCACGAAGGCCCAGTCGGAGATCGTCTCGTCGTCCCGGCGGGCGAGAGGCGCCAGGATCTTCGCCGGCTCGGGATCGAAATAGGTCAGCCCCACGTAGATCGCCTCGCTATCGACCAGGACGCGCGCCTCCGAGCGCAGAGAGGAGGGCGCTCCCGGGCGCGGCCGGTTCTGGGTGAAGCCGGTAGCCACCGGCGCCTGGCTCCAGACCGGCTCGTCCAGACGGCCATCAATGACGGGGGGAGCCCCGGAGATCCGCACGGCGGAGACGCTGCGCCGGGCGAGGAGCGCCGGATCGTAGCCGTCCGTGGGGCACTGCGGATTCGCCTGGACGGCGAAGGCGCCGAGGATCAGACCTGAAAGTAGAGCCGCCGGCATCCTGAGAGCTCGCATCGCGTCATCCCTCCTGGTTCCAAGAGGGATTTGCCGGCTCGGGGCGGAAAGGTGTCAGGGGGGCGCGGAACAAGCGCTAACTTTGCGGAGAGGTCCCCCGCCCAAGACCCTCATCACCCCGGCCCTCTTCTCCCGCCCCCTCGCCACCCCCCTCACCGGGAGAAGAGGGAGAACAGCCAAGAAAGGACATAAAGGACAGCAAGGACAATAAGGACGCAAGAGAACAGCAAGACAGGTTCGGCCAGGACCCCTTCTCCCGGTGAGGGGGGTGGCGAGGGGGCGGGAGAAGGGGCAGGGGATGAGGGTCTTGGGCGGGGGCCGCTTCGTGGGTGCTACCATCGATCACCGGCGATGAAAGAAGGTAGCCACGAAGACGAAGAGGAGCTGGCCCGCCTGATGATGTCCTACCAGGCGGGCGAGCTTGCGGCTTTCGAGCTTCTGTATGGGCGGCTCGCGGCCGAGCTGCGCCGCTACTTCCAGGCGACGGTGTCCGAAGGGGCCCAGGATCTCGTGCAGGAGACGTTCCTGGCCCTCCATCGCTCGCGCCGCACCTACCAGCCGCCGCTGCCGGTGCGCCCCTGGGTGTTCGGGATCGCCCGCAACGTCCTCGGGCGCCACCGGCGGGAGGCCTGGCGGCGCTCGCGGCACGAGGACCGGGATGCCCCGCCGGCGGAAGAGGCGGCCGCCCCGGCGGCGGCGCTCGCGCTCGAGCCACGGGACCTGGCGGCGGCCCTGGCACGGCTCCCCGCCGGCCGCCGCGAGGCGTGGGTGCTCCACCACGTCCACGGCTTGAGCTTCCAGCAGATCGCCGCGCGGTTCCGCATCGGAGTGGGGGCGGCGAAGCTGCGGTCGAGCCGGGCGATGCGGGCGTTGCGCGCGGCGCTGGGCGTCGATCCGGAGGCGGGAGGGACGAGGGATGGCTGAGCCGCGGACGGAGACCCGGGTGCCGCCCGAGCTCCTGGCCGCGGTGGAGCGGGGGCTAACGCCGGTGCGTCCCATCGCCTCGCCGGCGCGGCGGGTGCTGGCCCTGCTGCCGCTGGGCCTGGCCCTGCTCGTCGCCATCCCGGCCTTCTGGGGGTTGCGCCGCAACGCCTCGGCGCTGGGGCCAGGAGTGGCCTGGGGTCTCTCGGGCTTGCAGGTGCTGGTGGGGCTGCTGATCGTGGGCGCGGCCCTCCGCGAGGCGGTCCCCGGCCGGGAGCTTTCGGCCCGCGCCGTGGCCGCGACGGTGGGCGCCGCGCTGGCGCTCTTCGTGGGCCTGACCTTGATTACCGAGAGCCTGGTGCCGGCCGCGGCGCCGCCCGGCGTCTTCGTGCGCTACGCCTGGGAGTGCTTCTGGATGGCCGCCGCCTCCAGCGTGCCGGTGCTGGCCGCGGCGGTGTGGCTCGCCGGCCGCGCGCTCCCCACCCGGCCGGCGCTGGCCGGCGCCATCTACGGCCTGGGAGCGGGGATCACGGCGGATGCCGGCGTGCGCCTCTTCTGCTGGGTCTCCTCCCCGTCCCACGTCCTCCTCGCCCACGGCGGCGCCATCCTCTTCCTCGCCGCCACCGGCGCCGTGACCGCGACCCTCATCGAGCGGCTCAAAGCGCGCGGCTGACTGGTAGAATGCAGCCGGAAGGAAGGGAATATGCGCAGACTCCGCTACTTCGGCTCCATCCTGGGAGAGATCGTCCAGTTCGCCAAGCAGAACAAGGTGTACTGGATCGTCCCCCTGGTGCTCATCCTGGGGCTCGTGATCCTCCTGGTGGTCACCAGCCAGGCGACGGCGCCGTTCATCTACACGCTGTTCTGAGCAGGGAGAGGGACAGCAGGGACTTCAGGGACAGCAGGGACGGAAGGAATCGCCGGAACTCTCCTCGTCCCTGGTGTCCCTGAAGTCCCTGTTGTCCCTGCCTTCTGCCTTGGGCCTTGCCGTTCCCGGGGTCTTAGGCCAGAATAGGCAGACCATGCGTCGCTTCAAGCCGGTTCACGGAATCCTGATCGTCGTCCTTTTCCTCGGGGTCGTGTGGGGTGCGGAGACCGTTCTCGAGGGGCGCCTCAACCCGTCGGGCTTCCAGAAGGTGTCGCCGGACCGGGAAGGTCAGGTGCACGTGGACCTGGCGGGGCTGAAGCCCAACGACGTCCGCTTCTACCAGTTCCTGAACTCCAGCAACCAGGAGGTCCAGTTCTTCGTCGCCAAGGATGGCAAGGGCGAGGTCCAGGTGGCCTTCAATGCCAACGAGACCTGCGCCAAGTCCAAGCGGGGCTTCCGGCACGAGGGGGAGTGGATGGTGTGCAACAAGTGCGACAAGGCCTTCCGCATCTCGGAGATCCACGCCGGGGGCGAGGGGTGCACGCCGGTCCCCGTGCGGCATCAGATCCTGGGCAGCGAGCTGGTGTTGGCGCAGAACGACGTGATCTCGGGCTGGCGGCTGTTCCACTGACCAGGATTTCAGCGGCAACTGGCGGAAAACAACCGACGTGAAATCAGAGCTTTGACGGCCCAGCCCGCGATGGTGTATCGTCGCGCGGTCCGGAAAGGGTAGCCATGTGCGCAGACTTCGTGCTCTACGAAGAAGAGTTCAAGCACCTTGAGGAAGCTCTGCGCCGTCTGCGCCAGGAGGCGAATGCCAAGGCCGTCTTCCTGATCGACAAGAACGGCCAGCAGATCGCCTCGGCCGGCGAGATCGAGCAGTTCGACACGACCTCGCTCGCCTCGCTGACGGCAGGCAACGTCGCCGCCACGGACGGTCTGGCCAAGCTGATCGGCGAGCGGGAGTTCTCGGTGCTGTTCCACGAGGGGCAGCAGGACCACATCCACATCTCCATCGTCGCCAAGCGCGCCATCCTGGTCGTCATCTTCGACGACCGGTCGTCCCTGGGTCTCGTCCGCCTGCGCGTCAAGCGGGCCAACGTCGACCTGGAGAAGATCTTCGAGGTGATGGCGCAGAAAGGCGAGAAGGGCTCCCAGGGCTCAGCCCACGCAAGCCCCTTTTCGGAGATTACCGACGACGACATCGATGCGCTCTTCGGCGAGTAACCGGGGGCGCCTGGCGACGCGCGGGGAGGCGCCGCGGAACCGGAGACGCTTTCTCCAGCCCCGGCGGAAGGTTGGAGCGAGGCACGGAACATGACTTTTATCAACTACGCGAGCAAGGAGATCAACTGCAAGATCGTCTATTATGGTCCCGGCCTGTGCGGGAAGACGACGAATTTGCAGTACATCTACAACAAGACGGCCCCTGAATCGAAGGGGAAGATGATCTCCCTTGCCACCGAGGCGGACCGCACCCTGTTCTTCGACTTCCTCCCCCTGGACCTCGGGAGCATCCGCGGCTTCACCACCCGCTTCCACCTCTACACCGTGCCCGGCCAGGTGTTCTACGACGCCAGCCGCAAGCTCATCCTCAAAGGGGTGGACGGCGTGATCTTCGTCGCCGACAGCCAGCAGGAGCGGATGGAGGCCAACATCGAGTCCATCCGCAACCTGGAACAGAACCTGAAAGAGCATGGGTTCGACCTGGCGACGATCCCGTACGCCCTGCAGTTCAACAAGCGGGACATACCGAACGTCATTGCCGTCGAGGAGATGTACCGTACCCTGAATTACAAACGGGAGCCGACGTTCGAGGCCGTGGCGACGACCGGAGTGGGCGTCTTCGACACCCTGAAGTCCGTCGCCAAGCAGATCCTGATCGAGCTCAAGAAGCGCTAACCTGCCCCGTAGCCTGAGTCGAGTCGAGACAGAAGCCATGGCCAAGGCCAAGCCCAGCAAACCCACAGCTCCCACCGCCGAACCGAAGAAGAAGACCCCGGCTGCCGTAGAGGCCGATCCCGCCCTCGACCACTTCGCCCAGGGGCTTTCCGCCCTGCAGGCCAAGGACTGGACGAAGGCCGTCGAGCACCTGGAGCAGGCGGTGGAGACCGCCGACCGCCCGGACCTGCGCGATCGGGCGCGGCAGCTCCTCGCCGCCGCCCGCCAGAAAAGCGGACCGGCGGAAGGAAAGACGGCCAAGGGCACGGAGGCCGATCCGTTCGCGCAGGCCGTCTACGAGAAGAACCGCGGCGACCTCGCGGCGGCGCTCGCCATCGCCCAGAAAGGGGGCCGCGACCAGCAGGACGATCGCCTCGCCTATCTCGTCGCCGCGATTCACGCGGCCGAGAACCGGCTGGAGGAGGCGGCGCAGGCCCTGGCCAAGGCGGTCGAGCTGAACCCCACGAACCGCATCCATGCCTTCCACGACCCCGACTTCGCCGAGCTCAAGAAAAATCGCGACCAACGCCACCTCTTCGGCCTCTCCTGAGCCGGCGTCCGCCGGCGGCAGGGTCCTGGTCGCGATCGGCGGCGGCACCGGTCTCTCGGCGTTGCTGCGCGGTCTCAAGCACCACGTCGGCTCGCACCGCCTGTGCCGGCTGGTGGGAGTCGTCACCGTCACCGACGACGGCGGCTCCTCCGGCCGGCTGCGCAAGGAGCTGGGAGTGCCGCCGCCGGGGGACGTCCGCAACTGCATCGCCGCCCTCGCCGACGACGAGGACCTGCTGACCCGCCTCTTCCAGTACCGCTTCCCCAACGGCGGCGGCCTCCTCGGGCACTCCTTCGGCAACCTCTTCCTGACCGCGCTGACCGGCATCACCGGCGACTTCCACCAGGCCATCCTCACCGCCGAGTCGGTGCTCTCGGTGCGGGGGAAGATCTTCCCAGCCACGCTGACCGACGTGCGGCTGCGGGGGCGGGGGGTCTCGGGGCGGGTCTACGAGGGGGAATCCGCCATCGGGCTCTCGGGCGAGGAGCTGTCCGCGATCGAGCTCGATCCGGCGGCGCCTCCGGCCTTCCCGCAGGCGGTGGCGGCCCTGGAACGGGCGGACCTGATCCTCCTCGGGCCGGGCTCGCTCTACACCTCGATCCTCCCGAACCTGCTGATCCCCGGCATCCGCCAGGCCGTGGCCAAGGCGAAGGCGCCCGTCGTCCTCCTCCTCAACCTCATGACCCAGCCGGGAGAGACGGATGGCATGATGGGTGCCGACCACCTCCGCGCCCTCGTGCGCCATGCGGGCACCGGGCTCATCGACGCCGTGCTGATCAACTCGGCCCCCATCCCCGAGCCGTTGATCCGCCACTACGCGGAGACCGGCTCCGAGCCCGTGAGGGTCGATCGCACCGCCTTGGAGGAGCTGGGAGCCGAGATCGTGGAAGCGGACCTCCTGGCGGAGGGCGACCTGATCCGGCACGATTCGCTGAAGCTGGCGGAGGCCGTGCTGGGGCTGGGGCGCCCGGGAACACCGCACCCCTCCCCCTTGTTCCCCTGAAGGAGATCCCAGCCCATGCCCAACCCCGCCCCCCGCCCCCGCGTCGCCGTCATCCTCGCGGCCGGCAAGGGGACCCGTATGAAGTCGTCGCTCCCCAAGGTCCTGCACGAGGCCGCGGGCCGGCCGCTCCTGGCCTGGGTGATCGACGCGGCGCGGACCGTGGGGTGCAATCGCATCGTGATCGTCATCGGCCACGGCGCCGAGCGGGTGCGGGAGACGATCCGCGGCAGCGACCTCGTCTGGGTGCTCCAGGCCGAGCAGCGGGGAACCGGCCACGCCCTGGCCCAGGCCGAGACGGAAATCCCAGCGGAGGCGACGGTGCTCGTCCTCTCCGGCGACGTCCCCCTGGTCCTGCCGATGACGCTCGAACGGCTCGCCGATGCCGCGGACGAGGGGTGGGGTGCCATGGCCGTCGCCGACCTCCCTGACCCGGGATCGCTCGGCCGAGTGATCGTGGATCCGGCGGGGGCTTTCCAGCGGATCGTCGAGGCCCGCGATGCGACTCCCGAAGAGTTGGCCGTCCACACGATCAACGCCGGGCTCTACGCCCTGCCCGCTCCGGACGTCTTCACCTATCTCCGCAACCTGAAGACCGACAACGCCCAGGGCGAGCTCTACCTGACCGATGCGGTGACCCATGCCGCAAGGGACGGCCACGCGGTGCGGCTGGTCGCCCTCTCCGAGCCGGAGGAGGCGCTGGGGGTCAATGACCGGACGGAGCTGGCCCGCGTCCACCGGCTGCTCCTCGACCAGCACCTCTACATCGTGATGAAGCTGGGAGCGACGGTCCTGGAGCCGGCGCGGACGGTGATCCATTACGGAGTGCCCGTCGGCGAGGACACGGTAATCCACCCGGACGTGACCCTCACGGGGCACACCGTGATCGGCCGGGAGTGCGTCATCCACCAGGGCGCGTGGCTGCGGGATACGAAAGTCGGCGACGGCGCGGTCATCGAGCCCTACAGCGTCCTCGACGGCGCCGAGGTGGGCCCTGGCTGCCGCGTGGGTCCCTTCGCCCGCCTGCGTCCGGCCTCCCGGCTGCGCGAGGGCGCGCGGGTGGGCAACTTCGTCGAAGTGAAGAATTCCGAGATCGGCCCCGGCGCCAAGGTCAACCACCTCTCCTACGTGGGAGATGCTACGGTGGGGGAAGGCGCCAACGTGGGGGCGGGAGTCATCACCTGCAATTACGATGGCGTGCGGAAGAATCCCACCGAGATCGGCGCCCGCGCCTTCATCGGCAGCGATACGATGCTGGTGGCGCCGGTCAAGGTGGGGGCGGGCGCCTCCACGGCCGCGGGCTCGGTGGTCACCAGGAACGTCCCCGAGGGGGCGCTCGCGGTGGCCCGGGTGCGGCAGAAGAACCTGGAAGGGCGGGCCGGCGGACTGCACCGCCGCAAAAACCTCAAAGAGGAAGGCTGATTGTCATGTGCGGAATCGTGGGATACGTGGGGCAGCGTGAAGTGGTCCCCTTGCTGATGGATGGCCTGCGCCGGCTGGAGTACCGAGGGTACGACTCGGCGGGCGTGGTGGCCATCGAGGACGGTGAGCTCCATACGGCCAAGGCCGAAGGGAAGCTCGACCGCCTCAAGGAGAAGCTGGAGAAGCACCCCCTCGCCGGGCATTACGGCCTGGGTCACACCCGCTGGGCCACGCACGGCGCGCCCAACGAGCGCAACGCCCATCCGGTGGTCGACTCGAAGCGGCGCCTGGCGCTGATCCACAACGGCATCATCGAGAACTTCCTGCCGCTCAAGAAGCGGCTGATCGCCGAAGGGTGGACCTTCACCTCGGACACCGATACCGAGGTGGTGGCGAACCTCGTCTCCTCCTATCTGAACAACGGCCTCCGGGCAGCCGTGGCAAAAGCCGTCTCCGAGCTCGAAGGGATGTACGCCTTCGCCGTGGTGAGCACCGAAACGGATGGCCAGGAGATCGTGGCCGCCCGCCAGGGGCCGCCGCTCGTCATCGGCCTCGCCAAAGAGGAGCAGTTCCTCGCCTCCGACCCGGCAGCCCTCCTCGCCTACACCAAGGACGTCATCTTCCTGGAGAACGGCGACCTGGCGCGGCTGACCCCGGCGGGTGTCGAGGTCTGGGACCGCAAGGGGCAGCGCGCCGAGCGGGCCGTGCATCACCTCAACTGGGATCCCATCCAGGCCGAGAAGGGGGGCTACAAGCACTTCATGCTCAAGGAGATCCACGAGCAGCCGCAGGCGGTGCAGGACACCTTCGCCGGGCGCGTGGACTTCGAGGAGGCGGAGATCCTCTTCGACACCGTGAAGGTGACGGCGGAGGAGCTGGCCCGCGTCGAGCGCCTCCACCTCCTCGCCTGCGGCACCTCCTGGCACTCGGCGCTGGTGGGGAAGTTCCTCATCGAGGACATCGCCCGCGTCCCCGTCGAGGTGGATTACGGCTCCGAGTACCGCTACCGCGACCCCATCGTCTCCGATCGCGTGCTGGCCGTGGGGATCTCCCAGTCCGGGGAGACGGCGGACACCGTCTCGGCCATGGAAGCCGCGCGGGAGCGCGGCGCGCGCCTCTTCGCCGTCTGCAACGTGCTGGGGAGCCAGGCGACGCGCATCAGCGAAGGGGTGATCTACACCAACGCCGGTCCCGAGATCGGCGTCGCCTCCACCAAGGCGTTCACCACCCAGCTCGTGGCGCTCTACCTGCTGGCCCTCTACCTGCGCCGGGTCCGTTTCGGCAAGCTGGAGCGGCACTACCTGGACGAGCTGTCGCACCTCCCCCAGGCTGTGGACGAGGTCATCCACCGGCAGGAGCGCCACATGGACGAGCTGGCGCGGAAGTATCACCGGTCGCAGAACTTCCTCTACCTGGGGCGCGGTATCAACTACCCCATCGCCCTCGAAGGGGCGTTGAAGCTGAAGGAGATCTCCTACATCCACGCCGAGGGTTACCCGGCGGGCGAGATGAAGCACGGCCCCATCGCCCTGATCGACGAGAACCTGCCGGTGGTGGCCATTGCCACGGGCGACCACGTGGCGGAGAAGGTCAAGGGGAACATGCAGGAGGTCAAAGCGCGCGACGGCGTCGTCATCGCCTTGACCGACCGCGACCCGGAAGAGCTCGGAGGGATCGCCGACGCGGTCATCGAAGTCCCCTCCGTCTCCCCGCGCCTCCAGCCGATCGTCAACGTCGTCCCCCTCCAGCTCCTCGCCTACTTCATCGGCGTGCGGCGCGGGGCGGACGTGGATCAGCCGCGGAATCTGGCGAAGAGCGTGACGGTGGAGTAACTGGGAGGCTGTCTGGAAGGTGCGCGCGTCGTGACGGACGCCTCGAAGCGGCGGATAACGGTCCGTCCACGAGGTCCCTTGACGTCATCTCGAAGCAGCGCCTCGGACTTTCCAGACACCCCCTGAGGTTCCCTCTATACTCCGTCGCCATGGCAGAGCCTCGGGGACCGGACCCAACCTACCGCGAACGCCGCGACACCTTCGCCGCCGAGGAACGCCGCCTCGCCGGGGTCTCCTTTCGCTTCTCCCTCCTTCGCGGCGCCCTGTTCCTCGCCTTCGCCGTCTGCCTCGTCGTGATCCTCGTCCGCGGCGGGCGGCCGGGATGGGGATGGTGGGCCGGGGCGGGGTTCTGGCTGGTGGCGTTCCTGGGTGTGCTGCCCCGCCACGAGCGGATCGTCCAGCGGCAACGACGCTTCGGCGAGCTGCGGCGGATCAACGAGGAGGGACTCCTGCGGCT
This sequence comes from Thermoanaerobaculia bacterium, assembly GCA_036275055.1. Lineage (GTDB taxonomy): Bacteria > Acidobacteriota > Thermoanaerobaculia > Multivoradales > UBA5704 > DATARR01. The sequence continues at coordinate 31,748 of DASUEN010000229.1, forward strand.
GGCGCGGGACTGGGACGGCCTTTCTCTTCCCACTCTCCCCGATCCCGGGGAGGATGACCGCGCGGTGGCGCGCGACCTCAACCTCTTCGGCCGCGCTTCCCTGTCCCAGCTCCTGGGGACCGCCCACACGCCGCCGGGAAAGGCGGATCTGGGAGACTGGCTCCTGCATCCGGCCCCCCCGGAGGAGATCGCCGGCCGGCAGGCGGCGGTCGCCGAGCTGGCGCCCGAGGTCGATTTGCGGCAGCAGCTCGAGGTCGGCGTGCGCCCCATGGAGAAGTCGCCGCCGGACCTGGAGCGCTTCCTCGCCTGGGCCGAGGACGAGCCATGGCTGCTGGATCGGCCCTGGCTGCTCTGGCTCGCCCGGCTCCTCGCCATAGCGACCCCGGCGGCTCTCCTGCTCTGGGCTGCGACGCCGTTCCCGATCGGAGTCTTCCTCGCGCTTGCGTCGGTCAACATCGGCCTGGGATATACCTTCCGGGAACGGACCCACCGCAGCTTCAACCGGATCGAAGCCCCCGAGGGAGACTTCCAGCTCTACGCCGAAGCCCTGGAGCGGATCACCGGTCGATCTCATACAGCGGGCGAGCTGCAGCGAATCGCCGGCGATCTCACCGTCGAGGGGCAGACCGCCCACCGCTGGATGCTCCTGCTCCACCGCCGGGTGGAGCTCTCCCACGTCCGCCACTCCTCCTACCTGTACCTCATTCTCCAGTCGCTCCTCTGCTGGGACCTCCACGTGCTGGCTCTCTTGGAGCGCTGGCAGCGGGAGGCGGGCCCTCGCGTCCGCGGCTGGCTCGCGGCCCTGGGCCGCTTCGAGGCCTTAGCGGCGCTCGCCAGTCTCCGTTTCGAGAATCCGGACTGGGCCTTTCCGGTCGTGGCGGCGACAGAAAATCGCTATGAAGCTCAGGCGCTCGGCCACCCTCTGATTCGGGACGGACAACGGGTGGCCAACGACGTCACCCTCGGTCCCCCTGGCACCTTCCTGCTGGTGACGGGCTCCAACATGTCCGGCAAGAGCACGCTGCTGCGGGCGATCGGCATCAATGCCGTGCTCGCTCAGGCCGGCGGGCCGGTCTGCGCCGAGTCGCTACGGATGCCGCCGATGACCCTCGCCACCAGCATCCTGGTGGAGGACTCGCTGGCCGAAGGAGTCTCCTTCTTCATGGCAGAGCTGCAACGCATTCGCAGGATCGTGCACGAGGCAGACCGGGCTCACGCGGAAGGCGGCGTCCTGCTCTATCTCCTGGACGAGGTCTTGCGGGGGACCAACAGCTACGAGCGGCAGGTGGCGGTGCGTCGCGTGGTGCTCCACCTGCTGAAGCAGGGAGCGCTCGGCGCCGTCTCCACCCACGACCTCCAACTCGCCGAAGTGCCGGAGATCGCCGCCACCTTCGTCCCCGTCCATTTCCGGGAGACCCTCCATCCGGGAGAAGATCCGCCTATGACCTTCGACTACCAGATGCACCCTGGAGTCGCCACGACCGTCAACGCCCTGAAGCTGATGGAGCTGGTGGGCCTGGGGGTGGAGGAGATCTAGATGCCGAAGACCAACGAATTCTGCGACCACCTCATGGACCGTCTGGCACCCCTCGCCCACCTACAAGTTCATGTTCGGCGGCTACGGGATCTGGATTGGGAGGTACGGCACTTTAGACCGGTCCATCAGCTCTCAGCGCTCTGAGCCCTGGCGCCGAGACTTCATGGTTTGGACAGATGTGGTTCCTCTCTGCTACTTGTGAGATCAGATTCCAGGTAAGTGGATGGTGCCCGGTCCGCAGCTCACCCAGCAAATCTGAGTAGAATTGATCCGTCCTGGGATGCCCTCTGGCGATCGAAATCTCGTAGTGCCACAGGAATTGGCATCGCGCCAGGTATTCGCCCTCCTCTGGCGCCACGGGCTCCCTGAGCTGTGCGATGCCCAGAGCATCATAAAACTCCTCGGCATTGATAAGTTGGATTGGTGTGCCCTTTGATTCGGCCAGCTTTGCTCCAGCAACCGCACCTTTGGAGTAGCTCGACGTCGTGACGAAGACGCCCCTGGTATGTCCCGTAAGGGCCAGGGCGCCTAAGAATTCCCGAATCTGGAAAACCTGGATCGTGCTCTTCCATCTCTTGACCTGAACCCCAATGGTTGTTCCGTTTGGGCCATCGAGGACTACATCGATGCCTCCGTCGCCGGAATAACCCGTAGTCTTGGCGCTGAAGCCAAGGCTCTTGAAGACGCTTGCAACCGTCTCTTCAAAGAGCCTTGGATGAATCGAAAGCCTTTGCTCGTAGCGAGCCCTAAGAAAACTCCTCACCTCAGATATGGGTACTTCAATATCGCTGAGATCGAGCCTCTTGAGTGCGCCAACCGCTCCGTGAACGTCGAGGTCCCGCCGCCAGTGGTTCGAGGGTCTGCCACCGAGGCCAGGATAGGTGTATCCAAGACCCCGAATGCTCCACCAACCGCACGACGGGCAGGTCACGATCTGCCGATGCTCTTCCTCCCAGAGATCCACGCTCTTTGTATTCATGAGCGTGTGACAGAAGATGCACTCAGCCGGTGTGACCCAGGACGGCTGGATCTCATGAGGATCATCGGAATAACGCCAAATCGTCACCGGAGGGCTTCCTTTCAGCTATGGCCTGACTGAGGCCACGGTCCCAAGGACCTTAGACTCCCTTGCGGAGGAGAATGTTTAGCACTTTCCGCCGCCCCCGGCGCGGGTTGATACTCCTGCCATGCGATCCGTGGCTGACGATCTGCGGGACGAGCCAGGATCTTTGGAAGAAGATCCTGCAAGGCTGATCCCTGGCGCTCAGAGATTACTCGGTTGTGGACTAGCCCACGACCTCCGCCTCCGGTACCAACTTTTCTGGAATATCCGGTTGAGCACGTGGATGTCGATCATCGTTGCACGAATTCAGGAGGCCGCAGGCCGGAGGAGCTCCGCGCGATGGAAGGATCGGGCGTCGTTCCTCCGTGCTCGGGGCGTCAATGCACGAAGTGATTCCACGCGTACAGCAAGATCAGCGCACCGATGATCGACATGATGATGCCGGCGGGATGGAACATCGCACCGTCCTTTGGTTTGCTGAACAGACGAGAGATGAGGCCGCCGACAAAGGAACCTGCCACTCCGAGGGCACCTGTCAACAGAATGCCAAGGTGCTCGGAGCCAGGCATGATCAATCGTGCGATGGCTCCAACGACGATGCCGACGATGAACATCCAAAGGTAGTGCAGCATGGGCGGGCTCCTCCACGGGTTGGTGTTGACCTCACTCCGTACTCGAACATAACTACCCGGCAGCTTTCAGGCATGTCTATTTTTCTCATTCTTCGGGTCGTTGGAATGATACGCCGGCTCCTTAACCTCGTCAATACCTCGGTCCTCCGGCCGGGAGAGGGATAGGGTTAGTAGAGCCGCGGGTAGTCGCACCGCTACCAGGAGTACGACACGTGCCCCAGCGCCCGACGGGAGAGCAGGTCGCCGCCGAAAGGCTCGATGTGCTCTCATCCTGCAGCCGTAGGGGTCGGCTGCAGATCCTTCACAAACTCCTCGAAGTCAAGGACGGCGTCGGGCGCGCGCTCTTCGAAGGCATTGAGGTCTTCAGCGTCGTCGACGAGCGCCAATCTCACGGCGTCGTTCACCAAGTCGGAGTCCGGTCGTTGATGGCGGCCTTGAGTCGCAGAGCGCGGTGGATCTCTGGATCGAAGTAGACAGTGGCTCGCTTCACGTCGTTCATGACCAAAGCTTAGCGGCATGACGTCTTGACGTCAACGAGAATCATGCGAGGCCGGCCGTAGCCCTCAATCCCGCCGCCGCCAGCCGGCGTCGCGCCGGTGCCGCCCTATCGGACCTCGAAGACTCCCTCGACCTCCACCGCGACGTTGTAGGGCAGCGCCGCGACGCCGACCGCCATCCGCGTATGGCGGCCGGCGTCTCCGAAGACCTCCATGAAGAGGTCCGAGGCTCCGTTGACGACCTGAGACTGCCCGAAGAACTCCGGCGCCGAATTCACGTAGCCCGCGATGCGAACGCACCGAGTGGCCCGCTCGAGATCGCCGTTCACCGCCACCTGGAGCTGGGCCAGGACGTTGAGGGCACAAAGGCGAGCCGCCTGTTGCCCCTCCGCGACGTCGAACTCGTGCCCCAACTTGCCAATGAATCGACGCTCGCCGTTCCACTGGCTGAGCTGACCGGTGATGAACACCAGGTTCCCCGTCTGAACGAACGGCACGTAGATCGCACCCGGCCGGCTCGGCTCCGGAAGCTCGATCTTGAGCCTGGCCATGCGATCGGCGACGGTTTCTTGCATACTGGCCTCCTTCAAGAGGATTTACCCCGCGCTGAGCTTCGCAAAATATCCACGCACATAATGTTGATAGACCTTCACGAGCTGTTCTCTGAACAAATCCTCGTCGCCTGCGAAACCTAACTCGAAGGCTCTTTGAATTTCCGGTAGGTGTTTGAACCGCCCGGCATCAAACGCTTCTTTGGCATTTTTGATAATCGGCCATCCCACGGTCGCCGATCCATTCTCATCCCGACAGTCCGAGATGGTGCAAAGAAGGGCGATGGAAGAGCCGGCGTGGAGCAACTCTTCGTTTACACCCAAGTCGTACCCCGGAGGGGGTAACACCTTGGAATCAATGAACGCGAGAGGTGAGAAGCTACCAGTATCCAGGTTGTGCCCAAATCCGCCATAAGACTCCACCATATCGACATACAAATACAAAATGTCTCTGATCGCGGCTTCGGCGTACGTCAGAGTCTCGACGGTGATGTCCATGATATACCTCGCAGGCTAGCGCTGATGCCCATCACCAGCAGAGCACGTCAGTTGCTTCTCGACGTGCCCAGAAGATACCGCACCCTCCCCTGGGTTGACGAGAGGGATAAGGTTCTCCCAAAGGCGCGGATCTCCAGAATGCCCCGAAGGGGCAAAGGACTGTAGCCTGGGGCTGGCGCTGTTTGCCAGCCCCAGGTCGGCGTGAACCCTTGAAGCCTCAAGAGCCCCGAAGGGGCGGCGGCCGGAGGCGCGTTGTACCCGGCCGTAGCTATCTGGGAGAGTTCTATCGAGCCCGTCCGTTCGTATATAAACTGCCGTCGCCCCTTCGGGGCTTTGGGGTTCTGGGGACCGTCGCTTACCTGGGGCTGGCAAACAGCGCCAGCCCCAGGCTACAGGCCTAAGCTCCTTCGGAGCAAAGCGTTACTCCGGAGGTCCCCTCAGAAATTTTGGCCGCCGAAGAGGAGTCTGATGAGGATCAGATCCCATTGGCTCCGTGGACTTCCTGCCGGCCTACTATTGGTGGACACTAAAATGGGTCGAAGCAATCGTAATTGTGCTGGCGGAAAATGAGCCCATCCCTGAAGGTTAGAAAGAAGGCGAACCTGGCACGCATGGTGTCTCCGGGTTGGAGCATTCCGAAAGGCACCTGCAGGCGGGCGCTCCACTGCACTTCGAGGGCGACGTGATCGCCCTGCGCCACCTCGTTCAGAATCTCGTAGCGCTCTGCCTCGACCGCCTTCCTGCCTCGCGCGGCGGCGAGACGAAGATCCTCGACGGTTCGGCGAGCGCCATTCGGTGTGAAGCGGTTCGGAAATTCCTCCTGGATACAGTCGGGCGCAAAGAACTGCGAAAGCGCATCGAAAGGTGCTCCGTCCTCGATCGCCTTGAGGTAGCTCCTCGCTATGGCGAGGTTATCTTGACGCGTCTCTGAAATCACTCTATCCTCCTAAACGCGGCATGACTTTACGCCGGCTTCTCAACGCTCGTCAAGCATATGACGGTTCGTCGCAGGCGTACAACGGAGCGTCGTCTGCGTACGGCGGAACGCTGCAGGCGTTCGACGAGCTCCTGGACGCGCACGATGAGCGATCGTTTCGAGACGGCGGAAATGCGCCGCGTGCAACGGCCGATCGTCCGCATACAAGGGAACGTTGCATACGTGCAAGGACCAATGATCCTTGTGCAACGGCCCGTTGAATGCGTGCGACGTTCCATCGTCTACGTGCAATGCGACGTTGCTCCCTTACAACGGACCCTTGCATGGTTACTGCGACCGATCGTCCGCGTCCAACGAGCCTCTGGATGCGTACGGTGGGCCCTCGTGTCGAGACGTGGAAATGCGGCGGCGTACGACGAAACATCGCTTACGTGCAATGAGACGTTGCCCGCGTACAGGGAGACCTTGAGCGCCTACAGCGGTCCGTTGCATCGGTACGCCGGCCGATCGGCCTCGTGCGAGAGACCGCTGTCTACGTACGAGGAGGCGTTGCGGGCATGCGCAGGGATCCCTTTCGGGTACGGCGAGGCGTTGTCTCGGGGCGGGCTCGGATTGGACAAGGGCAAAAAGAGAAAGGAGGGGGACGCGACGAGCGCGTCCCCCTCCGGCGGGTCGAGCGACTGATCCTACTTGGGTGTGGTTGCGGCGCCGGCGGGCGCCGGCGGAGTGGTGGGAGCGGGCTTCTCGGACGCCGGCTTCGCTTTCCGGCCGCGGAAGGGCTGCACGCCGAACTCGGCGACCTTCTCGGTCCCGGGGCCGAAGTGGTCCCTCACCGCGGTACGTACGACGTCGGCCACCCGGTTCCCGTCGGCGAGGAGCTGACGGAACTGCTTCGAGCTCTCCTGCTTGCCGGCCGTTTGTGCGGCCTGTTGCTTGGCGGCCTCGAGGGCTTGGGCGACGATCCCTGCCAGCTTGAGCCGGAACGGCTCCAACTGCGGAAGCGCCTCCTTGTTGGCCTCCATCGTCCCGGACAGGCGCTGCAGATCGCCCAGGACCCCTGCGTTCCTTCTCTCTCTAGCCATGACTGCTTCTCCTTTCTGAGCCACTTCGGGCTCGAACGTCCGGCGCCTTCGTGGCGCCGGCAACTTCTTGGATGCCGCATAGAGTGCACGAGCACACTGGCTGTGTCAATACCCCAAATTGACATTTCTGTCGCCAGAGGCATAGAATGGTCGCCGTCAGTCGGCGGTCTTTGACAACTGAGAAGGGACGGCGGCCGCCGAGTCCAAGGACGCCGCCGTTCCGCCCTATGGGCCTGAGGGAGAACAGCCAAAAAGGACGACAAGGACAACAAGGACGAACAGCAAGAGCGCTCCAACCGGGACCCCTCTCCCGCGGGCGGGGGTTGGGAGGCGTCGGGAGAGGGGCAGGGGTGAGGGTCTTGGGCGGCGGAGCGCTCCGAGGCAAAGTTAGCGCCTATGGGGGTGGCGAGGGGCGGGAGACGAGGGCAGTATTGCGGGTGACGAGGGTCTTGAAGGGGGCGGGCCGTCGTCTTCACGGTGTCGACACGTGGCAGCCATCGGCAGTTCAAGCATTCCGCGGCCTGCCTATCCCTGAGCCAGAGAGTAAGGTCGAGTACGTGGACGTTGCGGCGTGATGGGCTACGCCGCCCTCAATCCCGCCGCCGCCAAACCAGCAGCCACAGGAAGAACGGCCCTCCCAGCAGCGCGGTGAGGATACCTACCGGCAGCTCCGCGGGCGCCATCAGCGTGCGGGCGCCGGCGTCGCAGAGGGTGAGGAAGGCGCCGCCTCCCAGGATGCAGGCGGGGGTGAGGTAGAGGTGGTCGTGCCCCACGAAGCGGCGGAGGATGTGGGGGACGATCAAGCCCACGAAGCCGATGGGACCTGCCACCGCCACCAGAGCGCCGATCATCAGCGAGGTGGCGACGAGGATCTGGAAGCGGAGACGAGCGAGGTCCACGCCACGGCTCGCCGCCATCTCCTCGCCGGTCAGCAGGAGGTTCAATTCCCAGCGCAGGGCGAGGAGCATGGCGCTTCCCCCCAGCACCCAGGGGAGGAGCCAGAGCACGCCACCGTAGCCCACCACGGAGAGCCCCCCCATCATCCAGCGCACCATGCGGAAGGTCTGCGTGGAGTCCGCCAGGTACTGCAGGAAGAGGATGATGGCCGAGCAGGAGAGGGAGACAGCGACGCCCGCCAGCAGGAGGGTCGAGGTCTCCACTCCCTCGCGCCGCAGGGCCAGGCCCACGATGAGCGCCGTGGCCCCGAGGGCTCCCGCGAAGCTAGCCAGGGCCACCAGGGAGAGGCCGAGGAGCTGACCCTCTTCGAAACGGAGGGCGATCACGGCTCCCAGGGCGGCCCCGCCCGAGATCCCCAGGGTGTAGGGCTCGGCCAGCGAATTGCGGAAGAGGGTCTGGAAGCCGAGGCCGGAGACGGCGAGGCCGGCGCCGCCGAGCAGGGCCAGGAGCACCCGCGGCAGGCGGATCTGCCAGAAGATGGAGGCCGCCGTGGGCTCACCGCGCAGCACGTCGTGGAGCGACACGGGCTGGCTCCCCACCAGCGGCGCCACGAGGACGGTGCCGATCCACAAGGCGCACAGGACCAGCAGCGCCGTCCGCGGGCGCGGCCTGAAGGCGCTCATGCCGCGGGTCCGGCTCCGAGGTCCAGGATGGTCACCGGCCGCTCGCCGCCGCGGACGATCTCGAAGCGGGCCTGAAAGAGGCAGTCCAGAAGATCGGGCTTCAGGATCTCCGCCGGCGGCCCGCAGGCAAGGGGCTGGCCCGCCACGAGAGCCAGGAGGCGGTCCCCCAGCAGCGAGGCCAGGTTGAGGTCATGGGTGGCCAGGATCACGGTGAGGTCCGCGCTCCCTTTGAGACGCAGCAGCAGGGAGGCGAGGTCGTGCTGGTGGCGGGCGTCGAGGTGGAGGGTGGGCTCGTCCAGCACCAGCAGCTCGCTCCGCTGGGCCAGGGCCGCCGCGATGTAGACGGCCTGCCGCTCACCGCCCGAAAGCTCGTCCAGCGGCCGACCCCGGAGGGCAGTGATCCCCACCACGGCCAGGGCCTCTTCGACCGCCGCGAAGTCCGCGGCCCGCGGCGCGATCTGGAGGCGCGAGAGGTGAGGATAACGCCCCAGGAGCACCACCTCCTCTACCTTGAGCGGCACCCGCGAGGGGCGGATCTGCGGCACGTAGGCGATGCGTCGCGCCAGCTCCCGCCGGGAGAAAGCCGGGAACGGCCGGCCGTCGTAGCTGAGCGTGCCTTGGCTCGGGCGGAGCAGGCCGGTCAGGAGGCGCAGGAGGGTGGTTTTCCCCGCGCCGTTCGATCCCACCACGGCCAGGCACTCCCCCCGCGTCACGTCGAGATCGAGGGGACCGAGAATGGTGCGCTCGCCCGCGCGCCACGTAAGCTCTCGGGCGGTGAGGAGGAAGGGGGACGTCACTGTCTGGGCTCCCCCCGCCCAACAGCAAGAAGGGACGAAAGGGACGGCAGGGACAACAGGGACGAGGGAGAACTGCAAGATCGGTTCGGCTGGACCCCTCTCCCGGTGAGGGGGGTGGCGAGGGGGCGGGAGAGGGGCAGGGGTGAGGGTCTTGGGCGGGGGGCCTCGGAGGCATCGATAGCGCCTAGGTTCGCCGGCCGCGCCCGCGCCAGGGCTTCCCGCATCTTGCGGTAGAAGAGCGGAATCCGCGGCCCGGGGATCAGCACTTCGTCGCCTGCGATGACCTCGACGTGCCGGAGGCGGACCGCTGGCACCTGGGGGAGCGCCTGCCAGTCGGCGACGGTCGCGGCTACGGCGTCCGGCGTCATGGGATCGGCGCGCAGCTCCAGGATGACGTCCGGCTTGCGGGCCACGATCTCCTCCAGGCCGATCTGCGGATAGAGGGTGGGCGCGTCGGCGAAGACGTTCTCCCCTCCCAGCCGCTTCAGTAGCTCGTCGAGGAAGGTGCGCGGGCCGGCCACCGTGACCTCGCCGAGGCTTCCAGGGCGGCGGCCCACCGAGATCAGCACCTTGAGCGGCGGCCCGGGGAGAGGGGGTAGGGAGAGCCCCGCGCGCCATTCGGCCGCCAGCCGCTCGCCGGCCGCCGGCACCCCGCAGCGACGGGCGATGGTGTGGAAGGAGGCCTCGACGTCCGCCAGCGATTCGTCCGGCACCACCAGCAAGTCAACGCCCAGCGGCGTGAGCTTGGTGCCCAGCCCCCGCTCGCTGGGGATGAGGACGGCGAGGTTCGGTTTCAGCGCCACGATTCGTTCCAGGTTGGGGTTGAACAGCGCCCCCAGCCGCGGCTTGCGCAGCGACTCCGGGGGCCAGCGGGAGTAGTCTCCCACGCCCACCACTCGATCGCCGAGGCCGAGGGCGAAAAGGGTCTCCGTGACGCTCGGGGTGAGGGCGATGATCCGCCCCGCCGGACGGACGGAAGCGGCGGGACGGTCCGGGGACCGCTCCCCCCGGCAACCGGCGAGGGCCGGTGCCAGGAGGAGCAGCAGGAGGGCCGCAGCCCTAGAAGTCGAACGCAAGGCCACCGATCAAGGTCCTGCCCGGGCTGGGGAAACCGAGGGCCGCGCTGTACTGCTCATCGGCCACGTTCTCCACCCGGGCATAAGGGGAGAGCCAGTCGCGGATGCGCCATTTGGCCGCCAGGTCCACCCGCGTGTAGCTGGGGTTGACAGCATTGGCGAAGGTGACGGGATCGAGGTCTTCCCGCTCGCCGATCCAGCGCCCCACGAGGCTGAAGGTCCAGCTTCCCGGCCGCGCCGTCAAAGAGAGATGGGCGCTCTTCTTCGGCCGCCTCTGGAGCTCCAGGCCCGTGTCCAGGTTTTTAGGATCCATCCAGGTGCCATCGAGGGAGGCAGAGACGATCCCCTTCCGCACTCCGACCTCGGCCTCGACGCCCCGCGTCCGTGCCCGGCCGATGTTGACGCTGCTGAAGGTGACGAAGTCGAAGTCGATCAGGTTCTTGAGGTTGTTCTGGAACCCCGTGACGGCGAAGCGCCAGCCGTCCACCGAGTGCTCCAGCCCCGCCTCCCAGCTCGCGCTCGTCTCGGGTTTCAGGTCCGGGTTGCCGCTGCCGGGGAAGAACAGGTCGCCCAGGGCCGGCGCCCGGAAGGCCTCGCCGTAGCTGGCGCGCAGCCGGGTGTTTTCGCCGAGCTTGACCACGGCGCCCGTGCGCAGGCTGGTCTGGCCGCCATAGACGTCGTTGTCGTCCCGCCGCAGCCCGAGCTCCAGGTGGAGGGGGCCGGTGCCCCACACGGCCTGGCCGAAAGCCGCCCACGTCCGCTGGTGGGCGCCGTCGAGGTTGGTGAAGGCGCCCGTGAGGCTCGTCACCTCCAGCCGCTGCACTTCGCTGCCGAAGGAGATGTGGAGGTCCCCCGTATTGTCCCCCGTCGTGTGCCACGAGGCCACGGCCCGGCCGCGCAGGGCCTGGGACTGAGTGTCCGAAGAGCCGAAGCCGGAGGTGTCCAGCCGGTCGCGGAAGGCGCTGTCGAAGTCCGTCCGCGAGACCTGCGCCTCCACTCCCCAGGCCCCCTGCTCGGCGCGGAAGGGGACGGCCACTTCCCGCTCCTGCCAGGAGATGGTGCGCTCGGGCGTGGGCGTGTCGCCGGAGAAGGGGATGCCGGTCTTCGAGTCGTTGGCCCGCACCATCACCCCCAGGCTGGAGCCGGTGCCCACGGCCCAGAGGGCGCGCGCCACTCCCTCCTCGCTGTCGAAGAAGTCGTTGGCGAATTCTCCGTTCCCCCGGCGCACGTGGCCGGTCAGGTCGAGCCGTGCCGGCCCCAGGTCGAAGCCGGCCGCGAGGCCGCCGCGCTTGTAGTCGTGGCTGCCGCCTTCGACGTCCAGCGTCCCTCCCTTGCGGGTGCCGGTGATCACCTGCACCACGCCGCCCACGGCGTCGCTGCCGTAGAGGGCGCTGAACGGGCCGCGCACTACCTCCACGCGCTCCACGCCTTCGAGCGGCACGAACTGCCAGTTGGCGCCGCCGAAGTAGGGATCGTTCAGGGGGATGCCGTTCCACAGCAGCAGGGTCTGATTGGAGTTGGTGCCGCGGGTGAAGAGAGAGGTCTGCTGGCCGGGGGACCCCGCCTGGACGACCGAGAGGCCGGGGACGGTGTTGAGGACGTCCGCCAGGTCGCGGCTCTGGCGGGCCGCGATCTCCTTGCCGTCGATCACGGTGGCGGTGGCGGGTACGTCGTCGCGCACCTCGGCATCCGCGGAGGCGGTGATCACGACGTCGTCACGAAAGACGGGGACGGCAACGGGCTCCTGAGCTGCGGCCAGCCATCCTCCCCCGAGGATACCGGCGCTCAGGATCATCAAGATCCGACGCATGGTGTTGCTCCTTTTGCAAAAGGCAACGCCCCATCACGGGGAGATGGGGCGTCAGGAGCGCGGCGGATCGTGCGCGGGCCATGACCCGCTCCCCGCGGGTGGCGTTGGACGGCGAGGCAGGTCTCCTGGCTCCCGGATCTTCCTACTCCCGGACCTTCCCACACGGGCAACCCCCTCGATTGGCAACCAATTGGGGATCCACCCGTGCAGTGGCTCGTTCCGGTTTCGTACCCGGTTACAGTGGCGGGGGCCGCGCCGGTTTTGCACCGGCTTCCCTCTTCAAGGACGCCCGCCGTCTCCCGCTGGGGAGAGGCGGTGGGCGTCACCACACCGTCTGGTCTGTCAAAGAGGCCCCCCGCGATGGGAGGCTTGGGTAAAGCGTCACTTCTGCTGGTTCGGGGGCGAGCTCATGGGAGTCACCGTCGGCTGCGAGCCCGTCGACATCGGCTCGACCGGAGTGGCGCCCAGGCCGCTGCTGCCGGCGGCGAGGCCGCCATTGCCATAGCCCGCGAACGCCGACGGAATGCCCTGCGTCTGCCCCGGCTCGGCGAACTGCTGCACCGAGTAGTGCTGCTGCTTCTCCTGCGCCTCCAGCATCCGGTTGGCGAGCGAGAGGTAGCGGTTGTTGAGCTCGTCCGCGCTGGGTTTACCTTCGTCGGGAAGGTCGTTCGAGAACCGTCCGAGGGCGATGGCGGTGTTGCTGATCCGAATGCCGAAGCCCGCGGTGGGATCCTCGGCCTTGATGCTCGCGACCTCGTCCTTCGGGAAGGCGACCCAGTTGCCGACTTCCGTCAGCAGCATCACCATCTTGGGGTCCCAACTCGCCTGCTGCGGCTGAACCGAGGAGTCGACCGAGGTGCCGTTGGTGAGGGTCACGTGGAACACCTCCGCCGAGGCCGGCATGGCGAAGGTCGCCAGCAGCGCCAGGGCAAGCAGGAGCGCCAGCGAGGGGACACGAACCAGGGATCGCAACATGGGACAACCTCCTACGGCAGCCAGCCGCATTGAAAGCTTGCGGTAGAGTAGCACCGAAAGCGCTGGGGGGAAAGGGGTTCCCGGGGATCGGCAGGCCGAGAGGGCGTTTGGAAAGTGCGCATCCCCGGGCGCTCCGTCAACAATGCCGTTGGGTTTGGGCACAATGCGGGCGTGCTGGGCGAAACCCCCGGAGTAGGATGCACGTAGGTAAGGCCAGGGAGCGAAGGAGGCTCCCGGTGATGATCAAACTTCTCGTCTGGCTCCTGCTGCTCGTCGTCTGCTGGCCTCTGGCCCTGCTGGCGCTGATCCTCTATCCGTTCGTCTGGCTCCTCTCGCTGCCCTTCCGGCTGGTGGGGATCACCCTGGAGGCGGTCTTCTCCTTCCTGAAGGCGCTGCTGTTCCTGCCGGCGCGGCTCCTGGGCGGCGCGAAGACGGCGTGAGGCGGGATGGGAGCATCGAGGCGGTTCTCCTTGTCTGGTATGCTTGGGATCGATGACGCTACCCCTCGAAGCCGAGCCCCTGCCTCTGCGCACCGACCGCGACGGAACGATCCGGATCGGGCAGACCCGGGTACCGCTCGAAACCCTGATCCACGCCTTCAACGAAGGGGCCGCCGCGGAGGAGATCGCCTACCGCTTCCCGACTCTGGACCTGGCGGAGGTCTACGCGGCGATCACCTACTACTTGCGGCATCGCACCGCCGTGCATGAGTACCTTCGAGAGCAGGAGGCTCGGGGCGAGAAAATCCGCTGGAAGATCGAATCCCACCTCCCCGGCCGCCAGGGCCTGCGGGAGCGGCTGCTCGCCCGGCGCAGCGCTTGAGCCGCGATTTCACTTCCAGTGCGCTTCCTCGCCGACGAGAACTTCGACAACCGGATCCTCGCCGCGTTGCGACGCCGTAGGCCGGGGTTGGACGTTCTCAGGATTCAGGATACCGGCCTGATCGGCGCCGAAGATCCTCAGGTCCTCGCCTTGGCAGCCCGGGAAAATCGGATCGTGTTGACTCACGACGTAGCGACGATGCCCGATTACGCGTATGAGCGCATTGAGGCTGGTGCCGCGATGCCCGGCGTCATTGAGGTGCCGCGTCAGATGCCCATCGGGGAGGCCATTGAGGAACTCTCTCTGATCCTGGAAGCCAGCGAGGCCGATGACTGGGACAACCTCGTCGTCTACCTGCCCTTGTAAACGCTGGGGCAGCATCGCCGGTGGCCCCTTCGGGCCGAGCTCCGAGTAATGGCTACCGCGCAGACCCACTACTCTGCCGGCATCGCGCCCAACTGGGTGAGCAGACCGAGCTTGTCCACGACCACCCAGTGATCGGTGATACGCCCATCGCGAGCGCGCAGGATGTCGATGACCTCGAAGTCGACCGGCCGGCCGGAGGCGGGGACTCCGAGGAACGGTCCGCCGTGGGTCCCGATGAACTTCTTTCGCGTCGCCACGCCGCCCCCTTCGGCGATTTGATCCAGGATCTCGATCCGCAGATCGGGGATCGCGGCTTGGATCGCGGCGAAGAAGCCCTTGACGCCGTCGCGGGTCGGGGGAACCCCGGGCAGCGGGGTATGATCCACGAAGTCGGGAGCCAGGATTTCATCCACGACCTCAAGATTGCCATTCTGCTGCGCCTCGACCACCAGGCGACGGACCAGCGCCTTGTCTTGCTCTGCGGACATGAGAGACCCTCCTTTACCCAGCCACTACGGTGGGAGGAGGCATCTCGGATGATGCGCCGGGGGCACAGGCGCTACCTGTGCCTCGGATCCGGCTGGGGCGGTCTTGCCGGGGGGTGATGAGGGCCCGGCGACGCGGATCTCAGAGACGCAAAAACGGCCCGGCACTCGCGCGCCGGGCCGTTCCACAGGCGGCGCCTATTGGTCGGTCACCATGAGCATGATCACGCCGTTCGTGCAGTGCATTTCCGAGCAAGCGTCGTCCGCGCAGTGGCAGGTGCCGCCGGCAGACTTGGCGTTGGGGCCAGCGGCGGAGAAGTTGCGGGTCGTCCCTTCAATATAGGTATCCGGCACTCCGTCGCCGTCGGTGTCCACCTTCACGAAACCCGTATGGCTCAGGAGCTCGGCCGGCGGCTGACTGGTCCACCTGGCGTTCGGCGCGGGTTTGAAATGGAGGCTCTTGCGCAACGCCACCGGACGGGCGAAGCGGTCGTTGACGGGGGTGAACACCATCTTCACATTGAGCGCCAGCGGGGCGCTGTAGGTGCCGCTGGTTGGGGTCTCGCGGACGATGCGCATGCGGGTGACCGGCTGGTCGCCGTCCAGGAAGGCCTTGACGTTGTACAGGCCGCAGGAGGTCTTGATGGGAGCGATGCTCACCAGGTTCAGGGCCCGCAGTTGGATGCGCGTCGAGGTCACGTTGCTCTTCTCGAACGCTACGTCGTCGAGGCGCTGCACGATCGTGTCAGCGTTTCCCAGGTCCCCGGGAGTGCCGGTTGCGAGGGGCATGCCCTTGAGGAAAACGGTGCCGGTGAACGGCGCCGAGTTGGAGCAGAAGAAGCCGGAAGGGATCGGCTCGCTGGCGAAGCTGTACTGGGTTCTGCCATCGGCCTTGGTGGCCCAGATGTCGATGCCGCCACGGATGGTGCGGTCCGCGGCCACGGCCGGCAGGGCGAAGACGAGACAAAGGACGGTGATCAGGACTGCCGCGACGAGGTGCTTCCTCATGTTTCCTCTCCTTTTGTGAGGAACGAGAAGCGCTACCTGACTCCTGCTCTCGCTCTGGAAGGGTCTATTCTCTCGATCGAGGAACGGCGTCACGCGTCGAATCCGCCCGCCGGAGGGGGACGGGCCTCCACGGGACACCAGGACGCGAGGGTGAGCGGTATTCTCACGGTACAGTATTTCCGCGAATGAAAATTGTTGCTGCTCATGACACTACTGAGGTGACATCGCTTTGTCAACTGGACTTCGAGTTGCCGCAAGTGCAAGGCATGCCGATGAGCTGCGCCGGCCTGCAAAGGCGTCAATCTTGGGTGTGACGGCGCAACTCGCGCCGGGCCGAGCGATCCCCTGAAACGTTTGGGCCTCCCCCTTCGTCTACCTCAAGGATGCTGACGGCTTTCGACGACACCGCGCACGCGTACCGCCGGCGGATCTACTCCTTCGCCCGCTACCTGCTCTCGAACCGGGAGGAGGCGGAGGACGTGACCCAGGAGGTGCTGCTCCGGCTCTGGCGCCACCAGGACGGCGTGGAGGAGGAGCGCCTCGGCTCGTGGCTGCTGCGGGTGACCCGCAACGCGTGCTACGACCTGCTGCGGCGCCGGCGGGCCGATGCCACGCAGCCGGGGATGGCCGCGAGCCTCGGCGAGGAGGAGGCGCACGAGCTGGTGAGCGGCGAGCCCGGTCCGCAGAGCCTGGCCGAAACCGCCGACTTCCGCCGCCGGCTGCTGGCGGCGCTAGGCGAGCTCGGCGAGCCGTACAAGAGCATCGTCATCCTGCGGGAGGTCGAAGGGCTCTCCCACCGGGAGGTCGGCGACGCCCTGGGCATTCCAGAGGTCACGGTGCGGGTCCAGCTTCACCGCGCCCGCAAGAAGCTGCGCGAGCGGCTTCGGGAGGCAGAACCATGAATCGACTCGACGACACCCTATCCTGCGGCGACGCTCTCGACCTGCTCGAGCCTTACGTGGACGGCGAGCTCGCGCCGGCCGAGGCCGCAAGCCTGCGCTCGCACGTGGAAGGTTGCCCCGCCTGCGCGAGAGAGCTGGCCCTGGCCGAGCGTATCCAGCGCGAGCTGCGCTCTCTTCCCCAGCTCGATTGCCCGCCGGAGATCGTGGAGCGGGTGCGGCGCCAGGGCGCCGAGGTGGTGCCGTTCCGTCCCCGCCTTACCACCCGCCTCCCCCTCCGCCTCGCGGCGGCGGCGGCCCTCCTCGCCCTGGCGCTCGGAGGCGGCGCGTTCTTCGTCCGCCATCAGCAGCAGGAGGCCAAGGCCGCCGAGGTCGCCCGCGCCACTCGAGAGGCGCGCTTCGCCCTGGCCTACCTCGGCAAGGTGAGCCGGCGGACGAGCCTCGACGTGCGCGACGAGGTGATCGTGCGCCGGGTGGCGCTCCCCGTCACCCGCAGCATCTCGCGCTCGATTGGGCTCTCTCTCGGTTCATCGGATCCGGAGAAGCCCTAGGAAGGAGTCTCAAAAGATGAAAAAGATCATTCTCCAGGGCCTCGCCCTCGCCCTTTTCCTCTCCTTGCCGGCCGCCGCCCTCCAGGCGCAGCCGCCGTCGCCCGGGCTCGTGCCGCTGGAAGAGCTCAACCTGTTCCCCCGCGACAAGCTGAGCGTGGAGGTGAACCTGGGTGGCGCCATCCTGCACCTGGTGGCAGCGGCCGGCAAGGACGATCCGGACTTCTCCAAGCTCGTCGGCGGCCTGCAGGCGATCAACGTCCAGGTCTTTCCTCTGAAGGGGGAGGACGGTGAAGCCGTGAAAGCCAGGATCGGCCGCGCCGTCCACTGGCTGGAGGAGCGCGGCTGGAAGGCCAACGTCCGGGTGCGTGAGAAGGGCCAGGAGACCTACGTCTACATGAAAGAGGAGGGGGGGCAGATCGTCGGCTTGACGGTGCTCACCTTCCAGCCAGGGGATGAGGCGGCGGTGATCAACATCGCCGGCCGCATCGATCCGGCCCAGATCGGGCGCCTGGGCCAGAAATTCAACGTGCCACAGCTCGAAAAGGTGCCGGTCAAAGGCAAGAAGCCGTAAGCGCAATTCAGTCCATTCCGGAGGTTTCGACCATGAAACGCCATACCGCATCGTTGCTCGCCGTTTTCGCCCTCCTTCCCTTGGCCGCCCTGTTCACGGGCTGTGCGGAAGGCCCCTCCGTCGATACCGTGCGCTGGGAGATCGAGCGCCGCATCCCCGAGGCCCGTCTGGAGCCGGAGGAGCACTTCCGCCTCGGCCGCATCTCCATGGGGCTGATCCATGGCATCCTGCACCTGGTGCCCGACGCCGACGAGGCGCGGCAGATCGTCAACGAAGTCCACCGGGTAGAGGTGGCGACCTACAAGGTCAAGTCGCTGCCGAACCTCGACGCCCTGGGGAAGGAGACGGGCTTCGAGCGGGAGCTCGCCCGCGCCGGCTGGACCCTCACCGTGCGCACCCGCGAGGCCGGCGAGCAGACCTGGGTGTTCGTCCATGCCACCGAAGGCGGAGGGTTGAGCAACCTGTTCGTGGTGTCGCTAGAAAAGGACGAGCTGACCCTGGTGCGCCTCGATGGCCGGCTGGACCGCGCCTTCGCCGCCGCCGTGGCGGAGCATCCCCAGAAAGTGGCGAAGCAGATCGGGGCGGGGGACTGAGGGGGTAGGATCCCTAGGGCGGGGGGACCCCGCTGTACAATCCCCCCGCCATGCTCACCGTTCAGGACCTTCCGGCGCTCAACGCCACCCTCAACGCCATCTCCGCCGTCCTGCTGGTGACGGCTTACGTGCTCATCCGGACGGGGCGCCCCATCGCCCACCGCAACGTGATGATCGCGGCCCTCGTCAGCTCGACGTTCTTCCTCACCTCCTACCTCGTGTACCACGCGCAGGTGGGGTCCAAGCACTTCCCGGGGACGGGCACGGCGAGGACGGTCTACTTCGCCATCCTGATCACCCACACGATCCTTGCCGCCGCCGTGCCCATCCTCGCCGGCATCACGGTCTACCAGGCCTGGCGGAAGAGCTTTGCCCGGCACCGGCGGATCGCCCGCTGGACCCTGCCGATCTGGCTCTACGTCTCGGTCACCGGGGTGGTCGTTTACTGGATGCTTTACCAAATGCGCTGGTGACGAATCCGGGGGCTATCCCAGTGCGTATGGAAAAGGTGTAGACTCGCG
Organism: Thermoanaerobaculia bacterium; assembly: GCA_036275055.1. Taxonomy (GTDB): domain Bacteria; phylum Acidobacteriota; class Thermoanaerobaculia; order Multivoradales; family UBA5704; genus DATARR01. The sequence continues at coordinate 50,599 of DASUEN010000229.1, forward strand.
AACCGAATCGGGAGACAGGACTGAGAGGGCGATTCAGGGGCCGGCGGGCTCGCGGTGAGCCGGACCGGCAGACACGCAACCCAGATTTTTCATAGGAGACTGAACCCATGAAGAAGTTGGACGAAAACGTCAGCCGGAGAGACTTCGGCAAGCTCACTCTGGCCGCGTTCGGCGGTGTGATAGCCGGTTCGATGCTGGGCAGCCGCCTCCTCTCGGCAGCGGAGGGCGACAAGCCCGCCGCCAAAGACGCCCATGCCTGTTGCGGCCTCAACAAGTGTAAGGGCCAGGGCGCCGGTGGCAAGAACGACTGCGCGGGCCAAGGCTCCTGCGCCACCACGGCGTCCCATAGCTGCGCCGGCAGCAACGGCTGCAAGGGCCAGGGCGCCGGCGGCGACAACGCCTGCAAGGGCAAGGGAAGCTGCGCCGTGCCGATGAAGGGCGACGCCTGGAAGAAGGCCCGCTCCAACTACGAAGCCTCGATGAAGAAGCACGGCAAGACGTTCGGTGCCGCCCCCTCCACCTGCGGCGCTGCCTAAGCCGCCAGGCTTTGTTATCCTGCCTTTCTCCCTCCTCTCCCTCCGGGGGGAGGAGGGGCGGGATGATCCCAGGGAAGGAGCCGTATGAAGCCTCCGCGCCTCGGACACGACAATCTCGGCCTCGGAGTTGGCCTGCGCTCCGTCCATTTCGAGCACATCCTCGTGCACCAGCCGGCGGTGGACTGGTTCGAGATCATCAGCGAGAACTACATCGACTCGCAGGGGCGCCCGCGCTACGTCCTGCAGCAGATCGCCGAGCGCTACCCCGTGGTCATGCATGGGGTGTCGCTCTCCATCGGCTCCACCGATCCCCTCGACTTCGAGTACCTGGGCAAGCTCAAGCGGCTGGCCAAAGAGGTCGACGCCAAGTGGATCTCCGACCACATCTGCTGGACGGGCGTCCTCGGCCGCAACAGCCACGACCTGCTCCCCGTCCCCTTCACCGAGCAGACCCTGCGCCACGTGGTGGAGCGCGTCCGCACGCTGCAGGACTTCCTCGAACGGCCCTTCGTGCTGGAGAACCCCAGCTCCTACGTGACCTTCCAGGATTCCACCATGGAGGAATGGGAGTTCGTCTCCCGCATGGCCGAGGAAGCCGACTGCGGCCTCCTGCTCGACGTCAACAACGTCTACGTCTCGAGCTTCAACCATGACCTCGACCCCGATGCCTTCATCCGCTCCCTGCCGCACGAGCGGATCGTCCAGTTCCACCTGGCGGGGCACAGCAACTACACCACTCACATCATCGACACCCACGACAACCACGTGATCGATCCCGTCTGGGAGCTCTACCGCACGGCGCACGAGCTCACCGGCGGCGTTTCGACCCTGCTCGAATGGGATGCCAACATCCCCCCCTTCCCCGTGGTGCACGACGAGGTGCTGAAGGCCAAGCAGTTCATGGGCAAGCACCTGCCGGCTCCCGGCCCTGTGGCCAGAATCGCGGGAGCGGAGACCCCGGAAGACGCTCCGGCCCTGGTGGGCGCCGCCCATGCCGCCATCGCCAGCCCCCATCCGCTCCACCACATCCGCCCGGAGGTGGAGTGAGCGCCGGTCCCCGCTCCCTGGATGCCGTCCAGCGCTGGTTTCAGGCCGTCATCACCCATCCCGAAGGCGTCGAGGGGGGAGTCGAGTCGGAAGAAGCGCAGGAGATCATTCGCCTGAACCGTGGCGAGCTCGAGGCGGTGATCACCCGCTCGCGCAACCTCACCGCGGCCGAGCGCATGGGTGTCTACGCCAACGCCTACTACGCCCGCCTCCTGGAATGCCTGGGTGAGTGCTTCCCCGTGCTCCGGCAGGCCTTGAGCGAAGACGTCTTCACCGGCTTCGCCTTCGAGTACCTCCAGCGCTACCCCTCGCGCAGCTACACCCTGGACAAGCTGGGAGAGAATTTCCCCCGCTTCCTGGAAGAGACCCGGCCGGGCCCCGAGGACGGCGGAGCGGAGCCGGGCGAAATCGGCTGGCCCGACTTCCTCGTCGACCTCGCCATTCTGGAGTGGACCCTCGCCAAGGTCTTCGACGGCCCGGGCACGGAGGGGCAGGCCACCCTCACCCACGAAGCCCTCCAGGCCTTCCCCGCCGAGCGCTTCGCCGAGGCCCGCCTGGTCACCGTCCCCTGCCTGCGGCTCCTGGAATCCCGCTTTCCGGTGAACGCCTACTTCACGGCGGTCCGCCAGGCGGAAGAGGGGGAGGAGGTCCCTCTCCCGGACCCCGCTCCCGAGCACACGGCCATCACCCGCCGCAACTACGTCGTCCGCCGCTACACCCTCACGCCTCCCCAGCACGCCCTCCTCACGGCTCTCCAGGGCGGAGGTACCGTGGCCGAGGCTCTCGCCGCCGCGGCCGCCGTCACCGACCTGGACGACGACGCCCTGGCCGGTGCTCTCGGGAACTGGTTCCGGGTCTTCACGGCCGAAGGGTTCTTCGCGGCGATCGAATAAAGACCCTCCTGCGTCTACAATCCCCGGCATGGCACTGTTTCGGCGGAAATTCCGCCTCACCGCCTGCGCCACCACCGGTGGCTGAGCGGCCAAGATAGGTCCGGGGGACCTTTCCTCGATGATCGCTCCGCTCGTCCGGCTCGCCGGAGGGGATGAGAGGATCCTCGTCGGTCCGGAAACGGGCGACGACGCCGGGGTTTACCGGCTCGATGGCCATGCCCTGGTCGCCACGGCGGATTTCATCACCCCGGTGTGCGACGATCCCCGCCGCTTCGGTCGCGTGGCCGCCGCCAACTCCCTCTCGGACGTCTACGCCATGGGCGGCAAGCCCCTCTTCGCCCTCAACCTCTGCTGCTTCCCGGCGCTGGCGGGAGAGGACGCGGCGGCGCTCTCCGGCATCCTCCAGGGGGGCGCCGAGGCCCTGGCTCAGGCCGGCGCGGCGCTGCTGGGGGGGCATTCGGTGCGGGACGAAGAGCTGAAGTACGGCCTTTCCGTGGTGGGGCTGGCCGATCCCAAGCGGCTCCTGACCAATGCCGGCGCCAAAGCGGGAGACCGCCTGATCCTCACCAAGCCCCTGGGCACGGGCGTGCTGGTGAACGCCTTCAAGGTGGACAAGATCGACGAAGCCGGCCTGGAGCCTGCACTCCGCGAGATGGAGCGGCTGAACGACGTGGCCAGTCGCCTGGCCCTGGAGCATGGGGTGCACGCCGCCACGGACGTCACCGGCTTCGCCCTTGCCGGCCACGCCATGGGGATGGCCCGGGCCTCGGGCGCTGGCATCCGCGTCGTCTTCGAATGGCTGCCCGTGCACGACGACTTCTACCGGCTGGTCAAGGCGGGAGTGACCACCGGCTGCACAATCGCCAACGAGGACAACGTCAGCGAGATCCTCGAAGACCGCGCCGGGCTGGACCGTTTCCAGCGCCAGATCCTCTTCGATCCCCAGACCTCAGGCGGCCTCCTCTTAGCGACGCCGCCCGAGAGCGCCGGAGCCTTGCTGAAAGCCCTCCTCGAAAGCGACCACCGCGCGGCGGAGATCGGCGAGGTGCTGCCGGGGCCGCCGCGGATCGAAGTGGTGTAGGCGCCTACCCGCGCCAGGCCGCGACGGGATTCGCCAGCACGCCCAGCCCGGGGATCTCCACCTCCACCCGGTCGCCTTCGAGCAGCGGGCCGACTCCCGCGGGCGTGCCGGAAAGCAGCAGATCCCCCGGCAGGAGCGTCATCATCCGCGAGCTGTAGAGGAGCAGGTCGAGGAGCGGGAAGGCCATCTCCCGCACGTGGCCGCGCTGGCGCTCGGCGCCGTTGACCCGGGTGATCACGGCAAGGTTTTCGAGGTCCGCACCCACCCAGATGGCCGGCCCCACCGCGCAGAACGTGTCGAACGACTTCGAGCGGGCGAACACGGCGTCCTTTTTTTGCAGATCGCGGGCGGTGACGTCGTTGGCGCAGACGGCGCCCAGCACGGCCGCGCGCGCTTCCTCGGGCGTCGCTCCCCGACTCAAGCGGCGGCGGATCACCAAGGCGATCTCCCCCTCATGCTCCACCCGCTGGCTCTCCGGCGGCAGGACGATCGTCTCCTCCGGACCGATCAGCGACGACGGCGCCTTGAGGAACAGCAGCGGCTCCTCCGGCATGGGATGGTCCAGCTCCTTGGCGTGCTCGCGGTAGTTGCGCCCCACGCAGACGATTTTCGTGGGGCGCACTGGCGGAAGCAGCGAAGCGCCTTCACGCGGGACCTCGCCGCCGTATTGCCAATCTCCGGGAGAGACTTCGAAAGGATCGGATTCGAGGACGCGCAGCCGCGGGTCCGCAGCCGATTCGGCCACGGCCCACGAGCCAACGGGTGCGATGCGGTAGAGGAGCATATTGAATCCTTTTCAATCCACCACGATCTGGACTGGCGCCGAAATCAAACCATTCAGGGAGAGCTGCACGGTATACGTCCCAGCGGGGAGCGAAACGTGATCGAGCCCGCGGGCAAGGCCGGGGCAATTGGCGATGAGGGCGCCGAGATCCGTTTTCCTCAGCACGGTCTGCCCAGGAGGGATACTCACCCGGTCGCCGGCCATCTCGCACTCCTTCCCCGTGCAGTCGGAGGCAAGAGCCGAGCTCCACCAGTCGTCGGCATGGAGGTCGTGCTCGTCGCGGGTCAGCAGCTTGCCCGTCTTGTCCGAGACCCGGGCAGCGACTCCCCACAGCGGCTCCTGTCCCCCGTCCTTGCCGTGATCCTTGAGCCGCACCTCCGTGGACACGGTGCCGTGATTCGTGAGGACGAGTTGAAGAGGAATCGGCCGCCCGGCCGGAAAATGACGGCCGGCCTCGCCCCATCCCAAAGGCTTCACCGTCAGCTCCAGCCCCCCCTTCGGCTGCGCGAAAGCCGGGCCGGCGGAGACGGCCAGGAGCAGCAGCAGGGGGAGGGCAAGGCGTCGCACGCCGCGGAGCATAGTCGGTTGGAGCGGCGCCAGGCAATGAGCGCTGACTCTCCGCTTAGCCTACCCAGGGCTCACGGCCTGGGCTACAAGTCTGCCGCCCTACGGGCTCGCGGTATGGGACTGCGGAAGCTGTACCTTGAGGACGCAGACTGACCCTGCCGTCGCCGCAGACTCCCCGCCCGATGTCCCTCTAAATGTCCCTGTAAATCAATCGGCCTCTCGTGCTTCGGCTTGCTCTAAGGACAGACGAAGGCGTCCGTGTCTTCGACCGGCGCGGCCGTGTTGTTGTCGGCGTTGGAGTAGGTCTTGACCTGCCCCGTCGTAGTATCGCGGACGTTCACGGTGAAACCCACGTTGGTGCCGGCCGTGAAGAAGACCCAGAAACGATGGTTGAGGCTGCAGGCATTGAGCACCTTGACCAGCATCTCCGGATTGTGCTGACTGAAGAACCAGAACAGCCCGCCGTTGGTGACGCCCAGCGAGGCCGTGGAAACGGCGAACGCCGGGCCATGGAGCGCCGACCCATGGTTGAAATCCATCGTGACCGCGAATCGCCGGTCGCCTGGAACGTCGTCGATGCACAACGTATTGACGCTCGGAATGCACCCTCCGGAGAGGTCGTCCTGGATGAGGGTGAGGCCGACACGGGCCTTCTGATAGGTCGAAAGAGGCGGCGTGGTATCCGTCGTCTCATAGGCTTCGACCGGCGGTGCCGGGGGCTGAGGGTCCACGGGCGACGCACCCATGCCACCATCGAAGAACACCTGGCCTGGACCCGTAGCGGTCTGCCGGACGGCGAGCATCTCGTCATCCACCACCGGCGCTCCGCCGAAGTCGAAAACCACGGGCGTTGCCACGCTCATGTTGTAGGGGCTCAGATCGACGTAGGCGGTCTGGGGAGCCGCCACGAGCGGGCCGTCGAAGCTTCCACGGTGGACCTCGACCGTGATGCGATAGTTGCCGGTGACGTTGGCGCCGTACCGGAACTCCATGGAGCGAAGGTTGCTGCCTTCATAGACCGGCACGATGACACCGCGGGTAATGGGCTCGCTCGCCACCCCCGAGAAGGGACACGCATCGACGATGCTGGCACGGACTGGCGCCGTGCCCAGCCCGAAGAGCGCAAGACAAACCGGCAGGGCTACGGCGAGAGAGGCGCTGCGACGGCTTTCCATCTCCTCAACCTCCTGACTGCGGGATTCGGTCCGCGTATGTCGTTATGCCATGAGCCTACTCCGCCCACAACTCTCCCGTCAATCCTGGGCGGGGCGCGCCTGGGGCGCCTTCGGGGCGAACGCGGCCGTTTAGGATGCTACGAGACCTGGCCGAGCTCTTGCAAAACCGGTGACGAAACGGAGGAACCCAATGCCCGAGACCGACGAACCCGCTCTTTCCCCAGCTCCTGAGCCGCCGGATCCGGTGGACGAGGCCTCCGAGGAGAGCTTCCCCGCCAGCGATCCACCCTCGTGGGCGCCCCTCCACCCGGGCCCCCCAGGGGAACACCCGGAAGAGGGCGAGGGAGGCTGAGCCCCCGCCTCACCCCTGCCCCACGATCACGATCCCTAGAATCACCTGACCATATTTCTGCACGATCGTCGGCCCGATTCCGGGGACGTTCAGGAGGTCGGCTTCGCTTCGCGGCAGGTTGA
>DASUEN010000230.1:0-8024 GCA_036275055.1 Thermoanaerobaculia bacterium
GGACTGTTCAGTTCCAAAGGGAGGGCCGCGTCATCGCGCCCCAGCGGCCCTCCCCCTACCCCTCCTCAGGCGCAGCGGCAGGTCCGCACGATCGACGGCGGACAGGTGTCGGTGCAGCCCACGTCGCTGCAACCGGCGAAGCAGGAGAGCAGGCAGGACTTGTCGTTCGTGTTCCCCACGCCTCCCGCAGCGCCTTCCATCTGGCGGTTGGAGAGGTGGGAAAGCGTTTCACGGTGGAGGGAGAGCTTGAGCGACTTTCTCTTCATTGGGAGGCTCCTTTCAAGCCGTCGGAGGCAGGCCGCGGCAATTGGCCCAGACAACGGGGAAATGGAGAAGGACTGCTACGCGAGATCCAGACCGTGATGCGTCTCCCGCACGATGAAGTCGACGACGGCCCGGGTGTCCTCGGCCGGCGCGTAGGCTTGGAGCTGGCGGTCCGCGCCGGTGCCGTGGCGCAGGATCTCGTGGATGTAGTTGATCTCGTCGCGGCTGCCGAGCTCGTCCACCACGTCGTCGATGAAGGCTAGGAGCTCGTGGATGAGGTCCACGCAGGGGACCTCATCCTGTTTGCCGAAATCGATCAGCTTGCCGGAGATGCCGTGACGCGCGGCGCGCCATTTGTTTTCGTTGAGCAGCAGCCGGCGGTAGAGACGGAATCCCAAGTTCTGCTTGATCAGCTTGTAGAGCTTGGCGGTGACGGCCTGGATCAGCGCCGCGAGCGCGATCGTCTCGTCCACCCGCATAGGCACGTCGCAGATGCGGAACTCCAGGGTGTTGAAGAAGGGGTGCATGCGGATGTCCCACCAGATGCTCTTGGCGTTGTCGATGCACCGCGTCTTGATCAGCAGCTTGATGTAGTTCTCGTATTCCGAAAGGCTCTGGAAGTGATCCGGAATGCCGGTGCGGGGGAAGCGGTCGAAAACCTTGCTGCGGAACGATTTGAGCCCCGTGTTGCGACCCTGCCAGAAGGGCGAGTTGGTGGAGAGGGCGAAGATGTGCGGCAGGAAGTAGCGCACGGAGTTCATGATGTGGATGGCGAGCTCCCGGTCCTCCATCCCCACGTGGACGTGGAGGCCGAAGATCAGGTTCGCCCGCGCCACCTGCTGGAGATCCTCGATGATCGCCTTGTAGCGCTCGTTGGGGGTGATCTCCTGGTCTTTCCAGTGCGCGAAGGGGTGGGTGCCCGCGGCGGCGATGGTGAGGCCGTTCCTGCGCGCCAGCTTGGCGAGGTCGCTGCGCAGCCGCACGACCTCGCGGCGGGCTTCCTTGATGTCACGGCAGATGTTGGTGCCCACCTCGATCACCGACTGGTGGAGCTCCGGCTTCAATTGATCCGAGAGCGTGTGCTCGTCTTCGATCAGGTGCTGCACGTGCGAGCGCAGGTCTCCCGTCGCCGGATCGATGATCTGGAACTCCTCTTCGATACCCAGCGTAAAGAGCCCTGCTTCGCTCATTCGCCGGTCCCCGTTCCCGAAGCCGTCGCGGCAGAGGTGGCCACCGCAGATGCCGTGCTCGCTGTCGCGACCGTCTTGCCGATCGCATCGGCCGGCGGCGCCGCGGCGCGCCTCACGTACTGGCCCCAGCGCAGGTTGTCGCCCCCCTCGGTGTGCTGCTGCGCCTTGCGGAGGGCCATGTTGGCCGCGGCCTCGACCACCCAGGCGAAGTTCTCCTCGCCGATCGACGTCAGCTCGGCGTCCGGCGCCGGATTGCAGAAGTCGATGGCGTAGGGAATGCCGTCGCGCACCGCCATCTCGACGGTATTGAAGTCGTACCCCAGCCAGCGATTGAGAGCCAGCACGTCGTCGTGCACCTTCTGGAGCAGGGCGGGATCGACGGGCGGGCCGTCCTTCACGTAGCGCAGGTGGTGCGGCTGGCGCGGGTCGTACTGCATGATGCGCACGTCCTGGCAGTCGAGGCAGTAGCAGCGGAAGTACTCCTTGAAGACGATCTCCTCCTGGAGCATCATCACGAGCTGGCCGGTCTCGTCGTAGGCCTTGAAGAGCTCGTTGGGGCTGGTGACGCGGTAGACGTTCTTCCAGCCGCCACCGGCGAAGGGCTTGAAGAACGCCGGGAAGCCGATGTAGTTGAAGATCCCCTCCCAGTCCATGGGGAAGGCGAGGTTGCGGAAGGACTTCGGGCCGGTGTCCGTGGGATTGTCCTTGGAGGGGAGGAGCACGGTCTTCGGCACGGCGACGCCGATCTTGGTGGCGAGGGCGTTGTTGAAGAACTTCTCGTCGGCGCTCCACCAGAACGGGTTGTTCACCACCGCCGTGCCGTTGAGGGCCGCGTTCTTGAGGTAGGCGCGGTAGAAGGGAACGTCCTGGGAGATGCGGTCGATGATCACGGCATAGCCGGAGGGCTCCCCCTGGATGAGCTTGTCGACGTGGACGGGCTCGGCCAGGATGCCGTCAGCGTGCTTCGAATTCACCCGGTCGCAGAAGGCGAAGGGGAACGTGTCCTCCTGGCCGAAAAGGATTCCGACTTTCTTCATATCTTCAAGTCCTCCGGAGCTGGGATGGGTAGTGGAAGTGTCAAGAAAACTCCGGCGAACAGTAACACAGGGGGAGGCGAGGGGGAGTAGCCCGGGGCGTTGACTTTTCCTCCGGAAGTCCTCACCATATCCACAGCCAAGGGTCCACGACCTCCTTCCAGGAGCGGCGTGGCGGCTCCGATGAGGCTTGGGCGGCCCAAGGAGCTGGGCGGGCTGGGACCTGCCAAAGACGGATTCGCCCAGGAAGGAGGTGGTCCAGTGATCGAAGGTAAACACGGTTCCATGGAGGTGGCGTCCTCGTAAGGGGATCCTCCACGTGTCCGTGGCACAGGGAGGTTAGCCCGAGAGGGATAACCCAACGCCACCAACAAGGACCCTTGAGACCCCGGCCCCCACAGGGACCGGGGTCTTTCGTTTTTGGGGCTGGATCCTTTACGCCGGCACGATGCTGTTGAGGGCGTCGATGATGGCCGGCACGTCCTTGCTTTCCGTGTCGCGAATCAGGCCGACGGCCGCGGCCACCATTCCCCGGGGCTGAGCGATCAGCCGGCCCAGGAGCTTCACCTTGGCGTCGATGGCCTGGACGGTGAGGGGCCACAGGGACGGGGGCTGAGGGGAGATGATCTGGGCGTGCAGCCACGCGGCATCGCGGGCGGCATCCAGGCTGAAGTCGAGGACCTCGATGGCGTCCTTGCCGCCGATCTTCTCCAGGATGTCGAGCAGCGGCGAGAAGTCGCCGACCGTGGCCTCCACGGCCGGGAGGAGGGTGGAGAGGATGGTGTTGATCCTGTCGAAATCGCCGTGGAAGCCCTGAAGGGCCGCCCCCTGGAAGGTCTCGCCGGTCACGACGCCCAGGTCCAGGTTGATGTGGGCGTTGATCCCCACCAGCAGGTCCTGGAGGATGATGAGGTTCCCCGACTTTGTGGAATCGAAGGCCAGTTGCCAACTCTGTGTAGGCTGGCCGCCGGAGCGGAACGCCTCATAGGCCGTGAAGTAGCGGTTGGCGAACAGGGCGTCGAAGCGGTCCATCCTCGGGCCGTCGGCAAAGAATCCCTCGGCGATCCCCTGCTTGACCTTGAGGGTCACTTGTCGGTAGAGGGCCGCAAAGTATCCCAGCGGATCGCTCTTTGCCTTGCAGTCGGCGATGATGCCGTCGAGGATCTGGAGCACGTCGTTGACGCCTTGGGGGGGCATGAGGTCTCCTCCTTTCGGGAGTGGCCGACTGGATGCGGAAGAGCTTAGTTTAGCACCGCGGTTTGATAGGCTCCCCTCATGCACCCCAACGCGGAAAGAGTTCAGGCTGAGCTGAAGGCCCGCGGCGCCACGGGAGAGGTCGTGGAGTTGGCCGCCAGCACCCGCACGTCCCAGGAGGCGGCCGAGGCCATCGGCACGACCGTGTCGCAGATCGCGAAGAGCCTTGTCTTCCTGGCAGGAGGCGTTCCCGTTCTCGTGATCGCCTCTGGGAGCCATCGGGTCTCCCTCCCCAAGCTGTCCGCCCACCTGGGAGCTCCCGCCGAGCGGCCCGATGCCGACACCGTGAAGCGCCTCACCGGCTTCCCGATCGGCGGTGTCGCTCCCATCGGTCACGCCACGCCTCCGCGGGTCGTGATCGATCGGGACCTTCTCCAGTACTCCGAGATCTGGGCCGCCGCCGGGACTCCCAACGCGGTGTTCCGGACGACGCCTGAGGAACTGGTGCGGATCACGGGTGGGGAGGTGGTGGAGGTGGGGGAGGGGTAGCGGAAACCCCAACTCTGGAAACAGGGACAGCAGGGACTTCAGGGACAAACAGGGACGAGGAAGCAGAAATTCTTTGACCCTGCTGTCCCTGGAGTCCCTGCTGTCCCTGTTTCCGGCTGCCACACAAGCCGCCTACTTTCGCAGCCGCGCCGCCACCCCCCGTAGGTCCTCCACCAGCCGCTCCCGCGCCTCCTCCCGCATGGCCTCCTCCGGCATCCTCAGGATAGCCGAGGGGTGGATCGTGGCGGTGAGCCAGGGCGCCCAGGGCGTTTCGAAGAATTTGCCCCTTTCGACAGTGACCTTGAACTTCGTGCCCATCAGGGACTGGGCGGCGGTGGCTCCCAGACAGACGATGATGCGCGGCTTGACCAAGGCGAGCTCGGCTTCCAGCCAGGGGCGGCAGGCCCGCACCTCTCCGGCGTTGGGCTTGGCGTGAATACGCCTCTTTCCACGGGGTTCCCACTTGAAGTGCTTCACGGCGTTGGTGACGTAGACCTCCTCGCGGGCGATCCCCGCCTCGGCCAAGGCGTCGTCGAAGACCTTCCCGGCCGGTCCTACGAAGGGGCGGCCCGTGAGATCCTCCTGATCTCCCGGCTGCTCGCCAATGAAGAAGACGGCGGCTTCCCGCGGTCCCTCTCCCATCACGGCCTGGGTGGCATTCTTGTAGAGATCGCAGGCCGTACACCCTTGGGCGGCCCGGGACAGGCTGGCGAGAGTCTGATGGACGGGGATGAAATCGAGGGCGGAGGGGGGCAGGATGGCGGCCATGGTGGTAACGTGAATACAAGAAATGTGCCGTCGTACCTCCATCTCCGGAACCCACGGTTGCCGGCAGGGACTTCGACTTCGGGAATCCGGCCGGCCGGCAAACGCGTCACGCCGTTGACACCTCCCCACCTCTCGACTTAGATTAGGCCGTGCACCCCAACGCGTCCCCTGCCCCTCCCACCGTCACCGGCGGAACGGGTATCGTGGGCGCCATCCCGGCCCGCTACGGGTCGACCCGCCTTCCAGGAAAGCCGCTGCTCCCCATCGCCGGCAGGCCGATGATCGAGCACGTCTACTCCCGGGTGGCGCGCGCCCGCGGGCTCGACCGGGTGGTGGTGCTGACGGACGACGAACGGATCGCCCAGGCCGTAGAAGCCTTCGGCGGCGAGCACGAGATGACCCCTTCGGATTGCGCCAGCGGCACGGACCGCATCGCCTGGGCCGCCCGCCGCTGGGGCGCCCGGGCGGTGATCAACGTCCAGGGGGACGAGCCGCTGATCGATCCCGCGGTCGTGTCCCTCGTTGCCGAGCACCTCGCGGCGATGCCGGAGGATCCCGTGGTCACCCTGGCGACGCCGGCCAGCCCGGAGGAGATGGAGAACCCGAACGCCGTCAAGGTGGTACTCACCCAGAATGGCTCGGCCCTCTACTTCAGCCGCGCGCCGATCCCTTTCCCCCGAAACGGCGGCGGATTTGCACCGCTCAAGCACTTGGGGCTCTACGGGTACCAGCGGGAGGCCCTGCTGCGTCTGGCCGCCCTGGAGCCCACGCCGCTGGAGCGCAGCGAATCGCTGGAGCAGCTCCGAGCCCTGGAGAACGGAATTCCCATCCGCGTCCTCGTCGTCGAGCGCGGCTCGCTCGGGGTGGACACGGCCGAGGATCTGGCGAGAGTCGAGAGCATCCTGGCAGCCCAAGGACGGTTCTGACGGCACAAGGAGAGGCACCATGGCGACCAAGTTCATCTTCATTACGGGCGGAGTCGTTTCCTCCCTGGGCAAGGGGGTGGCCGCCGCCTCCGTCGGGGCCATTCTGGAGGCCCGGGGGTTCTCGGTGACGCTGATGAAGTTCGATCCGTACATCAACGTCGATCCGGGGACCATGTCCCCCTATCAGCACGGCGAGGTCTTCGTCACCGACGACGGCGCCGAGACCGATCTCGATCTCGGCCACTACGAGCGCTTCACCCACACGCGCGCCACCAAGCGCCACAACTACACCACCGGCAAGATCTACGAATCGGTGATCAACAAGGAGCGCCGGGGTGACTATCTCGGCAAGACGGTGCAGGTCATCCCCCACATCACGGACGAGATCAAGGAGGGGCTGCGCCGCGTGGCCGACGACTACGACGTGGTGATCGTCGAGATCGGCGGCACGGTGGGCGACATCGAGTCGCTGCCGTTCCTCGAGGCCATCCGCCAGTTCCGCCAGGAGCTGGGGAGGGGGAACGCCGTCAACATCCATCTGACGCTGGTGCCTTACATCGCCGCCGCCGAGGAGCTGAAGACCAAGCCCACGCAGCACTCGGTGCGCGAGCTGCGGGAGATCGGCATCTCGGCCGACATCGTCCTCTGCCGAGTGGACCGTGCGCTGCCGGAGGAGATGAAGAAGAAGATCGCCCTCTTCTGTAACGTCGATCCCCGGCAGGTGATCGCCGCGCGGGACGTTTCCACGATCTACGAAGTCCCCCTGATGTTCTGCCGCGAGGGGCTGGACGACGTCGTCCTGGAGCTGCTGAACCTCCCCCACTACGACCGCGACATGTCGCGCTGGGAGAGCCTGGTGGCCCGCGTCAAGAATCCCAAGCACCAGGTGCGGGTGGGGATCGTGGGGAAGTACGTGGAGTTTCCGGACGCCTACAAGAGCTTGAACGAGGCGCTCGCTCACGGCGGCATCGCCAACGACGCGCACGTCGAGCTGGTCTACGTCGACGCCGAAGAGGTGGAGAGCGGCAACTGGCCGCACGAGATGTTCGAAGTGGACTCCCTGCTGGTGCCCATCGGCTTCGGCCGCCGCGGCACGGAGGGGAAGATCCGCGCCATTCGCTACGCCCGCGAGCACAAGGTGCCGTTCTTCGGCATCTGCCTGGGGATGCAGTGCATGACGATCGAATATGCGCGCAACGTCTGCGGCATCCGCGACGCCACCTCCTCCGAGTTCGATCCGGACACCGAGCACGCCATCATCTACAAGCTGCGCGATCTATTGGGCGTCGAGGAGCTGGGCGGCACCATGCGGCTGGGCGCCTATCCCTGCAAGCTCAAGGAAGGGACCCTCGCCCGCCGCATCTACGGCACGGCGGAGATCAGCGAGCGCCATCGCCACCGCTACGAGGTCAATCAGAAATACCTGCAGACGCTGATCGATCATGGGCTGGTGATTTCTGGCCTCTCGCCGGACGGCAAGTTCGTGGAGATGGTGGAGCTCACCGATCACCCGTGGTTCCTCGGCTGCCAGTTCCACCCCGAGTACAAGTCGAAGCCCACGGAGCCGCATCCTCTCTTCGTTTCCTATATCGCGGCGGCGCTCGCCCAGAAGCAGCGGCGGGAGCGGGACGAGACGGCGAAGACCGCGGCGCCCCGTGTGCAATCGGAAGGGCCGGGAACCACGGTGGCCGAGCTGCCGCCTGAGGTCCCTTCCGAGGTCCAGGTGCAGGGCTGATGACGGTCGGCAGAGTGGAGCTGGCGCCGGGAGTTGCGATCGGCGGGGAATCGATCCCCATCATCGCAGGCCCTTGCGTGATCGAAAACGAAGATCTGGCGATCGACATGGGGCATACCCTCGCCGCCATGGCCGAGCGGCTGGGGATCGCCCTGGTCTTCAAATCGTCTTTCGACAAGGCGAACCGCAGCTCGATCGGCAGCTTTCGCGGCCCCGGCCTCACCGAGGGGCTGCGTGTGCTCTCCCTGGTCAAGGCGGAAACCGGGTTGCCCGTGCTCACCGACGTTCACGAAACCGATCAGTGCGGTCCCGCGGCCGAGGTCTGCGACGTGCTCCAGATCCCCGCTTTCCTCTGCCGGCAGAC
>DASUEN010000231.1:0-14525 GCA_036275055.1 Thermoanaerobaculia bacterium
GGCTTGGACGTCTACACGGTGCGCGAGGAGGTGCTGGCCATCGCCAAGGAGCGCGAGGCCTCGCAGCAGAAGAAGGAGCTGCCCTTCCTCTCCGAGTACGGCCGCGACCTGACGGCGCTCGCCGCCGAGCAGACGTTCGACCCCCTGATCGGCCGCGACAACGAGGTCGACCGGATCGTCCAGATCCTCTCCCGCCGCACCAAGAACAACCCCATCCTCTTGGGCGAGCCCGGCGTCGGCAAGACCGCCATCGTCGAGGGCCTGGCGCAGCGCATCATCGAGGGCCGGGTGCCGATCTTCCTCGCCAACAAGCGGATCATGGCGCTCGACCTGTCGCTGATCGTGGCCGGCACCAAATACCGCGGCCAGTTCGAGGAGCGCCTGAAGGGCATCCTGAAGGAGCTCAAGGAGAGCCGCGAGCTCATCGTCTTCATCGACGAGATCCACTCCCTGATCGGCGCCGGCTCGGCCGAGGGCTCGCTCGACGCCGCCAACATCCTGAAGCCGGCCCTGTCGCGCGGCGAGATCTCCTGCATCGGCGCGACGACGCTCAAGGAATACCGCAAATACATCGAGAAAGACCGCTCGCTGCTGCGCCGTTTCCAGGCCATCCAGGTCAATCCGCCGACGCCGGAGCAGACGCAGGAGATCCTCGAAGGGGTCAAGGACCGCTACGAGTCGTTCCACAAGGTGCGCTACCGCCCCGAGGCGCTGCGCACGGCCATCTACCAGTCGAGCCGCTACATTCCGGACCGCCACCTGCCGGACAAGGCCATCGACGTCATCGACGAGGCCGGAGCGCGGGTGAAGCTGCGCCGGGTGCGCGACACGCAGAACCTGCGCCGCCTGGAGCAGGAGATCCGCCAGGTGGTCAAGGAGATGAAGGTCGCCATCTCCGACAAGGACTTCGAGCGCGCCGTCTACCTGCGGGAGCGGGAGATCGAGCTGCGCGAGGACCTGGAGCGGATGAGCGTGGCGGCGGACGAGACGGGCGTCCTGGAGGTGACCCGGCACGACATCGAGGAGGTCATCTCCTCGTGGACGGGGATCCCGGTTGCCGCCCTGCAGAGCGAGGAGGCCGAGCGGCTGCTCAAGATGGAGGAGATCCTGAAGCATCGGGTGGTGGGTCAGGACCGCTCGATCAACGCCATCAGCCGCGCCATCCGCCGCTCCCGTCTGGGGGTGTCGAACCCGCAGCGGCCGGTGGGGTCGTTCATCTTCCTCGGCCCCTCGGGCGTGGGCAAGACCGAGGTCGCCCGCCAGCTCTCGGAGTTCCTCTTCGGCAGCCAGCGCGCCCTGGTGCGGTTCGACATGTCGGAGTACATGGAGAAGCACGCGGTCTCGAAGCTCATCGGCTCGCCGCCGGGCTACGTCGGCCACGAGGAGGGAGGGCAGCTCACCGAGCGCGTGCGGCGCCAGCCGTACTCCCTCATCCTGTTCGACGAGATCGAGAAGGCGCACCCGGACGTGGCGAACCTGCTCCTCCAGATCCTCGAGGACGGCCAGCTCACGGACGCCTACGGCAACCAGGTGGACTTCCGCAACACGCTGGTGCTGATGACCTCGAACATCGGCAGCAAGCTGGTGTTGCGCGGCGGGCGCATGGGTTTCGGCGAGGGGAGCCAGGAGGCGAGCTTCCAGCGCATCGAGGAGGAGATCCTGGGCGAGCTGCGGCGCACGTTCAGCCCGGAGTTCATCAATCGCATCGACGAGGTGATCGTCTTCAATCCCCTGGGTGAGCGCGACCTGCGGGCGATCGTGGACATCCTTCTCGAAGACGTCAACCATACCCTCGCCGAGCGGGGTCTCCGTTTGGAGGTCTCCGATCCGGCGAAGGAGTGGCTGCTGGCCAAGGCAGGAATCGAGCCCTCGACGGGGGCGCGCCCTCTGCGCCGGACGATCCAGCGCCACATTCAGGATTCAGTATCCGAAATCCTCATCAACCAGCACGGCGAGACGATCGAGCGGATCGACGTGGATCTGGAGGGCGGTGAGCTGACGTTCCAGGCCGGCGCCCAGGAGATCGTCATCCCCAGGCGCTGAACCGCCGGCCGGCGGCTTCCCAGCAAGAGCGGCAGTCACTCCCGGCGGCTTCAAGCCGCCGGGACTTGGAAAGGACGAGACGATGGCTGATCTCATCGTGGGCCGGCGTGGATCGCGTCGCTGGCAGGTTGTGCGCCGCCTCCTGGTGGTGGTGCTGCTGCCGTCGCTGCTTTCGGGCGGCTTTTCCGCCCGGGCACAGGCACCCCAGCCGCCGGTCAACGGCCGTACCATTGAGGCGATCGAATTCAAGGGGATCAAGACCCTGTCGGAGGACACCCTCCGCTACTACCTGGGTCTCGAGCCGGGGCAACCCCTGGACGAGGAGGCCCTGAACCGCAACGTCAAGCAGCTCTGGGACCGCAACCTGGTCGACAACGTCGAGGTGGAGAGCGTCCCCTCGCCGGCCGGGGTGCGCCTGGTGATCACGGTGACCGAGCGGCCGATCCTGCGCTCCATCGACTACGATGGGCTGAAGCGGATCTCGAAGACGGACCTGCAGGACAAGATGACCACCCAGCGCATCCGGGTGCGGGAGGGCGAGCCCTTGTCGCTCGGCGAGCTGCAGCGGGTCAAGACCCTGATCGAGCAGCTCTACGCCGAGAAGGGGTACCGCTTCGCCAACGCCCAGTACAACGTCACCGAGGTCGGTCCCAACGAGAAGAAGATCGTCTTCACCGTCGACGAGGGGAACCGGGTCCGCATCTCCGACATCAAGTTCGAAGGCAACACGGTGTTCTCCGACCTGCGGCTGCGCTTTTCGATGAAGAAGACCAAGGAGAGCAACATCATCACCCGGATCTCCAAGCAGGACATCTACGATCCGGCCAAGCTCCAGGAGGACCTCGACAAGGTCCGCGACCTCTACCGCAGCGTCGGCTACAAGAACGTGGTGATCGGCGATCCGAAGGTCGACGTGCGGGCGCAGAACCCCAACGCGGCGAGTATCAAGGACCAGAACCGCCGCATGTTCATCACCATCCCCATCGAAGAAGGGGAGCGGTGGAAGTTCGGCGCGGTGACGCTGGAGGGGAACCAGATCTACCCCAACCCGATGCTGATGCGCGCCTTCGAGCACAAGACCGGCGGCTGGCTGCGCTCCAAGGTGGTCGACGACGGGGTCAAGGAGATCTCGGACCTCTACCACAACACCGGCTACATCTTCGCCCGCGTCGAGCCGGAGCTGGTGGAGCGCCCCGGGCGGGTCGCCGACGTGGTCATCCACATCAAGGAAGGGGACCAGTTCCAGGTCGGGCGGATCGAGTTCACGGGCAACGACCGCACCCGCGACAAAGTGCTGCGCCGCGAGCTGCGCCTCTACGAGGGCGGCCTGATGAACGTGGCGGCGATCCGCAACAGCGTCCTCAAGGTCAACCAGCTCGGCTACTTCAAGCTCAACGAGGAAGATCCGGTCGAGATCGACACCGACACCGAGAAGAAGAAGGTCAACCTCAACTTCAAGGGCGCCGAGTCGGACCGCACGGAGCTGCAGTTCGGGGGCGGCTGGAGCGAGCTCGACGGCTTCTTCGGCCAGTTCTCGATCAACACCAAGAACTTCCTCGGGCGTGGCGAGCAGGTGGGCGTCTCGGTGCAGACCGGCAAGCTGCGGAACTTCTTCGACCTCTCCTACTCGGTCCCCTGGTTCCTCGACCGGCCGCAGAGCGTCGGCATCCGGGCCTACAACCAGAGCCTGCAGTACGACCTCCTGTCGGGCTCGTCGGACACCTATCTGCGCCACAGCCGGGGCGCCATCCTCACCTATGGCCGCAACTACCGCCTGTTCAACTCGGCGAGCATCAGCTACAACCGTTCGAACTACAACGACGAGACGACGGTGACCATCCCGGCGCTCCTCCCCGGCGAGACGCCGCCGCCGGCCGGCCAGCCGCAGCCGGGCGACGTCGTCACCACCAAGCTGCGGATCAACAACTCGTCGCTGCGGCCCGCCTTCGCGTACGACAGCCGGGACAATCCCTTCGACACCACCCGCGGCCAGAAGATGTCCATCGCCGTGGAGTACGCCGGCGGCTTCCTGGGCGGCGACAACAACTTCTGGCGGCCCGAGGCGTCGTACAGCATCTTCCAGCCGGTGACCAACTACCCCACGAAGACGCTCTTCGCGATCAACGTCGAAGGGGGGTGGATCAAGCCGTTCGGCGGCCATGACATCCCGGTGCTGGAGCGCTTCTTCCTGGGCGGCGAGAACTCGATCCGCGGCCACGCCTTCCGCTCCATCTTCCTGCGTGATTCGCACGGCGAGCCCCTGCGCGACTCGACGGGGGTGATCCTGGGCGGCGACAAGTACGCCCAGATCAATTTGGAGTACCATTTCCTGCTCGGTGGGCCGTTCCGGCTGCTGCTGTTCACGGACCTCGGGAACGTCTACGGCGAAGGGGCGTCGTTCGACCTGTCGGGTCTGCGCAAGACGGCGGGCGTGGAGCTGCGGGTGCTGCTCCCCGTGTTCGGCGCGCCGTTGCGCTTCATCTATGCCAAGAACCTGGACCCGCTGCCGCAAGACAGCTTCCAGAACTTCCAATTCAGTATCGGAACCAGCTTCTGATTCGACCCGTCGATCGGAAGGTAAGAGGAGAAAGCCCTGATGTCGCCCCGAATCCGTCTTCCCCGCGCCGCTGCCGCGAGTCTCCTGGCCCTCGCCCTGGCCGCTCCCCTGGCGGTGCAGGCCCAGGCCGCCGCACCCGCAACCGGCGGCACCCTCAAGATCGCCGTCATCGACACGGAGAAGATCCTCCTCTCGTCGGCGGCCGGCAAGAAGGCCGTGGCCGACTTGAAGAAGATCCAGGAGCAGCGGGAGGGTGAGCTGCGCACCAAGGCCCAGGAGCTGAAGGACCTGCAGGCCAAGATCTCCGACGGGCGCCTCTCGCTCGCCCAGGACAAGCTCGCCGACCTCTCCAAGCAGTTGGAGGAGAAGGACATCGCCTTTCGCCGCGCGCAGGACGACGCCACCCGCGAGCTGAACAAGAAGCGCGACGACATGCTGGCGCAGATCGACGAGAAGGTGATGCCGGTGATCAACCAGGTCGGCAAGGAGCTGGGCTACACCCTGATCTTCCGCAAGTTCGAGAGCGGCCTGATCTACGCCGACGAGGCGATCGACATCACCTCGACCGTCGTCCAGCGTCTGGATGCCGCGGCGGCCACGGGTAAGTAACCGGTGGTCTACCGTCTCGCCGAGCTCGCCGAGTGGGTGGGAGGGCGGGTCGAAGGGAACCCGGACCGCGCCGTCGAGACGATCCGCACCCTGGAGGGCGCCGGCCCGGCCGACCTCTCCTTCCTGACCAGCACCCGCTACCGGGCGCAGGCGGCGGCGAGCCGCGCCGGCGCCCTGCTGGTGGCGCCGGCTCTCATCGCCCATGCCGGCCGCCCCGGGCGCGACCTCCTGGTGGTGGACGATCCCGGGTACGCCCTGGCCCTGCTCCTCTCGCGGCTCCACCCGGTGGACCGCCGCGAGCCCGGAATCCATCCCACGGCGATCGTGGAGCCCGGCTGCGCCGTGGACCCCGCGGCCTACGTCGGCCCCTACGTGGTGATCGGCGAAGGGAGCCGCATCGGCGCCGGCGCCACGCTCCATGCCTTCGTGGCCATCGGCCGGAGCTGCGTGGTGGGGGAGGGAGCCCTGCTCTATCCTCATGCCGTGCTCTACGATGGCACCGAGGTGGGGGCGGCTGTCATCGTCCACGCCGGGGTGGTGCTGGGAGCGGACGGCTTCGGCTATGCCACCCACGGCGGCGTCCACCACAAGGTGCCTCAGGTGGGGCGCGTGGTGGTGGAAGCGGAGGTGGAGATCGGCGCCAACTCCACGGTGGACCGCGCCACCCTGGGGGAGACCAGGATCGGGGCAGGCACGAAGATCGACAACCTCGTCCAGGTGGGGCACAACGTGCAGGTCGGCCGGCACTGTATCCTTTGCGGCCAGGCGGGCATCGCCGGCAGCGCCAGGCTGGGCGACGGCGTGGTGCTGGCGGGGCAGTCCGGGGTCGCCGGCCACATCGAGCTCGGCGACCGGGCGCAGGTGGCGGCCAAGTCGGCCGCCCTGACCTCCGTGGCAGCGGGGACGGCCGTGGCCGGCATTCCTGCCGTGGAGATGCGGAAGTGGCGGCGGCAGACGGCCCTGCTGTCACGCCTGGAAGAGATGAGCCGGCGCCTCCGGGCCCTCGAGCGCAAGCTCGGGGAGCCCGCTGGGGACGGCGAGGAGGGATGAGTTGAGCGATTCGACCCCGAAGGCCCCCAAGTGGGACGTCGAGTGGATCTTGTCGGTGCTGCCCCACCGCTACCCGTTCCTGCTGGTGGACCGGGTGTTGGAGGTCGAGCCGGGGAAGCGCATCGTCGCCCTCAAGAACGTCACCATCAACGAGCCCTTCTTCAACGGCCATTTTCCCGGGCGGCCGGTGGTCCCCGGGGTGCTCCTCGTCGAGGGGATGGCGCAGGCGGGCGGCCTGCTGCTGCTGGGGGACGTCCCGGACCGGGCGAGCAAGCTCGTGCTCTTCGCCGGCATCGAGCAAGCCAAGTTCCGCCGGCCGGTGGTGCCCGGCGATCAGATCCGCTACGAGGTCGAGGTGCTGCGGCTGCGCAGCACCTACTGCAAGCTGGCGGGCAAGGTGATGGTGGATGGCCAGCTCGCCGCCGAAGCGGTGATCTCGTCGGCCATGGTGGACCGGTGAAGACCCTCACCCCCTGGCCCCCTCTCCCGCCCCCTCCCACCCCCCTCACCGGGAGAGGGGGAACGCGGTGAGCGCCGTCATCCACTCCCTCGCCGTGGTGGACCCGCAGGCCAAGCTGGGTGAAGGGGTCCGCGTCGGTCCGTTCGCGGTGATCGGCGCCGGAGTCGAGATCGGCGATGGCACCGAGATCGGCGCCGGAGCCCAGGTCTACGGCCCCACCCGCATCGGCCGCGAGAACCGGATCTACCCCAACGCCGCCCTCGGCTTCGATCCCCAGGACCTCAAGTTCATGGGCGAAGAGGTGTGGCTGGAGATCGGCGACCGCAACCAGTTCCGCGAGTTCTGCACCGTCCACCGGGGCACGGCCAAGGGCGGGGGCGTCACCCGCGTGGGGAGCGACAGCCTGTTCATGGCCTACACCCACATCGGCCACGACTGCCAGGTGGGAAGCCGCATCGTCTTCGCCAACAACGCCACCCTGGCCGGGCACGTCGAGGTGCACGACGACGCCAACGTCAGCGCCTTCACCTCCGTCCACCAGTTCTGCCGGGTGGGGAGGCATGCCTACCTGGGCGGCTACACCGTCGCCACCATGGACGCGCTCCCCTTCGTCAAGACCGTGGGGCAGAAGCCGGCCTGCTACGGCCTAAACTCCATCGGCCTCAAGCGCAAGGGGTTCGACGCCGACCGGGTGCGCCGGCTGGAGCTCGCCTACCGCATCCTGGTGCGCTCGAAGCTGAACACGCCGCAGGCCCTGGAGCGGCTGAAGGCCGAGCTGGCCGAGGACCCGGACGTCGACTATCTCATCGCCTTCGTCGAGAGCAGCCAGCGGGGAGTGCACAAGTCCGTTCCCCGCGGCGGCGGGCGGGGAGGAGGGGAGCCTGAGTAATCGTCTGCGTGTCGGCGTCTTCGGCACCGGCTCGATGGGGCGCAACCACGTCCGCCTGCTGTCGTCGCTCCCGGGCGCCGAGCTGGTGGGGATCTACGATCCCGATCCCCGCTCGGCGGAGGCGGCGGCCCGCGAGCACGGCGCGCGGATCTTCCCCCGGCTCGAAGAGCTGGCCGGGGAGATCGAGGCGGCGGTGGTGGCGGCACCCACCGTGGCCCATGCGGACATGGGGTGCCTCCTGCTCGGCCGCGGCCTGCACGTGCTGATCGAGAAGCCCCTGGCCACCAGCCTCGCCGAGGCGGATCGCCTCCTGGCCGCGGCCGGCGACCGCGTGCTGGCCGTGGGGCACGTGGAGTTCTTCAATCCGGCCGTCCAGGCCTTGCTCGGGGTGGGCACGCCGCCGCGCTTCGCCGAGGTGCAGCGCCTGGGGGTCTTCTCCCCCCGCAGCCTGGACGTGGACGTGATCCTCGACCTCATGATCCACGACCTCCAGATCCTCCACGCCCTGGACCCGAGCCCCGTCGAAGAGGTGCGGGCCACGGGGATCGCCGTGCTCTCACCGCGCATCGACATCGCCAACGTGCGTCTGCAGTTCGCCTCCGGCGGCGTCGCCAACCTCACGGCCTCGCGCGTCTCCTCCGAAAGGGCGCGCAAGCTGCGGGCCTTCCTGCCCAACCGGTACTACTCCCTGGACTACCAGGCGCAGGAGATCAAGGGGTACCGGCTGGAAGAGAGGGATGGCGAACGGCGCATCCTGCCGGACGACCTCCCCGTGGAGCGCGCCGAGCCCCTGAAGCGCGAGCTGGAGGCCTTCCTCGCCGCCTGCCGGGGCAAGCCCGCGCCGCGGGTGGACGGCGCTCAAGGGCGCCAGGCGCTGGCGACGGCGTTGGCGGTGGTGGAGGCGATCCGGTAGAGCGGGGAGAGGCGTACGCGCTATGATGACCTCTCAACCATCGAGGTGACCTATGCACAGGCAGCTTACAGCCATCATCGAGCGTGAGGAAGACGGTTACGTCTCCCTCTGCCCCGAGCTCGACGTCGCGAGCCAGGGTGACTCCATCGAGGAGGCAAGGGACAATCTTCGAGAAGCGCTCGAGCTGTTCTTCGAGACGGCTTCGGCTGAGGAGATCAAGCGGCGCTTTCGTGAAGAAGTCTATGTGACGCGGCTTGAGGTCGCGGTTGGGTAAGCTGCGAATCCTCTCCGGCCCGGAAGTCTGCTCGATCCTCAGGAGGCATGGATTCGCCGAGATCCGCCAGCGAGGCAGTCACGTCGTCATGCAGAAAGCGATGAAGAACACCACCATCACGGTGCCCGTTCCCAATCACTCGCAACTCCGGATCGGCACTCTGCAATCCATCATTCGACAGTCTGGGGTGCCTCGGAGTGAGTTCGAGGTCTGAAAGAGAGCACCCGGCTCCGTAGACCTCTCCAAGCGGCCGACTCGCCCCCAGAGCCCCAGACTGCTAGACTCTCCCGCCGGTTCCGGCAAGCGGCTCTGCTCTGGATTCCCATGGAAGGAGGAGTTTCCTGATGAGTGACATCCGTATCGGTGTGATCGGCGGCAGCGGTCTCTACCAGATGGAGGGGATGACCGTCCGCGAGGAGCGCCGGATCGAGACGCCGTTCGGCGATCCTTCGGACGCTTACGTCATTGGCGAGTTGGATGGCCGCCTGGTGGCCTTCCTCCCCCGCCACGGCCGCGGCCACCGGCTGCTGCCCACCGAGCTCAACTACCGGGCCAACATCTATGGCTTCAAGGTCTTGGGCGTCGAAGAGATCGTCTCGGTCTCCGCCGTGGGCTCGCTCAAGATCGAGTACAAGCCGACCGACATCGTGGTCCCCGACCAGTTCTTCGACCGCACCCGCCACCGGGTGGACACCTTCTTCGGCAACGGCCTGGTGGCCCACGTCTCGCTGGCCAAGCCGGTCTGCCCGCGGCTGCTCGAATCGGCCGCCGAGGCGGCGGCGGCGGCCGGGGCCACCGTGCACAAGGGCGGCACCTACGTCTGCATGGAGGGGCCGCAGTTCTCCACCCGCGCCGAGTCCGAGACCTACCGCAGCCACGGCTTCGACATCATCGGCATGACCAACCTCCAGGAGGCGCGGTTGGCCCGCGAGGCGGAGATCTGCTACGTCTCCCTCTCCATGGTCACCGACTACGACTGCTGGCACGAGACCGAAGAGGCCGTCTCCGGCGAGGCGGTGATGGTGGTCGTCCAGCAGAACGCCAAGATGTCCCAGGAAGTCGTCCGCCAGATGCTGCGCCGGATCGGGGAGGCCCATTCCCGCGACTGCCTCTGCGCCGAGGCCCTCAAATACTCCTTGATCACCGAACGGTCGATGATCCCGGCGGCGACCGTCGAGGCGCTGCAACCGATCATCGGGAAGTACATCCAAGCCGAATGACACGCATCCTGATCACCAACGACGACGGCATCTTCTCCGAAGGGATCAAGTTGCTGGCCGCGTCCCTCTCCGCCTTGGCGGAGGTGGAGGTGGTGGTGGTGGCGCCCGACCGCGAGCAGAGCGCGACCGGCCATGCCCTCACCCTCTCGCGCCCCCTGCGCATGCAGAAAGTGGAGGAAAACTGGTACGCGGTCGACGGCACGCCCACCGACTGCGTCAACCTCGGGATCCTCTCCCTGCTCAAGGACCGCCCCCCTGACCTGGTCTGCTCCGGCATCAACTTCGGCCTCAACCTGGGGGACGACGTGACCTACTCGGGTACCGTCTCCGCCACCTTCGAGGGGACCCTGCTGGGGATTCCCTCCGTGGCCTTCAGCCAGGAAGTGGGAGAGGGGTTCTCCTTCCACGCCGCCGCGGACTTCGCCCGCCGGCTGGTTGAAGTCCTGCTCAAAGAGGAGCTGCCGCGCGACCTGCTGCTCAACGTCAACGTGCCGGCCGGCCCCATCCAGGGTGTGAGCTTCACCAAGCTCGGCCGGCGGGTCTATAAGCAGTCGGTGATCGAAAAGCTCGACCCCCGGGGGCGGAAGTACTACTGGATCGCCGGCACGCCGCAATGGAAACGGGCGGCCGGCACGGACTTCGAGGCCATCTCGCAAAGCCGGGTCTCGGTGACGCCCCTCCACCTCGACCTCACCTACTACCCGGGACTCGAGAGCCTGAGCCCGTTGCGGGAGAAGCTCTCGTCCCTCGCGTTCCCGGCCTGACGATGAGCGACTACGCCGTCCAGCGCGAGCGGATGGTCCGCGACCTGATCGCCGCCCGCGGCGTCAAGGACGAGCGTGTGCTCGAAGCCCTGCGCAAGATCCCCCGCCACCTGTTCGTCAAGGAGCACCTGCGCAGCCAGGCCTACGGCGACCATGCCCTGCCCATCGGCAACAACACCAAGCAGACCATCTCCCAGCCCTACGTCGTGGCGCGCATGACCGAGCTGCTGGAGGTGGGGCCCGAGCACTCGGTGCTGGAGATCGGTACCGGCTCCGGATACCAGACGGCGATCCTCGCCGCCCTGGCGCGGCGGGTCTACAGCCTGGAGCTGGTGGCCGAGCTGGCGCAAGCAGCCATCCCCCGCATGCGCCAGCTCGGGTACGACAACGTCAAGATCCAGGTGTTCGACGGCACCGTGGGATGGAGCGAGTGGGCGCCCTACGACCGCATCCTGGTGACCGCCGGCGCGCCCAAGGTGCCGGAGCCGCTCCTCGGGCAGCTCGCGCCGGGCGGCACCCTGCTGGTCCCGGAAGGAAAGCGGAACCTGCAGCGCCTGGTGCTCTACCGCAAGTCGCCGCGCGGCGAGATTCGCCGCCGCGAGGGGGAGGAAGTGGCCTTCGTCCCCCTCCTCGGCCGCCACGGCTGGAAGCCGGAGCAGCGATGAGCGCCCGGGCCTTCCGTTTCACGCTGAGCGGCCGCGTCCAAGGCGTGGGCTTTCGCTGGTACGTTCGCCACGTGGCGCAGGAGCTGGGAGTGACCGGCAGGGTACGCAACCTGCCGGACGGCCGGGTGGAGGCGGAGGCGGCGGGGGAGCCCGAAGCCTTGAGCGCCTTTCGGGAGCGGCTGCGGGAAGGGCCGCCGGGGGCGCGGGTCACCCGGCTCGTAGAGGAAGAGATGGCGGCCGTGCCCGAGTGGGACGGCTTTACGATCGACCGCTAGCCTGCGGGCTGGCTCGTGGAGGAGACATGGAGGATTTGAAGGCGCACATCCGTGAAGTCCCCGACTTTCCCAAGCCGGGCATCAACTTCTACGACATCACGACCCT
This sequence comes from Thermoanaerobaculia bacterium, assembly GCA_036275055.1. GTDB lineage: Bacteria > Acidobacteriota > Thermoanaerobaculia > Multivoradales > UBA5704 > DATARR01. The sequence continues at coordinate 11,826 of DASUEN010000231.1, forward strand.
GCTGCAGGACCCGCTGGCCCTGCGCATGACGGTCGACCGTTTCGTCTGGCTCTTTTCCCAGAAGCGGATCCACAAGGTGGTGGGGATCGAATCGCGCGGCTTCATGTTCGCGCCGATCGTGGCCTACGACCTGAACGCCGGCTTCGTCCCCGTGCGCAAGCCGGGGAAGCTGCCGTACAAGAAAATCCGGCAGACGTACGACTTGGAATACGGTACGGACTCCATCGAGATGCACGACGACGCCATCCAGCCCGGCGAGCACGTGCTCATCGTGGACGACCTGATCGCCACCGGCGGCACGGCCCTGGCAGCGGCGAAGATGGTGGAGTCCCTGGGCGGCGTCGTAGCCGGCTTCGGCTTCATCATCGAGCTGACCTTCCTCCCTGGCCGCCAGAAGCTCCAGGGGTACGAGGTGGAGTCGCTGATCCAGTATTGAGGGGTGCCCGGCGGGCCGGGACGGAATCGGGCGTGGGGTATAATCCCCCGGCCTGCGGCTGTAGCTCAGGTGGAAAGAGCAGGAGTTTCCTAAACTCTTGGTCGGGGGTTCGAGTCCTCCCAGCCGCACCACCGTAGAATCAAGCACTTACATCCAAAATACGAGTTCGAAAGCGGGGCCGAAAGGCCCCAAAATCACACTCCAGTCACACTGTGAGATGATCTTCCTCCAGGCAAGAGGAATGGCGTGGCCACGATAGCTGGCCGGCATCACTGCTGAGCCTTCAGGCACCGCTGCTGAACCGGGAGGCATCACTGCTAAACCGGGAAGCGTCACTAGGGAGCCTTCAGGCAACCCAGCCAAGCCGGGAAGAGCGACGCAATCCGGGCCCGGCGTGACTCCTACCGGGATGGACTGTAGTTCATGATCCTTCGTCGTGACGCACGAACGGACTTTGTGTCTCACGGGGTGGCTGGCGTAGTGCTCACTTCCGTCTTCTTGTAGCGCGCCGGCTGCCTGCCCGTGCCTCCTTCAGGACCGCCCTACCCACCCTCGCGCTGCGCAAAAAAAGCCAGCTCCGGCGGATGCCCCAGGGTTGGCACCACGAGGGATCGGTCGAGGTAGCGGTTGAAGCGCTCGCAGGAGGATTCGGCGATGAAGAGGCAGCCGTGACAGGCGGCGCCTTCGAGAAACCTCTCCGAGTGGTCGTTCTGCGGCGAGTGGCCCGCGCAGACGGGATCGTTGGAGCAGAGCTCTCCCAGCCGCAAGGCTCTCCCCAGATGCCGGTGCAGGTTGCGGCCTTGCTCCACGAGGCCGCCCAGGGTTCCCTCCGTTCCCGGGCTTCCCGTGGAGAGGAGGATCGCCGCCATGGGCGTATCACTGTCGGCCCGCGCGCAATAGATGCGCTCCCGGATGGCGCTCGCCGCGTAGCCGCATTCCAGGGAGATCGCCGTCAACAGCAGGTGCGACAAGGAGTGGAGGAGATAGAAGCGCACGCCAGGGAATGGCGGACACTTGTCTCCTGTCAGCGTCGAGATCCAGTCACTGTAGCCCGCTATCAGGGCGCGCTCTCTTGCCAGCACCTCGGGCCGCCGCTCCCAATCCCAGACGGCCTTCTCGTCGAGCTGAATGAACACTCCCTCGCCGCGCACTTCGCTCGCCGGCAGCCAGTCCTGGGTGAGGGAGAGCGGCGCCGACTGCACGGCCAGATCGAACTCTCCCTCCAGGTCCGGCATCACCGGCTCCAGCCGCGTGAAGCCGATCTGCACGCGCACGTCCCGCAGCTTGGGGACGAGGACCAGGCGCGCGATCTTGGGAATCGGTCCGCCATCCGGCGTCGCCTCCCGGGCGAAGAAGTCGCCGCCGTCCGGCGGCAGCTCGCCCGAGGTCTCGCGCTCCACGGCGACGAGCTGGCGATACTCCGCCGTGCGCAACGGCTCCCGCACGGGCGCGCCCCCAATCCGGATCTGCTCGATGACGGCCAGCACGTCGGCGTCCGAGGCCATCCCGAGGGCGTCTTTCACCTGGGGAATGTTGCGAAACGCCGGCAGGCTTGCGGCGTCGGCCACCTGGAGGATGTGCCACACCTGCCGCGCCGCGCCCTCCAGCTTGCGGCCGCGCTCGGGAATGGAAAGGGCGCTCACCTCCTGGCCGAAGTAGGCGTTGCTGGCGCTCCGCACCAAGAGCCGCAGGTGCTTCTCTTCGCAGCTCTCGCGCCCCGCCTCGCCCAGCCACGGCCGGTGCCCCTCGCAATGGGGGAGCGAGCTCGGAATCAGCGCCGTCGAAAGCCTCTCCTGGGCGCCGCAGGCACACTTCACGAGGATTTCGGAGAAGTCGCCGGTCGCTCCCTCCTGCAGCTTGAGGCTAGGCGCCGGGCAGATCGCCTCGACGTTGCGGTGCGCGAACCACACCCAGGGGAACTCCTCGACGTGCCCCCGCCGGCAGGTGGCCACGAAGCGCACCGGCACGGACTCGGAGCCCTTCGGTCGGATGCACCCATGCCGGTAGCGCGAGCCTTTCTGTTCCAGCCCGTCGGCGCGGACGAGCGCGCGGCACGCCGGGTTCTGGCAGACGAACCACCGGGGCAGCTCGAGGATCTCGATCCCCGAGTCCGGCGTCGCCTTCTTGTCGTCTCCCAGGGGCGGCAGCCGGAAGCACCCTTCGAGCGCCAGACATCGACCGGCTTCGGCGAAGCGCGGCTCCAGCCGGTCCCGCAGCCGCGGCTCGGACAAGGTGCACGCCGTAATGTCCTGCGGCGCATAGCG
>DASUEN010000232.1:0-40488 GCA_036275055.1 Thermoanaerobaculia bacterium
AGCACCGCGCCGGAGAGCAGCGAGCGGATGGTGGCCTCGTTTTCGGCTGCCAGCGTGCCGGTGATGGCCGGACCGCTCTGGATGGGAGCCCTGGTCACCAAGGCCGTGTCCTCCGGCCCGAGGGTGATGGCCGGCGGGGGAGCGTTGGCCGCCTTGTTTTCCCCGCGCCGGCAGCCGCCGGCGAAAACCAATCCTGCAAGGACGATCAAAATCAGCGCTTCGCGTCCGTGTCCCTGTCCGTGTTGGTGTCCTTGTCCTCGTCCGTGTCTCTTTCTTCTCATGGCGGCCCCCCTGGGCTGGAAATCCCCGGGATCGTCACCCCGCCGGTGGAGGGCTGCGCCGGCTGCGCAGATTGGGCCGGGGCCGGAGTTTGGGCCGAGGCGCTCACCGCCTGCGCCGCCGCGGCGCTGTTGCCGGAGAGCGGCAGATCGCGCAGCAGAGCGAGCTTGGCCCGCGCCACCTGGACGTTGCGCAGGGCCCGGGCCTGGTTGGCCTCGGCCTGCTCGAACTGGAGGCGCGAGTCCTGGAGCTCGATCTGGCTCGACAACCCCTCGCGGAAGCGGAGCTGCGCGATCTCGTAGGCGCGGCGCCCCTGCTCGACGGTGCTTTGATTGCTTTTGAGGATCGCCTCGGCGTCGGCGAGGTCGTTCCGGGACACCCGGGCGTCGAGCTCCGCCGCCTCCTGCGTCTGCTTCAGGCGCGCCTGGGCTTCGGAGAGGTTCCCCTTCGCCGTCAGCTCGTCGCCCGCCAGCCGGCCGCCGGTGAGGATGGGGACGGAGAGGCTGAGCGTCACCGTCCAGTTCTCCCGGAAGTCGGGGATGCTCGGTATCACCCCGCTCGCCGGATAGGCCACGGGATTGTAGAAAGACGAGAGGGAGACGGACGGCCACCGCTCGCGAGTCGCGCTCCTCAGTAGCTCGCGATTGGCCTGCACGTTCTCCTCGGCCTGGCGCACGGGTGCCTGCCCTTCGAGGCCTGAGTCCGCGGCCTTGGCGAAGCGCTCCGGCAGGTCTTGGATGCCGGTGGTGAGGTGGATCTCGTCGTCGAGCGGCACGTTGAGGAGCTGCTTCAGCCGCCAGTAGGCCGCCTGGCGCTGGCTGCGGTTCTGGAGCACCACCGGGACCTGGTTGTCGCGCGCCACGCGGGATTGGAGCAGCTCGAACTCGGACTTCTCGCCCACCTGCTGCGCCACGCCGGTCTGCCGCAACAGCTCCTCCTGCTGGGAGAGGGAGGCCTCAGCGATCTCCACCAGCCGGTCCGCGAGCAGGGCGTCGAAATAGGCGCTGGTGGTGTCGAGCAGGGTCTGGGCCTTGGCGGCGTCCACGTCGATCGCCGCCGACCGCCGCCGCGCCTCGGAGGCGCGGGAGCGGGCCAGCACCTGGCCGCCGTCGAACACGAGCTGGGAGAGGGAGAGGCCGAGGCTGTACTGGTTGAGCTGGAAGAAGGGGAGGCTCTGAAGCCCCTGATCCTGCGAGGCGCCACCGAAATTGATGCCGCTGAACTGCGAGCGCAGCGTCCGCTGATAGGAGGCCGAGCCCGAGAGCTGCGGGAAGAGGGTGCTTCGGGTCGTCTTCAGGTTGCCTATCGCCCTCGTCACCCCGGCCTCGGCCACCCACACCGTCTCGCTCTCGCCGGAGGCGATGCGCAACGCGTCCTCCAGGGAGAGGAGGAGCACCTTGGGCTGCGTCGGGGTGCCCTGCGCGGCGAGGCGCGTCCCAGCAAAGGCTGTGAGGATGAGGAAACTGCTCGTGATTTTTCTCAAAACGGGACCCCGCGCTTCACACGGGAGAAAGTTGTAAGCGAAGGTGATGCCAAGGGCCGGCCCCTCATCACAGCCAGAAGGGACGAAAGGGACGGCAGGGACGAACGGCAAGAATGCTTCAGCCGGGTTCCCCTCTCCCGGGGAGGGGGATCAGGGGGTCGGGAGAGGGGCAGGGGTGAGGGTCTTGGGCGGGGGAAGCCCGGCAGGGAGAAGCTGCCACGTTACTGGAGAGGCTGTTTGGAAAGCTCGGTCGCGAGCGCTCCCGGCGACGGGGGCGACGGGAGAAGAGGGCTGGGGTGATGAGGGGTCTTGGGCGGGGAACCCGCCCCGGACACCCCCGAAACCTCCTGTTTTGGAACATACTGTTTGGGAGCAATCCTACAGAGGAGGGGGCCATGAAGGACGTCGAGCTTTCGTTCCGGCTCTTTGTCGCCAAGAGCGGAATCCGCCAGGTCCATCTCGCGGTGGGCGGGCAGGAGGCGGAGGTTCCCCTCGACCTCGACCTGGCCGACCGGCATCTGATGGAGGCCCTGGACGACGTCGAGTGCGGCACCTGCTCGAAGGAGACGCTTCGCGAGGTGGGGGCGCGGCTGTGGAGCGCGCTGATGGCGGGAGCGGTGGGCGAGCTGTTCGAAGCCGTGAGGAAGGAGAGAGAGGACGGCGTACGCTACCTCCTTTGCCTGCACGTGGAAGACCGCCCGCTCGACCTACTCCCCTGGGAAGCCCTCTATGAAGACGACCCACGCGGCGGCGCCCGGTTCCTCGCGACCCATCCGGCCTATGCCATCGTCCGCACGCCCCTCGCCGGGGAGCCCCCTGGGGAGCCTCCTCCTCTCACCGGGCCGCTGCACGTCCTGGCCGTGATTCCTTCCGGCTCAGGGCTCGACGTGACGCGGGAGGTGAAGAACCTCGAAGATTGCGTGGCCCGGGTGAGCGAGCGCGTCGTGCTGGAGCGGCTGGCAGGGCAGGTGACCCCGAGCCGTCTGCGCGACAAGTTGCGCGCCGGCCCCTGGGACGTGTTCCATTTCATCGGACACGGCCAGCAGTCCGAGAAATCCGGCCGTACCGAGGTGCGCCTCAACAGCGAGGAGGCGCTGGACGAGGACTTCTGGCTGGACGGCGAGACGCTGGCGGATCTCTTCAAGGGCGCCGGCCTCCGCCTCGCCGTGCTCAACTGCTGCCAGGCCGGGACTCCCGTGGAGGGCCGGCGGCTCTCGGGAGTGGGGCCTTCCTTCCTCGCCGCGGGCGTGCCCGCGGTGGTCGCCATGCGGTACGAGATCGGGGACCGGGAGGCCAACACCTTCGCCCGCGAGCTTTACCAGGAATTGCTCGCCGGCCGCGAGCCAGGCCGGGTGGACCGGGCGGTGGAGAGCGCCCGCGAGCTGTTGAACGTCAATCAGCCGGAGGACGTAGGGCGGCCGTTCATCACTCCGCTGTTGTTCCTCTCCGGCTCGCCGCGCATCTTCGACCTCGCGTCCCCGGCGGCGTCGCCATCTCCTTCCGTGCTGGCGGCTTCGGCCGCCGCCGCCCCCAGGATCACCGTCTGTGCTCCGGCGGAGTTTCCCGCCACGCTGGTGCGCGTCCTGGCCGCGGGGCAGTGCGTGCCGGTGATCGGTCCGCGGGTGCTGAGCGCCGGAGCCGTGCGGTCCGATCCGCCGGCGAGCGACTTGCGCCAGCTCGCCGGCACGCTCGCGCAGCGTTTCTCCTATCCGCGGTCGCGGGATTTCGACCTCTGCGCGGCGGGCGGCGATTGGATGGATACCTTCCTCCTCCAGTGGGTCTGCCAGCTCGTTCAGGCGTGCAATCGGCCACGCGACCTGGTGGCGGCCATCGAGGACGTCTATCGCGGCGCCCTCCCGCCGGCCGTCCTCTCCCACGTCGCCGGGTGGAACGTCCCGGGCCTCTTCTATCTTCATTTCGACGGCTTGCTGGAGGAGGCCTTCGCGGAGCGCAGCCGGCGGGTGCGCGTGGTCCAGGGCGTGGACGCCGCGGTGCCGCAGGGAGACCTTCCCCTGCTGGTTCACGTCCGCGGCAGCTTTCGCGACCCGGCCTCCCTCGTCCTCACCGAGGACGACCACAACGACCTCTGGGACCGGATAGGGCGCATGAGCCAGGAAATCGTCAACCTGGTGCGGGGCTACGACGGCCGCAGCCTCTTCTTCCTCGGCGTCAGCCCGCGGGATCCCCTGGTCAAGCGGCTGTTCAGCAAGCTGATCGAGGGGTGGCACGAGCGGGCCCGGGGTCCTCTCTTCTTCCTCTGCTCCGGCGAGGAGAAGGGAGACTGCTTCTGGAACCAGGCCCAGGTGGAATGGATCGATGCGGACCTCGAAGCGGTGGTGGAGGGGCTCACCGCCGCGATGGCGTCAGGAGGCAAAGGATGATCGCTGAGCTGAAGTCCCCGGAAACCGTCCCCGGGACGAAGAATCCTTACAAATTCCTCGACTACTTCACCGAGTCGCCCGAGGATCGCCGCCGCTTCGGCGGCCGGGACCGCGAGATCCACGACCTCGTGACCCGTATCACCAACGAGCGCACGCTGGTCCTCTATGGGCCGTCCGGCATCGGCAAGACCTCGCTGCTCCTGGCCGGGGTGTTTCCGGCCTTGCGCGAGCGGGGGTACCGGCCTGTCTATGCCCGCCTCCTCACCTCGCCGGTGGAGGATCTGCGGCAGGCCGTAGTAGCGGCCCTCGGCACGGGAGAAGAAAAGGGCACCGATCCCGGTGGAAGTCTTCGCGATGCCCTGGCCCGTGCGACGCAGGCGGGTCCGGTGGCCCTGGTCCTCGATCAGCTCGAGGAGCTTTTCATCCGTTTCAAGGACCAGCCCAAGGAGCGGGCTGCCTTCGCCTCGGCCCTGGCGACGGTGGTCAACGACCGGACGCTGGACCTCACCGTGGTCTTCAGCCTGCGCGAAGATTACCTGGCGAATCTCGACGAGCTCGGGGCGCGGCTGCCTGATCTCCTTGCGGAACGCTACCGCCTGCCGCCCTTGACTGCCTTCGGAGTGCGCCAGGCCGTCTCGCGACCCTTGGTCGATGCGGGAGTCGCCTTCGAGCCCGCGGTGATTTCGCGCCTCATCGTTCAGCTCGCGGAGGTGGACTGCGAGCCGTCGCTGCTGCAGATCCTTTGCTCGGAGCTTTATAAAGCGGCCTTGCGCCGGGCCGGCGGCGGCGTCCCGCGCATCACCGTCGCCGACCTGGAGAGCCTCGGCGGGAGTGTCGGCGTCTTTCGCCGCTACCTGCAGAGCGTGGCGGACGAGCTGCCCCAGGAGCGCCACCTCCTGGCCCGCATGGTCCTCGATTCGCTGATCACACCCGAAGGCACCAAGCGGGCGGCCCGGCTCGCCGATATCCTGATCTCGGGCTTCTCGGCGCCCGAGAGTGAGGTGCGGGAGATTCTCGACTGGCTCGTTTCTCATCGCCTGCTGCGCCACGAGGAGCGGAGCGGCGAGGCTTGGTACGAGCTCGTCCATGAGCGGCTGGTGCCGTTGCTGCGCGATTGGCTGGACTCCGACCCCCGGTTCTTCGAGTTCCGGCAGGCCCGGATCCTCGTGAGCAACTTCAGCGACAGCGAGCTTTGGCGGGAGAGCCCAGACACCCTGTTGAGCGCCGAGGCCCTCACCAACCTCCTGCATCCCTACCGGGAGTGTTTCCGCTTTTCCACCCGGGAGCTGGAGTTCGTGGTGCGCAGCGCCATCTATCGCCAGAGCGACGAGCTCTCCTTCTGGGTGGAGCAGCGGTATTGCCCGGTTCTCACCCGCTCGCTGCTCCTCAACCTCCTCGGCTCGGGCCGCGACATGGAGCGCCTGGGTGCCGCGGTCTCGGCCCGCCGCCTCGCTGATCCCGAAGGAGAGCTGGCCCACGCCTGCCTGAACACGGCGCTTCAGGACTCGAGTGAGAGAGTGCGCTGGGAGGCGGGGCTTTCCCTGGCGAAGCTGGCCCGACCGGAGGACGTCCAGGCCCTCGTGTCGGCCAGAGTAAAGTCCGATCAGCGCGAGCGGGCGGGAGTCGCCCTAGCGGCCCTGGCCGCCGGGGGCCACGACCTCGCCGGAGTCTGCTGGTTCGACCGGTGGCTGGCCAAGCATAGGAATCGGAAATGGGCTATCAAGGATCAGAGGCAGGTCATCAATAACCGTACCTGGCTCGGAATATGGAGCGGCGTCATTGCAGGCCTCATTTGGGCCCTGGTGAGGCTGATGGTGCACGTGGCCTCTGGCTGTCCCAGTACCGGCCACGACTGTCAAGGGATTCAATGGCCCCCAACGCTGGATTGGTGTTCGCATTGGCTCGTTCTTGGCTTGGAGTTCGTGCTAATCGGCATGCTCACAGGGGGCCTCACTGCCCGTACCGCCGCTCGGCGGGCCGTGATTCTGAAGCAGGAGGGCGGGTGGGTGAGGGCTATGGTGCGAAATCTGGGTTACCTGGGCGTTTGGCTCGCCCTTGCTGCGTTCGCCGGCTTGGCCATCGTAGGCAAGGCCGGATGGACCGATGAGAGAACCCGGGTGTGGGTACTGTGCCTCTGGCCTGCTCTCTCGTTGATTCCCGTGATGGTGGCACAGATCAGCCGCCCGTTCGTTGGGCTCGGGAGTTCGCCGGCTGGGACCTGGCTGGGAAGTCTCGTCATCAGCCTCGGGTGGCCGGTGGTGGTAGCACTGGGGGTTCTGAAAGGCGTTCAGTACATTGAGCGCAATTTTCAGCAAGTCCAAGCGGAGAATCTCGTCCTCAATGGCCGTGAGGGAATGGCGGTTGCGTCCATGGCCTTCTTTGCCTTCGTCATCTCGGTAGCTCTAATACGGTCCACGGCCCGGTACCCCGTGGCAGAGGCTCTGATGCCGCCTTCGAAGAAGCGATTTCCTGCCGCTGCGACGCTGGTAGCGCTCGTCATCGTCTTAGTCGTAGTCAAGGTGCAGGCCGGCGATAACTTCTATGAAGGGGTCAAGAACCTGGCCTGGCAGGAGCCCGTTATCGTTTCCGAGTTGAAGGATCTGGCTGGCTGCCTGTGGAGTTTGGTCTCAGGTGGAAGTTGCACGGCCAGCTCGACCAAGACGGGGAAAGCTATGCCGAAGAGCTCGCCCAGGAAGGCTGAGGCCAGGCGCCGAGAGAGCTCAAGTGGCAGCGCAGACTCAACCATGAACCTATTTCTGGACCGTGCTGGCGAGATCCATAGTCGATGCCGAGCTTGAACGGCATATTCAGGCGATAGATCTCGCGAGACAGTCAGCGTGTCCGTAGAGACGTTCCCAGCCCGTCCACGATACCGCCGCACTTTACGTTGACGGCGGGACGTCTCTCCGGGGCGGCAATGCCGCCCGGCGAGGAATCGCCCAGCCGGCGCCGGTGTCGCCCCGTCCCATGGTATGGGTGATCGGATCGATATCTCCGCCGCGGAGACGTCCCGCCGTCAACGTGAGCTGCGAGGATATCGTTATGGGCTGGGACGTCTCCGCTACCGGCACGTTATGGTGGCGCCACCTCCGCAGGCTCGCTCCACCGGTTGTCCCCCAAGCGGCCATTTCCCGACTTTTCTCCTACCGCAACCGCACCGCTGGATCGCCCAGTATCGAGTAGCTCCGCGCATCCTGCGCCGCCGTCCAGAGACGGGCGAGGAGCTTGTCGTTACCGGGGCCGGCGGTGCCGAAGCGCTCGCCGAGGAAGGCCGAGGCCAGGTTGCCGCTTCGCTCGGCGAAGGGCTCCAGAGCCGAGCCTACCGGATGCCCCTTCAGAAGACGCAGGAGGGAGTCCTCGAAGGCATCCGGCTGGCCCCCAGCTCCCTGCCAGACGAAGGAGAAGCCCCAGGAGCGATCCACGTGGCCAACGACGGCGAGGGCACCCGCGGCGAGCAGACGCTGCGGGAGCCGGGCGGCGAAAGGCTGCGGGGCCAGAGGCCGCGGGGAGCCGTCCGCCGCGCGCTCGAAGGAGTCGAGCTGCGGCGTGCCCGCACCATGGCAGGCGTAGAGAAAGGCGATCAAGCCTCCCAGGCGCCCACCCGTGGTGAGGTCCGCGGCCGCGAAGTAATGCTCCGGCGGAATGGGACCCTTCCAGGCCCCCGGTCCCGGCCAGTCGCTGCACAGCAGGGCACCTTGATTGTCGCGCTGGCGCTCGTGGCCGGCGCTGAAGCCCATACCGTGGCTGGCGGTGAAGAGGAGGGACGGAGTCTCGTCGCCGCCCGCGAGGAGCCGGCCCAGGCGTTCCTTGGTGGCCTCCGGACCGGTGAGGACGGAAACTGCCCACTCCGGCCGGTCCGTTGTGATCGTGGCCGCCGTGGCCCGAACCAGGTACTGAGACATCAGCTCCGTGGCCCGGTCGCCTGGGTTCTCCACGCCGAAGAACACGGCGCGGCGGGCGGTCTCCGCCGGAGGAGCCGTCTGCTCCGCTTCCAGCACGGCGCGGGCGTAGCCCTCATATTCCCCGGGCGTGTCGAAAGATAGGCGGCCCACGGCATATTGATCGTCGAGCTGATGCTGCACGTCCCACGGGATGGCCTCGGGGCCTCCCGCCAAGAGGAGATAGTAGGGAACCCGCCGGGGATCGGCCGGTCCGGGTCCGGCGCGGTGGCGCACGAGGAAGTCCAAGGCCCGCTCGCCCGGCTGATAGCCGTCCTCGCCGGCATACTCGCGAAACAGCTCTCCCGCCTGCTCCCGGCGCCGATCGAGCAGAGGCTTCAGGGCTTCGCGCACCCGGGGATCTCCCCCCTGGGGAAAGACCACGGCCCAGCCGGCGGAGGCGAGATTCAAGGGATCGACGCGTTCGCGAGGGAGGCGCCCTTTATTCGCTTGGCGCTTTTCTGGAGGCGGGTCCTGGAACGCGGCGGCGAGATCAGGCAGCGACAGCCCGGGATGGAGATAGTCGCCGGTCGACCCGTCGAGGCCGTCCGGCGCGAAATCAGGCAAGGAAGCGTCGTCGGGGCTCGCGTCCATGACAGGCTCTCCAGATGAGAACAGGTTTTGGTTATTGTACTTCGGGGAATGGATTTCGCACCGGGGACCCGGAAGCGGGTCCCCGGTGAACGGATCAGCCGAGACTCAGTGGACGGGCGGGGGCGGGGGGATGTGCGCTTGGCCGGCGCTATCGACCACCCCGGTGTCGCCTTCGATAGGAAAGTCTCCGTCGAGGTCCTCCGCTTCAGTGCCCCTGAGGGCGGTCGGGTCGGGGACGGGATCAGAGCTCTGAGCATCATCATTGGTTTTCATCGTTCCCTCCTTTGATTTGAATGTGCGTCAACCCGGATTGATCCGGGAACGCCCCGCTTTGTTTAGCGCCAGTCTCCCTGCAGTACGAATCCCCCCCAGAAATGGGGATCTTGGCGGTTGGGCTGGCGCCGCATGTCGTCCTGCGCTTGCCGCAGGGCTTCGGCAGGTGTCCGGCCGCGGCGGAAGAGTCCCTCGTAGAAACGGTGCATCAGGTCGGCTGTGGCACGATCTTCCACCGGCCACAGGCTGACCATGACCCGCCGGGCACCCGCGTGGAAAAAGGCTCGGGTCAGGCCGACGACGCCCTCGCCCCGGATGTTCTTCCCGAGCGCAGTCTCGCAAGCCGAAAGCACCGCCAAGTCCGCCGGCAGGTGCAATTGGTAGATCTGGTAGGTGCGCAGCAGCCCATCTCGTGGCCGGCCGAGCTCATCCACCATGGACAGTACGATGCCGGAAAGCTCCGGCTGCTCAGTGTCGACGATGGCGTGGGTGGCGAAGTGGAGGATCCGGAACCGGCCCAGGGCACCGCTGGTCGCGAGCTCGTGGCTGGCAGCGAAGTCCAACGCCAAGAGTCTTTCGCCGGGCGGTGCCAGAGAGAGAAGGTCGCGCGCTTCCTCCCGTGAGAAACGCAACCGGGGGAATCGGCGGCTCCTCCCTGGAGCACTTGGTGCGGGCCGAGGCCGGCGACTCGCCACCCGGGGATCGGTGCTTTCGAATACAGGGTCAGCCAGGACGGCCACCAGAGCTGGAGCCGGCTTGCGAGCTGCGGCTTCCAGGCGGAGCGCGGCGAGCGAGGAGGCTGAAGGCACGCTCACGATCTCATGATGGGTGAGGAGGGGGACTCCTTCCGCTGCAGGATCCGGCAGGGCACCAAAAGGGATCAGATGGAGGGCGCCATCCGGCACCACGACCAGGCAGTGACGGTCGAGCTGGGACACCGCCGGGCCGAGCAGCAAGCGCGAGAGCCGGGCCAAAGCGGGCTCAACTTCGCGGCGGACCAAAGTACGGCGGCGATCAGCGAGCAGGCCGTGGGCCTTCTGGGCCGCTTCTTCGAGATCAGCCTTACGAGGAAGCTCGTAGCTGTGCAGGTCTCGGGAGGACACTACCCATAGAAAGCTGCGGCGTTCGCCCAGGGCATATTCGAGCAGCAGGGTATCCGGGGCCAGGGTCGCCTTGCGGATGGCCTCTAGAGAAAGCGGCTGGAAGGTGGCATCGGGCGGTGCAGAATGGCTGATCGCCGCCTCGAGTCTCTCGAGCTCTCCCAGGTGCTGCCGCAAGTCGCGCTCGGCCGCCTCCAATTGGGTGGCGGAAGCACCCGAGCCGACGAGGGCCTGCCGCCGTTGGTAGGCCGCTTCGAGCCCCTCCCTGGCCGCGGCCTCGCGAGCCTGAAGTGCCGGATCGACCCTTTGCCAGGGGTTGGCACCCGCTTGGGCCAAGGCATCGAGGAGGGTACGAGCGCGCGCCCGCTCGGCCGTCTCCAGAGCTTTGGCATCATAGCCACCTCTCGGCTCGCGGCCGTGAAGCTCCATGGCAGTGTCTACGGCGAAGCCGAAAGGGTCCTGATAAGAGGCAAAGAAGGAGGTTCGCAGCGCGAGGCTTCCGGGTTGCGTGCGAAGAGCCTCGATCCGGGCGAGGCTGGTCTCGACGGTGCGCAAGGCTCCCAGCAGGTCCCCACGCTCCCGCTGGACCTTGGCCAGGCCCAGCAAGGCCATGGCTTCATTTAAGGGTTGCCCAGCGGCGACAAAGGCCTTCCGGGCCCACTCGAAATCTGCCTCAGCACCAGAGAGATCCCCATCTCCCGCTCGCAAGCGGCCGCGGTTCACGGACACCACGGCTTCGTTGGAGCGGTCCCCCAACTCGCGGAAAATGGCCGCAGCCTCGTCGAATGCTCGGCGCGCCTTCTTGCGGTCAAGAGATTGGTATAGCAGGCCGAGGTCGTTGAGCGCCACGGCCTCGCCTCGCCGATCTCCGGCTCGCCGGTGCAGGTCGAGTGCCCGAGCCAGATCCTTGGCAGCGGGTCCCGGCTGTCCGGCCTGGCTGCGCAGGTAGCCGCGGATTTCGAGAGCACCGGCCTTGGAATTTTCCTCAAGAAGGGAAAGCGTCCGGTCGAGATCATCGAGAGCGCGTTGGGTCTGGCCCAGGGCGCCGAGAAGGTTTCCTCGGTTGGAGAGCGTCAGCCCCTCCTTGCTCCGCAGCCCCAAGCGACGCCAGAGGATCAGCGCTTGGTCGTAGCTGACGAGGGCTTCCTCGGCTCGCCCAAGGCTCTCCTGGGCGCGCCCGAGGTTGTTGAGCGCGTTGGCCTCGCCACTCGGGCTACCCAAAGCGAACGCCAGAGCATTGTAGTCGCAGGCCAGGGCTTCGCGCGGCAGCCCCATGGAGAGGTAGGCTGGGCACAGGCTGTTGATCGTCCGCCCCTCAGCGTTGCGGTCGCCCGATGCACGGAAGGCTGCGAGGGATTTCTGAAGCGCCGGCACAGCGGCCGCGGGCTCGTTCAGCTTGATGCGGACTCGGCCTAGGGCGTAGCTGGCGTCCGCAGCCCTCCCCAGGTTTCCGAGGATTTCGAATTGGGAAATTGTCTGCTCAAGCTTCGCTGCCACGGCGCGCAAGGAGGCACTGCCACCTCGCTCCTGTAGCTCTTTGGCGGCGGCGAAATCTCGTTCGGCGGCTACCCGGGCCCGGTCACGACCGGTCGCGGGGCGCACGGCTCCGATGCGCACGGCGTAGCGGCCGGCCGCAGCCTTTTGATCATCCGAGTACACCTCCAGTCTCAGGGGTCCCGTAGCCCCGAGGAGGGGGAGCGGCTCCGGACCCTGTGTGCCGTTCGGGCTGTCTACTTGGGAAAAGGGTCGGCCGTCCGGCCTGTAGAGCTGCAGCTTGACGTCGATGCCTCGCTGCTCGACCACGAGGTCAGCGAATTGCCCTGGAGGCAGGTTGATGCGATACCAGTGGGACTCACCGCCCTTCAGGGCCGCATCCATTACAGTGTTGGGAGTCAGGTGGAGGACGCGCTCGCGCGCGCGACAACTTATGGCAAGGAGCAAGATCAGGAGCATGGATGCGCCCGGGAAGCGCGGGAGCCGCTCATGGGGAAGGTCGAGAATGACGGTGCCTTAAGGTATGGTAAAAGCCTACGTCACCGGCAAGGACAAGTCAACGGTACGCTCTAACGACCTCCTTACGGATGCGCTACGACTTTCAACCCATACTCACCCAAGATCTCTCGCCCTTTCCCGCGCTCTCCCCATAAGCGAAGGAAATACTCCCCCTCGCCCACCAGGCTGCGTGGCAGGATGAGGATGAAAGGGCCGAGCTTGTCTCGCCGCAGATCGCCGTGCCAGACGACAGCGCCTCCGGTCCGGGCGATTTCCAGCTCATAAGAGGAAAACGTCTGAGAATCCGTGGCGTGAAGCACGAGCAGGAAGCTCCGGTCGCCCGGCGCTAACTCCACCTTCAGCGCCTTCTCCTCGCCTCCGCGGTAGGAATCGGGGGAAAGCTCGTTGAGCTCCGTGCTCTGGGGCTGGCTGAGCTCGCTCACCATCCGCCGCAGAGAGGCGGTGTAGAGAGAGAGGCCCACCACGGCCACCAGGAGCGAGGCCGCGAGAGCCCCGAGCCAGACCGGCGGTTTCGCCGCCCGCCGGGGCGGAGGGAAGGGGAGCGGCGCCGGCAGGACGGCCGCGGGCTCCGCGGCGGGGAGGAGCGCCCGCATCTGCTGCCAGGCCGCCGCCACCTCGCCGGCGGGGACGGGCTCGCCTTCCCCGGCCAGGTCGTCCAGCCCCAGCAGGAGGTCCGTGCACTCGGCACAGGCCAGCAGGTGATCCTGCGCCCACGCCGCCTCGGCCGCGGGGAGCGTGCCGGCGTGGTAGGCCGCGATCTCGTCCTCGGTCAGGTGGGGACCCCGCGGCAGGGAAGCCGCGAGACCCGCCATGGCCGACTTGAGCTGGGCTGCCGGGTCAGTCATGGTTCCTCCTCGGTTTGGAAATAGTCCCCCAACTCCTGCTGCAAACGTTTGCGGGCGGCGAAGAGGTGGGCCTTCACGGTCTCTACGGAGAGCCGGAGGACGACCGCGATCTCCCGGTACTTGAGGTCCCGGTAGACGCGCAGCATCAGACACTTGCACATCTGATCCGGGAGCCGCTCGATGGCCTCGCGCATCAGCCGCGAGCGCTCGCGGTCGAGGGCCGCCTGCCCCGGATCGGGAGCGGTCTCCTGGGCCAGGCCGGCCTGGGGCCCCTCGATCAGCTCTTCCATCTCGTCCAGTGGTACCTCCTCGGCAGCCCGCTTCTCCGCTTTCAGCCAGCGCCACCGCTTACGCAAGGTGTTGTTGGCGATCTTCCACATCCAGGTCTCGAATCCGGACTCCCCGCGAAACGAGCCGATACCCGTATAGATCCCGAGGAATGTATCCTGGGTTAGCTCCTGGCAATCTTCCGGCGCGAAGCCCCGCCGGGAGAAGAAGCGGCGCAGGAGATCGTAATAGATTTCGAACAGCCGCTGGAAGCAGTCCTCGGGGGGAGCGCCTGCTTGCAGCTCCTTGAGGATCGCCTCGACGCGTGCGGCACGGCCGTCAGACGGGGGCACGGGCTTAGAGCTCAATTCCGCTAAAGATAGCAGGAAAACGGCGAAGGATCTCCTACCGCCGTTTCACCTTGAGCGATGCCCGGCGGCCGCCGGCGAGGTTGACGCGCGGCTTCATCTCCACGTAGGGCTCGACGCCGGGGACGGTGCAGCGGGGGAGGTCTTCGCCGAGGGCGGCTTCGATCTCCTTGATGCGCATCTTGTCGATCCAGGAGGCGATGGTGGAGACGATCCCCGTGGCCGTGCCGCGAGCGGTGCGGCCGGCGCGGTGGATGTAGTCCTCGACGGTTTCGGGCATGTCGAAGTTGATGATGTGGCGCACGCGGGGGATGTCGAGGCCGCGGGCGGCGATGTCGGTGGCCACCAGGATGCGGTGCTCGCCCTCGCGAAAGCCTTGGAGGGCCTGCACCCGCTGTCCTTGGGAGAGGTCGGAGTGGATGCGCTCCACCGGGTGCCCCTCGCGCTCCAGGACGCCCGAGAGCCACTCGGCGTCCGTCTTGCGGCGGATGAAGACCAGGGTGCTCCCCAGCTCCTGGTGGAGGAGGGCGAGCAGGCACGCCTTCTTGTTCTCCGGCTCCACCAGGTAGAGGCGGTGGCTGATCCCCTGGGCGGCACCCTTGGGGGTGATGTCCACCCGCACCGGATCGGCCATGAACTGCTGCGCCAGCCGCTCGATGGGGGGCGGCATGGTGGCGGAGAACATCAGCGTCTGTCGCTTGGTGGGGACCTGCTGCAAGATGCGGAGGACCTGCGGCAGGAAGCCCATGTCCAGCATGTGATCCGCTTCGTCCAACACCAGGACGTCGACGTCGCCCAGGCGGGCCGTTCCCTGCTCCATGTGATCGAGCAGCCGGCCGGGGGTCGCCACGATGATGTGGGGGCGGCGGCGTAGCGCGGTGTGCTGGGGACCCATCTTGACGCCGCCGATGAGGCACGCCGTGCGCAGGCCGTAGTCGCCGCCCAGGAGGTCGAGGAAGGTCTGGGTCTGCAAGGCGATCTCGCGGGTGGGGGAGAGGATCAGCCCCCGCGTCTTGAGCGAGTGGGTCGGCGAGCTCGCCAGCCGCTCGGCGATGGGGATGGTGAAAGCGGCGGTCTTGCCCGAGCCGGTTTCGGCCAGGCCGACCAGGTCTTTACCCGTCAAGGCAACAGGGATGACGGCCGCCTGGATGGGGGTGGGATGCTCGAAGCCCACCAGGCGGATGCACCGCAGGATCGGGTGGCTCAACCCCAGCGATTCGAAGCTTTTTTCTGTGGTTTCAACGGGATGCTGCGGGATGGCCAGACTCTGCATGACTCTTGCTTATAGCCGATTCGACGGGGGACAGGCAAGCTCAGGGTGGGCGGGCACCCTGGTAATCCGTCCCCTGGCGGAGCAACTCGACGCCGTCTGAGCCTGGAGGACGCGGCGCTGGGCGCTTTCCACTACAGCCGTCCGGTCCGTCCGATCGGTCCAATCCGGCCGCTCCCTCTTCGCTCCCCCTCCACCACCGGGCCGTTGCGGTATACTCACCGACACGAAATCGCTTTAAGCGCACCTCGGCGTACTCGTGGAGGTTACGCGAAGTTACGATGGGCGTGCGGCGGGAGCAAGGATCGTTATGAGCCCAACCAAGTCAATCCTGTCCGCCATCCTAGCCACGGTCGGGCTCGCGGTTCCCGCGGCTGCTCGCTCCCTCGCGGAGTGGCATTACATTGTCGTGGAAGTCGACTCGTCCGGTGTGCTTGAACCGGTGTATCACACCCGAGTCCAACTTGCCGCGCCGCGACCCTCGCTGAGCCCGGACCAGGCAGTCTTGGCACGTTTGAGAAATCACTATCCCAAGGGTGCAGTGGATGTCGAGCTCTCGGTTGGGGGAGAGGTCATCTTCCGCGACGTAGTTGCCTTCGAACGTTTCGTCCACGTCGAGTTTCCAGTCAACAAGGAAGGCTCGTTGGTCCGAGCCGACTTCGCCCTGCCGCGGGCGGCAGCAGTGGTCCGGGTCCCGGCGGAGGATGGCGCGACCCTCGCCATCAGGACAAGTGCGGCGACCTCCCTCGATCTCGATCTCGATCGCATCGATCAACTCGCCGCCGGCTTCCGGCTTGCCGGCGCGATACCCCGGGGAACCGCGTCGAGCCTCGGTAGCACTGGAAGCCCGTCGAACCGTGTCGACTTGTTGATCATGGGCGATGGCTACACCGCGGCTCAGCAAACGGCCTTCGCCGCCGATGCTTCCAATGTCGTGTCGGCGTTCTTCTCGATCACTCCCTACAGCGAGTATCGAAACTACGTCAACGTCTCGACTCTGTTCACCGCGTCGAGTCAGAGCGGAGCGGATCACCCGCCCTACCTCGCCCAATGCAGCGGCGACAACGTCTCTTGCTGCTCGGACCCAGAGGCCCTCAACGACCCGCTGGCTGGAACCTACCGGACCACCGCCTTCGACGCCCGCTACTGCTCCTTCATGATTCACCGCCTGCTCGTGGTCGACACCGCCAAAGTGTTGGCCGCCGCCGCGGCAGTGCCCGATTGGGACAAGATCTTCGTGCTCGTCAACGACGGCACGTACGGCGGGTCCGGAGGATTCCTTGCCGTGACCTCGACCAATGGGAGCGCCGTCGATGTGATCCGCCACGAGTACGGTCATTCCTTCTCTCGCCTGGCCGACGAGTACGATAGTCCCTTCCCCGGCTTTTCGCCGTGCAGCGACATTTCCGGACCGCCGTGCGAGCCGAACGTCACGGATCAGACCTCCTTCTCCACGGTGAAATGGAGGTCCTGGATTCTGCCGACGACTCCAGTGCCGACACCCGAGGGCTCCTCCTATTCAGGAGTCCTGGGCCTGTTCGAGGGCGCTCGCTATCAGAGCACCGGCATGTACCGGCCGCGGGAATCGCAGTGCCTGATGCAGTTCCTCGGCCAACCGTTCTGCTCGATTTGCGCACAAGCCTATGTGAAAGCGCTCTACGACGGCGGTTGGGGTGTTCCCGCGGCCGGTATCGACCCGATCGAGCCCGGGAGCGAGAGCCCACCGTCAGGCACGGTTCAGGTGAATGACACCCAACGATTCTCGGTTGGCGTACTTTCCCCGGTGGGCGGCCCGCCGCCTGCGATTGAATGGCGTGTCAACGGAACTGTTCAGGCCGGACAAACCAGCTCCAGTTTCTTGTTTGGACCTCCAGCGGCGGGGGCTTTCACCGTTACGGTTACGGTCGCCGACGCCACCCCGCTGGTCAGCCCGGCCATGGCGGGCACTTCACTATCCAGCTCGCGCCAGTGGACTGCCAATGCCAGCGGCCCTTCCAGCCTGATCTTCGCAGACGGCTTCGAGAGCGGTAACCGCAACGCTTGGCAGCCGTGATCGATACCAGCTTCAGGGCGGCGAGCTATACGCGGGTGCCGTAGAGGCCTCAGGGCGCCTTGAGCGCCGCCAGGATGTTGTTCAGGTCATCGATCAGGTCCTGTTTCGTCCACGGCAGGAAAGGCGTAGACGTGCCACCGTTGGCGGCGATGCAGGAGAGCTGCGGGCCCTCGACACCGCTGAAGCCCACGGCAAAGACCAGGACTCCGGCCTGCTGGAAGAGAGTCCTCGCCGGCGTGCAGGCGTCGTCACTGCAGGTCCCGTCGCCGTCCGTCAGCAGGATGACCGCCTTCTTGCGGCACGCGAAATCGGGATCGTTGGCCTGCGCCACGTTCTGCCAGCCCGTGTACCACGTGCTCACCGACGCGAGAGAGTTGCCGAGAGGCGTCGCGCCGACGGCGATCAGCGGGCGCTGGGCGGCGTTCTTGAGGCGGAGGAACGTGTCGGAGCCGCTGCGCGCATCCGCCAGGTAGGGCGAGGTCCGGAAATCGGGCGTGCCCCCTGGATTCCCGGCCAGGTTCGGGGCCAGACGGACCTGGACGTCGAGGTTGTGATCGGTCTGCCAATCCAAGGGCAGGACGTCGCCGGGGTAGAGGAAGGAGCCGCGGGGATCCGAGCTGTCGGTGGGGAAGCGGAGGTTGTAGCCGTTGAAGAGGTCGGCCGTGGAATCGGTATTGGGGTCCCATCCCGAGCAGGTGTTGGTGGCGGAAGCGTCCGCGGCCACGGGAGTGAAGTAATTGAGCTCGGGATTGGTGCGTATGGTGTTGCTCGTGCTCCCATTGTCCCAGGAAATGAATTCGCGCGGCTGATTCCAGAGCGTGTTGGCCTGACCTGCAAGCGTCGTCGTGGTGCAACCCCCATTGAGGCATTTGTCGAGCCGGACGTTGACGGTGAGGCTCGCCGCTCCCGGTACGGAGCCGCCCGCAGGGATGTAGGTGACCTTGTAGACGACCGTCCCCTGGCGGACGTAAAAAATGACCGGTTGATTGAAGCCGATCCCCCCCTTGGGCAGGCGCTGGACGCGGGTGAGCTCCCACAGGTCCGGCAGATCTGCTGGTGTGGTCGGGGCGCAGCCGATTTGGTTGTCGCCGCTCCCCGTGTTGCAGCTCCAGGCCAGGCCGAACACCTCTTTGGCTCCCGTTGCAGGAAAGGGCCCCCAACTCGGAATGGAGGGGCCGTTGCTCGCGGCCTGGTACAGCCAATGTTTGGCCCGCACGTTGAGCTGATCCTGATTGAACGTCGCCAAGCCAAACTGCACGCCCGTCTGGCCGGCCATCACGGTCTGCAGCGCTTCCTTCAATTGATAGAGCTTGGACGCCGGATCGTCTCCCTGGAGAGGGACGAAACAGTCGCCCGTAGGGCAGGGGAACGAGCACTGGCCGTTGTCGAACATCGTCTGCGTGCAGATTGGGCTCCAGTTCAACGAGCCGGACGTGTCGAGCAGGAAGAAGACGTACGGCGCGGGCGGATTCTCAGGATCGCACTGAGCAGCCATGGGTCGCGCTGCGCCGAGAACGGCGAGGGCCAGAATCGCCCCGAGAGCGGCAGCTCCGAGGCGGTGTTGCAGGGAACGGCTTCTGGACATGGAAAAACCTCCTTCTACAGAAAAGACGGCACGGCGTGTGCCGTCGTCAAAAACCAAGGCGAACGAGTTTGTACAGGAGAGGGTGACCGTGGCGGCGGAAACGTTTCGCGCTGACGCTTTGGGGTGAGGAACACCGGGCCGGTATCGCCGCTGCGGAGACGGCCCGCCGTTGCCGTGGAGTCAAGGATGTCGTAACGGTCTGGGCCGTCTCTACGGACCGTTGACGCGATTTCGTGAGGTCAAGGTTACGGAGATGCCTCCCATAACCTCAGCCCTTTTGCCATGCGAGGATGGTCCCGTAGAGACGCCCCAGACCGTTACCATACCCGCTTGTCCACGAGGACGGCGGGGCGTCTCCGCAGCGGCGATACCGGTTCGGTGATCTTCAACCGTGCGCGTCGGTGATCACTCCTCGCCGACGTCTTGGAGACCCGATTTCAAATCGGCCAGCGCCAAGCCGTACGCCTCAGCGACCGCCCAGCGCTGGCTTTCATGGGCGAGATGGGCTTGCGCGGCTTCCGGGACGAGCCAGACCAGATGGTGATCGGGCTCCCCGGGCCCATCCTGGTGCAGCAGCTCGGCGGTGAAGAACGTGCACCGTTTGCGGTAATAGCACGTCTCGTTGTCGGCGAGCGCGAGCTGGTCGGCAACGCCAAGACACTGGACGATGCGGATTCGCAGCCCGCACTCTTCATGAACCTCGCGAACCGCGGCCTCTTCCGGAGACTCGCCTTCCTCCTGTCCGCCGCCGGGCAGGAAGAAACCGCGCCGGGTGGAAGCGACCGCGATCATGCCCTCCGCCCCGGCGACGATCGCGTAGCCGCCGGGGCGCAGCACGTAGTCCGTGCCGGGGAGAAGCTCACCGAATTGCGGGATTGCCTTGGGCGTCATGGAATCGTCGAGTCTCTCCCTCACGTCGAGGTGAATACGAGCTCCAGGCCGTTCAGGTCACTGACGCTGAACTGGCGGCCTCCGTAGAAGGGATCATAGAGATCTTCCAGGAAGTTAATGGCAGGCCCCGTGACGGCGTCCCCAGCCAGCGCCTCCTGGGCGGCTTTGAGCTGCCGGCTTTTCATCAGCTCGTACAACCCTTCGACCTTGCTGGTGTGGAACCAGAGAGCGATCTGATTATGCGGCCGGCTCCCGCGGGACTGTATCATCAGCTCCGTCTTGCCGAAGGATAGGGCGGCCCAGTCCATCTCGCCAACTTCCGGGTGGCGTGCCCGCAGTGTGAAGCCGAGCGACGTGTACCAGGCAACGGTTGCATCGACGTCCTCGACGCAGAGCATCGGCGTCACCTGCTTGCGCATCGAATTTCGCAGCGCGTCCACGCGCTCCTCGAGGCTCGATGGATCGATGACCTTTGGCTCCTTGGCTCCCGCGGCCTCGAGGCGGCGCATCGCTTCCAGATCGCCGTGGAGCATCGCCACGGCGAGCGGCGTGCGCCCGTTGTCGTCCTCAGCCTCCAAATCCGCGCCGAGCTCGATCAGGAGGTCCGCCATGTCGTATTGCGCGGTTTTTGGCTGCAGCCCGTTGGGCGCCGCGAGGGCGTAATGCAGTGGAGTTTGTCCCTGTTCGAAACGTGACCTGCGGCGCGCGAGAGCGTCCGGGTTTTCCTCGACGATCGCTCGCACGAGCTCCATGTCTCCCATGGCGATGGCGGAGAAGACGTGATGCCTGGCGCCGCGGTCGATCAGCAGCGCCACCACGTCGTGAGGTACGTTTCTGCCGTCGCCTACCGCCCAGCCGATGACGTCCGCCTGGTGCACGTCTCCCAAGCCGTGCACGTCGCCGTCGGCGTCGAGAAGCGCTCGAACGCTTTCGAGGTACCCGCCCGCGGCGGCGAAATGGAGAGCGTAGGCGTTGTCTCCACGGTCGCGTGCGTTGGGATCGGCGCCGTGCACGAGCAGTAAGCGCACGCAATCGGGATGGGCGACGGCAAGGTGGAGCCCGGTGCTGCCCGCCGGGTCGCGCTCGCGAACGAGTTGCGGTTCCGCCGCGAGCAAGGCCTTGAGAGTTGGGACGGCCCCGGCCTGGCAGGCGGCGAAGAAGTCCCCGAGCCGTGGCACACGCCGCCGGTCGATCTCGGCCTTCAACGCCCGCCAGCTCGAAAAGCCGTGCTCGCGGGCGATGGCGAGCTGCGCCGTCGAGAGCTTGGCCGCCGGGTCCGCGGTCCGCAGCTCGCGCAGCCGTTCTTTCGCGAGCTTCTTGAGATAGTCGAGCGAGGCGCGTTCCGGGAGACTGGTGGAGACTGCCATAGACACCTTCCTTCCATGTTCGCCCAGCGTCCGCGTCTCCAGGGCTGGAAGTCAGGTCCTTGGGCTTGCGCAAAATCCCAAAGGGTGGGTTCGACCCTTCACGCGGACCGTAGGCCGCCCTTGCCGGCCTCGAGGCGATTCTATACGACGGGGCGCCATCCCGCATGCAGCCGGAAGATTGCCGGTGTACATACCCTCCTTTTTTAGAGTATCGTTGAACCAGATTGCTCTGGACGTGAGGTTGCCGTGTCGTCGTGGATTCGCTGGTCCTGTGCCCTGGCGCTGGCCTGGGCTTCTGCGCCGTCCCTCGGGGCGGATTCCCTGGAGGAATGGCTGGCCCGTTTCAGCCGGGAGCGGGCGCGCGCCGGTGCGCTGCCGCTCCGCCCTTCGCCGGTCCTCACCCAGGTGGCGCAGCAACAGGCGGAAGAGATGGCCAGGGCCGGCCGGCATCTCCGGTCACCCTCGGCAAAGGCGGTCTCGGGCTGGCTACGGCAGGTGGGGTATTCGGCCCACGACTGGCGCGAGTACTTCTCGCTTTCGGATGCGGTTCCCGAAGCCCTGAGCGCCACCCTGCGGGGAGCTGCGGACGGGCGCTTCCGGGACTTGGGTATCGGCACCGCCGTCGCCGGGGGTCTTACCTTCCGTGTCTACTTGTTCGGCTGGCACCAGGGAGACTACTTCGCCGCCGCCACGGCGAGGCTCGGCGACCGGTCGCGGATCGCGGACGAGATGCTCTCGCGGGTCAACGAGATCCGCCGGCGAGAGGGGGTGCCGCCGCTGGCGGCCAATCCTCTCCTCGACCGAATAGCCCAGGAGCACGCCGAGGACATGTTGCTGCGTTCCTACTCCGGTCACCGCACGCCCGAGGGCCTGGGCCCGTCCGACCGGGCGCGGGCGGAAGGCTACCGCACCGGCATCGGCGAGAACATCGTCGAGCAGCGTTTCTCCGTCGAAGAGGCCCTGGAAGCTTGGCTGGCCAGCCCGGGCCACCGCCGGAACCTCCTCGACCCGGATTGCCGCGAATTGGGCTTGGGCCTCGCCGTGGGCGCAGGCTACGACGCGGCTCCCGGAGGTTACCGCGTCATTTGGGTTCAGAGCTTTGGGCGGGGGGAGTGAGCCAACCGGACACCGGCGGCGAAGCTGTAGGCCGTCGTCCGCGTTGTCTTGGACGCGACAGGCAGGGAGCGTGTCGCTCCCTCTCTACGGCGCCTCCTCTTTAAGAGGGAGCGTAACGATCCCTGCGTACGGCGGACGATTGTCCGCGTACAGAGGACCATTGACTGCGTACAACGAGCCGCTGTCCGCGTACAGCCTTCCGTTGTTCGCGTGCAACGGACCATTGACCGCATGCGACGTTTCGTTGTCCGCATACAACGGAGCCTTGTCCTCGTACGACGGACCATTGACTGCGTACAACGAGTCGCTGTCTGCGTACAGCCTTCCGTTGTCCGCATGCAAGGGACCATTATCCGCGTGCGGCGAAGCGTCGTCCGTGTACAGCGGGTCATCGCTCACGTACGACGAAGCGTTGACTGCGTACAAAGAGCCGTTGTCTGCGTACAGGCTTCCGCTGTTCGCGTGTAACGAAGCGTCGTCCGCGTACAGCGGGTCATCGTCCACATACGACGAAGCGTCGACTGCGTACAACGAGCCGCTGTCCGCATATAGCCTCCCGTTGACCGCGTGCGAGGAAGCGTCGTCCGCGTGCGACGGAACGTTGACTGTGTCCGACGAACCCTTGACTGCGTACAACGAGCCGCGGTCCGCGTACAGCCTTCCGTTGTCCGCATACGGGGAGCCATTGTCCACGTGCAAAGGACCGATGTCCCGGTAGGCCGAAGACCTACTGCCTTCACTCCCCAGGCCTCCTTCGGCGGTGCGGCGATCGGTCCGGCTCCCATCAGCTTGGCGCAGCGGCATCGAACCCTCCCAGATGTGAGGAAGTAGCCTAACACGATGGAGACAGAGTGGGAATGGCAGTTCATTTTCCCCTGCTTTGCCACCCACCTACTGATCACTCATCCGCACTTCGAACCGCTTAGCCGGCATGGGTGGTGCTAACTCCATTCTCATCAGTAAGATAAGCCATCGGAAGCCGGTCGGGCTAAGATTGGGGCCACTCCGTAAGGCCAGGCGCCAACCCGACAACCCAATCGACGTTGACGAGGATTAGGGATTGGTGTACAATGCTTACGTTCCATAGAATGAGTGACATACATCTCATTTCACCTTTGCTTGGAGCAGGCGTGGAGACTGTCGTCGGGAAGGCATTAGGGGTGGAGACGGAGATAGTTGATCTTGAGGTTGGCCGAGGTTGCTGCTGACCTTACGCTCATCTGATTACATAGAAGGCCAGAAGCGATGAAGTTCAAGATCGATATCGGTACAAGAACGGAGGACGAGGTTCAGGCATCTGTAGAAGGCGCCTTTTCGCCGCTCTTCGTATTTCGCGCGCCAAGGAAGGAAGACCAAGACGAGGTTACGGATGTGCTGGTCCTGTGGCATGATGTTGGGCTCGTTATGCAAGTCAAAGCGCAAGCTCTCGATCCCAGCGGTCAAGGCAGCCAGAAAGATGCCCTGAGTTGGGCACGGAAGAATCTCGCCAAAGCTGGGAGGCAAGTGGCCGGGGCGGTGCGGGCGATCCGCGATGGCCGGCTGGCTTACATGGAGAACCCACCTAGGGGGAGAGTGCCGTTTCCGCGCACTGAAGTCAAATGGTTGTACGGGATTATCATCCTTCATCACGATTCAGCCCCCTACGATCCCTTTGAGCTAGTCCCTGAGCTACAGAGGACCTCGGTACCCTTGCACATTCTCTCGTTTCGCGACTTCTGGAACTTGGCTCAGTTTCTCAACACGCCCGGTGATCTGGTCAACTATCTCGAAGACAGGAGTGAGGTGCTTCTGCCCACTCTAAAGCCGCGAGTGCACGAAGAAGAAGGTGTCTTCGCCTATCATCTAGAAAACCTTGAGAACTTATTGACATTTCGAGCACAAAGGCGCGGCTTTTCCGTTTACGAAAACGACGTTCGACCCTATGCCCAGCACCTCCGGCGACTCTTGGAGGGTGATCTACCTGATGCTAACGTTGGACTCGTCATTGACCACATGATCGGAAAGGTACATGAGCATGATCCGAGCCTGGGCGAACTCCGATACGGAGAAGATGTAATCGAGTGTAGGCCTGACTCTATTCGGATCGCAACTGTCCTAAGCATGATCCCTCGAGTGCGCCGCATTGCGCTCGGTAAAAGTGTTCTGAGAGCGGTCGTTCGCGCAGACGAGAAGCAAGATGACGATTGGACCACCACCTATAGTCGAAGCCGCAGCGACTGCATACTCTTTCTCGCCAGTCCGCTTCCACGCAATCAGCGGGATGAGCGCCGAAAGCGTTTGTTAAGTATGACCGCAATGCTGAAGCACTGCCGACAGGTCAACAAAGCCATTGGGATCGCTACCGAGGCGGGTGATGATGCAGGTTGTTCGTACGATTTCGTTTACCTTGAATACGAGCCAGTGGAAAATAAAGAGGCTTTTCTGGCTGCCAAGGAGCTTTTTGGTGAAGTCGGACGACCGTTGACTGAAGAACTCCTTGGCATAACGGAGCTGGAGTAGAATAAACGGGCGGCCAACCCTAGCAATTGAGCGGACGGAACAGACTGCTCGCGTAGGAGTCCGCCGCTCATCTTGGTAGCGTTATGTGTCAAGATTGTCTTGATACTCCATTTGCCGATGAGTAGTCGATAGAGAGCAGAATGAAGAGAGAGTCGCGCATCGTTGACGGAACTCCGCAGAAGAGGCTCTTCTGGTCCATCATAAGTGACTACAATGTCAGCACCTCCATTTGTGAGTTGATAGACAATGCGCTCGATATTTGGATTCGAAACGGTAAACAGGCAGATCTGTGTGTGGAAATAGATCTCGATATTCACAGCAGATCACTTCGGATCACCGACAACGCAGGAGGTATTCCTGAAAGCGATCTACATGTTTTGATTAGCCCTGGTGCAAGCCTCAATAGACCGGATGAGAACTTGATTGGTCTCTTCGGTGTTGGCAGTAAGCGGGCAGTGGTCGCCTTGGCACAGACGGTTAGGATCAGGACGAGGCGTGAAGAAGGGAAAACCTACCAGATAGACATAGATGAAAACTGGCTCGAAGATGAAGACTGGGAGATGCCCGTATACGAAGTCGACCAGATTGCGCCGAACACGACTGTTATCGATTTGATGAGGCTTAGGTACACGCTAGATGACATGGCCCAACAAGAGCTTAGAGTTCATCTGCGCGAGACATATGGAAGATTTCTGCGCAACGATAGATTCAACATCAAGATCAACTCGGAGGCGCTTGAGCCTTTGCTGTTTGATGCCTGGGCTTATCCGCCTAGCTTTGAGCCAAGATATTATATGTTTGAGGTCAATATAGAGGACGGAGCGAGTGTTGGGGTGGAGATCTACGCTGGCTTGATCAGGGATCGAGATCCCTCTGCTGACAACTATGGCGTATACTTCTACTGCAACGATCGGCTCATCATGAAGGAAGTTAAAGAACCTGCGGTCGGCTATATTCGTGGGGCGGCCGGTATTCCTCATTCCGATGCGTCCCTTGCGAGGGTAATAGTTGGGTTGCACGGCGCTGCAAGGCTTATGCCTTGGAACAGCACGAAGACCGCCATCAACTTCAATAAACCCGTTTTCACCGCGCTGCTTGGTATATTGATTCCAACAGTGAGTGATTTTTCCTCTCTTTCTAGACGTTTGAAAGGAGACTGGGAAGGACAGGTTTTCAGATTCGACAAGGGTGAAATCAGACATTTGGAGATCAACGACATTGAAGGCGTCCGTAAGTCGTTCCTCCCTCCCTTGCCCCGCGTCCGCAAGAAACCGATTGAGCGGTTGAAGGAAGTGAACAAGTCAGTCATAGCAGACCGACCCTGGGTTGTTGGGCTTCTAGAGTCGTTGGCTGCTCAGGAACTCATTTCGCGCCAGCGTCTGGAGACCAGAAACCGAATCGCGTTGATTTTGTTGGATAGCACATTCGAGATAGCCTTGAAAGAATACATTGTGCATACTGATGGTTTGAATCTAAAAGGACAATCCCTGGAAGAGCTCTTTAAGCAAAGAGATGCCGTAATCAGTGTGGTGAGGCAAAAGGTCGCGTTCCCGCCTACGATTCTTCAGAGAATTCGTCACTATTATTTGATGAGGAACAAGCTGGTCCACGAACGGGCTACCGTTGACGTTCCTGACAGCGATATTGCGAACTTTCGAGATGCAGTCGTCGCCAGCTTGGTTCTGCTATTTAATGTGAAGGTATAGTTCTTGTGCAGGGGAAGGCAACAGGAACCAGTGTCTTTTTGGAAGCCCGGGGCGCTTGAGCTGCTTGGTCGGAGCTAGACCGGTCAATTTGGGTGCTGACAACCTCGGCGAGCCGGTTTTGGCGTTAAAACAGGCACACCTTCCCCAAGGCGAGCGAATCAGCTCGAAGAAGTGGCCCTCAGGCGGGCGGTGAGGCTGTCAAAGAGCGGCGGCGATGCCGCTATCCGGCCACGAAGGGCAGAGCCAACCGAACAGGAGCCAGTGTCTTTTTGGAAGCCCGGGGCGCTTGAGCGGCTTGGTCGGAGCTAGACCGGTCAATTTGGATGCTGACAACCTCGGCGAACCGGTTTTGGCGTTGAAACGGGCACACCTTCTCTATAAGACGAGCGAATCAGCTCGAAGAAGTGGCCCTCAGGCGGGCTTGAGGCTGTCAAAGAGCGGCGGTGACGGCGCTATCCGGTCACGAAGGGTAAGGCGGGCGGGAAGCTGCCGATGGGGAAGGGTGCGTTGCAATCACCAGCCCTTAACCTCTCGGACGCTTCCCGGAAGGCGCTGACGAAGGCGGCGTAGATCTCGTAGAACGCTCTTCGCGCAGCCTTCGTGGCAGCGTGGACCCGCGGGGCGGGGGAGCGGGCGAGAAAGGCTGGGCGGTGTTGCGGGTCGCGCGACAAGACGGCCTCGGCTCCCAGTACGGAGGCGCCAGTGCGCTCTCTGGCGAGGGCAGCTTCGGTCTCGATGGACTCGACCAGACTCACGATGCGAGCCCGATAGATCTCCGGCGAGAGACGGGCCCAGCAAGGGATTGGCGAGAGGGTCACAGTTTCAGCCGTCGCGTACCGCATCCGCCCGAAGTCCTCTCCGCGCAGACGAGCGGCGAATTCCTGCGTCCGGCTGAACCAGTGGCCTTCGAGAGGTGTACCGTCGATCAAGGCTCCCGCACAGTGCACTCCGGGCCACTCGCTGACTCGCTCGACCAGATCCTCTTTCACGGACTGCGCAAGGACGTACTTCAAGATCCCGGCTTGGGCCGCCTCCTCGTCGGTGACCACGGTCATCTCGTAGCGCCGGTCGAAGACGGGCCCGCGCCATCCGGTCAGGCGGTTGACCTCGCGCGCGAGCTTCGACTTCGTGTACCGCATGAAGTTGGATGCGTCTCGGGCGGAGTCGACGACCAGGAGTACGTGGAGGTGTGACGAGAGCACGGAGAAAGCTGCGATCGTGGTCTCGTAGCGTCTCTGGGCTCGTCCAAGGACGCCAAGGACGATTTCATTGAGTTGGGGCCCGGGCCGGAAGAGGAAGCGGCCCTGGACGGTGCGGCAGGTGATGGCGATGAGGGTCCGGACGTGGGGTACGAAGCGAAGTTTTCTAGGCATGCCCTATAAAGACGGAAAAACGGGCTCGCGTCTTACAACTTTCTTTGATGAGGTCTATATAGGCAACGTCGACGGCGCTTCTGGAGCCTGTTCATGAGTCTTATTGCTGAAATAGAGGTCGTCGCAAGGCGCCGTCGCAAGGCGCCAGGCTCTTTCAGCGGGCCGGACGGGCGGCGTCGACTTCACCCACGAAACTCAGCGCCAGCTCCAGCAGCTCCTGCGCGACCTGGGCGGGGGAGTGAGTTGTTACGCTTGGTAGAAGGAATCGACAAATCGCTATGATTCCTTGCAATTTTGCCCTCCAAGCCATGGTCCAACTCTCGTAGCCTTAATGCCCTGGATTGACGAGCCCGTTGCGGCGGCGTAGAATCTTCCAAGATATATAGGCTGACTCAAATAAGGCCCGTTACTCTATGCTATGGGAGATATCCTTCTTCCAGATCGCGAATCTATTCACAATTGCCGATGAGGATATTCCATGAATACCGAACTGTTGATATCTATTTTTGCTCTGATTGTCGCCTTGGCGATTGCCATTCTTCGGTTACGAAAAGCCGAAGCGGAGCGAAAGAGCCTCCTAGCCGAGCAGGATCGGCTTATGGAACGATTCCGGGGAGTGACCGATGCCGACGCTGAGAAAGCGCGTGTTCTTGAGTCCCTGGAGAGCGAACGCACTGCTGCGCGAGCTCAGATGGAAAAGGATCGTATAGAGGCTGTAGAGGCCCTTTCAAGTCTCCAACGAAAGATACAAGAGGGTGGATTGGAGCTGACGAGTCTGCAGACCAGGATTCAAGCGCTTCGGACGGAGTTCGAGCGGCTGGACGAGGAGGCCAACCTTCAGTCGTTTGGTGTCTATAAGCCGCATTATGAATTTGCCGACTCAGAGAAGTATCAGGCCGAGTTAGATCGTATCTATGAAGCACAGAAACGGATGGTCAAGGATAAGGCCGCGGCGACCTGCGCCATTGAATGGACGGTGAACGGAAGTAAAGTCGAAGGGCGCAAGTCGACTAATCAGACGCTCAAACTTATGCTGCGCGCGTTCAACGGTGAATGCGATGCGGCCATTGCAAAGGTTAAATACAACAACGTCCAGGTAATGGAAGCGCGCATTCGGAAAGCTCACGAGCTCATCAACGGTCTCGCCAATGTACAGCGTTGCGAGATTTCGGTTCAGTATCTAAGGCTAAAGCTGGCAGAACTCTTCTTGGTACATGAGTATCAGGAGAAAGTGCAGGAGGAGAAGGAAGAGCAGCGTCGTATCCGCGAGCAAATGAGGGAAGAGGAGATTGCTCAGCGGGAATTAGAGAAGGCTCGCCAGGAGGCAGAAAAAGAAGAGCAGAGATATGCACAGGCCTTGGCGAAAGCCCGTGAGGAAGCAGAGCGTGCAGTGGGTGCGAGGCAGGTCCAACTGCTCGCGCAGATCGGAGAGCTTCAGCGCCGCTTGCAGGAAGCGCAGACGAATAAGGAACGCGCCATAGCGCGAGCGCAGATGACTCGTTCTGGGCATGTCTACGTCATTTCGAACATCGGTTCGTTCGGAGAGAACGTCTACAAGATTGGAATGACCCGCCGTCTGGACCCTCTCGATCGGATTCGAGAATTGAGCGATGCCTCGGTTCCCTTCCAGTTCGACGTTCACGCCGTAATCTTTAGCGAGGATGCGCCGACGCTTGAGAATAAACTCCATCGCGAATTTCATCGTCGCCGTGTAAACCGGATCAACGAGCGAAAAGAATTCTTCAGAGTCTCGATTGACGATATCTCAGCCTCTGTTCTGCAGAACCATGGACAGATTGAGGTGACGAAAATTGCTGAGGCTAAGGATTATAGGAAAACCCTATCGATTATTGAGGAGGAGAGCCGCCTCGGAACGGCGGCTGTTACGCCAGTAAGTAGCGATTTTCATTCCCCGATTGGTGTGCAGCCCTCTACCGATCTCATCGCGGCCATAGGAGCCGAATAGGAGCCGACATCTTGTCGGAGGCCCGAAGAGGTTGGATGGTTTTTCGGGAGTCAAAAGAAGATGAAATGGCTTCAGGAGGAACTACGGCATGGATACGTTCTGGGTCATCTTAATTCTAGTCTTCGTCGTTGGGCTTCTGGCAGCCGCAGGAAAGGGTCAGGCTCGCGATAAAGCGAAGGCAGCCTATGAGGAAAGCCTCGCTCGACTCGCTACGGACCCAACCAATCCTAGCCTACGCAAGGCTACTCTCGATCTAGGTCGAGCTTACTCCAACCTTACGCGGAACAATAAGGGTGTCACAATTTTTGATGAAATCGCTCTAATGAATGACATTAACGCGGCATGTGGAGGAACGACTGCAATCGCGCAGATGGTTGGTCCTACGATGCCAAGAGCAAGTGGCACTGTCGTGCCGGCTCTAGAGGATCGACTTGCGAAGCTGGTACGGCTGAAGGAACAAGGCCTAATCAGTGACGAGGAGTACCAAGGGAAACGACGGCAACTTCTAGAGGAAGTGTAAGCAAGGCTGGGATCGCCGGATAAGATGGCCTTCGCCCCCTTTGCTCTTCTTCTGGTGAGGGGGGCGAGACCTCAGGCTTCACTCAATCGGGCCTCCGATTCTCAGTCCCCTCCTCCCCGGAGCGCCCGCGCTTTCGCCAGCGCCGCCAGTGCTGCACGATTCCCCACGCCAACAGGAGGGGCCAGCAGACCAGCACGGCCCAGAGGCCGAAGGACGCCCGCACGGCCAAGGTCAGGAAGGTATTGCTGCTGAAGACGTTGTCGTTGACCAGGTAGGTCCAGGTGGAGGAGGGGCCAAGCAATCCCTCGCGTTCCCAGTCCACTCCCGCCGCCGTGATCTCGATCCGCTCGAAGGTCTCGACGATGCCGTCCTCGATCCGTTCCAGGAGGGTTTCGAACGTCGTTCCCGCCGTCCGGCAGAATTCGGTGAACGGGTTCCGGCCGTCGAGCTGGACGAGGTAGATCTCGTCGCGCAGGGCCTGCATGTCCGTCAGGTGCTGGCTCCAGAAGCGATCGATGAGGATCAGGGTGATGCGGCCTGCGATGCGCCGCAGGAAGCCCTCGTCATGATCAGCCAGGAGCTGCTGCCACCGCGGGCTTGCCTCCGCCAGCGGGCTCTCGCCGTGCCCCTCCAGGACCTCCTGCCGCCACTCCTGGAGCACGGACCTTTGCCGCTCCAGCACTCGGGAGGCCGCAAGCAGCCGCTGGCGCAGGTCCGCGTGCTGACCTTCGACGATACGCTGCACCCGCGCTACCTCGCGCTGCACGACCGGATGCCCGGCCCGGGGATCCGCGGCGGGCTGCTGGAGGAGCTTCGCCGGCAGCAGCCGCTCGATGCCGTAGCGTTGCATGAGATCGTCTTCGAGGCTGATGAGGAAAAGGGAGGCGCCGGGATCACCCTGGCGGCCAGCGCGGCCCCGCAACTGGTCGTCGATGCGCCGGCTCTCGTGACGGTTGGTGCCGATCACATAAAGCCCGCCGAGGGCCACAACCTCGTCGCGGTGCCGCTCTCCCGAGCCGCCGAGCCGGATATCGGTGCCGCGGCCTGCCATGTTGGTGGAAATCGTCACCGCGCCGGGCGCTCCGGCTTCGGCCACGATCTCGGCCTCCTCGGCGTCGTTCCTGGCATTGAGCACCCGGCAGGCGATCCCGGCCTGCTGAAGAGCGCCAGCCAGGCCCTCCGACTCCTCGACGCTGACGGTGCCCACCAGGATGGGCCGGCCGGTTGCGTGGACGGTTCCGATCTCGTCCAGCAACGCCTGCCGCTTCGCCTCGCGGGTGCCGAAGATCACGTCGGGATGATCGATGCGGATGAGCGGCCGGTGAGTGGGCACCGTGAGCACACCGAGCCCATAGACTTCAGCGAGCTCGTGAGCCGCGGGCCGCGCCGTCCCCGTCATTCCGCACAGACGGGGATATTTCTGGAGGAAGAGCTGGATCGTGATCGAATCGAGAATCCTGCCTTCCGGCTGAAGGAGCAGCGCCTCCTTGGCTTCGAGGGCCGCCTGAAGGCCGTCGGGCCAGAGGCGGTTCTCGGCCACCCGGCCGATCAGCTCATCCACCAGCTCGATGCGGCCGTCGCGCACGATGTAGTCCACGTCGCGGCGCAGCAGGACCTCGGCGTGCAGGGCATTGCGTAGCTCGGCATGGAGCCGCATGTTCTCCGTGGCGAAGAGGTTCTCGCAGCGCAACAGCGCCTCGGCCTGCTCCACGCCGCGATCGGTGAGGAATATGTTGCGAGCGTATTCGTCCAAGTCGAAATCGACTCCCTGCTCCAGCCGGCGGGCGACCTCGGTCAGACGCAGGAGATCGATCTCCGGCTCGTCGACCTTGCCGGCGATCACCAGCGGGATGCGCGCCTCGTCGATGAGCAAAGAGTCGGCCTCGTCCACCAGGGCGAGATGGAAAAGCCGGTGGACCTGAGCGGATTTCTCGAGGCAGAGGCCGTCGCGCAGGTGATCGAACCCGGCCTCCTTCACCGTGACGTAGGTGACGTCGCAGCCATAGGCCCGCTGCCGCGCTTGCGGGGTGAGCCCCTCCTCGACGAAGGCGGCGGTGAGCCCGAGCCGCTGATAGACCGGCCCCATCCAGCCGGCGTCGCGCCGGGCCAGGTAATCGTTGTAGGTGAGCACGTGCACGCCCCGGCCGGTGAGGGCGTTGAGCGCCACGGGTGCCACGGCGGCCAGGGTCTTGCCCTCCCCGGTCTGCATCTCCACCAGCTTGCCCTCGTGCATGGCCATGCCGGCGAGGAGCTGGACCTCGTAAGGGCGTTCGCCGAGTGCTCGCCAGGCCGTTTCGCGCACCAAGGCGAAACACTCCGGGAGGAGGACCTCGAGCGCCTCGCCGCTCCGCGCCCGTTGCCGCAGAGCCTGCGCCCGCCCGGTCAGCTCGCCGTCCGCGAGCCGTTGCAGCTCCGGTTCGAGGGCCTGGATGGCATCGAGCCGTGCCAAATAAGGCGTGAGCTCCTTGTGCGCGGGCCTTTTCTTCGATTGCCACCAGCGTTCGCTCATCAGGACCACTCCCATCGAGGACGTGGAGGAGGCACCAGCATGCCGCCTATTTTGTCTGCGATGGCGTCTCGAGGAAAGACCTCGCTGCCGCGTCGAGCTTCGGCTGTTGCCTGGCTTGGTGGCATCCGCCGGGAGAGACAATCTGGATACCATCGTTACGCTCGCTGCATCGAGGCTTCTCGGGCGAGGGTTCTCCTTCGGAGCCGAGATCGTGGGAGAGGATCTCGAAGGTCTATGGGAGC
Organism: Thermoanaerobaculia bacterium; assembly: GCA_036275055.1. Lineage (GTDB taxonomy): Bacteria > Acidobacteriota > Thermoanaerobaculia > Multivoradales > UBA5704 > DATARR01. Next base: position 32,639 of record DASUEN010000232.1, read on the forward strand.
AGGATGAAGCGGAGGGCGGGGCGAGGGTGCTGGCAGGGCCTTCGCTTCACTGGGTGAGGCCCGATCATCGGTTCCTGGCGACGCTGGCCGGCGGCCCGGTGTTCCGGATTCACCAGAACAACCTGACGAGCCAGGCACCCCGCAGCCTCGGGAATGGCTATACCGTTCGCGCGTCGGTGGCCTATGTCTTCTAGGTTTTCAAGCTGAACGCTATGGGACCATCCCTGAGTCATCCAAAATCGGTGCGTCCGAGGGAGGCAACACTATGAGCAGCGGTCTCTTGGCGTTCACGTTGTTCCACACCGCCATCAGCTTGGTCGTCATCGTGGCAGGGTTCGTCGTGGTGTGGGGGTTCATCGCCTCCAGGAGGTCCTTCCTCGCGGGCCTTGGCTACTCCCCCGCGAGTTTCAGGATTTTGAGGCGGGTTCGGTCGTCGAGCCAGAATTGAAGGGATTCCAAGCTCGCCAGGAAGGGTTGAATGCGATCGATACGCTTCATCTGTTTCGCCTTGAGCAGCAGTCCCAGAGTCCCGGTCAGGTCTATCCCGAGCGACTCGGCAAACCGGCGTGCCAGCGAGTCATCGAGAATAACGAGAGAGTGGGGCCTTTCGAGGGCCAAAGCCAGTACTTCTCGCTCTCCGACGTCGAGGTCCGGGACCAGCGAGAGAACTTCTGGATTTCCCACTTCGCGGATGCGGAGCCAGGGAATGGATTCGATGTCTGGCAGGTCCACTCCCAAGGAGCGTCCAGCCGCGATCTCCCTCACGACCCCAGCCGGGACCAGCACCTCTCCATAGAGCGCCGGCAGGACATCCAGAAGATCGAGTTGATGGAGATACTGCAGAGGCGAGGTATTGCTGATGACCTCACGCATTCTCCAAGTCTCGCCGTAACTCCTCCTCGGTCATCCGGAAGTTCGGGACGCCGTAATCGCTGAGCTTGGTCAGGAAGAGAGGCTTGGGAATTCCGGCAAGGCGGGCGGCGGCTCCGGAGGAGAGTCGTCCCAACTCAAAGAGCTTGACCGCAGCCGCCATCCGGAGTTCCTCACCAAGCCTTTCGGCCGACAGCCGCATGGCGAGCAAAGAATCATCGGGAATCTCGAGGACGATCTGGCTCATCACGGTCTCCTTGGGTCCGGAGGCACCCCGATCAAGCTTCTATTCTCTCCTGTTTCTCATGGAAATCCAAACGGCGGCTCCACCAGCGAGGGATCATCAGGCTTTCTCGCCAGCCGAGCTTTCCTCCCTCCCGCCCTACCCGTCCCCTTTAGCCCCGCCCGCCCCTGGCCGAGACGCCGCAATCCGCACCTCCTGGCCATCCACCAGCGAGTCTGGAGGGTTGTCTACCAGTTTTCGGCCTGGCGGCAGGCCGCCCAGGACTTCGATCTCGTTGCCGAAGTCACGGCCGGGGACGATTCCTGACAGGCGCGCGTGGTTGCCGGGGCCGACGGTGGCGATGCGCAGGCCGTCGGCGCGGAAGATGAGGGCGCTGACCGGCACCAGGAGCGTCGGCACTCCTTCCGCCAGGCGCAGATGGACCTGGGCATAGGCGCCGGGCATCACCTCGTGGCCCTGGTTGTCGAGGTCCACTTCGACGCGCAGGGTGCGGCTGGCGACGTCGATGACTCCCGCCGTGCGCACCAGCTTGCCGGGGAAGCGCCGTCCGGCCATCTCGGCGAGGGTGAGGTAGGCCTCGGCGCCGGGCCGCGCGGCGTGCGAGTAGACCTGCGGCACGTTGACGAAGACGCGCAGGGTGTCGATGGCGGCGAGGTGGAAAAGCTCGCGCGCGGCGCCCGACGAGCCCCCCGCGTCGACCAGTTGGCCGACGTCGGTGTTGCGGGCGGTGATCACGCCGGCGAAGGGAGCGTAAACCTTTTCGAACGACTGCAGATCCTGCAGCCGTCTGACGTTGGCCTGCGCCGCCGTCAGCATCGCCCGTTTGGCGTTGGCGTCGCCGCGCGCGTTGTCGGCGTCCTGTTGGGCGATCGAGTCGGTCTTGCGCAGCTCCTCGGCGCGGTTGGCGGTGAGCTCGGCGAGGTTGAGGTTGGCCGTGGCGGTGGCCACGTCGGCCCGCGCCTGCTCCAGTTGCTGATCCACTTCGGGGGAGTCGATCTCTGCCAGCATCTGCCCCTTGGCGACGCGAGCGCCCAGGTCTGCCGACCAGCGCCGGACGTAGCCGCTGGTGCGGGCGAAGATCGGCGCATCGGCGAAGGCCTGGACGTTGCCCGGCAACACGATCTCCTCGGCCGGTGCGCCACGCTTGGGCTCGGCCACCTCGACGATCGGAATCGAACGCTCGACCGTGGCGCGCGCCAACTCGTTCTCCGCTCGCACCCGCGGCACGATGCCGGCGACCGCCAAGCCGACCGCGGCCAGCAGGCCGAGGATGAGGAACAGGGGAGCGCGCGAGCGCCCCCGCGGGGAGTCGTGCAATTCGCTGTCGGCGCTCATCGGGCTTCTCCGGAAACGGTATGGATTGCGGCCCGCCGCTCGCGGTGCAGAAGGCTGAACAGGGCGGGCACGAAAGTCAGAGTGGCCAACGTGGCAAGTAGCAGGCCGCCGATGACGGCGCGGCCGAGCGGCGCGTTCTGCTCGCCGCCGTCGCCGAAGCCGAGGGCCATCGGAAACATGCCGATGATCATCGCCAGCGCGGTCATCAGCACCGGCCGGAAGCGGGTGATGCCGGCGGAAAGCGCGGCGGCGGCGGCGCTCATTCCCTCCGCCATCTGCTCTTTCGCGAAGCTGACGACGAGGATGCTGTTGGCGGTCGCGACACCCATGCAAAGGATGGCGCCGGTCAGCGCCGGCACGCTCAGGCGGGTGAAGGTCAGGAAGAGGAGCCAGACGATGCCGCAGAGCGCCGCGGGCAGGGCCGCGATGATGATGAACGGATCGAGCCAGGACTGGAAATTGACGACGATCAGCAGATAGACGAGCACGATCGACAGCACCAGGCCGCCGAGCAGGCCGGTGTAGGACTCCCGCATGGTCTGGATCTGCCCGCGCACGATGACCTCGGTGCCGCGCGGCACCGCCTTGGCGTTCTTGGCCAGGATCTTCTCGACGCGGCGCGCCACGGTGCCGAGGTCGGTCCCTTCGACCGCTCCGTAAATGTCGAGGACGGGCTGGGCGTTGTAGTGGCTGACGGTGCCCTGCTCGGTGCCGCGGACGAGGGTGGCGAGGTTGCCGAGGATCTGGGCGGGTGCGCCGGAGGCGCCGGTGACCGGGATGTTCTGCACGTCCTGCAGGCTCGCCAGCCGGTATTGGGGCATCTGCACCGCCACGTTGTAAGTGACGCCGGTTTCCGGATTGAGCCAGTACGTCGGCGTCGTCTGCGAGCTGCCGGAGAGCGCCACCAGGAGGTTGCCGCCGACGTCGCGCTGCGAGTAGCCGACGGCGGAAGCGCGGGCGCGATCGACCTCCACGGTCAGCTTCGGCTGGTCGAAAGGCTGGTGGATGCGCAGGTCGGTAGTGCCGGGGATCTGGCGGATCTGCGCCAGCAGGCGGCGCGCGTACTGACGGTTGGCCTCCAGCTTGTTGCCGATCACCTGCACGTCGAGCGGCGCGGGGAGGCCGAAATTGAGGATCTGGCTCACGATGTCGGTCGGCAGGTAGTAGGAGCTGACGCTCGGGAAGCGCTCCGCGAGCTTGTCGCGGATCTCCTTCATGTAACCCGCGGTCGGATGGTGGTCCGGGGAGAGCGAGACCAGGATGTCGGCATCGCCGGGACCGATCGGCGCCGAGTTGCTGTAGGAGAGGTTGAGGCCGCTGTAAGGCACGCCGACGTTGTCGATGATGGTGACCAGCTCGTTTTTCGGGATGGTCTCGCGCACCAGGCGGTCGATCTCGTCGCACAACTTGGCGGTCTCCTCGATGCGGGTGCCGGTGCGCGCCCGCACGTGGAGCTTGAACTGGCCGCTGTCGACGCTGGGAAAGAAGTCCTGCCCCAGCCAGGGGACGAGGACGAAAAGCGACAGCAGGCAGAAGCCGAAGAAGCCGGTGAGGAAGAGCCCGCGGCGTTCGAGGCAGGCTTCGAGCAGGCGTCCATAGCCGTCGCGCAGGCGCTCGAAGCGGCGCTCGAAGGCGAGCTGGAAGCGCACGAACGGGTTGCGCGAGGGAGGCTTGTGCTCGCCCGGCTCGTGCTGGCGCAGCAGGTATTTGGCGAGCGTCGGTACCAGGGTTCGGGAAAGCAGGTACGAGGCCAGCATGGCGAACACCACGGCCTCGGCGAGCGGCACGAAAAGGTAGCGGGCCACGCCGCTCAGGAAGAACATCGGCACGAAGACGATGCAGATGGCGAGCGTCGAAACGAACGCCGGCACCGCGATCTGCGCCGCGCCGTCCAGGATTGCGGTCTCGGTATCCTTGCCCTGCTCCAGGTTGCGGTTGATGTTCTCGATCTCGACCGTGGCGTCGTCCACCAGGATGCCGACGGCGAGCGCCAGTCCGCCCAGGGTCATGATGTTGAGCGTCTCGCCGAGCGCGCTCATCGTAAGGATGGAGACCAGGATCGACAGCGGGATGGAGATCGCGATGATCAGCGTGCTGCGGAAGCTGCCGAGGAAGATGAGGATCATCAGGGCTGTCAGACAGGCGGCGATCACCGCCTCGCGCAGCACGCCGTCGATGGCGCTGCGCACGAACAGCGACTGGTCGGCGAGGGGCTGGATGCGCAGCTCCGGCGGCAGCGTGGCGGCGATCTGCGGCAGGCGCTCGCGCACCCGGCGGATGATGTCGAGCGTCGAGGCGCTGCCCGACTTGAGGACGGTGAGCAGAGTGGCGCGCTGGCCGTCCACGCGCACGATGTTGGTCTGCGGCGGGAAGCCGTCGCGCACGTGGGCGACGTCGTGCACGTAAATCGTGGCGCCGTTGACCGTCTTCACGGGCAGGTCGTTCAGCGCCTCGATCGACGTCGGGCTGCTGTTGGTCTCCACCTGGTACTCGAGGCCTCCAATCTTCGCGGTGCCGGCCGGCAGTATGAGGTTTTGCGCCCCGAAGGCCGCCACCACGTCGGCGGGTCCCAGGCCGTTGGCCTGCAGCGCCGCGCTGTCGATGTCCACTTGGATCTGCCGCGTCTTGCCGCCGTAGGGGAAGGGGATCGACGCCCCCTGCACCGTCGCCAGTTGGGTGCGCACGAAGTTCACACCGTAGTCGCTGAGCTGCTTTTCGGACAGGCCCTGCCCCGAGAGCGCGAGCTGCAGCACCGGCACCGCCGAGGCGCTGTAGGTGATGACGAGCGGCGGCGTGGTGCCGGGCGGCAGCGAGCGCACCTGGCTCTGCGAGATAGCCGTCACCTGGGCGACGGCGGAAGAGATGTTGGCGTGCGGCTGGAAGAAGATCTTGACGACCGAGATGCCCGACAGGGTCTGCGACTCGATGTGCTCGATGTCGTTGACCGTGGTGGTCAGCCCCCGTTCATAGGTGGTGACGATGCGGCGCGACATCTCCTGCGATGACATGCCGGAGTAGTTCCAGATGACGCTGACGACCGGAATGTCGATATTGGGGAAGATGTCGGTCGGCATCCGCTGGATGACGATCGGCGCCAGGATGAGCAGCAGGAGCGACAGAACGACAAAGGTATAAGGCCGGCGTAACGCCAGGCGGACGATCCACATACAGCATGTCTCCCCGAGGTCTGGATCCGTCCCTTTTCGGCGAGCGGCCACCCCTATGGTTCACACCTGAACTATAGCACGACCGTCCTTTACGCCTGGAGGGTTGGGGAGGGGAGAGGGCGGAAATTTTACAAATCCCACGAAGGCTTCGGATCAACGAGCAGCGCCCCAAGGCCCTCATCACCCCGGCCCTCTTCTGAGCAGATCTCCCTTGTCCACGGTGAAAAGCTGAGAGACCACGATGACATACACGTCGCCTTGCCGGATCAACCCTCGGACTCCATCAGCTTCCGCTGCTTCTCGCGGATGCCTTGCAGGAGCTCCTTCTCCTCGGCGGTCGGCGGGTCTTCCTCATAGGCCCGGTTGATCGCCTCGATCAACGCCCGCCTCTCGTAACGCTTGACGAACTCGTCGACCGCCGTGGCAACGAGCTGGCTGCGAGAGATCTTGAGCTCGTGTGCGACAGTCTCCGCCCGATGGAAGAGGGGGTCCGGGAGCGAAATCGAAGTCTTCACAGTCGGCATCGCACTCTTCCTCCTCTCAGTCAGTATCGCGCTCGCTATACCGCTCGGCAATACCACGTAGGACAGCGGCCGGCCGTCGCGCGCCCTTCTTCCACGGGGAAGGGCGCGTGGCTTCAACCCGTCCTCTGTGCCGTGATCGTCAAGCAGCACTATGGCAACGGCAGCGACAAGCTGGTGGAGTTCGGCATCCAGCCGTTCCGCTCCCGCCCCAAGGCCACGGTGGTGCCGCCCACGACCCCGGCTTGCCCGATGAATCGTCGGGGCAGGTGAAGCCCAGGGCGTGCCAGGTGAATCGCCTGACGCGTCAGGTGGAACGCCGGACGTGGCAGATGGAATTCCGGGCATGCCAGGTGATGCACCGGACGTGGCAGGTGGAACTCCGGACGTGCCCGATGTTCCACCTTCCGGCATGGATCTGCGGTAGAATTTGAAAAATGAAATGGCGTCGCTGGCAGACTCGTTCGTGGTGAGGAGGCCAAACCTCGTGCCTGGCTCACCCGTCCGATGGAGGCCGGAAAGGGAGGAGAAATGACGAGGCGGATCGTGCTCATCGCATGCGCGTGGGGAGGGTTCCTGGCTGTGCCGCCGGCAATCCACGCCTGGGGCTGTGAAGGCCATCAGATCGTCGCCACGATTGCGGGCAGTCAGCTCACGCCCAACGCGCGGGCACAGGTCAACAAGCTATTGAAGAACAACCCCATAGACCCGCAGCTCAAGCGTTTCTGCAAGTCGAAGGGGCTGACGAATATGCAGGACGGCGCGACCTGGGCGGACGACATCAGGACGTCGAACGGTACGGCTGAGGAGCATTTCGTCGATATACCGCGAGCCGACACGTCCGGAAACGTCGTAGCGGCGTGCCCGGACAAGTGCATCACCAAGGCCATGAGCAGCAATCTGGACAAGCTGAAGAGCAGCTCCTCGTCCGATAAGGAGAAAGCCGACGCGCTACGCTATCTGCTCCACTATGCCGGTGACATCCATCAACCGCTGCACTGCGCCGACAACAACGATCGCGGCGGCAACTGCGTCTTGGTGAGGGCGGTCACGCCGCAGAGCAAGGTTACGGAGCCGATGCACTCGGCTTGGGACAAGGAGTTCGTCCGAGCGATCATGAACGGGGGCCCGGTCACGGCGACGGCCACGGCGCTCTCCAAAAAGTTCAAGACCGATATTGCAACCTGGAAGTCGGGCAGCGTCGACGTGGATGCGTGGGCCCTCGAATCGCACAAGATCGCTGAAGATATCGCGTATGAGAAGCTGCCTGGCGGCGGGCCCAAGGCCGAGCCGTCGGCGAATCCTCCTGTCAAGGTCTGTCCGGAGCCGGCCAAGCCGGCCATCCAACTCAACGCGGCCTACCGCGACGCCGCGCAGACGGTGATCCCCGAGCAACTCGCCAAGGGCGGGGCACGCCTGGCACTCATGCTGAACTCGGTCTGGCCCTAACGAGCGCGAGCTGCGGAAGCAACGGACTCTTCTTGGAGTGGCATCTTCTGGTCGCTAGGTTCTTGCGCATCGCACAGCCCGGGGTTCTCACACAGACTTCGCGGAACAATAAATGCCCCGAAGGGGTAAAGGCATATAGCCCGGGGCTGGCGCTGTTTGCCAGCCCCGGGTCGACGGAACCCACAAAAACCAAAAGCCCCGAAGGGGCGACGGCAGTTCGATATGCTCGATTCCACCTCAGCGCAGGCGTTGGTGCTCGCCCTC
>DASUEN010000233.1:0-30663 GCA_036275055.1 Thermoanaerobaculia bacterium
GATAGAGGAAATCGATATCTTACCCGCACTGTTCGGGCAGATTTATATCCCTGAAAAGGTCGCCGCCGAGCTGAAGCATCCGAAAGCGCCATCCCGCTTGCGGATGTGGATGGCAAGACCTCCCGTTTGGTTAGAGATTGCCGCAGTCCGTGAGAGAGCGTTCCCAGGTTTGGAACAACTTCAGGCAGGCGAGAGGGAGACAATCCAGTTGACCGAGGAGCTGGGTGCAGCTCTGGTAATCCTGGACGATCGAAGAGCACGAGAGGCGGCATTGAGACGTGGTATGGAGGTAACAGGGCTCCTCGGTGTTCTCGGTCGGGCTGCGGACAGGAAGCTGATCGTTTTGTCGCAAGCTTTTGAACGCCTACGCCAAACGACCTTCCGTACCGAGCCCCGATTCTTAAAGGCTTTTCTCGACCGGTACGACCGGTGAGCGTCTGGACGTGGAGGGAGGTTGAGCCATGCGCAGCATGACCGGTTACGGTGAAGCATCGGGGGAGAACGCCAAGCAGGGGGTGACGGTGAGCCTGCGGGCGGTGAATCACCGGTTCCTCGATCTCCAGCTCCGGCTCACCGAGGACCTGCGGGGGAGCGAGGCGGCGCTGCGCGACCTGATCGGCCGCGAGGTGACCCGCGGCCGGCTGGAGGTGCGGGTGGAGGTGCGCTCGGTGGCGGAGCGCAAGGCGTCCGTCCAGGTCCACATGGGGGTGATCCGGGAGGCCCATGCCGCCATCCATCAGCTCTTCGAGGCCGGCCTGGTGGAGCGGGGGCTGGCGGCCGGCGACCTGCTGCGCCTGCCCGAGGCGTTCCGGGTGGAGCTGGAGAGGGAGGAGTGGGGGAGCGAGGACGAGGAGCTCCTCCTCAAGGTGGCGCGCGAGGCCGTGGCGCAGCTCGCGGCGAGCCGCGAGACCGAAGGGGCGAGCCTCGTCGTCGCCATGGAGGAGAAGCTCGCGGGGATCGAGGAAGCCGTGGACCGGCTCGATGCCCTCCGCGGCTCGGTGCGGGAGGAGATCGCCGCCTCCCTGCGCCGCCGCCTCGCTGAGCTGCTGGGCGCCCAGCAACTCGACGAGGCCCGCCTGTCCCAGGAGGTGGCCCTGCTGGTGGACCGCAGCGACGTCAGCGAGGAGATCGACCGCCTCCGCTCCCACTTGGAGCACTTCCGCACCGTCACTCGCGAGACCGCCGCCGCCGGCAAGCGCCTCGACTTCCTTACTCAGGAGGTCTTCCGCGAGCTCAATACCCTCGGCGCCAAGTGCCGCAACTCGGAGATGACCCGCGCCGTGCTCGACGCCAAGGTTCTCTGCGAGCAGATCCGCGAGCAGGTGCAGAACGTCGAGTAGTGATACGATGGCGCCCAGGTGAAGCACCCTCCTTTCGACAACTTTTGAAGGAATCGATGCATCCCGGCGAGCTGTTCATCCTCTCCGCGCCCTCCGGCGCAGGCAAGACGACCCTCATCCAGAGCCTCATGGCGGGGGGCTTGAACGGCTTCGGCGGCGTGGAGTTCTCGGTGAGCCATACCACCCGCAAGCCGCGGGCGGGGGAGGTGGACGGCAAGGACTATCACTTCGTGGACCCGGGGACGTTCCAGTCGATGATCGCCGCCGGCGCCTTCCTCGAATGGGCGCGGGTGCACGACAACTACTACGGCACCGCCCGCGGCGAGGTGTTCCCCCGGCTGGAGAGGGGAATCGACGTGGTGCTGGACATCGACGTCCAGGGAGCCGAGCAGGTGCTCGCGAACGTGCCCCAGGCGCATGGCATCTTCGTCATGCCCCCGAGCTACGCGGCCCTGGAGAGCCGGCTGCGCAGCCGCGGCAAGGACGACACGCAGACCATCGCCCGGCGGCTGGCCGTATCCCTTGAAGAAGTCAGGCGCTACGATCGGTATCACTATGTTATCATCAATGAGGATGCCCGCCGGGCGAGCGAGGTGCTCGCGGCCATCATCCTCGAGAAGCGTCACCGGCGAGAGCGCATGCAGCCCAGAGTCCAGGAAATTCTGCAAGACTTTCAGGACCGGGGCTTCCCCCCGAGCTAAAGGATTCGACCGGCGCCGATCCGAGCGATACCGGACGCCGCCAAGGAGAGACTATCGATGGAAGAGAAGCCGACGATGGACAGCAAGTTCCGTCGCGTGCTCGTCGCCGCCAGCCGCGCCGAGCAGCTCATGCGAGGCGCCCGTCCCAAGTTCGAGGCCGGCAAGCGCAAGCCCACCCGCGTGGCCTTGGAGGAGCTCGACAGCAAGCTGGTCGACTGGGGCTACGGTCCGCCGCCGCAGCCGGAGCCGGAGGAGGCGCCGGCCGCCGAGGAGCAGGCGCAGCCGGCGGAAGTCCACTAGAAGTTTTCGTTTTCCAGCCGCCGCGCGCCGAGCGTTTCCATGAGCCGACCCTCAAGAGTTCTGCTCGGCGTCAGCGGCGGCATCGCCGCCTACAAGTCCGCTGAGCTGGTGCGCCGCTTCCGGGCGCGGGGGCACGAGGTGCGGGTGGCCCTCACCCGCAGCGCCGCCGCCTTCGTGGCGCCGCTCACGCTGGAGGTCCTCTCCGGCCGGCCGGTCTACCAGGAAGAGTACCTGTCTGCGGGTGAAGGCGGTGCGCAGGGTGAGGAGGCGCACATCGCGGCTGCCGCCTGGGCGCAGGTGCTGTGCGTGGCCCCGGCGACCACCCACGTGCTGGCGCGGCTCGCCCTGGGGCTGGCGGACGACTTCCTCACCACCACCGCCCTCGCCTTCACCGGCCCGGTGGTAGTGGCCCCGGCCATGCACTCCTCCATGTGGGAAAAGGCCACGACGCAGCAGCACGCCGCGGCCTTGCGTGGGCGCGGCGTGTGGCTCGCGGGTCCGGTTTCGGGTCCCCTGGCCTCGGGCGAGGTGGGGATGGGACGGATGGCTGAGCCGGAGGCGATCGTCGAGGCCGTGGAGGCCGCCACCGGCGCGGGTCCTCTGGCGGGGCGGACGGTGCTGGTCACCGCCGGCCCCACCCACGAGCCGCTCGACCCTGTCCGTTTCCTGGGCAACCGATCGAGCGGCAAGATGGGTTTCGCCCTCGCCGCCGAGGCGGCGAGGCGGGGCGCCCACGTGGTGCTGATCGCCGGTCCCGTGGCGCTTCCCACGCCTTCAGGCGTCTCCCGCGTCGACGTGGTGACGGCCTGTGACATGGAGCGTGCCGTCCACGAGCACGCCCCGGGCGCAGACCTCGTGGTCATGGCGGCGGCGGTCGCCGACTTCCGGCCGCGCCGGGTCGCTCCTGAAAAGATCAAGAAGGAAGGGGGGCTCTCCAGCATCGAGCTGGAGGAGAACCCGGACATCCTCGCCGGCCTCAAGGCGGTGGCGCCGCGGGCGGTGCTGGTGGGCTTCGCCGCCGAGACGGAGGATCTCGAACGCCACGCCCGGGCCAAGCTGGAGCGCAAGGGCGCCGACTTCCTGGTGGCCAACGACGTCTCCCGCCCCGACATCGCCTTCGAGAGCGGCGACAACGAGGTCACCGTCTTTCGCCGCCAGGGCGAGCCCCTCTTCTTCTCCCGCCGCCCCAAGAGCGAGCTGGCGGCCTCGCTCTTCGACCTGTTCACGGCTACACTCTAGAGCATCGTGAGACCTCCCCTGCAGCCGGCCCTCGCCGACCTCCTCTCCTACTTGGGAGAGATGGGGTACGGCGATCTCTACGTCAAAGCATCCCAAACTCCGGCCCACGCACAGCGGGCTCCGGTCTCTCCCCAGCCGGCAACGGCGGTGGCCGCGCCCATTCCCTTGAGCGGCGAGGCGGCGGAACGGGCCTCCGAGCTGGCGGCCCTGGCCAGCGCGGCGGCCGGCTGCACCCGCTGCCGGCTGAGCGAGGGGCGGAGCAAGGTGGTCTTCGGCTGCGGCAATCCCGCGGCCGAGCTGATGTTCGTAGGCGAGGGCCCGGGGGCCGAGGAAGACCGCCAGGGGGTGCCGTTCGTGGGCGCCGCGGGCGAGCTCCTCACCCGCATCATCCAGGCGATCAACAAGACCCGCGACGAGGTCTACATCGCCAACGTGGTGAAGTGCCGCCCTCCCGGCAATCGCGATCCCCAGCCCGATGAGGTGACGGCCTGCCGAGGCTACCTGGACCGGCAGATCGCGCTCGTCCGTCCCCGCGTCCTCGTGGCTCTCGGGAAGGTCGCGGCCCAGACCCTCCTGGGCAACGACTCTCCCATCGGCCGCATGCGCGGCCAGTGGTTCCGGGTCCAGGGGATCCCCACCATGGTCACCTACCACCCCGCGGCCCTGCTGCGCAACCCCGCCCTCAAGCGTCCCACCTGGGAGGACATGCAGCAGGTTCGCGACCTCTTGAGGTCCGGTTTGAGCGCCTGACTAATGTGGCAGTGGCTATAAGCTGGACGCCCATAGGGAACGGTGTTATTTTGAGATTTGACTTTGTTTTTCCCCTTTGGTTTGAATGTTCAGCCCGGCGCCCACCGAGAACGCTCCACCCTTCGAGGAGTTCTTGAAGGCGGTTGAGCCCAAGCTGAAGCGGATTCTCGCCAACTATCACATCCCGTCCGAAGACGCGGAGGACGTGCTCCAGCAGGCTCTCCTCGTCCTGCTCTATCAGTGGGAGCGGGTGCGCGACCCGGAGAGGTGGCTGTTCGGCACGGTGAGGCGCCATTGTTTGATGTACTGGCGCATGAACCGGCGTAAAATCTATTCGGCGGTGGATGCGACGATCCTGGAGTGGCTTTCGGAGCCCGTCGCGCCCAGTCAGGAACGGGCCGACATGCTCTGTGACCTGGAGAGCCTGATCGACCGGCTCCCCTCTCGCTGCCGGCAGGTGCTCCGCCTCCGCTTTCGTCTGGGTTACGAGCCTACGGAGGTGGCCGCCAAGCTCGGCTACCGGGCGTCGAGCATCGGCAAGATCACGAACCGGTGCCTCCACGCCCTGGCCCGGGAGCTGATGACCTCCGACCTGGCCGACAAGTTGCTCGCTAAGACGGTGAATCGACGCAACCGCTGATTCATGATGAGCTCTGAGCCGTATCCCCTCTATCCCCAGATCGAGCGGGTGCTGCGGGGGATCGAGTCCCGTGAGTCCCCGCTCGTCCAGCTTTGGGGGTGGCCGGGGAGCGGCGGCACGGCCCTCCTCGGAGCGCTCCTCTCCCGCCAGGGGCGGTGGGCGCAGGGCATTCCCCTGGCACTGCTGGCCGACGAAACGGCGCTACGTGAGGCCCTGGAGGGCGCCCACGATGCGGGAGTCCGCTGGCTGGTGGCCGCGGGAGAGCCTCCCGTCGAGCGGCTGGCCTCCGCCGAGCGCTGGCTCCTTCCCGGGCAGCGCCTGATCTTCGCCGCCGGCCGCCGCCGGCCCACGGCGATCCCGCTGGACGTGGTGCCCCCGCAAGAGCTCCTCCTCGAAGAGGCGGAGGTCTCTTCCCTCGTTCTCCTCCTCACCGGCAGCGAGCCGCCTCCGGCTGTCGCCCATGCCCTGTGGGATGCCACGGACGGCTGGCACCGCCCCTTGCGCCTCGCCCTGGAGACCGTAGGGGGGGCGGGGCTCGAGGGCGCAGGACCGGAGGCCTTCCTGGAGCTGGCGGCCGTGCGTCTCTTCCTCCGGCAGGAAGTCTTGGAGGCGCTGCCTGCGAAAGAACGCGATCTCCTGCTCGACGCCCCGGAAGAGAGACCGGCCGCCAGGGGCTCCGGCGAGGAGGCCTGGCGGCTCGTCGACTCCCTCGGCCTCTGGGTGGAGGGACCCGAGCGCGACCGGCTGCCGCGCCTGGTCACCGCCTTGCTGGAGCGCGAGCGCCGCCGGCGCCGGCCGCGCTCAGCCCGCCCGGCGCTCCCGCCGCCCGTCGCGGAAAGCCGTGGCGCGACCCCGGCCGCCGGCGGCCTTCCCGTCTACACCCTCGGCCTTCTCGGGAGCCCGGTCGCCCGCCAGCGCGATGAGGACGGAGAGCGCGACCTCGATTGCCGGCTCCGCCGGTCCTTCCAGGTGCTGGCCTACCTGGCGTCCTCTCCCGGGCTCCAGGCCGGCCGCGAGGAGCTGGTCGAGGCTGTGTGGCCCACCGAAGGGGAGCGCACCATCGAGCGCAATTTCCATCCCACCCTGAGCCACTTGCGGCGGGCGCTGGAGGGCGGGCGCAAGGGGAAGGACCTCCCGGCCCCCTTACTGTTCCGCAGCGGCGTCTACCGGCTCAACCCCGAGGTCTCCTGGGAGGTCGACGCCATCGACTTCGGCCGCCTGGTGGACGAAGGGAAGGAGCGGGCAGGCCGCGGCGACCTCGAAGGCGCGGCCGACGCGTGGCAGCGAGCCTGGAAGCTCTACCGCGGCCCCTTCCTCCAGGGGTATTACGAGGGGTGGGTCACCGCCCGCCGGGAGTCGTTCCAGCGTTCCTACCTGGATCTGCTGCGCGACCTGGGAGACCTCGACGTCCGCCTGGAGAAGCCCGGCGAGGCCCTGGACGCCTATCGCACCGTCCTGGTGGAGGACCCGCTCAACGAGCACGTCCACCTGGCGGTGATGCGCCTCTATGCCCAGCAGGGGCGGCGCGACCTGGTGCGCCGTCAATACGACAAGCTGTGCAGCATCCTGCTCGACGAGCTCGGGATGCCGCCCATGGAGGAGACCACGGAGGGCTATCACCAGTTGATGGAATAGGTTCCATCTGCTAGCGTCTCGCGGACCCTGGGGGGTAGGTGGCGGCTCCGTCCGATGGCGCCCGGGATTTCAATCCCGGGCTGGCACTTGCGAGACACCTTCCAAGAAACTGATGAGACTCCGAGCCCTGCGCGACGCCTGTGCCGGCGGCTTCGCCTACGGCGCTTTGACCTATGGGGCCGTGCTCTCCCTCCTTCACGTCGTCCACAACCGGCTGGGGTCGAGCCGCGACGCTCTGATCGTCCTCGCCTTCTTCGGGTTGCTCTACGGCCTCTGGAGCGCGGCGTTCTTCCTGGCGGCCACCCTCGCGGTCGTACCCTTCTCGTCACAGGATGCCTTGGAGCGGCGGGGGCTGCGGACGGGTCTCTTCGTCTACAACCTCTTCTTCTGGGAGGTCTCTCTCCTCTACGGGCTCACCTATGACGAAGCCCCGTTTCACCCGGCGGGCGTCTGGGGGATGACGGCCGTGCTGGCGCTCCTTGGCGTGGTGATCGCCGCCGGGGCCTCCGTCCTTTCGTGGGCGGTGTGGCGGGGGCTGGCGGCTCTGGCTTCCAGGGGGTGGCTGCGGCGAGCGGCGGCAGGTCTGGCGCTTCTCGCCGTGGCGGTCCATGCCGCGGCTCCCGTCTACGTGGGAAGCGGGAAACGAAAGCGGATCGCGCCGCCCAAGATCGCGCTGGCTGAGACGGGCCTCAAAGTCGTGCTCGTCGGGCTGGACGGCGCCGACTGGCGAGTGCTCCAGCCAATGATGGACAAGGGGAAGCTCCCCGCTTTCGCCGGTATGGTGCGCAACGGCGCGACGGCGGACCTCGCGACCATCCACCATTCGAACTCGGCGGTGATCTGGGCTTCGATCTATACCGGCGACGCGCCCGCGCGGCACGGCGTGTTGGATTTCTACCGCATCCGCTTCCCGGGCATGGCCTCGGCGGGGGTCTTCCCCCTCCACCGCACGTTCTTCAAGGAGCTGTCGGACCTGGTGGCTCCGCTGGGGCTTTCGGATCAGGTCCCGGTGGACAGGTTCTCCCTCCACGCCTCGCCGCCGCTCTGGGAGATCGCCGACCGGGCGGGGCTCACCATCGGCGTGGCGGACGCCTACTTCTACTCCTTTCCCGCCCTGCGGCCGTCGCGGCCGGAGAGCTGGTTCTTCTCCTACGGGCTGGACGAGCTCGCCGCACGCCCCTCCCCCCGCTTGGACCTCTTCGCCCAGCCGCGGAACCTGGGGCTTTTCCGCGCGCTGCGCCCCATCCTCGAGCGGGGCGATTTCCAGTGGCAGTCCGGCGTTCTCCTGCGCCAGCTCGCCACCCAGGCGCAGCCCCGTTTCGTCAACCTCTATACCCACCAGCCGGACGCCTTTCAGCACTGGTACTGGAAGTGGTTCCAGCCGGATCTCTTCTTCGGCGCCGGCAAGCGTCTGGCCGAAAATCACGACCGCATTCCGGGGATCTACCGGGATTTCGACACCTTCCTCGGCCGCCTCCTCACCCAGGTGGGGTCGGATACGGTGGTCATCGTGGCCTCGGACCACGGCCACAGCCCCACGATCGTGGACCGGCTCTACTCGCAGCACTGGCACGGGCCGCCGGGGATCCTGCTCATGCAGGGAGGGCCGGTGAAGCAACGGGAGGTCCTCCAGGGGGCGAACGTTTACGATCTCTACCCCACGGTGCTCTACCTCCTGGGCCTTCCCGTGCCCAAGGACGCCGAAGGCAAAGTCCTGCTCGAAGCGCTCGATCCCGCCTTCGTCCGCGCGCATCCGGTGCGCACCGTGCCATCGTACCGCGGCCTGGGGCTGTCTCCAGGGCTCCCCGGGGCCAGCCGCGACAGGACCATGAACGAGCGGGAGATCGAGAAGCTGCGGAGCCTCGGCTATATCCTCTAAAATCTGCTGGATCGTGAAGGAGAGTCGTCGATGAGCAGGCCCTCGAAGCGCGACATGCCGGTGGTGATCCTCTGCGGCGGCAAAGGCACCCGGCTGCGTGAGGAGACCGAGTACCGGCCGAAACCGATGGTGGAGATCGGCCCCCAGCCGATCCTCTGGCACATCATGAAGTCGTACGGCGCCCATGGGCTCGACCGCTTCGTCCTCTGCCTGGGTTACAAAGGATGGGAGATCAAGCAATACTTCCTCCGCTATAAAGAGATGCATTGTGATTTCACGGTGTCGATGGACGGCAGCCGGCCGCTCGAAGTGCACAACCAGGACGGCTTCGAAAGCTGGCGGGTCACCTGTGCCGAAACCGGCGCGGAAACCGCCACCGGCGCCCGGCTCGCAAAAGTCAGACAGTACGTGGATGCCGGCACCTTCTGTTTCACGTACGGCGACGCGGTGAGCGACGTGGATATCGACGAGCTGCTGGATTTTCACTGGAGCCAAGGGCGGATCGCGACCGTCACCGGCGTCCATCCCACGTCGCGCTACGGCGAGATCCGGATCGACGGCCCCAAGGCCGTGGAGTTCGACGAAAAGCCCACGGCCGAAGGCGTGGTGAGCGGCGGCTTCTTCGTCTTCCAGCGCGAGGTCTTCAACTATCTGGACGACGATCCCAACCTGTTTTTGGAGCAGCGTCCGCTACGCAACCTCGCCCGTGACGGCCAGCTCTCAGTCTACCTCCACGAGGGGTTCTGGCATCCCATGGACACCTACCGCGACTACCTCCATTTGAACGACCTGTGGAAACGGGGGGAGACGCCTTGGAAACGCTGGTAGGCCGCCCCGGCCTCGCCTGCCGCTTCTGTGGCGCGCCGCTCTCCCACGTTTTCGTGGATCTGGGCGCCCAGCCGCTCGCCAACTCCTATTTGGAGCCCGAGGACCTGGGGAAATCCGAGGCTTTCTATCCGCTCTGCGTCTACGTTTGTGACCAGTGCTTCCTGGTCCAGCTTCCGGAAGAGGAGCGGCCGGAGGCGATCTTCTCCGACTACGCCTACTTCTCCTCCTACTCCGAGAGCTGGCTGCTGCACGCGAAAACCTATGCTGACGCCATGATCGCGCGCTTCGGTCTCGGCCCCGGTCACCAAGTGGTGGAGGTGGCCAGCAACGACGGCTATCTGCTGCGCTGGTTCAAGGAGCGGCAGATCCCCGTCCGCGGCATCGAGCCGGCGCGCAACGTGGCCGCGGCGGCCGAAGCGGCGGGTATCCCCACGCATGTGAGGTTCTTCGGCGAGGCCACGGCCCGCGAGCTGGCGGCGGAAGGACTCCGCGCCGATCTGCTGGTGGGCAACAACGTCCTGGCCCACGTGCCGGGCCTGAACGATTTCGTCGCGGGCTTGAAGCTCCTCCTCGCTCCCACCGGAGTGCTGACGATGGAGTTCCCCCATCTCCTGCGGCTGATGGTGGAGGGCCAATTCGACACCATCTACCACGAGCACTACTCCTACTTCTCCCTCTCCACGGTGCGCCGGGTCTTTGCAGCCCACGGCCTGACGCTCTTCGACGTCGAGGATCTGTCCACCCACGGCGGATCGTTGCGCATCTTTGCGCATCACGAGGAAGATGCCTCGAGACCGATGGAGGAGCGGGTGGTGGAGCACCTGGCTCTGGAGGCGGCGGACGGATTTTCGCGTCTGGAAACCTATCGCTCGTTTGGCGAGCGGGTCGAGCGGGTCAAGCGGGGATTCCTGCGGTTCCTGATCAATGCCCGGGAAGAGGGGCGCTCGATCGCCGGTTATGGCGCGCCGGCCAAGGGGAACACACTGCTCAACTATTGCGGCGTGCACACCGATTTCCTGGATTTCACTGTCGACCGGAGCCCGTACAAACAGGGGCGCTTCCTGCCCGGCACCCGCATCCCCATTTACGGACCGGACCATCTGCGTGCGGTACAACCGGATTACGTCCTCATCCTCCCCTGGAACCTCAAGGAGGAGATCATGGAGCAGATGGCGGACGTCCGCTCCTGGGGAGGCCGTTTCGTGGTGGCCATTCCGGAGGTGAAGGTTTTCGCATGATCTTCCGTGAGACTCCGCTCGCCGGTGCCTGGGTCTTGGAGCCGGAGCGCTTCGCGGACGAGCGGGGGTTCTTCGCCCGCACCTATTGCCGCGACGATTTCGTGGCGCGGGGGCTGGAGCCGGCGGTGGCCCAGTGCAGCGTCTCCTACAACCACCGGCGGGGAACGCTGCGCGGGCTTCACTTTCAGATCGCCCCGCGCGCCGAGGTCAAGCTGGTGCGGGTCACCCGCGGCGCCCTCTGGGACGTGATCGTGGACCTGCGCCCCGCCTCGCCCACCTTTCGCAAGCATTTCTCGATCGTCCTCTCCGCGGAGGCGGGCAACCAACTTTACGTTCCGCAGGGAATGGCCCACGGATTCCAGACCCTGGAGGACGGCACGGAAGTCTCCTATCAGATCTCCGAGCCCTACGCTCCGGACTTTGCCCGTGGCTACCGTTGGGACGATCCGTCCTTCGCCATCCCCTGGCCCGAGCCGGTGACGGTGATTTCGGAGAAGGACCGGGGCCTGCCGTTTTTCGGGGCCGACCTGTCGCGGCCCCCCTCCCAAAACCCTCACCCCCTCACCCCCTCTCCCGCCATGCCCTCACCGGGAGAGGGGGAAAGGAGCCGCGGGACATTGTCCGGCTGTTCTCCCTCTTCTCCCGGTGAGGGGGGTGGCGAGGGGGCGGGAGAAGAGGGCCGGGGTGATGAGGGTCTTAGGGAGGGGGAGCGGTGACCTCCGAGATCCTGGAGACGGCCGGCGAGGAGATGCACGCCTTCATCGCCGAAGCGTTTCCCATCTGCCGCAGCATCACGGGCGACGGCGTGCGCCGCACCCTGGCGATGATCGCAGGGCACATTCCGCTCGCCGTCCACGAGGTTCCCTCGGGCACCCAGGTCTTCGACTGGACGGTGCCGCGGGAGTGGAACATCCGGGATGCCTGGATCAAAGATCCCTCGGGGCGCAAAGTGGTGGACTTCCAGGAGTCGAACCTCCACGTCCTCAACTACAGCGTTCCGGTTCACGCCCGGCTGCCTCTCGCCGAGCTGCGGCAGCACCTGTTCACGCTGCCGGGAAAGCCGGACCTGATTCCTTACCGCACCTCCTATTACAAAGAAGCGTGGGGGTTCTGCCTCGCCCATCGCCAGCTCGAAACGCTGCCGGAGGGGGAGTACGAGATCCTGATCGATTCCACCCTGGCGGACGGCTCCCTCACCTACGGCGAATGCTTCCTGCCGGGAGAAGACGAGCGGGAGGTGCTCCTCTCGACCCACGTCTGTCACCCGTCGCTCGCCAACGACAACCTGTCGGGGATCGCGGTGATGACCTGGCTCGCCCGGGAGCTGGCGACCCGGCCGCAGCGGCGCTATGGATATCGATTCCTTTTCATCCCCGGCACCATCGGCTCCATCACCTGGCTCGCCCGCAACGAAGAGCGCGCCGGGCGGATCGCTCACGGCCTGGTGGCGGCCAACCTGGGAGACCCGGGATCGTTCCACTACAAGCGGAGCCGGCGGGGGAGCGCGGAGATCGACCGGATCGTGACCGCGGTGCTGAAAGCCGCTGGAGAGCCGTTCGGAGTCGAGGACTTCGTCCCCTTCGGCTATGACGAGCGGCAGTATTGTTCTCCCGGTTTCGACTTGCCCGTGGGCTCCCTCACCCGTACCCCCTGGGGGCGCTATCCCGAATATCACACCTCGGCAGACGACCTGGGTTTCGTCCGTCCTGCCGCGCTCGCCGGCTCGCTTCGAACCTATCTGGACGTGATGGAAACCCTCGAAGGGAATCGCCGCTACCTGAGCCTGAACCCGAAGTGCGAGCCCCAGCTTGGTCGGAGGGGGCTGTACCGGACGATCGGGGGTGACGACGCCGGCCGCGCCCGCGAGCTCGCTTTGCTCTGGGTGCTCAACCTGTCCGATGGGGACAATTCTCTGCTCGACGTGGCCGAGCGCTCCGGCTTGGGCTTTGCGGCGATCCGCGAGGCGGCGGAGGCGCTGGTGGCAGCGGAGCTGCTGCGGGAGATCGCGGGGTGAGGTCTACCAGGTTTCCTTACCGATCGGTGGACCCCAGTCGGTCTCGCCATGCAGGTTTGAGGGACGAACGCCAGCGAGAAGCTCCTTGAGAGTGTACGGGGGTGTTGCGAGAGGCTCTATGACGAGGCGACCCCGCTGAGCGGAAAGCTCGACCTCGCGGTCCTCCTTCAATCCTGTGGTCTTGGTAAGGAGCCGGCTACTCGGCCGCCGCGAGGCACTCCCTGCTCGATGTCGTCGGACGGTCCGAATGGGCTTCACGCCATCCGCGAGGCGGCGGTCGCGCTGCTGGAGGCCGGTCTGTTCTTGGCCTGGCCCATCGACGAGGTGACAAAGCGTGTGCGACCTATGCCCGTGCGCTTGTCCAAGGAGCGGTCGGATGCTCGCAGCGTCCCGAAGCTCACAAGCGGTATCGTTCCCGAAGGAAACCTGCAAGGCCCACGAAGTCGGGGAAGACAGTGTGCTCGGTGATCCCTGCATGAGCAAGGAATTTGCGTGCTCCTGGAATTGCTTCTTCCGGTATCTCAACCTTACGAACG
Source organism: Thermoanaerobaculia bacterium (assembly GCA_036275055.1). Lineage (GTDB taxonomy): Bacteria > Acidobacteriota > Thermoanaerobaculia > Multivoradales > UBA5704 > DATARR01. The sequence continues at coordinate 13,101 of DASUEN010000233.1, forward strand.
TGCTTCTTGTGAGAGCGATCCAAGGGTGCTGAGTCCGAATGGAAGGTAAAGAAGCCACTTTGGGCGCGCAGACGGTCCGTTGTCCATGGTATTTGCATGAAGAGCGGTTTTTTGTATGGCCAAGCCTGGCGATCTTCAACTCTGATGAAGCAGGCGTGATAATCTGGGATAGCGTCGAGTCCGGCAAGCATAATCCGAGCTTGCTTGGTTTCCTCGATGTCACGATTCAGCAAGAAGGCATTGACGATCCATAGATGTGGCTTCTCAGGCAAGTTGTGCACAGCAAAAAATAGAGCCACGCCGAAGGACTCTGTCCAATCTAACAGCCTGGTGGGTACGCCGTAGTGCTGTAAGAAAGCCAAGCGCTCCCATGAAGTCGAATCACGACTTATCAGGTTTCCTGCGCGTGCAAAGCACTCGTGATACAGGTTGTGTTCGGTATCTGGCGGCAATGTGTTGCGGAGGAGAGAGGGGATCAATCCATATGACGCCTTGCCATGCCCCCGAAAGAAAGCGCCGCTACGACTGCACCGGATCTCGTTGCGCTTTTTTTCGACTTCAGCAATCAGATCGAGGAATGCCTGGTCCATTAAATGCCTCGGCGAAATACGCCTTGTAGGTTGGATCGAACTCCCTGGCCTCAGGGGGCCGAAAGGCTGAGGCAGGGCCGGACACGAGGATGATGTTCGTGTCCAGAACGATCTTCATTGTGGAATGTTACTCTGCCCCGCGGGTTTCTTCGGTCACGGCCGAGAAGATGGCGGTCGGCCGGCCGTTGGAAGTCACTATCAGCTCCCGCTCTGCCGCCAGGGCCTTTTTTTCACACCTCAGTCAGACCGCTCGGGGGTTCAGCCCGGTGTTGAGCGCCGCAAGCATGCGAGCTCTTCTTCAAGGGCTTTAACCCTCTCCCCGGCCTGCTGAAGAGCTTCCGCCTGGGCAGCAGCTTTCTCCTCGGCTTGGCGGCGTGCCTTTGCCTCAACCGCGGCTTTCTCCTCGGCTTGATGGCGAGCCCGCGCCTCAATGGCGGCTTTCTCCTCGGCCCGGTGACGTGCCTCTTCGGCTTGGCGCCGTGCCTTCGCTTCCTCTTCCTTACGGAGCAAAGTAGCGCCAGTGACCGCATCTGCCAGACGAAGCTGGGGCCCGTCGGGATGAAACACTACACCGGTGGTATTGCTGACGAGAGAGCCGTCAGACTTCGGCCGTATTTGGCGATACCGGCCCTCCATCAAGCGGAAACCCTGAAGCCTGGGGCTCAGGTAGTCACCGAGAGGATCGAACAGGAAGTACTCGTCGACACCGAGCTCCTCGTAGACGCTCCTCTTGGACTTCACGTCCTGACTGCGCGTGCTATCCGAGGTCGTCTCCAGCACGAAGCAGGGCGCTTGACCCTCTTCCCACAAGAGATACTTCCGGCGCCGCCGGTTCCCCGGCAGCAGCTTCGGGACCCCTTTGACGACGAAGCCATCCGGTGCCACGACGGTACGAGGGTTCCCTTTCTGGTAATACAGAAAGAGGTTCGCGCCCACGAATACCTCGGGCTCATTCTCGAACCGCTCTTTCAGAGCCTGCCAGACATAGACAAACTCTTCGAGGTGGAGCTCCGATTCCGCCATCGGCTCGCCGTCAGACTCGGGATAGTAGATCTCGTTCTCGAGAGGGATCGCATTCATGCGTGCCATCCTTTCCCGCTGGGTTCCTGGATCAAACCACAGAAGCCCTCAGGGCGCAACGTCCTCATCCAGGATCGTACCATGAGCTGCTCGCCGTGAGCGAGCTTCGAGAGCTGAGAGGTCCCGCCATGGAGTGCATCGTTGGGGGAGCCTTGGCGGTGACGCAAGCCGCTGCGGCCAGCGGGATCGATGGGCTGTAGGACATGGTCGACGGACCGTAGGGCACGACCGGGGCTCGAGGAGGTAGGGGCCGTCGCCCAATGCATGGTAGGATCATCACTCGCTTTATGACTCTCTCCCGGCAGCGGTACGGCTGCCTTCTGGTGCTCCTTCCCCTCGTGGCGACGCTGGTGTCGTCCGTGCTCCTCTTTGGGTATGCACGGCGCCAGGAGGACGAGGCCGTGCGCCGGACTTTTCAGGACCGGGCTCGGACGTTGGCCTCTGCCGTTAAGGTGAGCTGCGATAGTCACCTGGAGATCCTGCTCTCTCTCAACGCCCTGTTCGCGAGCGTTCACACGGTCAGCCGGGAGGAGTTCAGCCGGCTCGTGGCCAGCTCTCTCGTCCGGCACCCGGGCATCCGGGGCCTGTCGTGGGACCCGCGCGTCACGGCGGCGGACCGCGCGCGCTTCGAGGCCGAGGCCGGCGCTCTCATCACTCAGCTCGATTCGCAGGGGCGGCGCGGGCCGGCGAAGCCGACGGCCGAGTACGTGGTGGTGGGCTATGTCGAGCCTGCCACGGACCGGAGAGCCCTGGGCTTCGACGTGTCGTCGGAGCCCCTGCGGCGCGAAGCCCTGACCAATGCCCGCGACTCGGGGCAGATTGCGGCGACGCGACCGATCCGGCTGGTCAACGACGGACCGGAACAGCTCTCCATCCTCGTTTTCGCCCCGGTCTACGGGGCCGGGACGGTACCCGCAACCGTCGAGGAACGGCGCCGGCAGATCCGTGGCTACACGACAGGAGCCTTCCGCCTCCGGGACCTGGTCGAGACCGCGATCCGCGACCTGCCGCGGGACGACGTGACGGTCGCCCTGTTCGAGAACCGGGTTCCGGCGGCCCCCGAGCGGCTGTACAGCGATGCACGCTGGACTTTCCGGAGAGACGAGGCCGCGGGTGGCCTGGTGTGGCCGGAGCCCTTCGTATTCGGGGGGCGCCAATGGGAGGTGCGCGTGGCCGCGACGCGCGCCTTCCAGGAAGGCCGGTCGTGGTCCTGGCTGATCCTCCTCGGCGGTCTCCTGTTCACGGGGTTGCTCGGCGCTTTCCTCCACGTGGTCACCTCGCGGACGGCCAAGGCGGAAGAATTGATGGTCCGCCGTACCGCCGACGCGCAGGTGAGCGAGGCGCGGACCCGGGACATCCTGGAGCACATGCTCGGAGGGATGATCACGTTCGACGAGCGGAGCCGGATCGAGTCGGTGAACCCGGCCGCGGAACGGATCTTCGGCTATTGGGAGGAAGAGCTGATCGGTGAGAGCATCGCGATCCTCTTGGCCGAAGCTCCGGCTGAAGCTCCGGAGCGTTACCTCCGGCAGGTACACCAGAAAGCGATCGGCCGGGTGACGGAAGTCTGGGGACGCCGCAAGAACGGCGAGGCGTTCTGGACCGAGGCGGCGCTCTTCGAGTTTGCGGCTCCTGAAGGGCGCCGTTTCGCCTGCAACTTCCAGGACATCTCGGAGCGGCGGGAGGTGGATCGCCTCAAGTCGGAGTTCGTGTCCACGGTGAGTCACGAGCTGCGCACGCCTCTGACCTCGATCCGCGGCTCCTTGGGCCTCCTGGCGGCGGGTGTGCTGGGCGACCTCTCGCCGCAGGTGCGGGACCTTGTCCTGCTGGCCGAGCGCAATGCGGTCCGGCTCTCCGCCCTGATCAACGACATCCTGGATTTCGAACGCCTGGACAGTGGCGTGATCGAGATGCAGAGCACCGACGTGGACCTCCAGCCGCTGTTCGAGCAGTCGCTGGAATCGGTGCGCCCCGTTGCGGACGAGCACCAAATCGCCCTCATCAGCTCGCCGACCGAGCTCCGGTTGCGGGCGGACGGGGCTCGCATCGTCCAGCTTCTGATCAACCTCGTCTCCAATGCCATCAAGTTCTCGCCCCCGGGACGGGAGATCCGGGTGTGGGCCGAAGAGAAGGAAGACGACTGGGTGAGGATCTTCGTGAAAGACTGGGGACAGGGCATCCCCGCTGGTTACCACGAGAGGATTTTCGAGAGGTTCGTCCACGTCGAGACCGCGGACAAACGCGACAAGGGAGGAACCGGCCTCGGCCTCGCGATCTGCAAGGCGATCGTGGAGCAGCACGGCGGGCGCATCGGCGTCGACAGCGAGCCCGGGGTGGGGAGCACCTTCTGGTTCGATCTTCCCGCTGCGGCCGGCCGCGTGGAGATGTCCGAGCTCGCCGGGTGAATTTCGTGCCTCGGCACTGGGTGTACCATGAAGGAATGCCAGTCCCGCCACTCTCGACCCGTTTGCTAGGGAGCGCGGTCGTTTCAGGAGGACGTGCCATGCGCAAGACTTGGAGGGCTCTGGCTTTCATTCTCCCTCTGGTGGCTGCATCGCCTGTTTACTCCGGAGCCCCTCCTGCGCCTCCCGATTTCACGGCGATCCAGCAGCAGTCGCAGATTGCGTACAAGGTCGTGAACCTCGAAAGCGGCAAATCGGTGGAGAAGCCGGCACCGGAGCTGCACTGCCCTCCGATGCGTTCACAACTGCGCCGGGTCCGCGACGAGCATGGCGTGGTCTCCCTCAAGGCTTGGGAGCCGGATGCCAAGGCGGCGCCTTTCTTCGCGGAGGCGGAGAAAGCGCTGGCCGCTGGACGTCTGCAGGAGGCTGCCGACGCTTACGCGAAAGGCTTGACGCTCAGCCCCGAGTACGGTCCGGGCTGGGGGTATGCCGGTGACGTCCAGTTTGCCAGGAAAGACTATGCAGGGGCCCTCGGTTTCTACCGCAAGGCGCTCGCCCTCGATCCGAGCCTCGCCCAAGCGCACCACTTCGCCGCCGATTCCTTGTTCAAGCTGGGGCGGCTCTCCGAGGCCGAAAACGAGTACGTGCAGGCGCTGATCTACGAGCCGAGCTATGAGGAGGTGTGGAAGGTCCTGCAAATCGTCGGGCCGAGAGCCGGCTTCATGGCCCACCGCCCTGCCATCTCGACTCCCGCCGGGGCGATCGGGGAAAACGTGGAAGGGAAAGTGGAGATCGGGGTCGCCAACCGGGAGTGGCTGCCGTACCTGAATTGCAAGGCAGTGTGGAGGCACGAGGACGCCTATCGGAAGGCACGGCTGGCCGCAGCCCCCCAGCGTTACTCGCGGAGCCTCACGCTTGCGGGCACCACGTACACCTGGTCGGTCGTGGAGGAGGCGGAGTGCCTGCGGAGCTACGTCGCAGGAAATCTGAGCACGACCGCGGCGCGCCTCGAGGAGCAAGGAGCAGGGAGCGGCCAGGAGGCGGGGGTGAGTCGGGAGAAGGTGCTCGCCGCCGCGCCCGAGTTGGTGCGCACCCTCGTTCAGGTCGAAGATGCGGATCTCCTCGACGGCTTCATCCTCTTTGCGCTGTTCGGCCAACGTTGCCCGATGGCGGTGGCGCTCTTCTCCGACGCCGAGCGGGGCCAGATGGAACGCTTCATCCGCAAGCTCGTCATCGTCCACGGCGAGGCCGTTTCGTCCCCAACCCAGGCGCAGCCGTCGCAGGCCAGTCCCCAGGCCGTCTCTTCCGGCGAGCCACGGCCGCCGTCGATCAACCCGCCCTTCTCCGGCTACGAGCGCACCGTGATGCTGGCTCCCGACCTTTCCGGCACCGCGCGAGTCATCAACATATTGAACATGGAGACGCTCGTCGGCGTCGCGGCGGAGAACCAGTCAGCCGCCGAGGGCGCCGCCATGAGGGAGAAGTGGGCCACGCAGCTCAAGAACAGCGAGAAGGCCCTGCCGAGGTGGCGAGCCAGCATCGAGAAAGGATTGCCGCAGGGCGTCAAGCTCGTCGGGGCCTGGCAGAAGACCGAGGGGCTCAAGTCCACCACCACCTTCGCGTTCAGCTTCGACAACGTCGCGAAGCTGGCGCGAATCGACCTCAGGAGCCCGGGGGACAAAGCCGCGGCCAAGGACCGGCCGTTCGCCGAGCTCAGCTTCACCGTCCAGGGCGACGCCCTGCTGGTCACCAGCCAGCCGGCCGAGCCACCCCGCGGCAAGAATGCGATGGAGATTGTGGCCTATCGCCTCGAGACTCCCCTCGAAGTGCTGGAGGCCAACGCCACCCGCCGGGAGGGCAGCACCCTCATCTGGGAGTTCGACCCGTATCAGATCCAGACGACTGGCAAGGTGCCAGCGGAGGTCCGGGTGCGGTTCAAGACGAACCGATAGGGACTCCCGGGCCTTGTTTGCTCGGTTGGCCGGCTGGTTAGGCTGGGAATCGTTTTTGGGCCGGAAAATCCGAGGGATTGAGTGGCGGAGGCGAAATTTGCCCGGCGCAGCGGGTGATTTGCTCAGCGCGATGGAATTTTGCTCAAAAAAGCCAGCGATTTGACCTTTCCTCACAGCGATTTGATCAAAAAGCCGCTGATTTGACTTTTTCTTCGGGAATTTTGGTCAAAAATCGGGCGATTTGACTTTCTTGTCTGAAGATTTGATCAAAAATCGGGCGATTTGACCTTTTCGGCCGAAGTTTGGCTCAAAAATCCAATTTCGTGGATCCAGTGGACGGCGGAAGGCCTAAAAAGGAACGGGGGCCTTGCGGCCCCCGGGTTGGTAGCGGACTTTACTTGGCGAGGGAGGGTTCGGCCTGAGCGGAGGAGGTGGCGGCGGCGGGCTGCTCGCTCGTCTTCGCCGGAGTCTTCGCCGCCGACTTCTTGCCGCGGCCGCGCAGACGCTTCGGCTTCAACCCGAACTCCAGCAGCCGCTCGCTGGTGAAGCCGACCTCCGCCTTGAGAATGGCGCCGATACGGTTGCGCAGGTCCTCGCCGGCCTTGAGGATGTCCCGGTGCTGGTGGTTGACGTCCTGGGAGTCGGCCGTGAGCTGCGCCTTGCGCGTCTCCAAGGCTTCGGCGTCCGAGGTCATCTTCACCAGCTCCGCGTACTTCCCGGCGAGTTGAGGCAGCTTGTCGAGCTGCGGCTGGAGGTTGGTGGCCATCACCTTCCAGCGTCCGATCACTACCTTGGCAGTCTTGCCGTCTGACATGGTCCTGCTCCTTTCCTGGGAACCTCCCGGTTCGTTCCGCCGCACGATGCGGTCTGGAAGCGTCTGAGACGGTTGTATACTGCACTCGATGCTAGGTAGTTGTCAAGCCCGATTGCGGATTGGGGCCATACGGTGGCTCTAGACCGCTAAAATCCGGCTTCTATCGAGCCGATTCAGCAACGACCGGACGGTCCTTCTCTTCGGGGGACAAACTGGCTGGCGGGGAGGAAGCGGAGGGGGAAACGGGAGAGGGCTGGAGACCGGCCCTCTCCCATTGAGCTGCGTTTTCCTTAGCGCGTCCGCACGCAGGCGCGGGCGGCGTTCGACCACTCGTACTGGTAGGCAAAACCGCCGGTGCCGATGAAGGGCGTCGGCGACCAGGCGCACTTGTCGTCGGCCTCTTCACCGGTGGTGGAATCCCACCAGGCGTTCACGGGGTCGGTCACGGCCTCGCGGGTCTCGTGGCAGACGAAGTGCTCCTCGTTCTGCACGTCCGACCAGCCCGAGACCTTGCAGCCGCTGCAGCTCGCATAGGGCTGAATGGAGTACTTGACGGTCCCGGAGGAGCCGGCGTACGAGCCGTGATAGGCGCAGTAGGCGAGGTGCGGTCCGCCGCACGACGTGCTCGAGCCGCTCGAAGAGTACGAGGAGCTCGGGAGGACGACCTCATAGATGGTGCTGTTGTTGAAGGCGCCATGGCCGCCTGAGAAATACCGGTTGACCTCGGCATGAACGGTGGAGTCCGTGACGTTGGTCGGCGGCGCCGAGGTGTCGAACCAATCCGCGGTTCCCGAGCCGAGGTTCGACAACAGGATCCCGGAGTACTGGGTGATGACGTTGTACTCGGGGGTGGTGCCGAACTGGTTGCGGAAGGCCTGCAGCGTCGTGGCATAGGTGTGGTCGGGAGAAGCGGCGTTGGCGAAGCTCGATCCCCAGAAGATGAAGACCACCTTGGCCGAGGTGAGCACACCGCCGCCATGGTTCGTCAGCAGAGTGACGGCCTTGGGAGCGACGGCGCCGCGGATCGGGGTGTAGACGACGTGATCGGCGTCCGCGAAGGGCTTCAGCTCCGGCCCCCCAGGCGCGGCATTCGCGGCAGCGAAGGCCACCAAACCACAAGACAACGCCAGCATGGACATCAGACTACGACTTTTCATCTGTACATCCTCCAAGTAGGACTTCGGAAAAAGTCACCCGGTCCGGAAAGCCCTCCCTATGAGGGCCTGCCATCGTGAGGCGACGGGATCGAGCCGGCAAAAGCTTGCCGGTGCGAAACGGCGAAGTGAACAAGGAGTCTCCGAGGAGCGAGCATAGCCAATTGACGATGCGCTGCAAAAGTCCTCGTAGGCGTCCTACAGATCTGGGTGCAGGAAGCCGCCCAAAGCGAGCCGGAGTGGGGATACTGGGAATTCGGAGTGACGAGGGCTTCGGCGATGTGGCAAACCGCTCCAGAGAAAAGCGGAGGAAAAACGGGAGAGGGCTTACATTAAAATTCACCCTCTCCCATCGACCAGGATATTTTATTGCGTCCGGACGCACGCCCGGGCGGCGTTCGACCACTCGTACTGGTAGGCGTAACCGCCGGTGCCGATGAACGGCGCTGGCGACCAGGCGCACTTGTCGTCGGCCTCTTCCCCGGTCCTGCCGTCCCACCAGGCGTTCACGGGGTCGGTCACGGACTCGCGGGTCTCGTGGCAGACGAAGTGCTCCTGGTTCTGCACGTCCGACCAACCCGTGACCTTGCAGCCGCTGCAGCTCGGATAGGGCTGAATGGAGTAGATGACGGTCCCGGAGGCGCCGGTGTACGAGCCGTGATAGGCGCAGTAGGCGAGGTGCGGTCCGCCGCACGACGTGCTCGAGCCGCTCGAAGAGTAGGAAGAGCTCGGAGTGACGACCTCGTAGATGGTGCTGGCGTCGAAGGCGCCGTGGCCCGCCAGGTACCGGTTGACCTCGGCCTGAACGGTGGCGTCGGTGACGTTGGTCGGCGGCGCCGAGGTGTCGAACCAATCCGCGGTTCCCGAGCCCAGGTTCGTCAACTGGATGCCGGAATACTGGGTGATGACGTTGTACTCGGGGGTGGTGCCGTACTGGTTGCGGAAGGCCTGCAGCGTTGTGGCATAGGCGTGATCGGGAGACGCGGCGTTGGCGAAGCTCGCTCCCCAGAAGATGAAGACCAGCTTGGCCGAGACGAGCACGCCGCCGCCATGGTTCGTCAGGAGGGTGACCCTGGCCTTGGGAGCGATGGCACCGCGGATCGGGGCGTAAATGACGTGGTCGGCGTCCGCAAAGGGCTTCAACACCGGCCCCCCGGGCGCGCCACTCGCGGCAGTGACGGCCAACAGCCCACAAGACAACGCCAGCATGGACAACAAGATACGATTCTTCATCTCTGCTTCCTCCTAGTAAATGAGCTTCCGAAAAGTCGCCACGGTCAGGCCGGCGCTCCCCATGAGGGCCGGCATCGCGAGGCGGCGGTATCGAGCCGGCAAAATCAATCTTGCCGGTGCGAGAGGGTGAAGCGAGTAAGGGTCTCCGAGGAGCACGAGCATAGACGATTGCCGATGAATTGCAGGGGTGTCCTCGTAGACTTCCTACAGATCAGGGTGCCCGAAGTCGCCCAAAGCGCTACTCGCAGCGGGTTGTCTCGATCTACGAAGCTCGTCGTTGACAATACGAAGACCTTCGTATATCGTCTCTCCCATGGCTGACCTCCCCCGTCCGACCGACGCCGAGCTGTCCATCCTCCGGGTGCTGTGGCGCCGCGGCCCGAGCACCGTCAAGGAGGTGCACGACGAGCTCGCGCGTCGCGCCCCCGCCGCATACACCACGACCCTGAAGCAGCTCCAGATCATGACGGAGAAGGGGCTGGTGACGCGGGACGAATCGCAGCGGGCCCATCTCTACGTGACCCGGCTGCCCGAGGAGCAGACCCAGACGCAGCTCGTGGGGGACCTTCTCGACCGGGCGTTCGAGGGCTCGGCCAGCCGCCTCGTCCTGCGTGCCCTCTCCTCCCGGCCGGCGAAGCCGGAGGAGTTGGCGGAGATCCGTGAGTTGCTGGACCGGCTCGAAGGAGAAACGAAATGAGCACGATCGTGACGTCGTGGGCAACCCCTTGGGTCGTAGCCGTGGCCTGGGCCCTGATCCACTTCCTTTGGCAAGGCGCCCTGGTAGGGCTGGCGGTGGCGGGCGCCCTGCGCCTGTTGAGCAAAAGCACGGCCTCGCTGCGCTATGCCGTGGCCGGCGGCGCCCTGCTGGTGATGCTGGCCCTGCCGATTGGGACGGCTTTACGAGGCGCCAGCTCGCCGGGAGGCGGACCGGTCTTCACCGCACCCATGGTTGGACAAACTTCTCCCTCTTCTCCCAGCGGGCCGGGAGGGAGGCTGCGAGAAGAGGGCCGGGGTGACGAGGGGTGGCCGGCGTTCTCGCTTCCATCCGCCCTGCCCTGGGTCTTTGCGCTCTGGCTGGCCGGGGTCGCCCTCCTCTCGATTTATCACCTGGGCGGCTGGCGCCAGGCGCGGCGGCTGACGCGGACGGGGCGGCCTCTGAAGGGGAACCTGGAGGCGACGGTGCATGGTCTGGCGAACCGGCTGGGGATCTCGCGCGCCGTCCGGCTCCTCGAATCGGCGGCGGTGCCCGTGCCCGCGGTCATTGGCTGGCTGCGGCCGGTGATCCTGGTCCCCGCGAGCACGCTCGCCGGACTGGCGCCGCGCCAGCTCGAAGCGGTCCTGGCGCATGAGCTGGCCCACGTGCGGCGGCACGACTATCTGGTCAATCTCCTGCAGGCAGCAGTCGAGACCCTGCTGTTCTATCACCCGGCCGTCTGGTGGGTCTCCTCGCAGGTGCGGCGCGAGCGGGAGAACTGCTGCGACGACCTGGCCGTGGCCGTCTGCGGCGACCGGCTCGGCTATGCCCGTGCCCTGGTGGACTTGGAAGGGCTGCGCTCGCCCCGTCTGGCGATGGCTGCGGACGGCGGTTCTCTGCGCGATCGCGTCCGGCGCCTGGCCGGCGTTCCCGAGGGGCGCCCCCGCCGGTCGTGGATGGCGGGCGTCCTCGCCTTGTCGCTCCTTCCCGCCGGGCTGACCTTCAACGTCGCCCGCGGCACCGCGGGTCCGAACGAGCCCGCAGGGGGCGGCCGGGAGGCGGCTGCCGCTTCCTCCCAAGGGCGCGAGGGGACCTGGTCGGCTACGCGCAAGGGCGATCGGGTGCAGCTCGAAATGTCGATGAGCTGGAGCGGCGGCGGTCACCACCATAGCTGGTCGAACGGCGAGGACTACCTCCTGCGCGACCTCCCCGGCCTCGGCACCGGCCCGGACGTGCGTTTCGAGCTGCGCCGCGACGCCGGCTCCTTCCGTTTCGAGGGGAAATTCTGGGGGAACGCGGGCTCCGGCACCTTCACCTTCGCCGGTAATCCCGGTTATCCGCGGGAGATGGCGGCGCTGGGCTACACAGTGACGGAAGACCGGCTCCTGGAGATGGCCACTCACGACGTCTCCCTCGCCTTCGTCCGCGAGATCCACGAGGCGGGCTATCGCGACGCCGCGCTTGACAAGCTGGTGGAGATCCGCATCCACGGCGTGAGCCCTCAATTCATCCGCGAGCTCTCGGCTCTCGGCTATCGCGACCTGCCGGCGGATCAGCTCGTTCAGTTCCGCATCCACAGCGTCTCGCCCGAGCTGGTGCGCAGCCTGGCGGAGTCGGGCTATCGCAAGCTGCCGGCCGACCAAATCGTGGAGTTTCAGATTCACGGCGTGTCCCCTGAATACGTACGCGGCCTCGCGGCGAGCGGCTACCGGGGCGTGCCGGCGGACGATCTGGTCCAGTTCCGCATCCATGGCATCTCGCCCCAGTTCGTCAAGGAGCTGGCGGACGCCGGTTATCCGAGCGTGGCGGCAGACGATCTCGTTCAATTCAAGATTCACGGCATCGACGGCGGTTTCGTGCGCCAGGCCGTGGGGCGCTACGGCAAGCTTTCCGCCGACGATCTCGTCCAACTGAAGATCCGCGGCCGGCTCGATCGCTGAGCTCGGAAGGAGAGGTTTCATCCGGACGTCCTCCCGCCAGCGTAGGACCGGCGGGAGGATCTTCCATGTCCAAGTATGCGTTCGTCACCCGCTGGAGCGTCCAGGCGCCCATCGAGGCCGTCTGGAAGCTCCTTTCCGAGCCTGAGGAGTGGCCGCACTGGTGGCCGGGAGTGGAGAAGGTGGAGCTGCTCGAGCCGGGGAGCGAAAGCGGCGCCGGCAGCCTGCGCCGCTTCACCTGGAAGAGCAAGCTCCCATATCGCCTCGCCTTCGACATGCGCACCACCCGGGTCGACCGCCCGCACCGGCTGGAGGGAAACGCGGAAGGCGAGCTCCAGGGGACCGGCATCTGGCAGCTCACGCCGGATGGAGACTGGACCCATGTCCGCTATGACTGGCAGGTCGTCACCACCAAGGCATGGATGAACCTGCTGACCCCCCTTGCCCGCCCCCTCTTCGCCTGGAACCACGATGTCGTCATGGGCTGGGGCGCCGCGGGGCTGGGTCGGCGGCTGGGGTGTGCGGTGCGGGATGAGCCTTGAAAGCGCCTCGGCGAGACTTTGTAATTTTGGGTTCTCCTACGAGGAAAGTCGTATGCAAAATTACGAGCTTCGGCGGATGACAGCCCTCTGCGCCCGGGAGTACCCTGTCATCAGTCAAATGAAGATTGAAGGCATAGGGAAGAGAGCAGAGGGACTAGGGGTGAGCAGGGAAAGGAGAGGGACGGGAGGGAGAGGAGAAGAGGACTAGGGGGAAGAGGCGAACACGGAGAACCAGAGGGAGAAGCGAGAGGGAACGAGAAAGGGGGATCGTGGGAGAACCGAGGGAGGGGGAGAGTTGGATGCTGTTTTTTGACATGGGACGAGATGCTCTCGGGTGAACCCGCGACAGAAGCGCGGACTTCTCACCACCGCCGCCAGTTACCCTTGACCGGGGGATCTCTGGCGGCGTTTTCTTTTTTGCCCCACGATCAAGCCCGCCCCACCATCTGCTCCCGCACCAACTCCGCGTACAGGCCACCCATCGCCAGCAGCTCTTCGTGCGTTCCCCGCTCGGCGATCTGGCCGCCGGCGAGGACGAGGATGAGGGCCGCGTTCTTGATCGTGCTCAGGCGGTGGGCGATGACGATGCGGGTGCAGTCGAGGACTTCGAGCTCGGCCTGGATCTTCGCTTCGGTCAAGGCGTCGAGGGCGCTGGTGGCCTCGTCCAGCAGCAGGATGCGCGGGCTCTGCGCCAGGGCGCGGGCGATCGCCAGCCTTTGGCGCTGGCCTCCCGAAAGCCCGGCTCCCCCTTCCGCCACCAGGGTCTCGTAACCCATGGGCATGGCCAGGATCTCCTCGTGCAGGTGGGCGCGTTGCGACGCCTCCACGATGCGGTGGAAGGGGAGGGCCGGATCCCCCAGGGCGACGTTGTTGCGGATGCTTCCAGCCAAAAGGTCCGGCTGCTGCGGCACGATGCCGATCTGCTGCCGCACCGAGCGCAGGTCGAGCGCCGCGAGGTCGGTGCCGTCGAAGAGCACCCGCCCCTCGGTGGGCCGGTGCAGGCCCAGCAGCAGGTGGGCCAGGGTCGTCTTTCCCGCTCCCGAGGCTCCCACCAGGGCCACGAAGCCGCCGGGCGGGATCTCCACCGTCACGTCCTGCAGCACCGGCGGCAGATACGGCCCGTAGCGGAAGCTCACGCCCTCGACGGTGATCCGCCCCTGGAGGGCGCCGGCCGCGGGGGCGCTCCCCGGCTCCTGCTCGCGCGGCATTTCCAGGACGTCGTCGATGCGATCGAGGTAGCTCCCCAGGAGCTGCACCTGAAAGGCGGTCTGCACGAGCTGCGTCAAGGGCTCGAGGAACCCCACGGCCAGGGCATTCACGGCCAGCATCGTCCCCAGCGTGAGATCCCCGGCTAGCACTCGCCAGGCGCCGAGGACGAGGACGGCGAGAGGCGAGCCCACGGCGAGGGCTCCCAGGCTGGAATCCACCAGCGCCTGCAATCGGCCGCGGGCCAGCGAGGCGTTGAGCACGCGCGCGAAGAGGTTGGACCAGTGCGCGAGCGCCCGCGGCTCGGCGCCGATGGCCTTGTAGGTTTCGATGCCGGAGAGGAGCTGGGCCTGGAAGGCGTTGGCCTCGGCTTCGGCCTCCAGCGACTCGGCCGTCAGATCGCGGTAGCGCCGCCGGTTGAGGAGGAAGAGGCCGACGCGCGCCAGGCCCAGGCCGAGGACGACGAGCCCCAGGCGCCAGTCCGCGGCGAGGATCAGCATCAGGTAGGCCAGCACCAGGGCGCCGTCGAGCGCCCCGGAGAGCACGCCCGAGGTCAGGATCTCCCGCACCATGGCGTTGCTGTTGAGCCGCAGGAGGAGGTCGCCCACCGTCCGCGTCTCGAAAAAGGAGAACGGCAGGGCGGTGAGGTGCTCCAGGAAATCGCCCGTCATCTTGCCGTCGATCGCCGTGCGCAGGCGCAGGAGGAGCTGGGAACGGACGAGCGAGGAGAGGAAGTGGGCGCCGACCAGCGCCGCCATGCCCGCGGCGGTGACCGCCAGCAGCCGGTAGGCGGATTGCGGCACCACGCGATCGACCACCACGGCGAGGAGGAGGGGCACGGCGAGGGCCAGCAGGCGGACGAGGACAGAGGTGAGGAGGATCCGCCCCAGCAGGCGCGAGCCCGTGATGGCGCGCCAGTAGCGCCGCACGCTCGACGGCCGGCGCCCGAGCTCTCGCGGCTCGAAGCTCTCGCCTTTTTCGAACAGCAGGGCCACGCCGGTGAAGCTGCGGTCGAGTTCCTGGCGCGAGACGCGGCGGCGCCCCCAGGCGGGATCGGCGATCCAGGCTCCCCCTTGGCCGTCCGGGCGGTCGAAGACCACGAAGTGGTTGAAGCGCCAGTGGAGGATGGAGCCCCGCGGCAGGCGGCTCAAGCCTTCGACCTCGTCGATCCGCACGCCCCGTCCCCGCAGGCCATAGGCCGCCGCCGCTTGCAGCACGGCCGCGGCGTGCGCCCCGTAGAGGGTGACGCCCATCCGCTGCCGCACCTCTTCGAGCCGTGCTTCGCGTCCGTGCCACCCGAGCACCATGGCCAGGCACGCCGCGCCACAATCCGCCACCGCGGTCTGCTGGACGAGGGGGATGGGGCGCTCGCGGCGGAAGAGCCCCCGCCCAAGACCCTCACCCCTGCCCCTCTCCCGCCCCCTCGCCACCCCCCTCACCGGGAGAGGGGTCCCGGTTGGGGCGGTCTGGCTGTTCTCGATCGTCCTTTTTGTCCTTGCTGTCCTTGTTGTCCCTTCTGGCTGTTCTCCCTCTTCTCCCGGTGAGGGGCATGCGGGAGAAGAGGGCCGGGGTGATGAGGGTCTTGGGTGGGGGCGCTTCGCCGTGAAGATCGCATCGCCCTCCACCATCTCCCCCTCCTCCCCCAACCCCTTCGCCTGCTGCGCCAGGGCTGCCGGCCGGTAGGTGACCTCCCCTTGGGGCGCCGCTTCGGCCACGAGGCGCGCGGCGAGGGCAAAGGCATGGAGGTGGGGAGCGATCTGCCAGGCGAGGGTGGCCAGCCGCTCGGCGTCCTCGGGCGTGAACGGCGGGTGATCGGGAGTGCGCTGCGCGGCGAGGATGGCCAGGGGCTCGCCGTCCGGCCCCAGGGAGGGGACGGCGAGGAAGTGCCCCGGGGCGCCGTCCCCGGGCGGCGGACCCGGCGGCAGCACCGTGCCGGGATCGCAGAGGCGGCAGGCCGCACGGTCGGCGTCGGTGAGCTGGCGGGCGATTTCGCCGGCCGCCGCGGCCAGGTCGCGGGGATCGCGCTGCACGGCGGCGCGGCCGGCCGCTTCGAGGAGGAGCGCGGCGGTGCGCTCGCCGGGTTTCACGGCAAGGGAGGCTCGAGCAGGAGGACCGAAGGCACCCGGTCCGGTGAGGCCAGGCGCAGCAGCCCGTAGCCGATGCCCGCGAGCCCCGTCATCAGCCCGGGGACTTCCACCTCGCCGGGAAGGCCGCAGCGCCAGCCGTGCCCGGCGATGTTTTCGAGGACGAAGGCGGTGACGGCGTCGAGCTCGGCCCGCCAGCGCGGCGCGTCTCCCAGGACGTCTCCGGCCTGCAGGAAGACCTCGGCATTGCCGAGGTCGCCATGGCAAAGGCAGTGGCTGCGGTCGAAACCGCCGTCGCGAGTGGATTCCAGGGCGGTGAGGGCCTCGCTCCGCAACAAGGGATCGTCCAGGCGGCGCAGGGCGCGCAGGCGGGCCAGGGCCACGCCGGGAGCGCCGTGGCACCAGGCCATCATGAAGATGTTCTCTCCCACCTGCTTGGCGAGCTGGAGCTTGTCGAACTCCCGCACGTCGCGCCAGTTCCGCTGCTCCGGCACGTAGAGCCCCCGCTCGTATTCGAAGGCGTCGAGCGCCGGCTGGCGGAAGCGCGCGTCGCCCGTGGCCGCCTCCAGCTCGAGGAGGGCCCAGGCACAACCCGAGGCGCCGTGGGCGAAGCCCGCCAGAGGCTGGGAGGCGAAGGCCGAGAACGAGGCCCATCCCGCGCCGCGCTCCATGGGGTGGACCTCCCGCAACAGGTGCTCGCCGCAGGCGATCGCGGCGGCCAGGGTCGAATCGGCAGGCGCCGTGCGATGGAAGGCGAGCAGCCCGGCGAGGCATCCCGCGGTGCCGTTGAGCACGTCGAAGAGGGCGTCCTGGGCGATCAGCGGGGGGAGACGTTCCACGATGCAGTGGGCTTCTGCCAGCAGCTTGGGATCGTCCCATAGCCACCCGAGGTGGGAGAGGGCCCATAGGAGCCCGCCCCAGCCGTCGAAGCCGCCGACCGAGGTGAGGACCCCCTTGAGCGCCTCCCACTCGCGCCACAGGGTGCGCCAGCCGGCCTGGGCGAGCCGGCGGTGGCGCTCTTCGCCGGTGATCTCGGCGAGGTAGGAGAGGAACACGGCCACGCCCGGCAGCCCGCCGTAGAGGTCGCTCCCCAGGGGGCGCAGGTGCCAGTCGCGCCCAAGCTGCGAGCGCAGGCCGATCCAGGTGGCATCCTCCGCACCCCGCAGCGCGAGGGTGGCCAGGCGGTCCCCCACGGCCACGGCCGCCGCCAGGAGACGATCCCGATCGTGATCGGCGGCCCCGGCCGCGGCGGCGGAAAGCTCGGCGGCCGGCGCGTATTCGTCCTCGGCACCGGCGAGGTTGGCGCGGTGCGCCGCGAGCGAGGCGCGGATGAACCAGCACTGCTTGGCGAGGTCCTCCTCGCCGAGCGCCGCCAGCCGCCGCTCCACCAGCTCCAGCCCCGAGCGCTCGAAAAAGCCCGGCCAGCGCTCGCCGTCCACTCCCAGCAGGTCGCGCGAGCCCAGGCGCGCGACGAAGAGGGGAACGTCCCCGGCCAGCAGCTCCCGGCGCTCGGCGCCCACCACGGCGGCGATGGCCGGCGACTCGGCGACGCCCAGCCACAGGTGATCGAAATGGCGGTCGCGCTCCACGGCGTCGCGCAGCAGGAAGGGGTGGAAGCTCTCCTGGAGGAGGAGGGCGTAGGTGCGCGTCGGGCGGAGGATGGCCCGCACCTCGTCCTCCGCCATGCGGGCGACCGGTCCCCCCGCGGCCATCAGCTCGGCGCGGTGCTCCTCGAGCAGGCGGTAGAGGCGGCAGAAGCCGTCGAGCAGCTCGGCCAGGTAATCGTTGACGTCGAGATCCTCGCCTGCCAGCCGCGGCCGGTTCTCGGCGGCGGACATCGGAAGCTGCTGGCGCTGGAGCTGCATCGCGTCGGTG
>DASUEN010000234.1:0-68481 GCA_036275055.1 Thermoanaerobaculia bacterium
AATGCCGCCGCCAAGGTATGAACATGCCACGCTACTTTCATAGGGTTCTCCAATCCGAGGTATCGGCCGATTCTAACCTATGGAGCGGTCTTCGAGGGTGGTGTGCTATACCGTCCCTGGAGGCACGGCACGTATGCGGACGAACCTGTTCGACCTGTCGAAGCGAGTGGCGATCGTCACGGGCTCGGCGCGCGGTCTGGGCCAGAAGCTGGCTGAAGGGTTGGCCGAGCACGGCGCGCGCGTGGTGGTCTGCGATCTGAACACGGAAAAGGCACGGGCTGCGGCAGAGCGCATCTGCGCGGCGGGCGGCGAAGCGGTCTCCACCTCCGTGGACGTTACCGATGCGGAGAGCTGCGAGGCCCTCGTACGCTTCGCGGTGAAGACGCACGGGCGCGTCGACGTGCTGGTAAACAATGCCGGCATCGACATCGTCGAGCCGATCGGAGAGATCTCGGCCGAGGCGTGGGCGCGGGTGCTCGGCGTCGATCTGGCCGGAGTGCTCAACGCCTCGCAGAGCGTCGTCCGGCAGATGCTCCGCCAAGGCGATGGCGGCTCGATCATCAGCATCTCCTCGATCGCCGCCCTGGCCGCCATTCCAGGTCTGGGAGCCTATAGCGCCGCCAAGAGTGGAGTGATCCAGCTCACCCGCGTCATGGCCCTGGAGCTCGCCTCCAAGAACATCCGCGTCAACGCCATCGCTCCTGGCTATCTGGAGAACATCATGGAAGGGATGGGCCCCGAGCATGCCAAGCCCGAGACCGAGCAGCGGATCAAGACCCGCACTCCCATGGGACGGCGCGCCAGGCTCTCCGAGCTGGTCGGCCCCGTCGTGTTCCTCGCCTCGGAGGCCGCTTCCTACGTAACCGGCGCCGTGTTAGCCGTCGACGGCGGATACACCGCCGCGTAGTCAGCACCAGGGCAGGGTAGATCTCCCTCTTCCAGCGACAAGCTGACCGTCTGGCGATAACTGCTGGCTACCCAGCAATGACTGCTGGACGCCCAGCGACGACTGCTGGACGCCGCGGGTCAGGGCCGGCAATTGCGGAAATCGTTGCTGCCCGGCGCGCCGGAGCTGAGGCCGACCTGGGATGCATTGCCGTTCAATTGGGCATTGAAGTTCACGTCGGCGCAGCCGTTCGAGTCGCACTTGCCGGTGCACGATGCGCCGCACCCGGGACCGCCGCAGCCCGACCGGAAGTAATTGTTGGTGAACGTGTTGTTGCGTGACGGGACCAGCGGCTGCGCCGGGGTCTTGACGCTGTCGGTGAGCACCGGCCGCAACTGCAGCCCGAACTCGGCCGCAGAGGGCTGCGTCCCACACTTCGCATTCTTCCCGATCGAGTCGATGACGTTGCCGGTGAACGTGCTGTCCTGCACGCCGATCAGGTCGAGCCCCGAGGTGTTGACCAGCAACTGGCCGTTTTGGGTCATGCCGCCGAAGTCACAGGCCGTGTTGTTGCTGACGGTGAGCTTGCGCAGCACCGGCGCGCTGGGAAAGCCCTGCATCTTGAAGGCCCGGCCGCCGATGCACGAGGTCGGCCCGCAGCTCGTCACGTGGGAGGAGCCGAGGATCGTATTGTTCAGGACCGTCGAGCCGCTGCTGTCGCCGTCGTACCCCGGCCCGAAGTAGTTGTTGACCTCGATGCCGAACGCCACATGGGTGATCCGATTGCCGGTGACCTGCGTGGTTCCCGAATTGCCGATCTGGATCGCCTCGGCATCGGCGGAGCTGGCACCGGCCCGTGTGGCGTAGCCGATGTCGGTGATGACGTTGTCGTGAACACGGCTGTTGGGAGAGTTGATGAGCTGGATCCCGCCCATGGTCGAGGCGCCGCCGCCGAGCGAGCCGCGAATCGTCAGCTTGCCGACTTCGGTGCCCGGTGCGTTCTCCACCCGGATGGCGAAGTTGCCTGCCCGATTCGGGCTACAGCTCTGCTGGAGGTTCGACAGGTCGAGCGTGAAGTTGGTGATCGTCGCCGCACCCGCCGGTCCCGAGTCGTCGAGAACGGGCGAGGTCGCGTTGGCGTTGTTGACGTCGCTGGGGAAGACGCAGCCGGAGGCGATCGTCACCACCGTCTGACTCCCCTGGCCGGTGAGCGTGACGGCTGGCGGGTCGCTGAACTTGCAGTTGGCCGGGTCCGGAGTCTTCGCCTTGCGTGGAAACGTCACCGGCTGTTTGAGCACGAACGTGCCGGCCGTGAGGCGGGCCACCCGCTGGGTGCAGAGGCAGTTGCTGATCGCCTTGTGGTCGCTGCGCCCGTTGCCGCGCGGCGTGATGTTGTTGCAGTCGGCCGCCAGGTCTGGATCGGTCGGCGGCGTGGTCTGCACCGGTGGCGCTACGGCGGCCCTGGGCGCCTGCACGGCCCACCCCGAGGCTACCGTCAGCACAGACAGACTGATTCCCCAAAACACTCTTCGCAGGTTCATTCCCCATTCTCCTCGTGGATCTGGCGCGCAGGGCGCCGGTTCGTAGTACCACTACGGAAGGAGCGGGGCGTATGGATGAAGAGGACGCCGCGGGGTGAGGGACAACGCGCCCGCAGCCTTGCCATTCATACTTTGATAGCGCTATACTCATAGACAGGGAGAGTCCCTAAATTTTTCAAGAGGGAGGCAAGGCCATGAGGGTTCCTTGGAGGGTGTTGTTGTCTGCACTGTGGTTCTTCGGCGCATTTTCGCTGGCGGCCCAGGAGGCGCAGCTAAAACTACCAAAACTCCCCGCAATACCGCTGTTTAGCCGGCTGGTCACTGTCGACTCGGGCGGTCTCGGAGATTTCACTTCGCTCTCTGCAGCGTTGGCGTTCGTGGCGACGCAGCCGCGCACCAACCTATCTCGCTGGCTCGTTCAAGTGTACCCTGGCGTGGCGGTTGCCAGCGGTCTGAGCCAATACGAGGAGATCTCGATCGAGATTCCCAGCTTCACCACCGTGGAAGGCGTCGTCGGAGGGTGGACCAACGGCACGGTCCTTGGCGACGTCCCCATGGTCCGCTTGCTCGGCTCCTCAGGGTCGCTCGTAACGGCGGACGACGGTGTCGTGGTGCTCAACATCGATTGGTTCGACAACACGCCGACCACGGCCGCCGTGAAGATCTTCAGTGCGGTGGGTAACGTCGTTGCGACCAACATGTCCGTTCGCGCTGCTCCGTCCGTAACCTCGGCCAATGCCATCGACATGGTGAGCATAGACAGCAATGGCAGCCTGTCGGCGAACAACCTCAATGTCATGCGCACGGATGCGAACACGCAAACCAGAGCGCTCGTGGCACAACCAGGCTCGCAAGGAGTGGCTGTTTATGGCGGGCGATTCCGTTCAGGCTTGGGAAGCCCGGCTCTCATCGAAAACCTGGCAGCCAGCAACCTTCAGCTCTTCGGCACCCGGCTGGAGGGGGGTGCAGTGTACGATCTCAAAAGGACCGGTACGGGAAGCATCTTCACGCAAGGCGTCTCGTATGCTTCGGACTCCGGTAACATCAGCAACAGTACCCTGCGGGGAGAGGCGGTCATCGTCGGGAGGGTCTGTCAGATCAAGGCGGGTCCCGGAAGCCCGGAAGGAGTGCAGCCCTCCAATCCCTGTGATCTATGGCAGCGCAGCGATGGTCCGCCGTACCTGTACGTAAAGGTTTCGGGTACGACGGGGAACGGCTGGGCGGCGGTAGGGACCACCGTGACGACCCAGCGGCCGGCGAGTTGCGTCGCCACGGAACAATTCTACGCCACCGCTACGAACGAGTTCTGCACCTGCATTGCGGACAATACCGCCAGGTGCGGGACCTTCAACTGAAATCGAGGCACCCGCGCCTGTCTCGCCGTGGTGAGACAGGCGCTGCTCCGGCTCGCGGCGGTGGTCGATTTTGGCGCGGCGGGGCTTGGCCTGCCATGCCCGGTCTCGCACCTGCCACGCCATTTGTTTCACCTGCCACCTCCGATTTTTCGTCGGAAACGTCCGCGACCTCAGACGGCTTCGCCGATAACCCGGATTCGCCCCTTGTCGACCCTGCTGGGAGTCTCCTTGACGATGATCTCCACGTCCTGTGCCCAAGGGAAGTCAAGAGCCGCATCAGGCGATCTGTGGAGAAGTTCGCGAGGCGACCGTTGAGCAGTGCCGACACTTTCGGCTGATCGATGCCCATGAGCGCGGCAGCGGCCACTTGGGCCAGCCGTCTCCGTTGAATGACCTGCCGGATATGACTGGCCAACTGAGCCTTCGTGAGCTCCTCCTCAGGCTCCGCGAAGCCTAGATCCGCGAACACATTGCCGCTACCCTGAGTCACCGGGATGTCAGGTTCTTGTTTCTTGACCATTGTTCGTAATCCTCCCTGGCTCGTTTGAGTCGTTGCTCGACCAGGCCCAAGTCAGGTTTTGGGAAGGCGATACCATGCTTCGGCGTATGGATGAAAGAGGATGCTGCGGGTAGCCGGAGGAGAAGTGGAGCTTGGGAGCCTCAGTTCGGCTCGTCGATGACCGCGTTGACCGAAGCGGCGACGGCAGCTTTCTCCAGCCAGCGCTCCAGCCGCTCTGGATCCTTCTGGGCCAGGATGCGCTCGCGGACGGCATCTGGCACAGCAATGCCGCGCACGCGAAGCACGGCCAGCAGGTTGCGCGCTGCCTCCTCGGTGCGTCCCTTGGCGAGCCCCTCGGTGCGGCCCTGTGCGACGTACTTCTTCGCGAAATCGCTCTGGTATTCGTAGCCCTTTATCATCGCCTCCATGGCGCGGCGAGCTGCCTCGTTCAAGGGTTCAAGGAATTGTACACGAGGTCGTAGTACAACCTGGCCTTGTCGTCGTCGAGCCCTTGGATCGCGGGCAGCACTGCGGCGGCGATCGTCGCTCGGGGAGAAGCGATCTCAATCGCCTGGTGATCGCCCTGCCGAGGAGGCTGCGCTCGTCGTCCCGACCTCGGGCCGCGGGCAGAGCTCCGCGCGCTGGGGCGCCACGACACTGAGGTGGTACATTCGTCTCATTGGATCGAACTTCAGAGTCATGTAGTAGCGGAAGGGCAGGACCCGAAGGGCGCGGATCAGGACGTCGCGGGCGGGTTCGTCGTAAGCGCCAAATTCGACGCCGGTCAGGTTGAAGGCGTTGAGCGGCACCTCGATGGCGTCAACCCGATAGGGACCTTTCTCGCTGAGCTCGGCGAGCACCCGATCGAAAAGGCTTCCGACCGTACGGTGTTGGGCTTCGAGAGTCACCTTGCGCGACAGCACAGGCTCGATCGCCGACCACTCCCCCCTCTCGTCGAGCGCTGCGCTCGGTACGATCGAGGCGATCCCGTCGTTCAGCCGCTCGACCCGGAAGCGCCCGTGGCCCCCCTGTTGGCTATGTGCCTCGACCAGGTCCTCGAGCAGGTCGTAGGCGTCCAGGGGGAGCTGGGTCTCCGGATCCTCCATGTACTCGAAATCGAGGCGCTCGCTCGCCGGCACCCGCACCGGAGGTCGACTCGGCACCGGCACGCCGCCATCGGTGGAGGTCTCCAACCTCGTTGGCGACGGTAGCTCTTGCACGTCCTGCTCGGCGACCCAGGGGGCCTCCTCGTAGTTGAGGAAGAGGCCGTGCCGGCAGACCAGGGTGTCGATGGCGGCGGCCAGGCTGCGGACGCCCTCGAAATGGAACACCACCGTCCTCGTCTTGCCGCTAGGCGCAGGCTTCGGCTCGCGCATCCTGTCGTCCCAACCACCAAACCGGATGATCTCCCAGGGATCACGGCTCGTAGGGAGGGCCTCGAGCTCGCGGTTGGTCACCGTCGTCGCAGAAAGGCCAGAAGGAGAGAGGGGCCTCTCCGGCGGCGGAGCGGCGGCGAGGCCGAGTGGGGCGAGCAGCGATAGGACGGTCGCGAGGCTCCGATGGCGCATAGGTGATCTCCGATCTACACTCGGAAGCAATTGCCGGGCCAGAGAGCGGCGCCTCCTCTCGACATCCTGGACGGCCCGATCGCCACCATCGCTTGGGCCAACGGCACCAGGTGCCAGAAGGCGGGTGTTCCGGCATCGCTACTGCAACGGCTGCCCGTGTACCGAGACCACGCCGAGATCTCGAGCTACTGCTCCAAGGTGCCCATCGAACGTCCAGAGCCCGCAGCCAGCCACCACTGCAGATGCCAGCAGGTGAGCGTCGACCCAGCCGATCCCCCGTCCACTGAGCCTGCGCGCCAGGATCAGTTCCAATACCTCTTCATCCGGAACAAGTGGCGGAACCGGAAGCCGCTTTAGGTCCGCGATCACGGATTTCCGTCGCGGGCCGAGACCGCCCAGGACGAGCTCCCCGAGAACCCAGGGATGAAGCAAGACCAG
This sequence comes from Thermoanaerobaculia bacterium, assembly GCA_036275055.1. GTDB lineage: Bacteria > Acidobacteriota > Thermoanaerobaculia > Multivoradales > UBA5704 > DATARR01. Next base: position 6,288 of record DASUEN010000234.1, read on the forward strand.
ATTGGATTCGAGGTGCTCGGCGAGATCCGCCGCGCGGTCTGCACCGCGAAAGAAGTCGACCCATACAGAGGTGTCGACCAGGATCACTGTGCGCCATTCCGGATCGGAAGCCGCCGCCGTGAAGCGACTCCGACCTCGGGCACCTTCCCATGTAGCGCCGCCAATCGTCGGCGGGCCGCCTCGTCCACCAGCGCTTTCAGACCCAGCCGGACGGCGACCGATTTAGTGGCCGCGCCCGTGACCCGCACTGCCTCTTCGAGGAGATCACGGTCGATCTCGATCGTCGTTCTCATGCAAAGAGCGTCGCACGAATCCTATGCAGGGTCAACGGCGACGAAGTCGTCGTCAACCCAAGGTCTGTTGGCGCGCCTTGTGGCGCCTCCAACCGCCACAGCGCCCCCCTCCTTGCCGGCGGCTGCCCGAATAGGTGCCCAGCACCACATACTGCACCAAAGAATGCCCTAGCTCCTAATTAAATCGCGCGCGGCACTCTTCTGGCGCGGTGGCCTGCCGAGCTTTGCCTTGCTTAGCGCGCCCAGGCGGCGGGCCGCAGAAGCCCTAGCTCCTCATCCTGGCCCCACCTTCAGCACTGGCAGAATGCGCTGGCTCCTTTGTCGGGACAGGGAAGAAACGGCCTCGGCACGGGTAGAGCAGCGCTGACGGCTAGCAAGCCATCCATTCCGAGGGTAGCTTAGGCGGATCTCCCAGGAGTGCCCTGATGATCCTCTAGAAGGCTCCTCCCTTCTGAGGAGCCACGATAGGCTCTTCGGGTGACCAAACCCTGAAAGGAGGAGCATATGGGACTGTACTGCGGAATCGACTTACATTCAAACAACAGCTACCTCGCCGTCCTGAACGAGCAACTGCAAGCGGTTCTGAGCCTCCGAGTACCCAACCGTCTGGAGGCGGTCTTAGGGGCCCTGGAGCCCTTCCGGGAGCAGCTCCAGGCCATCGCCGTCGAGTCCACCTTCAACTGGTACTGGCTGGTGGATGGCCTCATGGAGGCCAGATACCAGGTCCGCCTGGTCAACACCTCGGCCGTGCGGCAGTACGAGGGGCTGAAGTACGCCGACGACCGCCATGACGCACGCTGGCTGGCCAGACTGCTCCACCTCGGCATTCTCCCTACCGGTCATATCTATCCCAAGCAAGAACGCGCTTTGCGCGATCTCTTGCGCCGCCGAGCCTTTTTGGTCCGCCAACGCACGGCCAGCCTGCTGAGTGTCAAGAATATCTTCTCCCGCAACACCGGGACTCAAGTGCCGTCCAACGAGCTCAAGCGTCTGACCGCGGAACAGGTGGAAGAACAGTTCCCCGACCCGCATGTCGCCTTGGCGATCACCAGCAACCTGGCCGTCGTCCGCGCCCTCAACGAAGAGATTGCTCGCATCGAGAAAACCGTGATGAAAAGCTCCAAGCTGCGGCCTGAATTCCAGTTGCTCGAGAGTGCTCCGGGAATCGGCCAGACCTTGGCGCTGACCATCATGTACGAGACCGGATCGATCACACGCTTTGCGGATGCCGGACACTTCTGTTCCTACTGCCGCAGCGTGCCCAGTCAGCACACCAGCAACGGTAAGGTCAAGGGAACTGGGAATGTTCGCAATGGCAATCCCTATCTCTCCTGGGCCTTCGCCGAGGCCGCTCACTTCATCATCCGTTTCGAGCCCCTGGCTAAACGTCACTACGAGCGCAAAAAGGCCAGGACCAACGAGTTGGTCGCGTTGCGGACGATTTCGAACAAGCTCGCTCGAGCTTGCTATTACGTCCTGCGCGACGAAGTACCGTTCCAGTCTGAGAAAGTTTTTAGTTAAGTCAGGTGGGAGGCAGGGAGCCCGCAAAAGGAGCTAGGGCCAGACCCTTTGACCCTGATTGGACCCTGCCTCTCACCGTTTTTGAGCTTTCTTGCGGGATGCGCCCAAGTCGTGAGCCCTAAGGTGCTGGCGCTCTTCGAATCGAGGAGCAGCCTCTCTCCCTGTCCTTTATGTTTGGACACGACTTGGAACCGAAGATTTTCTGGGGGCACGAGAACCGTGCCAGGGGCGGGGCGGAGCCGTCACCGGCTCCGCCCCGCCTTGATCCCGATGGGTGGCTGGTGCGGATCCTCCGCACCCAAAGAACTGAGACTACGGGCGCGCAAACCACGAGAGGGGCTCATCGTGCACCGTCCAACCGTCCCCGGAGGCAAACAACTCCCGGTAGGGAGAGGTGTGGGTCGTTGACAAGAGCCTTCTAATGGGTGGCTCCTTCTTCTGGGGCCTACTCATCGCCTCAGCCAAAACGATCTTCAAGAAAAGCCCTGGCTCCCTATCGTGGACTCTGACTTCTTCCAGTAGTAGCGTCATGTATCTCGCCGCTTCCGCTTCTTCAGTTCATCGCGGACTTCCTTTCGTCTCTTCTTCAGACGCTCAGCCGCCCGCTGTCTCATGGCAAGCGGTAGATGTGCCCATAGCCTAGCGACCCAAGGCTGGCGCTGCCATAGGCCGGGATGCCCTGCCTCAAGGGCAATGTCAAGAAGGCACAATCTGCGTGTGGCGTCGGGCTCTCCGAGCACAACATCGACAATGTAGTCGACCTCTCTCGTTTGCCAGAGGCGATCGAGAGCCTGATTGGCAGCGTTGCGGACATACCAGTTAGAATCGTAGAGCAGAGTACGTAGGCAGCGCTCCAGATCATCGTCCCAGGGCGAGAACTCCGCGACAATACATCCGCTCTCACGCACCCGTGGCGAAGGATCTTTGAGCCAGTCAAGGAGGGCATTTCCTTGGTCTGCGGCGTAGAGGTTCTCTGCGATTGCTGACATCATGATGACTTCGTCTTCTTGTTCAAGCCTTCTGTGAAGCCATGGCAGGGCACGCCCAGGATCGATCTCAAGAAGTAACCCGGGAACTTCCTCCAAGTTGGAGGCCTCGAGTTCCGTCAGCCGGAGCGCGGCATCGAAGGCGCAAGCCTTGTCTCGAATGGCCACGGCACGAATAGCACTTGTCTGGGTGCTGAAATCGAGATGGCGGTGACCTTCACCCAGCGCGAGATCATACAACCAGTCGTCAACATCCAAGCGATCCAGCTCGACGAAGGGTAAGAGATTACCTTGTACGACAAACAGAATACGATCCCTATCAAGCTCGTTCCACAGGGTTTCAGCCACTTCACGTCGGGTAGACTGGTCCTGAAGAAGATTCACCGCAATGAGCACTGCGTTGTCTCCGGAGCTCAACCGATCTCTGTCGAGGCCCCTCATGCGGGCCTTTAACTCGAACAACGCCTGCGGTGTACGTATTCTGAGAAGGCCAAGAGTGGAGATATATTCTGTGGCGGTTGAGGCGAGATTGTCCAGGAATGCCCGCGTGGTCTCCTCTGAGCGGTCCCCAGTGGCGTAAAGAGAAAGCAGGCAAGCGCGTGCCAACTCAGAGCCTTTCGGCGCACTGGCGAGGATCTTATGGATCGTGGGGACATCCTGGTCTCCTCCTCCCAAACCAATCGTTAGGACGACGTTAGGATCAGGGTCATCTGTCCCTTCGACAGCATCCAGCGCGGGCCGAAGATCGGTCGCCGTTAGGCAATATTCAGCAAACAAGTCGATACTATCCCAGGACAGCTTGAGTGCCCACTTCATCGCTCCACGCACCGCTAGATCCGTTCGTCCGATGGCCAACAGTGCTCCGATTGCCGAAACTTGGGCAATGGGATGATCGCTACCTTCCACCTCTTCACGCATCGCCACTTCGAAGAGCAACTCGGAGGTCTGCTCGTCAGGTTGCAGGACAGCCAAGTCAATCGCCTCTAGGAGGGCCCAGAAAGTCCTACCTCTGCTTAACCAGCAGTGGCCCACTTGGCGGATCTTTTCCCCGCTGATTCGCTCAAGTATGCGCACTGCCTTTTCTTCTTGATGGCGGTGGTATCGGTCATTAGTGGGGCCTCGCGCGCACAACCATTGCGCAAGATTTCGCTCAAGGTCGCTTCCCCGCCGGGCCTCGAATCGCTCGATCAGCCGCATGCTCCTAACATCCGCTAGAAAAAGGAATGGCGCCCAGAGGGGGGCCTTCTTATCTCCGGCTGGCTCCGCAATTTCCTTAGCTAGTCTTTCAGACGTGGCGTCAAGCAACCGGTCTAGGGTTTCAGGGCTGATACGATTTTCGAAGCCGGAGAGGAGAGTCCAAGCCACATGCCATGGATCCTCGGCGCGCTCGACCGTTTGCGCAATAAATGACTCCGCAACCGCTGGGTCCGCATTGACGTGCGGCAGCAACCACCACCCACGAGCGACTCCCAGCATAGTCGCCTCTCCATCAATTGGATCTGGTTGGCGGCCGGGCTCAAGAAAGAAGAGCGCACGCCGAGCGGCGCCGCCCAGAGGGCTATCTCTCTGGACGCGTGCCTTAAGCCAATCGAGATGGCTGGTGTCACGAAAGTCTTCAAGGCAGATAGCGATACAGCGCTCTCCTTTTTCCGAGACCTTGGGGAAGATGATTCCCTTAAGCTCAAACCATAACAGCCGCCCTTGTTCCATCTGCGGAAGCAGGTAAACCAAGTCGTGTACTGGCTCCTCCGGTTCAGCCCGCCTAATTGCGTGCCGAACCCATTGATCAGCATTCTTGGCACAGGCAGCGAGAGCTTTGTTGACTATGCCGTGGATAGCGTTAAGATCCTGAGGCTCTTTGCGTTCCAACTCGCAGCGCAGTCTCCACAAGGAGTCTAGAGCATCGGGTGTCGGCTGGCCGACTAAAATGCGGGCAGCGGCGAGACGACTCTCCATTTCATCGTCCCCAAGCAATTCGCAAGCTCGCTCGGCGACTTCAGATGATTGTATTCCTTTAAGAGCCTGGATTTCATAATAGCTACTAGTCGGCTGTTCTCTCACTAGCTTAATGAGCACGGACGTTACTCGATCACCAAGAGTCTCTAGCGCCTCAGACCTCAAAGCAAGGCCTGGCAACACCTGTTCTACGACTTCCTCAAGCCCCCACCCTGGCTCCAGCAGTATCCAAAGTACATCGAGAATGGCATCTCCCATCCAACGTCGACCCCATCGAGCCTCGGGTAAGCTGGGCTCGCGCAGCTCCTTCAAGCGCTCTCCAAGCCCCTCCGGGGTCAGTCGGCCGTCGCGGATCAATGCGACCCAGCCCTCGGAGGCCGCCCAGTTCAAGAGTCGATCGTGCCATAGGGATGTCGATCGCCCGTCAGGACTACGCCGCAGCAACCCTTTGTCGGTCAACAGAAGGATTGCCGCCTCATCGATCCCCGACTCTCGCAAGGTTCGCATCGTCCACGGGTACGCACGCCCATCGGGCGCTTGGGCTGCCAATTCGGCGATGGCTGCGACTGCTAGGGGCTTTATATTTGAGAAGCCGGCCCAATAATGCGCCATAAGCTGAAAATCACTCGCTGGCGGAATCGGTGCCGCTTCATCACCTGCCAGGTCGCAGAAGATCCGGGCTAGCAACGGCTGGTGCAAAATCGAGTCTTCGGAGTAGGAGACCTGTAACGCGCTATCGCCAAGCCGCCGCTGGAGGTAATCGTGAAGCTCACGAGTCGAGAAGTCAGTGACCTCTTCCCGCTGGGAGAGAGCAAGGAGCGACTCCGATAGCTCAGTGCCACTGATTGTCAGCGAGAAGCTGAGTCGGATTCCATAGGCGTTCCAATCATAGGCGGCCAGTTGCTCTGCCAAATCGAGGCTCTGGACTCCGTCGACCAGGAGTTCGAGCCAGGCCTCGGCGTGAGCCGGATCGGTTGTCTTGAGTCTCTCGTGCAGCCGTTCAAGAGGGATATGACTGTCGTGTCCCCAGATCTCACGGCAGAAGGCCGCAGCCGCAGCCTCGGAGGTGGAAGTGCGATCCGCTGCCGCATCTACGAGAAGCACCAAACGCCCTTGTTCAGCAAGGCCTTGGGCACGTGCGCAAAGAGCCCACGACTTGCCTTTGCCGCTTTCGCCGAGAAAGATCAAGGGCTTCATCTTGGCAGGGTCCAGCTCAGAAAACGCCACTGACCGTGCAACCCGCACATCATGCCCTGCATGGTAACGGCGATGGGCAAGAACTCGGCCGAGCAGCCTTCTTCCACGCTCCACCAATACTTCTCTATCTTTGAGGTTGACATCGGCCAAACCGTGGTCAGCTAGCAGATCACTAGCCAAAAATGCCGCGTTCTCCTTCCCCTTCTCAAGAAAATCTCCAAGCAGCCTCTTCAGAACCGTCTCTTCAGCCTCCAGAACACGGCCCCTGATGCGGGCAAGAACGGCTTGCCGGAGCTCATCGACTCCTGCCTGCTCGAAGCGAAAAGCCCTTAGCAACTCCCAAACCCAGGCCTGCTCTTGGGGGCCAGGGTCCGCCGACAAGCTCTCGAACTTGGTGGCAACGCGGGAGATGTAGCGGAACAGGCCCTGCCTCGTGAAGCCTAGGCCCACCTTTACCATCTCTGCCTTGATCTTGGGCGCTCTGACCTTGAGTTGTATAGAGTCGTCCAAGCGCATATATGGTGGATCGGGGCCGAGTTCGCACGGCTCCAGTTGCTGGAAAAACTCTTCGATCTCCCGCCACTGGCCACGCCTCGCATCAGAGACAAACCGAGCCTGACGGACTAGGCGGTGCGACCGGCGCTCCGCAAAGGCCTTGTAGAGATCCGGCAAAACTTCGTGGATAATGTCTGAGAGCGGCCACGGGCCACGCGAGCGGATTTTCATCTGCTCAATATCCACCACGTCAGGAGCCTCAAGGCGGAGGTCACCCCCATCTCTTGGTTCGAGCACCAACCTCGACCATTGCGGTTCGTCACCGTCTTCGAGACTTAGATCCAAAATACGGTTTGCTTGAAAAAGAGACCGAAGAAGCTGGTAGTGGATTCCGCAGAGATTATTGGAACCTCCTGTCCGACTTGGATCTGACACGCTAAGATTCTAACTTACACGCCTCTATCTGGGCAAGTCGCTGGGGTGGAAGAGGCACGTTGTCGATCAGGCGGGTGAGCGCGGTCAGATTGGTGAGACTCCGTTCCGTCTGAGGGCGGGTTGGCACAACACCCGGCGCCGCAGACGCGGCGACGGGACCTAAGCAACAGCCATCCGAGGAAGATGTGAGGATAAATACCGCAGATTGTGCGGTCCCTAGGTTCTTTGTAAATGGCGGCAGCCTCTCCGCGGCCGGGATCCTGCTCCAGACTCCGAACCTTGGAGACGTTCTGCGGAACCCTGACCACGATCCATCCCTGGGCAATAGCGTCATGAACCGCCTGCACGCCCGGGTACTCGCGGACGGGCTCAAGCTCGTCGAAAACGGCTTCAGGAATGAAGGATTTCGGCGAACGCTTGGCGCAAAAGGACGAGTTTGCCGATGGCAGCGAGGTTGAAAAGGGGTGAGGTGTTACTCACCACTGGCATATTGCCAGTCCCTCTCCAGCTCTTCCTCGCCGTAATGCCGCGGCACTTCACGCCGGGCGAGAAGTTGCCCGAACTCGAGCCGGTCGATCTTTGAGAGTTCGCAAGCTTTGCTGAAAGACAAGGCGCTTCGCGAGTAGAGCGCTACCGCCAACTCCTTGAGCAGCTCGGCGGTCTGTTGCCCAGCCTGGAGACGGAGGGCCTCTTGGACGGAATCGGGGATTTCCAGGACGACGCTCACAGCGCCCGCTCCGCGGAACGCGCGATCTGCGCCAGCATCCGGCTCACGATGATCCGGTGGCCCCCGCTGCCAATGACAAGCGCGCGGTATGCGCGGCCGGCGATCCCGGGGAACACCGCGGAGGTGCGCGCGCTCAGCGTGACTCCGTCCGGGCTGGGAGCGACGTCGAAAGCAAGCTCGTAGCGGGAGAACCGGTGGCGGCCCCGCAGCGCGAGGTGCCGCGGCGCGGTCTCCTCGGCGACCGCGAAGCCGCTCGCGGGTTCCAAGCGCCAGAGCGCAGCGAAGGCCACTGGAGCGGGACGGGCGAGACGACCGCGCGCCAATCGCACGACGGCGTCCCAAGTGCGCTCGGGCGACGCGCCGACGCGTGTGCGATGCTCATCGATATAGGGCAGACTCTCCATAGAGAAGAATTGTACCGGAACGGCCAGCCTCGCGGGCCAGTCAAGAAGAGCTTCGCTCTCCGCGCCATCGCCCCCGGAAATTGCGACAGCGCGAACGGGTTTTACGGTCGCGCCCACCCCTCGCGCCACGCTACCCCTCCGTTTTGCGACACCGCGCTCCCGAGTTGCCATAGCGCCCTCCGCAATGGCGTTACGCCCCTCCCGAATTGCGACACGCAATTCCCTTGCGCCGTGTGGCATCCGCCGAATTGCCTCACTGCCCTCCCGAATTGCGACAGTGCTCTCCCGAATTGCGACACGCTCCTCGCGAAGCGCGTCACGCCGTTCGCCAGGAGCGCGACACAATTCAAGAGCGGCGCTTTGCAACTCGCGAGGACGGTGTCGCGGAAGCGGTGCGCAGGGGCAGGGGAGCGATCCTCCGTGTCGCAAGACGAGCTCGCCCTCTCTCCGTTCGGCTTCCGCCTGTCGCAGAGGCGGAGGGCCGGGAGGCAGACACGGAGGGCGGAGTCACGAACCCGGTTCCGGCTCTCGCGCAATGAGATTGCGGTAGCGCGTGGGCTGTGTTCCCGTGCCGCTGGAGTGAACGGCGACGTAGCCCAGGTCTTTCAGCTCCTGGAGAGTGCGGTGGAGAGAGCCGCGATCCGGATCGTAGCCCAGCGCCCGGCAGACGTCGGAGAACGCGAATCGCTCGGGGAGACGGGGGAGGATCGCCAGGACCTCCTGGTTGAGCTCGCCGGCCCGCCGTCGCCGCCGGACGGGAGGCGCGGGCGCCGCGGCTCGAGGAGGAGCAGGGGGCGCCAGGGTAGGCCTTGGGTCCGCGGGGTCCTCTCCGGACATCATCCGCCAGACCATGTCCAGCGCCTGGAGCTGGGTCTGATAGGCGGCATCCACCATCTCCATGAGAGACCGGTGCTGCTCCGCGAGACGGCGCTTCTGTTCCTCGTATTGTTCACGTGTCATGGTTTGCGACGCAGATTGCAGCACAAGGTGCTGTTGTATTGCAAGGGACGGCAGCTTTATGACCCGATGCCTGAAACCCCAGGAGGCGCCAGCGCTGCATCCGCATCCGCCGCGTGGGTCGCGCGGAGGAGATCGCCGTGTACCCGGCGCAGGACGTGCTCGAAGTACGTCTTGTAGCCGGCACAGTAGAAATCCTTCTCCTCCAGAACCTTGGAGTCCTTGAGGGAGTGGAACATACAGCCGCTGTAGCAGAGGTCGTAGAAGGCGCACTTGGCGCAGGTCGCGAGGACTTTCTTCTCGCGCTCCTCGATCTGATCGAAGAGAACGGTTTCGGCGACTGCCTCGGGCGCCATGTCATGGATGTTGCCGTACTCGAAAGCCGGCTCGCCCTGAAACATGCCGCAGGGAAAGAGGGCGCCGTCGGGTGAGATGCCGAGAAAGAAGTGGTGGCAGCTCTTGGTGAAGAAGCAGCTATGGGCCACCGGGACGCCGAGGATACGCGCGATGTGCTGGCCGAAGGGCTCGATCTGGATGGACGGCTCGGGATCGTCGAACCACAGGTCGAACATCCGCACCATGAACGTGCCCCACCCCTCGGCCGTGATGCCGAGGTCGGCGCCGATCTCCGTATCCGCTAGGCCGGAGCGGGTCAGAGCGTTGAGCTTCATGTGCATGCCCTCGGCCTTGAAACCGCGGTAGACCGCTTCCGGATCGCCGACGTTGTTCTTGTTGATGACGACGATGGCCGCCGGCTGCTGGCCCCTCTGATAGAGGCGCCGCGCGGCGTCGACGGTGATCTCGTGAGCGGACCGCTCCTCGCCGTCCTTGCGCATCCGGCGCGAGCGGTCGTTGACGGTCACGTCGCCGTCCATGCTCAGCCCGATGCCAAAATCGTTGGCGAGCAGGAAGTCCATCATCTCGTCGTCGAGATGGGTGGCGTTGGTCTGCGTGGCGTTGCTGTAGGCGACTTGCGTCGGGCGCGCCTTCTGCTCGGCGAGGATCTGCTCGAAGAAGGCGCGGCCGCGCAACAGGGGCTCGCCGCCGTGCCAGACGAACTGCACGTTCTGGAAATAGCTGGAGTCGAGAAATGCCCGCACGATCCGTCGCGCCGTTTCGAGCGTCATCGTCTTGTGAAAGATCGACGGCTCGATGAAACAGTAGCGGCATTTCATGTCGCAGGCGTTGGTGACCTTGATGATCAGGGTGACGGTGGAGCTGATCATGGCGGCAAGTCTCCGGAGGGGCGGCTGTCGGCGCCGGCCAGAGCCGCGAGGCGGTCCTCGATCCGTGCGAGCCTGCGGTCGAGGCTGGCGAGCGCGACGCGGCGCCGCACGGCCCGGCTGTCGATCGCCACCAGCGCATAAGGGTTGCCCCAGAAGTCGTACAGACGGAGGGTGGCAGGATAGGCGTCGAAGTCGTCGGCGTACCAGCGCGACCGGTGATGGTCGGGCGGCTCCCGGCCTTCGCGGCGCCAGCCGTCGCCGAGGGGAATGCGCAGCACCACGCAATCCGCGGCCAATTCGCAGGCGGCGTCGAGGAGCCGGCGGCCATCGTCCTTGGGCAGGTGCTCGATGACGTCGCCGAAGAAAATCACGTCATAGACGGTCGCGGCGGCGCGGCGCGGCACCTCGTCGCGGATGTCGCCGATGTAAACGTTGCTATAGAGGTAGTGGGAGTGCGCCTGCACTCGCTTGGGATCGATTTCGATGCCGTCGATCCGCGTCGTCCACTGCTCGCGCTGGATGCGCCCGGACCAGACGTCGAGGTACTGGCGCAGCAGGTGCCCCCAGAGGCCGAAGCCGATCCCCGCGTCGAGCACCGCCGCCGGGGGCCGCTCGACGAGCGTCGCCAGGCAGTCCTCCATGCCTTCCCAAATGCTCAGCGGCACGGGACGGCCTCCTCTGCACGGACCGCCTCTTGGATGGACATCGGCGCCACGTCGCAGAGCGCAAGGCGGACGGAGTGGACGAAGCCGGCATCGAAGGCCGCCAGAGTCTCGCGGCCTGGATCCGTCCACACCTGGCGCAGCGCGGCAAGTGGTGACAGAGCGTCCATGGCCGCGATCGCCTCGCTCCAGGCGGAGGGCAGCGCGAGGTCGGCCGGCGGGAGAGCGACCCGAGGCGCGGCCCTCGGCTCCTCGGCGGCGACGTGCGCGAGCAGCCGCAGGCTCCGCGAGCGGCCGAAACGCCGGTGCGCGGCCTCGGCGATTACGTGGGACGGCACCCGACGTGGCGCGCTCAGGACGTCGTAGACCGTGCGCAGCAGCTCGTCCTCGCGCACGTGCGGGCCGTCCTCGCCGCTCTCGACACCTACCAGGGATCCGCCGGGCTGGTCGAGCACCTCGGCGAAGCCGTCGTAGCGCGGCGCCACCGCCGGCGTGCCGCAGGCCAGGGCCTCGGCGGGAGCGCGGCCGAAGGTCTCGAAGTGGCTGGTGGCGGCGGTGGCGAAGACGTCGGCCGCGCCGTAGAGGTCCGCCAGTTCGTCGCAGCCGGGCCGTGCCACGAAGTGAACGCCCGACTCGGGACCGAGCTGGCGCCGGATGGTGGCCACGTAGTCCTCGTCGATCACGTGGCTGGCGAGCACCACCTGGAGGTCGGGAAAGAGGATGCGCGCCTTGAGCGCCACCCGCAGGAGCCGGTAGAGGTCCTTGTCGGCCTGGCAGCGGCCGGCGAAGAGCAGCAGCCGCCCGCGCGGGATGGCGAAGCGTTCGAGGACCTCGAAAGGCCGCGGACGTGGGCGAAACCGGCGGTCGTCGATGCCGTAGGGCTCGCCGACCTGGGGCTCGATTCCCAGCCGCCGGTAGATCCGGGCCGAGGGCGTCGAGCCCAGGAAGACGCGGTCGCGGGGATCGCGGAACCGGCGATAGACGGCGGCGGCGGCCACGTCCCACCACCGCCGCGGGTTTAGATACGGCAGGATCGTCACCCCGCCCGCGAAACCGAAGCTGCGCAGCAGCGCCGCCCAGAGAAAGCCGCCCGGGCCTTCGGCAATGACCCAGCGCAGCCGCAGCAGCGGGGCCAGGGGCTCGGCCAGCGAGGCGAGATCCGGCAGCGGCGACGCGGGGCGATTGAGGTCCGGTACGCCCGCGGGCTGGCGGACCTCGCAGCCCAGGGCGTCCGCCACCCAACGGGCCTCGGCGCTCGTGCCGTCCGGTTCGAATGGAACGTATCCGACGACAGCCATGACCGGAAGCGACCGGGATCGACCCCTGCTACTTCTTCTTTTTGGCGGCAGCGCTCTTCGTGGCGGCGCTCTTGGCGGCCGTCTTTGCGGCGAGCGGGTCCTCGAGGTTCTTGAACGGCCCGCGGACCGCCACTTCGTACTCGGGCGGCAAGGCGCCCTGGCGCACCGCCACCGCGTAGTTGGGTGGATAGGCCACCTTTGCCACGACGCTCTCGTCCGGACGGAGCGCCCTGACGGCGACCTGGTAGTTGGGGGACAGGTCGGACGGCCTGGCCAGGACCGCGTAATTCGGCGGCAGCTTCTTGCGTTGCGCCGCGACCAGGACCTCGTAGGAAGGCTCGAAGGTGGCCTGAGCCACCGCCGGATTCGCCTTCAGCGCTTCGATGTCCTGGCGCATGGCGCGCACCTCTTTGAGTAGCTCGGCAAGCTCGTCGTTCTTGGACTCGCTGACGGGAGACTCCTTCTTGGCCATGACTCCTCCTCTCTCTGACAGGAAGGGCTGTGGACTACTTTCGATAACCCTATCACGAAACCGGGATCGCCTGGCCCTGCTCCCGCCCCCTCGCGATCCTCGAACGGGCACCTGCCTCGGGACCCAACCTTTCGCTTCTGGCCGGCTCAGCCGTCGCGTGGGCCCTCTATGGTGCGGCGGCGGCGATCAGATCCGGCCCCTCTCCGGATTCTCCCGTTAATAGCTTCCGGAGTCTCGACAGCCTGCTTTTCCAGGCGCGGGCCCGCGAGCTGTTCCAACGAATGAGGGAACGGCTCCATCGCAAGGGAGATCGGAAGATGAGAAACAGAAACCGGCCGTTGGCCCACCGAATCCTCCCCAAACCCGCAAGCCTGCCGCGGGAGGGCGGCCCCTACCGGCGCACATTCTCGGATCGCCTGGAATCCGCCGGCCGGAGATTGGAGACAGCCGGCCGTCTCCCTTCTCCTGCGGCAGCGTTCCGCCGGCCTTGCCCTTCGTGGCGGGACGGGAGGGATCTCTGGAAGTCAAGAGAGTCCCAGTACTTTCGTTGCCGCCGTCTTGGGATCGCCGAAGAAGATTGGATCGACGCGCTCCATGATGTCGGCGCTGACGTCGAGGAAGCTGCGCTTGTTTTCAATCGGGATCAGCGCCCGCTTGGCACCATTGTCCATCGCGACCTGAAGGGGCTCGGTGAGGGAGCGTACCTCTTTGATGTTTCCCTGGATGCTCATATCCCCAAGCACGAGGAGCGCCGGGCTGACCGGCGCCTTTCGCAACGCCGAGTAACAAGCCACGAACAGGGCGACGCCGATATCCGCTTCGACTCGATTGTTCAGCAAGTCGATGACCTCGACGTGAAAATCCGAGGTGTCGACGTCGCGAGCCACCCCAAGCTCTCCCTTGCGAGCCAGCAGGTAGCTGAAGGCGCGCTGAACCGACTCCTTGGTACCTCCGCTCACGCCTCCCGCCAGTCGAAGCCTGCCGGTTCCGACCGAGATCGAGATTTCCACCCGGTAGAGGCCGACCGTTCCATCCCCGGTGACGCCGGCCGTATAGACGGTGCCGGGGGCCAGCGGGTCCGCCGAAATAAGGTTGCGCCCCCCCTGCTCCGGTACACCGACGAAATGCTCTTCGCCCGTCTCCTGGTCCGTATAGCTGAACGACGTCTGATAGTACTCGAAGGCACCCATTTTCTTGAGCTGCTCCTTCACACGTCGCCGGCCCTCGAGAGCGAGCTCGAGGATCTCGGTCAGCTCCTCCCGGCTGGCTTCACCGTGGGGATAGAGGATCTTCATCAGCCCGGAGACGGTCTTGCGCACGGCTTTGCGGTCGCGCGCATTGAGATGGGAGCCTAGGGCGAAATGGCGGTCGATGACCTCGGTGAAGTTGTGCCTCCGCATCTCGCGGAGAGCCTCAGCGAGGTAGTCGACGACGAACCCATAATGGTCCGTGAACAGCTCGTTCCGCATGTTCGGGATCTCCCAGCCCGGGAGATAGAAATGCAAACGGTCGATGAAGGCCATGTCGTCGCGGATGACGTCCGGCATCGGGGCAAAGAGGTGGCCGGCCTGCACCATCAGCTCGATCGGCTGATTGGTGTTGCCGAACATCGCGATGCTGGCGTCCCCGGAAGCGGCTTCCTGACCGCGCTGGTACGAGCCCGACTCGCAGTAGGTTTTGAGCGTCGTCACAACTTCTTTGGGCATTTTCTGGAGGTCCGCCACCTCATCGAAGCCGACGACGTCCCAGATCTGCACCATGCCTTTGTTGCGGCCCGTCAGATGGCCAAACAGGCTCGCCACGGTCGTTCCTCCCGTGAGCAGCGCCGCATAGGGCGAGACCTCTTGGATTACGTACGTCTTGCCCGTTCCCCGCGGACCCAGCTCGACGAGGTTGTAGTTGCGCTCCGTCAAGGCGATCAGGCGGACCAGGAAGAGCAGCTTCAAACGGCGTGACATCTGCGCGGGCTCGTACCCCATGCTCCGGACCATCAAGTCGAGCCACTCGTCGGACGTGAAATCGCGGCGGACGCGACGGTACTCTTCCAGATCGAAGGTCGCGATCTGGATCGGGGTCATCTTCTCGATCCAGAAGGGATATTTCCCCCGCGCCTCCTCGTCGTACTCGAACCGCAGATCGAGCTGCGCCCAGATCCCTCCGGTGAGCAGCCGCTCGTAGTCCCGGACGTAGAGCGTTGGAATGTGGAGGTATTTGCTGCCGAAGTTGACGGCTTCCGCCCAGTAGTCCGAGTCGACGAGCCGGACTTTGACTTTATCGATAAACGTGTAGCGGCCGGCTTCTTTCACCCGGCTCTGCGCCTTGACCGATTCGTCCGGCCGGATGTAGTTGTTCGCGAGGGTGTCGTTGACCACCTGCATGCCCAACTGGATCGTGAGCTCATCCGAAGAAGCGCAGTATTTCCCGAGCAGGTACTCGAGCACGAAGACCGGAACGTTGGCCCCGACTTTGATCTTACGGACCAGGTCTTTGCGCACGACCTTGCCGGCAAAGAGCCGGTTGGCCTTGTCGTCCAGGGCGTCTCGCGGCGGTCCGCTCGGCGGCACCACGTTGCTTTCGGTTCCAGAGCTCATCGTTCAAACTCCCAGGCGGACGGGAATGTCCTGCGGAGACCGGTAAAGCTCCGCGTCGGTCGCCGGATCTTGGATGACGATCCGCACCGCTGTGCTCTCGTCGCCGCTGAGGACGAAGGCGATCGTGGCTTCTTCTCCCGGCTGGAGTGTCACGGTTCCGGTCTCCCGGTCAAATTCGGCGTTGACGACCATACCCGCTGCGCCGACCTGTTTCCCGCTCGCTGCCAGCAGCGGCTTCACAACCATCGGGAAGAGGCCGTCCAACTTGAAGATCACGCTGAAGATCCGGTTCGTGATCTCGGAGGGAAGGCCCGAGGCAAGGATCGGCGACTGCACGGCACGGGCCTCAGGGCGCATCTTCAGGCGCACTCCGAGGACCGGGATCACGATCTCCTGCAGACTCGGCCCGCCATGATGGTAGGCGAGATCTCCTCCCGCTCTGAAGACGCCGCAGCCGATCGGAAAGATCACGTCGAGGTCCGAATCGTACCCGAGCGCCGCCGCCGTGACGCGAATGCATCCTGTGGGTGTGGCACCTCCGCGGCCGATCCAACAGCGCCGGTGCAACGACACCTGCTGCCCCCGCGGCGGGTCGATCCGCATGGACTCGTCCCGATCCAGCGGAAAGAAGAGGTGCCCGTGATCGGCGGTCACCACGGAGTGCTCGACTCCCTGCGCCGCCAGCTTCTTGATCGCCCGTGCGATGTTGTCGATGACGTTGTCCATCACCTGCCGTGCTTGATAGGTGAAGCCCGTCTCGCCCGCCTGATCGATCTCCTGGGAGCGGACGACGATCAATGGAGCGCCTTCGATTCTCTTTGCCAGCTTCGAAGGCGGCAGGCTGAGCAGCTCGTCGAGCGCAAGGTCGACCACTCCTGCCACCTTGGCGACCCAAAGCTTTCTGCGGCCCACGAGGTCCGCCACAAAGGCATCGTCGATCCTCGCTCCGAATTTCCCGTTCTGGTCGGCGATTGTGAAGCTGCCCGCGGCGCCCGGGAGGAGAGCGGCCATACCGATCGGCGTAATGCTCGGAAGGGAGCCGACCGCCGGACGAACCGTGACCTCCGCCGCCTTCGGGAGCCGCTCGGCCAGCTCGAAGCCCATCTCGAAGCGCATCGCGTCGATCAAAAAGTAGGCGGCGGGCTTGGGCCGCGCCGTGACGATGTCAGGATAGACATGGGTTTGAGACAGCGTCCCCGGCACCGACCACTGGGAACGGCCGAGAGCCCTGCTGAAGCCTTCCGCCATGGCCGAGATGGCATCGTCGTAGGCGCGACGGACGACTCCCAACGGCCGCTCCGGGGGATCCTCGTCGAGGCCCGGGAGCCAGGTCTCGAGACGCCTCTGGGCCTGGTCGAGGCGATACCACCCGTCTTTCCGTGTGTAGGCCTCGATCCAACTCGCGGTGTCGCCCGGTGCTTTTCCCACTGCGGCCCGGACCTCCTCCGCCATTCTCCCCAGCTCCGCCATCAGGCGGCACGCCTCCCACTGCGCCTTGCGGTTGAGGTCCCGGTCGAGCCAGAAGCTGTGCTCGCGCTCGGCTACGATCCCGAGAGCCTCGTCGTACCGCCCCTTGGCGATCAGGTCTGCGCAATCGTCCAGCAGCACCCGCTCTTCGAAACGGAACGTATCGATGGCGCCGAGGGAGCCCGCAGGCAGCGCGATGCCGGCGAGGCCAAGCTCTGTCTCAACGCGACTGGAAAGCTCAGGATATTTATCGCCGTGGCTGGACCGGAGAAGCTCAGCGATCACGCGGACCACCACCAGTTCTTCTTTCTTGGTAGGCATCGGCACGCCGCCGAGCGCGTCCGGAACCGGGCACCGGAGGTCCCAGCGGAATTCCCCGGCGAGCATGTACCTCAGCGTCAGAGCGCGAAGCTTCGCCAGAGGAGCGTCCAACGGCACCTCGAGGCCGAGCCGGGCTCGAACTAGCTTGGCCAGCTCCGGCCGAGCGCTCTTGGCCTCGATCTCACCGTCTCGCGAGTCGTCAGCGAGCCAGCAGGCCAGCAGCGCATCGTTGCCCGCCACGCCGTGAAAGATGATCTTCAGAATGGACGGAGGCTCAGCCGCCACGCTCTCCGAGCACGCCCGGGAGAGATCTTGGTACGTGGCCCCGTCGGGAGTGAGTTCGTCAATGACTCCGTCGGTGTAGTGTTTCCGGAGGACGTCGCGGGCAAACTGTCGCAATCCGCGCTGATAGGTTTCTCCCGCTTTCTCCAACTCCATCAGCACGGAGCTCTTGGGATCTCTCTCGAAACCCGGAACATAGATCAGCACGGGAACCGGGACCATGTCATCGACGAGGTGCTCGACGGCATCCCGCACTTCGAAGAAAGAGCCGGTATACTCGGCGAGCCAGACTTCCAGCCCTCCAATGTGGACTGCCTGCAGACCTTTGTGCCCTTCGGTCTCGCCCCGTAGCTCATCGAGAAATGGCGCAAATTCGGAGGACGGATCGTACCAGACGACGATCCGCCTTTTCTTCAGTTTCTCGCCGATCTTTTCCGCGATTCGCTGATGCAGCGGATTTCTCATGCCGTGCCTCCCGAGGCCTTCCGCTTGCGGCCTGACCGCCCTCGCCCGCCGTTCGATGTCGCCGTAGGGGCTTCGATCAAGCTCTTCAAGGCCGTCTTCACCGCTGGGGAGGTGCGCTCCAAGATGAGCTCCTCCACGAGACGCGCCGGAATGGGGCGCGGCTTCCACTTTCCGTCCTGACCTTCAGCCCAGAAAACGTCCTCAACGCCATGCGCAATGGCGAGACTCCGGTCGCTCGCGCACTTCGGAACCACACGTTCCGGCCAAAGGTGCATGGCGAGGTGCGCCCAATCGTACTCGCCCGCGCAGAGTGCATCCCAGGTGGCCTTCAGCTCTTTCTGCCAGGTCTTGTGGTGCGGCACAAGCCGCCAGAGCGGCGCAAAGTTGATGATCACGCCGTCGTCCAAGTTCGGATTCCAGAGCGGCGCCACGCGCTTCACTTCATCGAGGAAGGTGCGCAGCTCTTCGACAAAAGTTTCCTGGACCTCGAGAGTCTTCCGTTCGGCGGCCTTGGGGTTCGGTCCGAGGTCGGCCCTCAGAGAGTCGAGCTTCTCCTCTTCATGCCAGAGCTTTGTCTCGGTGAGCTCCTGAACTTTGTACAGCGTATCGTTGGTGAAGGCATGGATGTAGAGCCAGAGCGAATAGCTGGCTGATAGCGTCGCGAGCTGCCAATAGATCGGCGCCTTGCGCCTGCTCTTTGAATACATCTTGATATGAAGCGGGAAGAATTCGCTAGAGAGCCAGCGGCGCAGGAACTCGGGATTCTCTAGTGCGAAGCCCACCCGTTCGAGCACTCCGCCGACCTGAGCGGTCAGGTCAGAAGAATGACCTGGATCATCGACAAGCACCGCGCGGCTGGTGACCTGCTCGGCATCAGTCTCGGGGATCATACCGGGACTGCGCACCGGTAGCGGGTCGAAGGGTTCAGGCTCCCGCGGAGCTTGGCGTTCGCCCGTGGCGAGTCTAAGATCGAAGCGACCGAAGGCTGCGCCTACGGCCCAGGAATGCAGTGTCGTGGTCATATCTGCGGGGTTGACAGCGTCCACAACGTCACCGCCGTCCTCGTTTTGCTCTTCCTCTGCAAGGCTTGAATCACCAACTTCAGTCAAAACGGGCGTCTTCTTCGAAGTCCAAGTCTCAACCGCTATGCGGTCTTCGTCCTGAAGATCGTAGGCTTGGAAAGCCAGGTCATCGATCGCACGCTGGATCTGGACCAGCTCCGCTTCGATGACTGCCGGATCGTAGCTGCCGAGCCGTACGCGGAGCGCGGCGGGAAGCAGAAACGCATGAGAAGTCTCATTAACAGTATCCAGGGTGCGCTTCCATGACCAGGCTCGACGGGAGAGCCGGGCTAGCACGTCGCCGTCGGTCAGCGCTAAATCGGGGACTGGAGTTTGTTGAATAAGCCCAACTTCATACGACTGCGCGAGTTCTGTCCGAGCGAGCTGGACGCTCACGAGGAAGCCAAAGGGCCGGGAGTTCATCACAGCACACAACGCCAATAGGTCCGATTGTTCGTTGTCTTCGACAAACACTGCCGGCCCTTTATGTGAGAACACGCATCCGGCCGGCAATGCGCGAAACGAGAGGCCATTGGTCCGCAACGGCCAAGTTAGACCTAGCCTGAAGTAGTGTCTGGGGTTTCGCATCGGCGCTCCCGAACTGCCAAGCGGGATGCCGTTAAACGCGTATAGCTCTCTTCCTCCTGCCTCCCAATCTACAACGAGATAGACATCGGCATAAAACAGAGAGAAGCTTCCGCCTTTCGCGAAACAGAACCACCGAGAGCCTAGCGCCGACTCTGAGATTTCCCACCAACCTCGAACAAAGCGAAAATCATCACTTGATTGCAATCCGACGGCAGCAATAGCGACCTCAGTTAGAGGGGAACGAGTCTTGAATGAAGAGAGCACAGAAGCGGAGGCCCAGTAAGCGAAAGGACTTCCGGGTACCTTTATGAACTCGCTCGGTTCACCTTTGTACTGAAGCGGGCCAGAGTTTCTTGCAGTGTCGCGCAATACGGCTGCCTTTTCGCCAACCGGCGAATCAATGATTCTGAAGAACAGCGTCACGGTAGAATCTCCAGACAGTAAGCTGCTGTCTCAACCATCGCGCTATCAAGTACTCCGTGGCCCAGGTCTGCGAATACCACGGGAGGAGCTTTCGCGAGCAAGATCTCCTCCCGCCACTTCTGAAAGCTTGAAAGAAAAAATCCAGTTCGAGAAGTGATCGCGCCGAGCCGACCTCGCGAGTGCAGTAGCTCAATTCCTCTTTCAACAAAGGCGGCGTAGATGTCGTTCTTAGTCTTGGGGTAGGCCTTTTCAAACTCTTTCTTCGCGCCAGCACTTCCTGCTCCAAATGGCGGATTCATCAGCACCACCTCGAAGCGTTTCTCTGCTAGCTCCATGAGCCCGAGGCCCTGCACAGCATCATCACGGAACAACCGCCGCCGGGCCTGCTGTGTCGCCACCGCTTCGCCCGCGAAACTTGCCAGAGCGGAGCGGAGACGTTCCGCAGGCGGGGCGAAAAGCTGCAGGGTCTCGCCTTTCTTCGCCGGCGATTGCACCAGCTCTTCGATCCGGAGGAGTAGGCCCATCTCGCCCGCCAGCTTCATGCGGTCGACGAGATTCTCGAAGTGCGCCGCGAGCCCCGGGTCGGCCAAGCGCGCGAGGAAATCGGCCCGTATGTCCGCCTCGCCGGGCATGGGCTCGGCGATGACGATGTTGGCGCGTCGAATGATGGGCCGTTCAGAACGCGCGATGCCGAAATCTCGCAACGCCCGCTGTGCACGCATCCAGAGGGCGAGTTGGGCAATCTGCGCGCAGCGCGGATCGATATCCACGCCGTGCAAGTTGTGCCGCAAGATCAACCCAGGCAGCTCGCGTTGCAGTGTTTCGAGCGATGCATAATCCTCCCGAAGCGTTTTTCCGGTCACCTCGGACCGCGGCGCGTCTGCATCTGCCCACCCCTCAAGGTAGATCACGAGCAGTAGCTCGAACGCGTAGAGCAGGAAATGCCCGGACCCGCAGGCGGGGTCGAGGATGCGCAGGTCGCGGGGGTCTTTCTTCGGGCGCGGCTCATAGTCATTAGGTCGCCGCACCATGTACTCACAGGAATCTACCAGCTTAGTCTGCCCCGCGCGCATTTCGTACCAGATCCTGCCAAGGGTGTTATCGGTCAGGAACTGCACTACGTAGCGCGGGGTGAAGAACTGGTTTCGCACGGCCAACTCGCGGCTGTTGCGGGGCGCCTGGGAGGCGTCGCGCATCGCCCGCCGCTCTTCCGGGGAATTGAAATACTGGTAGACCCAGCCGATCGTCTCATCCTCGCTCCACACGGCGGACAGCTCCGGCCCATTGAGCACTTCGAGAAGACTCTCGAGTGCCGGCCGGCGCGGCCACAGCACCGACGCAACGTCCTGCCGGTCGAAAAGAACCTTCACCTCCGTGGAGAGCTCGTCGAAGATGCAGTCGAGGTACAGACGGAACCCCGATCCGTTGGGCAGAAGCGCCACGCCCGGCGCGAGGCCACAGAACTCCCGATACCCGCTGGACTCCATTCCTTTGGAGATACACTCCTGGACCAGCTCGCGGGCTTCGAGCATCTTCAGGGCGACGAAACGGTTAAGGGCCGTGAAGGCCGCGTCGCGCCGGTAGTCGGCAACGGCCTCGGCAGCCGCCATTCCCCCCGCTCTCTTGTGCTCCAGGGCGACGACGATCTTCTCGCGCAGCAATCGCTGTCGGGCAGTGAGGTGAGGGCCGCCCGACGCCGCGACGTTCCCCGAAAGGAGGATGTCATAGGTACCCTCAAGCTGCTCGGCGAAGTCGGCCTCCAGCAGCTTGCGGGCGCGCTGGGTCGCTCTCTCGATGGCGTTGCGGGTGTCCTTATCCATGGAGAATCGACCCAGATCCCGGGGATTGGGGCTGGCCTCGGTCTTTGGAACCGGCATTGGAACCAGGTTCCAAAGAAAAGACCTCTTGCCGGAACGAAAGGCCCTTCCTGGCTTGGAACACTTTGGAACTTGTTTGGAACCGGCGGCTCATTCCAAACCCTCAGCCTCGGGCCCGGAATACCACCGCGCGGTGCGCCTCGTCCCCCGGGTATGGATACGGCCTCCCGCTCTAAGCTCCCGAAGCAAGACCTTCAGCTCGTTACGGCTCGACCCAGGGAGGACCTGGGCAAGCTCCTCGAAGGGAGTGCCCGACTCGCCGCTGCCCTGGACGTGCTGGGCAAGGAGCTCCTTGCGGGTCTCACGATCCAGACCGCGGCGGCGGGTGTATTCGCCGGGTTGCCCCTTCAACACGTAGAAGCGCTTCGCGAGAACGAGGTTCTGGCGACCGACACGTTCCAAAGCGCCGATCGCCAGCAGGTCGGATACATGATCGCGCAGCGCCTCGGGCACGGGCCGACCGCGGTGGACGGCGTCCAGGACGAAGAGGTCGCGCACCCGAAAGGTCCGCTGCTTCTCCTCGGCCAGCCGATCGAGGAAGGCGATGAAGGCTTCATCCTGGACGGTTCCGTGCAGGACGACCCCGACCTGATTCTCGTCGCTCCCGCTGAAATCGGGTGGCAGCTTGCCGCCGCGGATCGCAGTGGCGAACATCCGGTCGGCGCCCTGGCCCGAGCGCTCGACCAGGCCGCAGCGCGCCAAAGCCTCAGCAAGCCGACGATTTCGCGGTGACTGCTTGAAGAGGATGTTCTCGGCGGTGACGCCAGGCGGGAAGCCTCCGGGGCTATCGATCTCGATCCTCGCGCGGGTCTGGCGGACGAAGGTAGAGCCTTGGAACCGATAGTCGCGATGGCTCACGGCGTTGAGGATCGCCTCCCGCACGGCCTCTTCCTCGAAGGCCAGGATGTCGCGCCGGAAGAGACCCTCCCGATAGGAGAAAACCTCGTTTCTTGCGTTGATCGTGAGCCACAGGTCGTCATGGTAGAGGAGGAACCCCTGGCGGTATTCCTTTCGTTGTTGATACTCGATCGAGGATTCATCGGCCCGGTACTCGAAAATCACTTCGGCGTGAGCGAGATGGCGGACGAGGGCCTCGCCCGTACCCAGAAGGACGAGGGCCGCATAGGTGACCCCTTCGCCGAGCATGAGATTCGCGTCTTCGAGGAGCTGTTCGGCCGAGAGCTCCAGGAGATCGTCGCGTCCGGAGCGCTTCGCCCAGCGGGAGCGAAAGACCTGGATGGCCGCGGGGTCGAGGTCGTTGAAGCCCAGCCGGGGGCAGATCTTCGCCGAAAAGTCGGGTTGCGCCTCGTCGAAAATCCGCTTGAGTTGGTCGGGAGTCATCGGCACGACACTTTCGCCGCTCCGCATCCAGTAGGCGCCGCGGTGCTGGATCGGCAGGCCCATGGGGCGGCCAGGCACTTCGAACACGAGGACGCGACCGTCAGGATGCGGGATCTCCAGGACCTCGACACGCAGCCGGAGAGTCTCGACGAGAGTCAGCTTCGTCCGCTGGAGATCCTGAAACGCAGCGGAGCCGACCACCTTCCGCGGCCGGCGATCGGTCACTCCCATGATGATGTGGCCGCCCTGCTCATTGGCCATGGCGCAGCAGTAGCGAATCAGGTCTTCGAGGCCGAACTGCTTCCTCGCCTCTTTGAATTCGAGATGCTCGTCCTCTGGGGCTTTCATCCAGACGGACAGTCGCTGGAGGAGGCCGGTCACAAGACGACCACCTTTTTCCCGGCGCCGATCAGGCGGGCACACTCTTCGCGGATGCCGTTGAGCGCGTTTTCGAGCTGCTCTTCGGTCTCGATGCCACCTTCGAAATACTTGCTGAGATCGACCGGCTGGTAGCGCTCACCGGCCAGGATCTTGTGGACCTCGGCGAGCGCAGCCCTGAGGCGTGAGCCGCAGGCGTCCCGCTCGGAGCGAAGTTGGGGAATCGGCGACCGCGGCTCTTCCCGGAGGGTTCCACGCACCAGGGGCGCAGCGATGAGCTCCTGCTTCTCCCGTGAGATCTCAGCCCATTCCAAGGTCTTTTCGAGGACCTCGAGAGCCTTGGAATAGGCGTCGATCCTCTCCGCGAGGGCCTGCTTGTGACGCCGGTCGTATTCCGAAGCGATCGTCGAAGAAATCTGGTCGATGGCGGGCAGCTCACGAAAGAATGTCTCACGAGCCAGGAGATCCTCGAGGGCTTCGGCGCTCGCCCTGAGCCCGTCGGGAAGGTCGCTTTCGATGCTCAAGACCGGCCAAGCGACAGCAAGCGCTTCTCGCGCCCGCGCCAGGTCGCGAAGCCGAGGCTCGGAGAGCGCTTGTTCCAGCTCCGTCGCCCGCTTGATCGCTTCCTTGATCGAGCGGTGAGCACTGTTGAATCCGGCGATGGCACTCTCGTCCGTGCCGCGCAGAATCGCTTTCATCTGCCCATGCGCCAGCTCCAAGGAGGAGGCACCAGGCAGGCGTTCGCTGACCAGGATGCTCAGAGCCGAGGCAACCGGATCTTCGTGGCGATCGACCTCGCGCCGGATCTCTACCGCGATCGAGCCTGTGCTCAGCTCTTTGACCTCGCGGCCAAACGTGTCACGGAAGGCTTCGGCGGCCCGGATGAGCTCTTCGAATTCGACGTCCTGCTTGGGCCGGAAGGATGCCTGCCGGAAGAGATTGTTGTTTCCGAAGGCTTCGCGGGCTTCCAGGCTGGTGGCGGAGTCGAGGGTCTGGCCCCGGCTCGTCGCCTCGATCTTGCCGGCCCGAAGCAGACAGAGGACCAGAAGCCGCACGACGTCGAAGTCCCAACCGAAAGGTTCCTTCGCCAGCTCATCGGCGAGATAGCGCCCGCTCGGGGTCTCGCCATATTCCGCGCGCTCGCGGACGCGGCGCATGACCTCCGCCAGGGGACCGCTCTCCGTTTGGAAAACCGGCTTTCCCTTTTCGTCCCGCAGCAGGCGGAGCGAAGCGAAGACGGGAGTGAGACCATACAGGCTTTCCGAAGTGAGCAGGGCATCGAGATCTTTTTTCTGGACCCGGGCTGCCGCCTCCTCGAACCGTTCGAAGACTGCCGGCAGAACCTGACTGAGGATCGTGGCCGCCACCTTGTTGACCTCGGTGGCCTGATCGCCGGGGCTCCGGTCGTTGCCGCGAAAATAGGCGAGACCGGAAAGACAGGAGACCCTGAGGAGCCGTTTGAGCTCATCCTGGTGGCGGCGTTGGCGGACCTTCTCTTCGCTGATGAGTCTGCTCTCGTCGGCGGTCTTCGCCTCCCGCTCCTTGCGTGCGACCATCTCCTTCGAGCGAAACAGCTCGTCGGTTTCCCGGGCGATGGCCTCGTTGAGGGCCACAGCCCAGAAGACGCTCTTCCGCTCCTGCTGACTGCGCGCACGGAGCTCGGCGGCCAGTGCGTCGAAATCGCGTCCCGCTTCGGCGAGATACATCTGAAACTGGATGTCGCCCTCCACCAGCTCGCGGCCTTGCAGGGCGAGGCCGGCCTTGAACGTCTTCGTGTCCAGGAACAGAAAGCTTGGCACAGGTTGCCAGAAGCTTGCGATCACTTCGGCCTGGAGGCGATGCGCGTCGCCAGGGCGGGAGGTGAGGCTAAGCCTTTGACGCTCCCAGTCGTCCTCCGCGGGGGTGGGAATGCGGTAGCCTCCCTCACCGATCCGGACCTGATGAGCCGCGGCCAGCGCCTGGAGGGCCTCTTTGACGGTCGCGAGCTGGGAATCGGCGTCGACGGCCGGCAGCAGGGCCGCCGCGATGTTCTCTGGCGTGCGATGGACGCTCTGCACATATTGCAGGAGACACACCGCCTTGGCGACCTGCTGGGCCTTTTCGTGAGTGACCCGGCGGGGAATTTCCGCGATCTTGGCGCGCACCTCGCTGCCGATGTTCGTTTCGACGAGGTCATAGACCTGATCGATCCGCGCCAGAGTGCCCACCGGCTGATCCGCGAGGCGGACGGCAGGGTTGACAAGAAGCTGCTGGGCCAGCTTGATAATCGTACGGTTCGCGCCGCCGACGTGCCGGCTCGCGCCGCTCTGGGTGCGCAAGCCCGAAACGATCTGGATGACGAGATCGATCTGATATGGGAGGAGAGGGTAGAGATCGATGAATCCCTGGCGTGTCAGCTCGGGCAGCCGGATGTCGGCGGTGAGGCGCGTGTTGTCGGTGAGCCTGCCGCGGTGACCGTCATAAAGCTTTCCCAGGATCGTCTGCGCCTCGGCGTTCTTGTCGAGGACACGCCGGCTGGTCACTTCCGAGATGTCGGAAGACTCCAGGTGGACCTGGCCCTGGAATCGATCCATCAGGCGCGCCAGCTCGATCCGACGGTCATCCAAACCGCCGACCAGATCGGTGAGCTTCTCCTGCGACGTCACCACCAGCCAGTGCCTGCCGCGGCCGACGCGGCCGAGGCTCTGCACGATGCCCATCAGATCCAACATCTTCTGAACGTCTCGAGCGACGAACTGACCGACCTCGTCGACGACGAAGAGAAGGCTATGCCCTGGCTTGCGGCGCCGCATCAGCTCGGCGCAACGCTCGGCGAGCTTTCCGGCGTTGATGTCAACCCTACCCTTGATCGCCCGCACCCAGGAGTCCGGCTGGGGGTACGTGGCGGGATCGAGGATGGCGAGCACGCGGCTGGCCTCATTCAGAGCAAAGGCGACCTTGCCCTTTTCGGCGTTCCAGTCCTTGCCTTGGAAGAGCCGTGTGTACTCCGCGGCGAACTCATCGAGGCGGCCTTCGGCTTCAAGCGTGATCTCCAGCTCCGAGAGGTCAAGATCCTTGGCATAGCCCATGCTCTGGAGAAAAAGCCCGTACATGATCTCGGTGAGCATCTGGTTTCCACTGCGGATTCCGCGCTCTGTCGAGACATCGAATATCACCGTGTGGGTCGGGATCGATTCGTTGATGACCGCGAGCAGAGCCGCGATCCTCTTGTCGCCAACCTGCTCGGCAAAGCGCTTCGCCGCCGGTTCTCCCGCGACCCGTCGATTGTTGATCGCCAGACCGAGCATTTTGGCGAAGCTCGACTTACCGGAGCCGAAAAAGCCGGAGATCCAGACGCCGATGCCTTCGTGCGGATGACCCAGCGTGTCCCGATAGGCCTCGAAGAACTTCCTGAAGTTTGCCTGGATCGAGTCCGTGGCGACGTACTCCGCGATCTCGTCGCGCAAGATGTCATCATCGATCTGGTCGACCTTAATGACCTCCTCGATCGGCCGAGAGACGTTCTTGCTGAAGAGATCGCGAATCGCTGGATCTGTGTTTCCCATAGTGATCTTTGCCGTCACAGAATCTTGGCGCGGTAGTTGTGCTCGGCTTCGAGGACGCCCATGAACCTGAGGCCTGCCGCTCCGTCGAGGATACCCGGATAGAAGAGAATCATCGGCACCTGGATGTGACCTTTGAGCTGTTCGAGCAAGGAGAAGGTCCGGTACACTGGAAACAGGGCGCCCGTCCTCAGGATGAACACGATATCGCGAAGAGGATCCGCTTCGCGGGGCAGCCTCTCGGCCACCAGATCTACGAGCGGGGCATAGTCGGCAAGAACGCTGTGAATGGTATCCACGACCGTCCCGACGCCGTGTTCCCGTTCCGCCGCAAACCACTCTTCGAGTGGGCGCTGTGAGATCATCGCCGCCTGCAGACACTCAGAGAGAGAGATGCGATGGATGAGCTTGCCCTTCTGCTCGAGGCGGGTCTTCAACAGCGTGACCTGCCGACGCAGCTCGAGCTCCTCTTCGGGATCGTAGCGGAAGATTGCGAACGGCATGTCGTGGTAGGCGCTCAGGCGTTCGCGTGGGTCCCGGCTCTCGAGAATTGGCTCGAGAACGTTCTTGAGGCGAGGCTCGACTTCGCTCATGCCAGCATGGCCTCCACAAAGTCTCGCGGCCTGGCACAGGGCAGCCTCAGCTCCACCAGGCTCCCGGCCACCTGGTACTCCAGCTTGCGGAATTGGTGCAGGCGGAGGAGCTCGCGTTCGACGTCCCCTGGCCGCAGGAAGAACATCCGCCAGTCCGGCAAGTCGATCAGCTTGCGGGGATTCTGAGCCGTTTCGCGCATCGCGTGCAAGAGGTACAGGAAGCTCGGCTCGGGCAGGTGGTACGACTCGAAACGCTTCACGACCTTGCCCTTGAGGAGACCGAAGTCCGCCGCGATCTTGAGGAGGCCCACGGCAACGCGCCGGAGAGTGCTTTCCGACCACGCATGCTCGGTGATGCCGCCGCGGCGCTTGACTTCGGAAAGATAGGGAAAGAGATCCTCGGGCCGTGCCCGATAGGTCCCCGCTGCGTAGGCAGGATAGAGCCAGCCCACCAGAAAATCGCGCAACAGGAACTCGTCCCGCGTCATGTGCCAGAGGAGAAGGGGCCGCCAGATCGCGAGCTCGCATCCTCCCTGCGCGAGGATCACAAGGGGACGATCCCGGCCGGCCGGGTCGAAGCGCCGGTTGATGACCTTCGCGACGTCTCGCACCCAGGTCTCGCTGGTGGCGCCGATGAAGTTCTCCTGGCGGAGGCGGTCGAGGTTCTCGCGCTTCGACCGATTGAAGTCCCAGGCCGCGAAGACCGCATAGGTCTCAGGAATCATCGCGCCCTTGACCAGAGTGAACGAGGAGACGACGTTGGCGCGGCCTCCCAATTTCATGCGCTGCGACTTCATCGATCCTCTCTCCGGATGAACGGCACGGCCAGATCGCCCTTCCCGCCGCGGGCAAAGCCCAACGCCAGGAGCGTAGCTGTGACGTCGTCGTTCCGGAAGACCCCGGAGAGTGCCACGGCAGGAATCCCTGGTGAGCGCGTCAAGCGTGAGCAGGCTTGGGCATCCTCGGGCGAGGCGAGTGCGAACCCGCGGAGGACCTCGATCAGGCTCTCTACCTCGAGAGTCTCCAGCTTGGCGAAGAAGGCGGCCCAATCCTCCCCATGGTCGAGCCAATGCTCCCAGCGCGCGTCGAATTCCTCCTCGAGGGTCTCCGGAAGGCGCCAAAGAGTGACAGACCGAGGATCCTCGAAGACTTGGGCGCAGCGGTGAGCAGCTACGGCGAAGACCGACCGCGCCTGGGCGAAGTAGTGGGTGCGGGGAAAACCCCGCCGCAAGGCAGAGGTTCCATAGGAGCCGAGTTGACCGCGGGTGTTCCACCACTTCGCCAGATCCATTTCGCCATAGCGGCCGACGACAAGCCGAAGTTTCAGAAGATGGTCCAGGTCGATAGGCACGGCAGAAATCTCGTTTCCATAGCGAAGGATCGGCGTATTTCCGCCTCGGACTGAGGGTGCAGCCGGTCGGTCATAGGTCTTTCGCCGCTCGTTGTCCGAAGGCTTCCCAACCTTACTAGAGGAAGGCCACCAGGGGAAGAGCGGGGAGGCCATGGCGGCCGAACCTCGTCGAACTCGAGGACCTGGCCGGCTTGCAGGCCGAGACGCCGCCGAATCGCTGTCGGGATGGTGATCTGACTTTTGGATGTCAGCGTGGCTTTCATGCGTGAGGTGTAATGAGACGCGGTAAGGGATACAAATAAGGGCCCCCCCGTTGCAATCCGTTACATTCCCGACATTCCCGAGAAACGGCGAGGTCTCAGAGTCGACGGTGCCTGAGGAGAGGCCCGTACCCATGAAGAAATTCACCGCCATTGCCCTGACCGCCGCCGCCCTCGCCCTGGCGGCCCTCCTCCTGATGCGGATGGCGCCGCGGAACGAGGATCCTCTGCGCGGCACCGAGGTGGCGCGGGTCGCCCGTCGCGATCTCGAACGGGGGGTCACCGCCACCGGCGTCATCAAGCCTCGCGTCGGCGCGGAGGTCCGCGTGGGCTCCCGCGCCTCGGGGGTGGTCCGCCGGCTCCTCGTGCGGATCGGCGACTCGGTCAAAAGAGGGCAGCTCCTGGCCGAGCTCGAGACCGGCGAGCTCGACGCCCGCAGGTCGCAGGCTGCTGCGGCCGTGGCCTCGGCAAGGGCCGATCTCGATTACGCGGCGGCCGATCTGCGGCGCAAGCGGGAGCTGGCGACGGCGCAGCTCATCGCCAGGAGCGAGCTCGATCTCACCGAGCGGGCCTCCGCGGTCGCCGCGGAGCAGCTCCGGCAGGCGCAGGCCAATCTCGACCTCGCCGTCACCCAGCTCGGCTACGCGAAGCTCACCGCGCCCATCGCCGGCGTGGTCGCCTCGATCTCGACCGAGGAGGGCGAGACGGTGGCCGCGAGCTTCGCTTCGCCCACGTTCGTTACCCTCCTCGACCTCGACCGCCTGGAGGTCCGCGCCTACGTGGACGAGACCGACATCGGCCGCATCCGCGCCGGGCAGAAGGCCAGCTTCACCGTCGACACCTATCCTGGCCAGGAGTTTGCGGGCGAGGTGGTCGCCGTCTATCCGCAGGCCGAGATCCGCGACAACGTCGTCAATTACGTCACGGTCGTCCGCTTCCAGGCTCCCCCCGGGCACACGCTGCGGCCGGAGATGACGGCGACTGTGCACATTGCCCTGGAGACCCGGCGCGCCGTGCTCGCCGTGCCCCGCCGGGCCGTGCTGCGCGAGGGAGGGCGGCAGTACGTGCTCCTCCGGCACAGTAACGGGGCCAACGGAACCGAGCGGCGCTGGGTGAAGACCGGCGGCCAGGACGAGAGCTACTGGGAGATCGTCGACGGCCTGCGCGAGGGGGACGAAGTGCTGGTGGGCGAGGAAAACACGGAAAGAAAGGAGAACGCGGGTCCATGATCGAGCTCGAAGGGATCGAACGAACCTACTGTCGCCCGGGGGGCGCACCGGTGCGGGCGCTGCGCGAGGTCTCGCTGCGCATCGAGCGCGGTGAGTTCCTGGCCGTCGTCGGCGCCTCCGGGTCGGGAAAGTCGACGCTGATGAACGTCCTCGGCCTGCTCGACCGGCCGGACGCCGGGCGCTACCGGCTCGACGGCGAGGACGTCTCGCACCTCGGGATCGACGCCCAGGCCCGCCTGCGCAACCGGCGGATCGGCTTCATCTTCCAATCCTTCCACCTCCTGCCGCGCACCAGCGCCCTGGAGAACGTGGAGCTCCCCCTCCTCTACTCCGACCGCGCCTCGATTGCCGGGCTGGGGCGCCGCGCCCTCGAAGCCGTGGGGCTCGCCGATCGCATCGACCACAAGCCGTCCGAGCTGTCGGGGGGCCAGCAGCAGCGGGTGGCGATCGCCCGCGCCCTGGTCAACGAGCCCGACCTCCTGCTCGCCGACGAGCCGACGGGCAATCTCGACGAGCAGGCGGCTGGGGAGATCATGGACATCTTCCACACCCTCCACGCCGCCGGCCGGACGATCGTCCTCGTCACCCACGACCCGGACCTCGCCGCCCACTGCGACCGCATCTGCCGGCTGGAGATGGGACGGTTGATCTCGGACCATCGCAGACCGGGCGAACGGACCGCCGCTCCGACTGAACCGGCGCTTCTCACCGTCCAGGAGAGAGCATGAGCCGCAAGACCGCGCGCCTGGTTGCCCACAGCTTCAAGGCCCTCAACCGCTTCCGGTTCCGCTCCGCCGTCCTGATGCTGGGCAGCTTGGTGGGCGTCACCGCGCTGACGCTGGTGGTCTCGGTCGGCAAGGGAGCCGAACGGAAGATGCTCGCGACCGTCCGCCAGCTCTTCGGCGGCTCCTCGATCCTGTTGGTCACGGGCGGCGGCCGGATCATCGGCGGCCCGCGTCCCGGGGCCGCCCGCCTCACCCTCGACGAGGTCGCGGGTCTCGTTCGACAGCTTCCCGAGGTCGAGGCCTGGGACCCGCAGCAGGGGCTAACCGGCGAGCCGGTCCGCGCCGCCGGCGCCACGACGACCGCGAGGATCCTCGGCACGTCCGAGCGCTTCGAGCGGGTCTGGAGCCGCAGCGTCGTCCGCGGCGAGCCCTTCGACGCCGCGGCGGTGGCCGGCTCGGCGCGGGTCGCCCTGATCGGCACGGCGGTGGCGCGCGACCTGTTTGGCACCGAGGACCCGCTGGGGGCGGAGATCCAGATCGGCTCGGTCCGCTTTCGCGTCGTCGGCCTGCTCGAGCCGTTCGGCACCGACGCCCACGGCATGGACCGCGATGCGGAGATCGTCGTCCCCCTCACGACCCTCCAGCGCCGGGTGATGAACGTCGACACGATCAGCGGCGCCAAGCTCCTGGTGCGGGATCCGGCGCGGGTGGAGGGGACGGCGAAGGCGCTCAAAGCCCTGCTGCGCGAGCGCCATGCCCTGGCCCCCGGCCAGCCGAACGACTTCACGCTCATCACCGCCACGCAGGTGCAGAAGATGGTCGGCCAGGTCGAGCGGGTGCTCTTCGTCTTCCTTCCTCTGGTGGCGGCGGTCTCGCTCGTCGTGGGGTGCGTGGTGGCGGCGAGCCTGATGCTGGCGTCGGTGAGCTCCCGGGTGGGCGAGATCGGCCTGCGCCGGGCGGTGGGCGCCCGGCCCTGGGACGTCCAGCTCCAGTTCCTCCTCGAGACCGCCGTGACCTCTCTCGGCGGCGGCGTCCTCGGGCTCGTCGCCGGCTTAGGCCTGGCCCAATGGGCGGCGCAGCGGTTCACCCTCGGCGGCATCTTCTCCTGGCAGGCGATCCTCCTGGGGCTCGGCGCCTCGGCCCTGACCGGTCTCCTCGCGGGCGTCGCTCCAGCCCGGCGCGCCGCCCGGTTGGAGCCGGCCGACGCTCTGCGCTGAGAGCTCTGCGATGAGGCTCGCCCGCGCTCTCCGTCCGGCGTTGCGGGCGCTCGTGGCCCATCGGCTGCGGGCCGGCCTCGCCCTCTGCGGCGTGGCGATCGGCGTCGCCGCTGTCCTCTTGACTGGCGCCCTCGGCGCGGGGGCGCAGCGGGAGGTGGGCCGCAGTCTGGAGGCGATGGGCACCAACCTCCTGGTGGTGCGGCCGGTGCCGGCGAAGCGCCTGGTCGCCCGCAAGGAGGTGCGCGGCTTCGTCACCACCCTCACCCCGGCGGACGCCGCGGCCCTCGCCGAGCTGGAGAAAGTGGACGAGGCGATGCCCGGCATGGAAGGCACGCTGCGGGTGAAGGGGGGCGGGGGCTCGGTAACCGCCACCGTCCTCGGCGCCACCCGGGCCTTCCCACGGGTGCGCCGCTTCCGCCTCGGCGCCGGGCGCTTCTTCGACGCGGAGGAGGAGGCCGGCGCCCGGCGGGTGGCCGTGCTCGGCGCCCGGGTGGCCGAGCGGCTCTTCGGCGACGAGCCCGCGGCCGCTCTGATCGGCCGCGGCCTTCGCCTGCGGGGAATCCCCTTCGAGATCGTCGGCGTGCTGGAGGCCAAGGGCGTCCTGGCCGACGGCTCGGACGAGGACAACACGATCGTCATCCCCATCCGTACCGCCCTGCGCCGGGTGTTCAACGTCGCCTACCTCAGCACCGTCTTCGTAACCGTCCGCGATGTCCGCGAGCCGGGCGGGCGCGACCGGATGGACGCGGCGCAGGCGGAGATCGGCGCGCTCCTGCGCCAGCGTCACCGGTTGCGGGGAGACGCCCCAGCGGACGACTTCGCCGTCCAGGACAAGGCCAAGCTCCTGGCTTCACAGCGGGAGACGGTGGGCACCCTCACCCTCTTCACCGCCGGAATCTCCGCGCTCGCACTCCTGGTCGGCGGCACGGGGATCCTCGCCCTCATGCTCCTCTCGGTGAAGGAGCGCACCGGGGAGATCGGCCTGCGGCTGGCGGTCGGCGCCCGGCCGCGGGACGTCCTGGTCCAGTTCCTGGCCGAGGCCACGGCCCTGGCGCTCGGCGGCTGGCTCGCCGGGGTGGCGCTCGCGGCGCTCGGCACCGTGGGCCTCGCCCTAGGGACGTCCTGGAAGGTCGCGGTGCCGGCCGGCGCGCTGCTCGCTTCGCTCGCCATGGCATTGCTCACCGGGCTCGGCTTCGGTGCCGTGCCGGCCAGCAAGGCCTCCCGGCTGCCGCCGATCCGCGCTCTGGGCACGGAATGAGACCCTCATCACCCCGAAGGCAGGTGGGGGCATCGGACGGATCGGTCGGATCGGACCGATCCGTCGGATTCTTCTTTACCCCGCTGGGCGGTGGGAGGGGGACAGGGGGGAGGAATTGGGCGGAGGCGCCTTGAGGCAAAGATGAGAGATCATGGACCCATCATGACCGGCACGCGCGTGCTCGTCCTCGACGACGACGAGGCCCTGGGCGAGCTCCTGACCGAGTACCTCGGCGGCTTCGGCTTCACCGTCCGCGCCGTCGCGCATCCGGAGGAGGGGCTGCGGGCGATCCGCAGCGATCCGCCGGACCTGGTGGTCCTCGACCTCATGCTCCCTGGAATGGACGGTCTAGCGGTCTGCCGGAAGATCCGCGAGACCAGCCGGGTGCCGATTGTGATGCTCACCGCCCGGGGCGGCGTGATGGACCGCATCCTCGGCCTGGAGCTGGGGGCGGACGACTACCTGCCCAAGCCCTTCGAGCCGCGCGAGCTGGTGGCCCGCATCCAGGCGGTGCTCCGGCGGGGGACGCTGCCCGAAGCCGAGGAGAGCCTGCGGATTGGACCGCTGGAGGTCAACTGGGTGGCCTGCTCCGCCAGCCTCGACGGGCGCCCGCTCGCCCTGACGACGGCGGAATTCACGCTCCTCGGGCTCCTGGCGCGGAGCCGGGGCCGGGTGCTGACCAGAGAGCGCATCCTGGACGAGACCCGCGGCGTCGACTGGGAGGCCTACGACCGGTCGGTCGACATCCTGGTCAGCCGGCTGCGGCAGAAGCTGGGAGACGACGCCCGGCGCCCCCGGTACATCCGGACGGTGCGGGGAGCGGGCTACAGGTTCATCGGCGGCGCCGGCGAGGACGGGGCCGGCGATGAGTGAGACGTCGCGCCCCGTGGCCTGGTACCGGTCGATCTTCGTCCGGCAACTGGCCATCATGGTGACCACGGCCATCAGCCTCGTCCTCTTCGTCGGCGGCTTCTTCTACTCCATCCTCGGCCCGAGCCTCTCGATGTCCCGCAGTCTGGTGGCCGAGTATGCCCGCGCCCTGGCCTCGACCTCACCCGACGAGGCCAGAGCCAAGGAGATTGCGAATCGCCTGGGTCTGGAGATGCGCTACGAGGGCCCGGGCGGGACCTGGGAGACGACGTCCGGCCTCCCCCACCTCTCCGAGATCAAACAATCGCCCTGGCGTCATGACCTCACGATCGCCCCCGCTCCCCAGGGTGGTACGTATCTGATCTACTGGGATCTCGGCCGCAGGATGCGCCGGGCGCACTCGCACCTCCTGTGGCTGCTCCACATCGTGATGGCATGGATCGTCCTGCTGGCGTACCTCGTCCTGCGCCGCTCGCTACGCCCCCTGCGGGCGCTCCACGAAGGGGTCGCGCGGCTGAGCGAAGGCGAGCTCGACGTCACCGTGCCGAGCCGGATGCGGGACGAAATCGGCGCGCTCGCCGAGGCCTTCAACCAGATGGTCGGCCGGATCTCGGAGATGCTCCGCGCCCGCGATCAGCTCCTGCTCGACGTGAGCCACGAGCTGCGCAGCCCGCTGACGCGCGTCAAGGTGGCGCTCGCCCTCCTGCCGGAGGGGGACAAGCAGCGCCGGATCGAAGCCGACGTGGCCGAGATGGAGGCCATGATCGCCGAGCTGCTGGAGCTGGAGAGACTGCGCGGGGGCCGGGGGTTGCGCCGGGAGAGGCTGGACCTGGTGGCTCTTCTGCGGCAGGTTGCCGAGGGGTTCCAGGATCGGCCGCCGGGGGTCCGGTTCGTCGCGGCGGCGCCGGAGATCTGGGCGGAGGTGGACGGAGAGAAGGTCCGAGTCGTTCTCCGGAACCTCCTGGAGAACGCCTTCAAGTACTCGTTGGCAGATAGCCGGCCGGTCGAGGTGCTGGTGAAGGCGGACGGCGAAGCGGTGACCCTGGTGGTTGCCGACGACGGCCCGGGGCTGCCCCCCGACGACCTCCACAATCTCTTCGAGCCGTTCTTCCGCGTCGATCGATCGCGCTCCAAGAAGAGCGGCGGGTACGGCCTGGGTTTGAGCATCTGCAAGCGCATCGTGGAGGCGCACGGGGGGCGGATCGAGGCCGCGAACCGGAGCGGGCGGGGGGCGGAGTTTACGATTATGCTGCCTTGGCCTACCCTCCCTTGACAAAGAACCAGCTCTCGAGGACGCCGCCGGGCAGGCGCAGGGAGATGGCGGGGAAGAGCGCGTCGGTGGCGGCGGAGAAGACCCGCCGCCCACTATCCAGGAGGTTACCGCAGTGGATGCGGATGAGCATCCGGCCACCGACGCCGAACACGCTGGCGAGGAGGTCCAAGGAGAGTGTCGGCGCCCAGGTGAGGAGCTGCGACGCGAGCCTGAGGTGGCCGTCGATCCCCAGCAGGCCGGCGGGCTGAGGGATGGCCGGACTGACTGGCAGCAGAGTCTGGGTGGGCTCGAACCAGACCTGCAGCAGTTGCGGCTGCACCGTGACCAGGTCCGGCAGCACGGCGCGGGAGAGATCGCAGCGCAGGCCCTGGAGAAGCTGCACCGCCTGTACCGCAGTCACGGTCGCCCCATGCTGCCAGCTCACTTTGGTGACGAAGGCCCAGTCCTGGTCGAGCCCTGGTCCGGCAGGGCCGGCGGGGCCGGTAAGCCCGGTAGGCCCGGGATCGCCTTTGGCGCCGGCAGGACCGGGGGGACCGGTAGCGCCGGCAGGGCCCGTGGGTCCGAGATCGCCCTTGGCACCCTTGGCACCGGCGGGGCCGGCAAGGCCAGGATCTCCCTTGTCGCCCTTGGCACCCTTTGGGCCGGTGGCACCGGCGGGGCCGAGATCTCCCTTGTCGCCCTTGGCGCCGGCAGGGCCGGGGGGACCGGCAACACCAGCAGCGCCGGCGGGTCCCGTGGGTCCTGGGTCGCCCTTGACCCCCTTAGGGCCGGTGGCGCCGACGGGGCCGGCAGGGCCAGGATCGCCCTTGGCACCGGGATCGCCCTTGGCACCGGCAGGACCGGCAACTCCCGGGCCGCCGGCAGGTCCGGGATCACCCTTGTCACCTTTGGCACCGGCAGGGCCGGTGAGGCCGGCAGCGCCATCCGCGCCGGCAGGCCCCGTGGGTCCCGGGTCACCCTTGTCGCCCTTGCTCCCCTTGACACCGGCAGGACCGGCGGCTCCCGGGTCTCCGGCAGGTCCGGGATCTCCCTGGTCTCCCTTGTCTCCCTTGACACCCTTGGCACCGGCAGGGCCGGGGGGGCCGGCAGCGCCATCCGCGCCGGCAGGCCCCAGGGGTCCAGGGTCGCCCATGTCGCCCTTGCTCCCCTTGGCACCGGCAGGACCGGCGGCTCCCGGGTCTCCGGCAGGCCCGGGATCTCCCTGGTCTCCCTTGTCTCCCTTGGCACCCTTGGCTCCGGCAGAGCCGGGGGGGCCGGCAGCGCCGTCCGCGCCGGCAGGCCCCAGGGGTCCAGGGTCACCCTTGTCGCCCTTGCTCCCTTTGGCACCGGCAGGACCGGCGGCTCCCGGGTCCCCGGCAGGCCCGGGATCACCCTTGTCGCCTTGATCTCCCTTGTCCCCCTTGTCTCCCTTGGCGCCGGCAGGTCCCGGAGGCCCGGCCGCACCAGCCGCACCGGCTACACCGGCGGGACCTGGGGGTCCCGCAGGCCCGGGATCCCCCTTGTCGCCCTTGGCGCCGGCTTGACCAGGGAGCCCGGCAGCGCCATCGGCACCGGCCGGACCGGGAGGACCGGGGTTCCCCTTGGGTCCCTGGCCCGCGGCGAGGCTGAGCGGCGGGCCGTCGTAGTGCCAGCGCCCCTGGGCGTCCTGACGGTGCTCGCCGCTGTGGGTGTGGTAGCCGGCGGCGACGAAGAGGGTATCGTCCTGTGCCACCGTCAAGCCGTCCGTGCCGCGGGTGACGTGCGCGATGACCAGAGCGTCGGGTCCGGGGTCCGCTGCGTCGTCGGCCTCCACTGCCGCCACCGTGGTCAGCAGGATGATGGTCGGCTCGCCGTTGACGCGCAGCTCCGGGCGGTCGCTGTTGCTGGCGCGAAGGACCACCCGGAACGGCCCGGCGCCGTCCGGCGGGAGGAGGGAGAGCGGCGAGTCGATTGCCATCCGCACCCCGCTGGCGGAGAAGGCGACCCCGGGATCGATCGCCACGCGGTCGGTCGCCTGCACCCGCAAGCCCCAGGCGACCTGGCCCAGGCCGAGGGTACGGCGCAGGTCGAGGATCCCCTCGCGCAACCGGTCCTCCAGGTGAGCGAGATGGTCCTTCGCCACCCGCAGCCCGTCTACGAACACCGTCCGTGCGTCGTCCGCCATGGCCGATTCCTTTCTACCTCACAAACATCGTTTTACGGGTCGCGGTGACCACGACACCGCTCAGCGTGACCGTGCCGGCGGTGAGCCCCACCACCTCCAGCGTCACCGCCGGAGGTTGCGCATCGACCGGGACGGCGACCGGCCCCGCCACCTCCACCGTCACCCCCTTGGGCACCGGCGTGACCGGCACCCGGGCCGCCCCTCCCGCCAGCCCCACCTCGAGCGGCGCCACCGGCTGGCCGGCCGGGGCGTGGCCCACCAGCCGTATCCGTCCCCCCTGGACCGGGATGGTGCCTGGGAGCCTCTGCCAGGGGCCGTCCGGCGAGCCGAAGCGGACCTCTCCTGCCACCGCGTCGCCGGTGAACGCCCAGCGCACCTGGCCGCGGGTCACCAGGATGGCGACGAAGGGGGGCTGGGCGGGATCGAGCGGGATGGCCTGCGGGAAGGCGAAGGTGCTCCAGACGTCGCCGTCCGCGGGGCTGGCGGCGGACAGCTCGACCGGCTTGCTGACGGCGCCCGGGAGAGCGGCCCCCGGCTGTCCACCGCCGCCAGCGAGGAGGAGGACCCGCACCTCTGCGCCCCCGGCCCCGGCGCGCAGCGGCAGCCGCACGGCCACGAGCTCGCCCAAGGCGTAGCGCTGCGGATCGAGCGCTGGGAAGGCCACGACGGCCGCCCGCTCAGGGTCGAGCGCCATCTCCGCCAGCGGCATGGAGCTGCCCGCCGCGACAGGCTCGGCGTCGGGGCCAAGGGGCGGCACGGCGCGCTCGGGCGGCAGCTTGGCGGCGAGGGTCAGCTTCACCGTCTCGACCGACTGGACCCAGGGGGGAAGGGGAAGAGGGAGCGGCACCGCCTTCAACCCCTCCTCGGAAAAGCTCACCTGCTCGGCGCCGGGCGGCAGCGTCACCTGGGCCAGATAGAGGACCCCTTCGCCGGCATTCTCCGGCGGGTCGATCGCGAGCGCTCCGGGCACCCGCGCGGCGAGGACGACGTGGAGGTCCACGCCGGTCGCGATGTCGGCGGTGGGATCGGCGAGGACGGCGTTGAGGGCGGCGGCGAGGTCGACCTGCTGGCTCGCCAGACCGGAGGCGCCGGCGGCCGACCAACCCCGGCTGCCGGCGATCACCGGTCCAGGCGCGGTCCACACCGGCGCGCCGCCGTTGATCCGCAGCTCGAGGTCGGCGGGGAGGTCCGGCAGTTGGAGCAGCAGCGCGTCGCTCGCTTCGTTGGTGCTCGCGAGGTCGATCTGCAGCCGCTCGGTGCGGATCTGCGAGGCAAAGAGCACCGCCGGCCCGCCCTGTGTGCTACCAGCGACGGGAGAATCGGCGAACGCCGTGCCCATCCACTGCCGGACGCCGACGATCTGAATCTTCGACGCGTCCAGGACCCCGACGCCGGCGACCGTGCGGAGCACGCCGAAGTCGACCACCATGGAAGCACCCTGCTGCCGGAGCTGCCCGACGCTCTTGGCGATCGCCCACTCGGCGCGGCCGGCCCGCACGGTCACCTTGAAGCCCTCGGTGACGACCGCGTTGCGCGGCAGCCGCAGCGGCGGCGCCAGCTCGACCGAGGACACGCCGCTCGCCGTGAGCTGCCCGACGGGGGAGAGGATCGGGATCTCCCGCGGGAAGAGGGCGGCTGATCCCACTCTCCCGGTGCCGAGGACCGCCTTGGCGCTATTGGTGACCTGGATCATCGCGTCCGCCTACACGAAGACCCGCACGCTCTGCAGCGACTGGAAGGCAGAGGCGAAGTTGCGGCTGGTATCCGTCTCGACGACGTTGACCCCCTTGGCCGTCAGGGCCGTGGTGATGACGGTCTTCTGGGCGGCGGTGAGGGTCGCCGGGTCCAGGTCGAGGAGCGGCGCCACCTGCGGGTCGGCGACGACCGGCAGGAGGTCGCTCACGTTCTTGGTCGCGAGGTCGGGATGGAACTGAGTGAAGACCGTGAAGGGGATCTGTGTGACGGGCATGAGCACCAGGTCGACCGGCGTGCCCTTGGCCACCCGGGTCCCCGCCGGGATGCTCTGCGAGACGGCCACCGGCACCTGGGTGCGGACGAGCGGCACGGTGTGGGCGATGAGGTCGTCCACCAGCGCCGGGTTGAAAGCGGGCGGCGCCACCGCCTTGCCGTCGCGGACGATCGTCGGCGGCGGCGCATCCAGGCTCACGTCGACGAACGAAGTGCTGAGGCGAGATGCGTTCGCATCGAGCGCGATCGCATTGAACGACGTATTGAAAGCCGTCGGGTTGATCGTGCTGGCCATGAGGTTCTCCTTCTCGATCCTGGTTTTACGCCAACGGTGCAGGTATCTGGTTGCCCACGGCGACGGCCGTGGAGGTGGCGGCCCGCTGCACGAAGCTGACCTTGCCGAGCGTCAGCCCGACGGCTTCGAGCGCCTTCTGCGCCTCCTGCTGGGTGAGCGAGGTGAGGGACGGCACCGCGACCGCCGGCTCCACCTGCACCGGTACGCCGATCACCAGCCGCGCCTTGCCGCCCGCCGGCACGGCCTTGGCGGGCGGCGGCAACTGCACGAGCACCGGCTGGCCGTCGTTGTCGGGGATCGACGGCACCAGCTCGCGGCCATTGAAGTCGAACAGGCGGTCGATCGGGATCTGCGCCTGGGCGAGGCTCGCCTTGGCGTCGGCGAGCGTCAGGCCGAAGAGGTCGGGCATGAAGGCACCGGCCTTCTGGAGTGCCATCTGGATCGGCGTCTCGCCGGCGTCGGCGACGGACACCGGCTTGGTCGCCGGGGCGTAGCCGGGCGCCTCCGCGGTGATCGTCCAGTCACCGGCCTCGAGCCGGGAGAGCACGTGCTCGGTGCCGGGCGGGATCGGGCGGACGGCTTCGACCGGGGCTCCGGCGCTGCGCGAGGCGGTGACCCGCACCTGTTCCAGGTCGATGCCGGGGTTGGTGATCGTCACCCGCACCGTGTGCTGGGTCGCCAGCAGGAACTGGTAGGCCCCGTCGATCGCGTTCACGATGTCGTTCCAGCCTTGAGCGGTCAGCGGCTCACCCGGCTGGACGGTGGTCTTGGTAAAGGTCGGAAGATTCATCGTGACACCTCTTTGGGTCTAACTGGATTGAGGAAGGGAGGACGAGAGGACGGTGCCCCCCTGGAGCAGGGAGATGGGATCCACGCCGAGGGCGTCGATCAGCACTCCGTCCCCGAGCTTCCAGTGGTCGTCGGCGAGCTCGACCCGCACCTCGACTCCCGCCGGGCGGAAGCGCTCCAGGGCGGCCGCCACGAGATCGGTGATGGCCGGATCGAAGAGCCCGAAGCGCCGCGGAATGACCACCCGCACGGCGTAGGCCTCGTGCTCCATCCAGGAGAGGTGGAGGTCGGCCGCCTTCTGCGCCGCATAGGGGCTCCCCCGCCGGACCCGGGGCGACGCCGCGAAGACCGAGCCGTCGGCGAAGGCGATCCGCGGCCGCGGCGCGACCGGCCTGCCGGGGGCGCCGAGGTGCGCCACCTGAACGAAAAAGGCGAGACGCGTCACGCCGATGCCGATCCCCGGGACGGTGACGTCCTGGCCGGCGTGCGGAAAGGTGAACTCGCGGTCGAGGGCGCCGGCGGGCGTGGCGACGGCGAAGACGGCGCGGCGGCGGGGATCGACCCCCGGACCGTCGAAAACGAAGTCGTGCGGATCGGAAGGCAGGACGTGCGGTCCGGCGACGACGAGACCGCGGCCGGCGAAGCAGGCCCCCTGCCAGGAGTAGGCGAGGGAGGTGACGTCGGAGCCGTCGAGGAGCACCCGGCCGTCCTCACGGAAGACGAGCGATCCGCCCGCCGGCACCGCGCCGGAGAAGCCGACGCCATGCCCCTCGTCGCGATTGACCACCATGGGGCCGACCGTCCGGTTCGCGACTCCCACTACCTCGGCCTCCAGCAACTCGCGCCCGAAGCCGCGGCGGATGACCTGGAACAAGTGACAGTCGGTGCACTCCTCATACGGATAGGGAGGGACTGCGTCCACTGCTCGCGGGGGATGGTGCGAGCGGCTGCGCGGGTTCTCCTCAATCCCCAGGGCCTCGACGGCCGGCGGGGCGTCGGGCAGGAGCGGCCGGCGGTCGCGCACGAAGGTGGCGTGCCAGAAGAGGTCGCGGCTGTGGAAGATGGCATCGCCTCCCCCGAGGTCGGCGTCGGCGCCGATGGCGAAATCGAAGGCCGCGGTGTCACCCTGGGCGACGAGCGCCGCGCGGACGGTGGCGTTCTGTGCCGCGTCGATCTCGAGGTCGAGCACGTTCGCGGCCGCCAGGAGGAGGGCGCGGACGGTGCCGTTGCCGGCGGCGTGGAGCTGGCAGATCCGCGCCACCTGGGCGCGCGCCGTCTCGACCGTGGAACGGTAGCTGATCGCGGACTGGACGGCCGCCGCCAGGGTCTGCGCCGCGGCGTCGAGGTCGGGGGGGCTCGCATCCTTCGTCGCCGGCGCGAAGAGCGGCAGCCGTGGGCGCGGGCCGCCG
This sequence comes from Thermoanaerobaculia bacterium, assembly GCA_036275055.1. Taxonomy (GTDB): domain Bacteria; phylum Acidobacteriota; class Thermoanaerobaculia; order Multivoradales; family UBA5704; genus DATARR01. The sequence continues at coordinate 48,633 of DASUEN010000234.1, forward strand.
ATCCCCCAGAGGTCGAGGAGGGCCTCGGCCGCGGCGGTGGGGCCGCCGGTCGCCGCCGCCAGCGCCGCGAGGAGGGTGGCCTTGCGGGCGGCCCCCGCGAAGAGGACCTCCAGGTCGCTGCGCGAGAGACCATGGAGGCCGGCGAGGAGCAGCAGATCGACGAGCGTGTCGGCGTCGGCGAGACGATGGGCCCGGCGCACCGCCGCCAGGTCGGCGGCGAGGCGGTCGAGGTCCTGGACGAGGGAGTCGACGACCGCCGCCAGATGCTTGCCCGGCCGGGCGGCGTCCAGGTGGGCCGGGAAGCGCAGGAGCACCTGCAGCGCGCGGCCGCTCATGCCGGCTCCGTGACGACGACCGAGCGCACCCACGGCCGTTCGAGGTCCGAGAGAGGGAGGGAGGGCGAGCCGGGGCCGAAGGGTTGGTTGAGGATCACCCCGGCGGCGACGTACTCGGCGGTGAAGGAGAGGGTGACGACGCTCCAGGTGTCGGTCCCCCCGAGCTTCGCTCGCAGGTCGTCGGCGGACAGCGCGGTGAGCGCCGGGACGAGGTCGCGCAACCGGCCGGCCACCTCCTGGCGCACCTCCTCGAGATCGTCGGCGCGGTTGCCGAGGGTGCCGGCGCCCTTCAAGGTGAGGGTGACGGTGACGTCCAGGGCGACGAGCTGGCCGCCGACCTCAACGGCGAGCGCGCCGCTGTACTTGGGATCGACCGTCGGCCGCAGGGTGGCGCTCGGCTGGACGTTCCTGCGCCGCGTGGCGGAAGGCGGCGCGGCCGGCGGGACGGTCTGCGGGTAGAGCTGCAGGGTGACGTCGAGGACGCCGTCGAGCGCCATCAGGCCGGCGACCAGGCGGTTGTAGATCAGCGTCTCGCCCACTCCGGCGTCGGCGACGAAGGCACGGACGGTGTCCTCGCCCTTGCGCTTGAGCGCGTTCCTCTGCTGTGGGCTCAGAGCCGCCGTGGCCGGCAGCAGCACGGCCGCCGCCACCACCGGGAAGTAGAGGGGGCCGGGGACGCTGGTAGCCTCGGCGGGCGGCTCCAGGTCGTCGTCGGCCGCGTTCACGCCCGGGGTCAAGGTGCCGAGCAGGGCCGGGGCGTCGAGGTTGTGGATCACCCGCATGCCGGCCGGGCGGCTGGCCTCGATGAGCCCCAGGGCACGCTCGGCGTCGTCGGCGTCGAGCGGCGCCGCGACGGAGAGGACGATGACGCCGGGGCGCTTCAGGTGGTCCTCGGCGAGGCGGATGTCCTTCTCGCGCACCCCCGGCAGGGAGGTGAGGGCGGCGAGCATGGCGCCGACGGTCGCCTTGCCACTGCCCGCCAGGGCGCGGGTGGCGCGCTGGCGCAGCTCGGCGTCGGACTCGCTGGCGCCGGCGAGCGCCGTGGGCTCCGGGTTGGCGGCGGTCTCGATGCCGAAGAGAGGACGATTGACGACGGCGATGGCCCCCGCCGGCACCACCCCGAGGGCGCCGGCGGTGGTGGCGCGCACCGCCACCTCGGCGGACAGCGTGCCGCGGTGGAGGGTGACGTCCTCGCTGGTCTCGAAGGTGACCGCCGGCGGCTCGGCCGTCGACAGCAGGGTACCGGCGGGGACGAAGACGTCCGCCGGCGCCGGAGTCGAGCGCGAGAAGACCACCGTGCCGGCGGCGGCGGCGCTGGTACGGCGCTCGAGACCCAGCAGGGCGACCAACTGGTCGAGGTCGCGCCCGGTGGCGGTGGCGAGGAAGCCGGCGCGGTAGACCCCCTCGAGCTGGCGCGAGAGCACGGCGTACTCGCGGCCCAGGCTCTCGGCGAGGAGGCGGGTGACGCTCCCCGGATTGCGGTCGGAGAGGAGCGGCGCGAGGCCGGACGGGCCGCGGTGGTCGTAGTTGACGAAGAAGGGAGTGCCGGGGTCGGGCCAGACGGCGCCGGCCGCCGGCGTCGTGCCGTCGGTGCCGGCCTGCCACTGGATGGCGTTGCCGGCGGTGAGGGTGAAGTCGCGGTCGATGCGGAACCGGGAATAGGCGCCGTCCGCCTGGCCGGCGACGAGGAGAGAGCTCGCGACCACCGGCCCCGGCGGCTGCAGGAGGAAGGGCGCGTTCTCGGGCACGAAGAGGAACTGCTCGCGGATCACCCCGCCGGTCAACGCCGTCAGGAGATCGTCGACGAACTGCGCGTAGGGCTCGGCGGCGTAGCTCACAGGGCGGCCTCCAGGGAGAAGGGAACGACCAGGTCGACCGGCGTGGCGAGGCCGAGGAGGAGGACGGTGAGCTCGATGCGCACCGTGTCGCGCGACGGCTGGTGCTCCGGGCCGACGGTCGCGGCGAGGACCTTCTCGATCCGCGGCTCGCCGCGCAGGGCCTGGAGGACGTAGAGCTTGATCAGGTTCCAGGTGCGGGGGACGTTGGGCTCACCGATGAGCTCGTGGTGGCGCGAGCCGTAGTCGGGATGGCCGAGAGGGGCGAGCTCGCCTTGCCGCGTCTTCAGCCGGTTGGCGATCGCCTGGGTCAGGTTGTCGAGCCCGGCGGCGAGGGTCAGGTCGCGCTTGGGAGCGGCGCCCGCGCGCGAGGCCACACCCAGGTCGGCGTCCTCGAAGAAGCCGCCGCCGAGGGCGTAGTCGAGCTCGAGGTCGCGGCCCAGGAGGGGGGTCAGGGTGTCGAGACGGTCGGGCTTCATGGCGCCCCCGTGTCGGAGAGGTAGGGCGCCGCCGGCGGCCCGAGGATCGAGAGGATGCCGGGGCCGGAGGGAATCTGGTCGCCGACCCGCAGGAGCGCAGCCCCGGAGGCGCTGAGCGAGGCGGAGCCGCCGGGGCCGACGGGGAGCACGTAGGGCGCGCCGGAGACCGAGTTGACCATCTGGCAGAGGCTGCCGGACACGGCGAGCGGCTGCCCCCCGGCGGTGACGAAGGTCTGCGGGATGCTGCTGATGACGCCGGAGTCGGGCGGTCCCGCGGCCCCCGGAGTGAGGATCACGGCGCAACCGAGCGATACGGGGGGGCCGGGCATGGTCGTCTCTCCTGTCTCTCCTCTTCTCAGGACGGGCTGAACTGCGTCATGCCGGCGAGCCCCACCTGCGGCGCCTTGAGGCTCGCCTGGCTCTGCCCTTGCAGGGTGGCGTCCATCCCCGCGAGGTCCAGCTCGCCCTGCGCGGTGACCTTGACGTCCCCCTGCGCCGAGAGCTTGAGGTCGCCCTGGGACTCGATCTCCAGGTCGCCCTCCGCCGCCAGCCGGATCTTGCCCTTGGCCTGGATCACCAGGTCGCCGTCCTTGTTGACGACCACCGAGGTGTCGCCCAGGGTGATCTCCAGCTTCTCGTCGCCCAGGGTCAGGGTGGCGCCGCCGGGCAGCTCCAGGTGCAGGCGGCGGACGTCGGAGTCGGCCTCGTCCGGCGGCTGGTAGACCACCTCGTGAGCTTGAGCGACGGGCGGATGTGCCTGGTCGTCATAGAGGCAGCCCAGGGCGACCGGCGCGTTCAGGTCGCCGCCGACGAAGCTCACCAGCATGAGGTCCCCTTCGTTGGGCAGGGCCGAGAGCCCGAGCCGCGCCACCACCACCGGCACCCGGGGGAGCTCGACGCCGCTCGCCCGCAGGCGCAGGCTCACCTGGTGGTTGCTCTTGTCGGAGTCGCTGCCGCGCGGGAAGACCCGGGTGACGGTGGCGAGCTCGGGCTGGCTCCACCGCGACAGCTCGTCGCGGACGATGGCCCGCAGGGTGCCAAGGAGCTCGCTCACGGCAGCCCCTCCCCGGCCGCCTCGACCGCCAGCGTGGTGACGAAGCCGGCGCGGCCGTCGAGCCGGTGGGTGAGGGCACGCACCCGCAGCGTCCCCGGATCGCCCGCGGGCAGGCCGGAGACGGCGATCAGGTCGCCCGGCCGCACCGCGGGGCGGCCGACGATGGTCAGCCGCCCGGCGAAGCTGGCGCGCGCGGCGCGCTGGGAGAGCGCCTGGCCCATCTCCCCGGCGGCGGCGCGGGTGCGCAGGGCGGCGACCACCCGCAGCGGCCCGGCGGCGCCGCCCAGGCCGCCTATGCCGGGCATCGCGGCCGTCGGGGAGCGCAGGATCCAGTGCCACTGCTCCGCCCCCGCCTCGCTCGCCGCGCCGTAGGCGGCGACCGCCGGCAGCTCTTCCCCGCGGGGCCGCCGCGCCGCGCCGCCGCTCCAGGAGAGGACGTCGGCGCCGTAGCGCAGGCGCCAGTCGGCAACGCCGGTCTTCGGCGGCACGAAGCGCAGGGCGCCCGCCGGGCTGGCGCCGACGTCGGCACCGGTCAGCCGCGCCAGGGCCAGGAGGTGGTCCCACACCGGCCGGCGGTCGTCGACGGAATAGGCCGGCAAATGGGCGTCGCCGGCGACCTCGTCGATCTCGGCGCCGCTCGCCAGGTCGCGGACGACGTCGGCCACCGAGCGGTCGAGGTAGCTCTGTGAGACCCGCTGGCGCGACAGGACGGCGGTGCCGGCGAGGCCGTCGAGGACCGTGCCGTCGGCGCCCGCGGCCACCGCCGTCAGCTCGCCGGCCCACACGTCCTGCTCGCTCCCCTCTTCGCCGAGGGCAATCGCGATCGCGGCGCCCGGGGCGGCGCCGGCCAGCTTCGAGGACGGCCACACCGTCACCTCGGCCAGGTCGTGCGAGCCGGAGAGCGACAGCGCCACGGTGAGGCGCACCAGGGCGGCCTGGGCGGAGGTCAGCGTCCGCCCGTCGACGGTCAGCTTGGCTCGTGGCCGCGAGAGGCTCACTCCATCACCTCCGCGAGGTCGATGCCCTGCCGTTGCGCCTCGCGGCGCAGCAGGCGGCCGATCCGCCGGCCCAACTCGTCCTCCTCCAGCCGCTCGCGGGCCGCCGTGGGGAGGGCGGCGGCCTCGCGCCTCTCCTCCGCCGGCGGGGCGGCGCCTGCGGCGAGCTGCCGCTCCGCCGTGCCGCCGGCCTCCGCCAGGGTGGCGAGCCGCCGTAGGCCGCGGGGCGCGCCCTCGCGATCACCCGCCGGGAAGGCCCGGAGCGCGGCGGGAGGCGCGGTGGGAAGGCCCGGCAGCCGGGAAACGGCAGCAGCCTCGGAAACCGGCGCGGCTGCAACAGGACGCGCTCGCCGGGAGTCGAGCCGGTCGAGAACGCGGGTGAGGAGCACGGGCGCCTGGGATAGCTCAGGGGCCTGGGCCAGCTCAGGCCGGGCGGGCGACAGGGACGATCCGTCCGATCCGACCGATCCGTCCGATCGGTCCGATCCAGGCGATGCCAAAGCGGCTGCCACCTGCGTGTCGAAGGCGGCGGGGGCACCGGCGCGCTCCGCCCGAGCCCGCAGCGCGGCGCGGGCCTGGGCCGGCGACGGCCCGGAAACCGGCGTTGGCGAAGGGCGGCGGTCCACGATCGGTTGGGCGTTCGCGGTGGCGGCGGCGTTTCCTCCGCCGCTCGCCGGCCGGCGCTCCCGGTCCCGGTCGCTGGGTCGCCGCTCCGTCGCCGGGGCCGTCGCCGCCGAGGACACCGCCGAGGGCGCCGGCGCGTACCTCGCGAGCGCCGCCGCGATCCGCTCGCGCTGCGGCAGCTCCGGCAACCCGGGCAACCCGCGCAATACCACGCTCCCTTTCTCTCCGCGGGGATGCGGCTCGCGGGTGCCGGGGACCACCGGGTACGGCCGGCGGCCGGTCCTCTCCGCCTCCGCCGGCTTCTCCCGCTCCCCCTCCGGCACCGCCGCCGGTCGCGTCACCTGGCGCGGCGGGCGCGGCGCGGCCACGGCCCGGGGTCCCTCGATTCCCCGGGCGGCCTCGCGGGCGATCTCCCCGGCGGGCTGGGCCGCCAGGCTCCGCGCGAAGAGCGCCGCGAGGTCGATCTCCCGCACCAGCGGCGCGTACGCCCGCTCGGAGAGGAGCTCGAGGTCGCCGAGATCGCGCGCCAGCGCCTCGAGGGCGGGGAAGGCCGCGGCGAAACGGCCAGCCGCCAACGCCGGCGCGCCGCCCAGCGCGTACAGCCGGGCGAAGGCCGGATGCGGGGCACGGCTCATGCCGCCCCCGTGCCGAGAGGGGCGTGCTCGTCGCGCGCCAGCATCTCCAAGTAGAGGAGGACCTGGCCGACGGTCAGCTCCGAGCACTCGCCCGGAGTCCAGCCGAACTCGCGTGCCAGCACGAAGCAGGCGCGGGCGAGCGGCGCCTTGACCGCCCGCTCGAGGTCGTCCTCGCCGAGCGTCAGGCCGCTCAAGGCGTTGACCTTCTCGGAGAGGAACTGCACCAGCCCGGCGGGCAGGCTCCCCACCTGCTCGACGGTCATCTTGGGCGCCACCAGCGCTTGCTGCACGAGCAGGACGCTGGTGAGGACGCGCTGCTCTTTGGCCGCCCGCACCACCCGGTCGACGTCGCGAACGAGGAGCGGCCGGAGCACCACCTCGCCGGCGGTGCGCCCGTCGAGGGTCTGCGCGGCGTCCGCAACGCCGGCGAGGAGCGCCGCGGGCAGCGCGACAGTGTGGGTCGTGGCGCCGCTCGCCAGGAGGTCTTCAGCCGATAACGCATGAGCCATGGGATAAGCCTCCGCCGGCTTCAGCCGCCGGCCTCCTCGGTCTTGATCCAGAGGGCGCGGAAGCTCACCTGCTCCATCACGAAGTCATCCTCCGGCAGGCTGTAGCTCCACTCCTCGATCTGCACGCCCATCACCGTCACCGTCGCCGTGGTGTCCGGCAGGTTGGGGTTCTGGAGCTGCAGGCTGAGGTTGAACGAGGGGCCGACGAAGGTGCCCGCCGGCCGGCTGTCGGCGGCGTCGCCGAGCATCAGCCGCAGCAAGGCGCCGTTGATGTAGGCGCGGTCGATCGTCCCGAAGACGTTGACGTTGCCCGGCCTCAGCTCGGTGGGGAAGCGCTGGCCGAGCTCGTGGAACGGCTTGACGTCGTTGGTGACGCGCACCGTCACCCCGGTCGCCCGCCCGATCGGCGTCAGCGAGTACTTGTCGGCCACGGCCTTGGCCTTGTCGCCCGCCGGGCTCGACTCGACCGCCACCGAGATGGTGCCGTCGGCACCGTGGAACACTGTCGTCGTCGCCATGTCTCTCTCCTTCTCGCCCTACTGGAGGTTCATGATGACCTTCACGAAATCGATCGAGAAGGTGGGTTGCAGGACCATCGTCACGATCGCCTGGCCGTTGATCTCCTGAGGCCGCGTCGCGGTCACGTCGAGCTGGTAGCCGGTCAGCATCTCGTCCAGGACCATGCCGGAGAGGAAGCCGTCGAGCGTCGCCTTGAGGGCCGCCCGCACCCGCACGTTGTTGAGCCGTCCGATGTAGGGGTTGGCGCCGATGCGCACCCCGGCCTTGGCGTAGTCGACGATGCGGCGCACCGAGATCTGGCGGAACGCCTCGGTGTCGGTGGTGATCCCCTTGAGCACCCGGATGCCGAGGTTCTTCTGCAGCACCAGCACCTGGCCGCCGAGGAGCTGCTTCTGCTGCGCGCGGCTGTAGTCGGTCGTGAGGTCGCCGGCCGGCACGTCCTTGTTGGTCAGGCTGACGTGGGGGGCGAGGGTCGCGAGCCGGCCGGCCACCAGGGCCGCGGCATAGGCGGCAGGGAGCTTCACCGCCGGGTTCGCCTCGCCGGCCCGCGCCGCGTCGGTGGCCACGATGCCCGGCGCGACCAGCACCAGGCGCGGGTTCGAGACGACTTCAGAGAGGATGGTGGACGGCGTGTCGGAGGAGGCTCCGAGGACGGCGATCCGCTCGCGGCCGTCGTTCTCGGTGTGGTCGAGGTGGCCGAGAACTGTGCCGGCCACTCCAGTGTCATTGACGCTCAGGCCGCCGACGACGACGAGGTTGACCGGCTGGTTGGCGAGGAGGTCCAAGCCAGCCTGCACTTCGGTGGACGTCGCCGGTGAGCCGTCCGGGCCGCCCGCAGTGGTCGAAGGGACGACCGATGCCGGCACCGTCGAGCCGTTGGCGAGGCCGCTCGCGGTCACGAAGCGGCTGCCGTCGGTGACCGCCTGCGCCATTTCGGCGGCGGTGGCGCCGGAGAAGGTCTCCTTGGTCTTCCCGAGCACCAGGGTGAGGATGGGCGGTCCACTACTGGATGTGGTGACGGTCGCGACGATGGCGTTGGCCCAGGTGCCGGGGCTGTTCGCGGTGAGGGTGAAGAGCGCGGTGTTGGTGGCCGATTCGACGGTCCAGCTCATGGTCGCCATCGAGGCCGTCCCGAGGTTCGCCACCCGCACCGCGTAGACCGTCGACGCCCCGCCCTGGAAGAGCTGCTCCAGGGTGCGGGTCAGGGTGAGAGGGGGAGTGGTGGGAGTCGCCGAGCCGTCCGGCCAGCGGTCGTAGCTGCCGAACATCTCCAGGGCGTCGGAGTAGCTCCCCAGGACCTGCACCTCGCCCACCGGTCCGCGGTTCGCCGTGCCGACCACGCCGACGTTGCCGGTCGCGATCCCGCCGACGCCGATCAGGCCCTCGGCGCGGACCTCGATGTACGTTCCGGGCAGGATCATTTCGCCAATCGTTTCGCTCATTTCGGTCTCCTTTTCCGACAGTCTTAGGCGACTACGAGCTCGGTCGTAATCGGGATCCTGGCGATGATCCCGCCTGACGAATCGGGCTGGTTGATCTCGTTTTCGAAGATGAATGAGAAGCGTGCCGTTCGCCGCCTCAAAGCGAGGGGCGGCTCCGGGGCGCCGATGCTCGACAACGCCGTGACGCCGAGCGCCAGCAACCGGTGAATGGCGCTCCGCGCGCCGGGTGCGAGGAGGGCCTCGACCGTCGCGCCGGAGAGCGCCGCCGCGTCCGCCGTCTGGGCGGCGCAGACATCGACCCGGAGGGTGCCGGCGATGCGGGTCAGGCGCTGCTCCCACTGGCCGAGGAAGTAGGTGACCTCGACGTTCCCGGCGGCCGGCAGCGCGGTCGCGAAGGTCAGTTGGCCGACGGTGGGATCGGCGCTCACCTGGTCGTCCGTGGGCGGGCCGGCGACCACCGGGCGGCCGGTGCCGGCGACCTTGACCGTGAGGTCGGCGGCGGTGAGCGGCCCGGAGCTCCCGTCCTGCTTCACCAAGCCGCCGTGCGGCAGGCTGAGCACCTGGCGCGCGACGTCGAGCAAGCGGAAAGAGGTGTCCTCCGGCAGCACCGGGTTGGCGAGGTCGATCGCGGCCTGCCAGGGGAGGATGCCGCCGGTGATCAAGGCGCTCCTCTCGCCGAGCCCGTTGCCGGCCCGGGAGGTCGATTCGAGCGAGAGCACGACGGCCGGCAGCTCGACGCCGTCGGCGGGCTCGGCGACGCCGACCGTCTTGGGCGTCGGCGCCGGAGCGAGCTTCGCTCCCTGCAGGTAGGCGACGAGCGCGGCGAGGAAGTCGTTCTCGGCGGCCACTCAGCTCCCCCCCTGGGGTGGTTCCCCCTGGAGTTGTTTCACGAGGGTCGCCACCGGCGCGAGGAGCGGCCCGGCCCCTTGGAGGGCCTGCTTGAGGCTCTGCGCCGCCGGCTTGAGCGGCGCCAGGATGTCGGGCAGGCTGGGGATGGCGCCGGCGATGGCCGGCAGGTCGAGCAGGTCGAGACCGCTCTGGGCCAGGGCGTCGAGGTCGGCGCCCAAGCCGGCGTCGAGATCGCCGAGATCCCCGATCCCGAGGTCGCCGAAACCGGATCCCAGGCCGCCGAAGCCGGACGACGGCTCGGGCGGCTCGGTGTACTCACGCAGCACGATGCGATAACGGAAGGAGTCGGGCACCCCCGCCACCTCCTCGACCGCCAGCTCCTCGATGAGCACGCGCTCGAGCTCCGACTCCTTGACGATGTCGGCCACGAAGTCGACCGGCTCGCCGGCCAGGAACTTCTCCCGCACCGCCTTCAGGAAGTCGTCGCGCGCTTCGTCGCCGGCCAGCGAGCCGACGATCTCCACCGCGAGGGCGCCGCGCCCGAGATCCTGGTGCAGATCGCCGGAGAGGCCGGCGACCGGCAGCACGGCGAGACGCCGGCTCTCGTAGGCGGCGATCCGCTCGATGCGGGGTGGCTCCCAGGCGGCGATCATCGGATGGACGAGCATCGGTTTTCTTCTCTTGGCTGCGGCGACGTACTTACTGGCGATGGCGCAGGGCGTTTCGTTTCATCCTCGGCTCAACTCTTAAATCTCACGGCGCGCAGGGCGGCCCCGCTCCCTCCGGCGCCGGTCCCGAACCAGGTCCAGAAGCTCTCCAGGTCCTGCGGCTCGGCCGGGCTCGGCAGGGGCGGGAGCGGGTCCGTGGCCGGCCTCGCCAGAGCCACCAGCAGATATCCGGGAGGGCCGGCCTGCGGCGTCCAGGGGATCTCGGCGGTGAACTTGAAGGTTCCGGGATCGACGTCGGCGACCGGCACGGCGGCGGCGATCCGGTGGGCGGGATCGGACCAGGTCCAGGGTTCGCCGGCCGGCGCGAAGTAGAGGTCGACCGCCGCGCTCACCCGCGCCGCGCCGCGGTTGAACACGCGCACGAAGATGCGGTTTTCGCCGGCGGCGAGCAGCTCACCGGGCGCCGGATCGTCGAGGTCCACGAAGGCGGCCTCGGGCTGGACTGGAGTCTGCGTCACCACGATGTCCGGGCTGCGGCCGCCCCAGGCGACGGCCCCGGCCGTGCCGTCGTCGTCCACCGCGTCGCGGATCAGGAGGCCGGCGCTCGCCGCGTAGCGCAGGTTGCGTTGGCAGGCGTTGTTGTTGCCCCAGAAGAAAGCGCCCGCCCCGCAGGGGTTGGGGTCGGCCCGCAGGTCGCCGCCGTCGGCCCCGCCGCCGGAGTCGTCGTTGTCGGCCCGCACCTCGGCCAGCAGGCAGGGGAAGGGGAAGCGCGGCCGGAGGTCCGCGGCGGGCCACTTCACGGGACCGAGGATCTCGGTGGCGCCGACGGCGACGCTCTTCGGCGGGCTCAAGCCGAGGTCGAGGTGATAGGCGCGCTGGGACGGGGTGCCCCAGTCGCCGGCGTACCAATCCTGGGGATAGCGGAACTCCGCACCCGGCAGGCCGGAGAGCGACGGGTAGGCGGCGACGACGGCCGAGAGCTGCGCGTTCACGGCCGCGTTGGCGCCGCGGTTGGTGACCCGCCCGTAGACGAAGTGGTCGGTCTTGCCGTCGGCCAGGAGGTCCTGGTTCGCGAACGTGGTCTCGCCGTCCGGCTGCCGGCGCACGACGAGGTCCGGAGGATCCCAGGCGGCGTCCGGGCTGGGCACCGCCGCCGGGTCGCCGGTGTCGGCCGCGCTGTCGCGCAGATAGAGGTCCGCGGGGTTCACCGCCACCCGTGCGGTGAAGATCTCCTGCACCCCGGTGCGCGTATCGGTCCAGAAGGGGAAGAAACCGAGCCGGGTCGCCTCGAGCCCGAAGTAGTCGCCGATGAAGGTCACCCGCGGGCTCGCCGTCCGGATCACCTCGGCGACCGTGGGGTCCCAGGGCCGGTCGGTGATCGTGGCGCGTTGCGGGAAGGTCGCGCCCTGGTCGGTCGACACCGCGAGGACGACGTCGATCAGGTTCTTCCCCGCCGTCCCCTTGGGCCCCATCTCGTAGAAGGCGCAGCCGATCTCGCCGCTCGGCAGGGCGACGATCTGGGGGAAGAACTCCTGGCGGCCGGCGCCCGAGGCGGCGGCGCCGGCCAAGAGCGGATCGCCCGCCGAGCTGCCGAGCCAGGTGGCGCCGCCATCCGTCGAGCGGCGGTAGTAGACGCGCGAGGTCCCCGGCGTCTGGTCGGTCCAGGCGAAGACGACGAGGCTCGCGCCCGCCGTGCAGGCGGTCGGCGCGATCTCCGCCCGGAAGCTGGCGCCGGGCAGGATCTCCGGCGGTTCCTTGACCTGAGCCGCGACCTCGGCGGGAGGGCTGAAGGTGGCCCCGCCGTCCGTCGACCGGGTGAAGAGGATCGATGGCTGCAGGTCGTCGAACCAGACGATGTAGACCGTCCCATCCGCGGCCACGGTGAGCTCGGGGGAGCGGAAGCCCTTGGCGGCGGCGGCGGTGAAGAGAGAGCTGCCTGCGCTTCGGCTGCCGGTCCCCTTCCAACTCGCCCCGTGATCCAGGGTGCGGGCGAACCGCAGCTCCGCGGGAACGACGATGGTGACGGCACCGGCCTCGTCCTCCTCGGACTCGCTCAACTTCAACCAGACGGCGTAGACGTTGCCGTGATGCGGGCTCGCGGGGTTGGTGTCGCCCATCGCCCAGGGCTTGTCGGCCTTGCCCTTGAAGACGACGTCCGGCGCGCCCCAGGTCCGGCCGCCGTCGGTCGACTTGTAGACCGCGATGCCGACGAAGTCGTCCGCCTTGACCAGGGGGAGGCTCACCAGGTAGACGTTGCCCGCGTCGTCCCAGGCGATCACCGGATCGGAGAGCAGGCCCCAGCCGTCCTGCGGTTTGGGCCGCGCCTCGCTCCACGACAGCCCGCCGTCGAACGTCGCGTAGGTCGCGAGGTCGAAGACGTAGTTGGCCGGATCGGTGAAGCGCTTGGAGGCGCCGACCATGTGGTAGGGGTTCGCCGGGTTGGCGACGAGCACCGACTCGCTGCGGTCGTTGGGCAGCGTCGAGCAACTGACCCGGCGGTTGGCGCGCGGGCCGAGGACGACCGGGCCGCTCATGGCGCCGGCCTCGCCGGCGGCGGCAGGAGGAAGGCGAGCGCCTGGGAGAGCTCGCTGTTCTTGAAGCCGCTGGGACGAACGGCCTGATCCTCGGCATCGCCGCCGGCCTTGACCATGCCGATCCACTGCCGCAGGAGCGGCACCCAGCCGAGCGCGTTGGCGACCTTCTCCCCCGCCGCCAACAAGGGATCGGTCGGGCCGCCCGCCTCGGCGAGCGCGCCGCCGGCCACCATCATCCGCCACTCGTTGACCCGCCGCCGGTCGAGGCACCAGTTGCGCAGCACCTGGTCCACCGCCCCGGCTGCCGACGAGACCGGGGCGGCGGTCGTCGCGCTGCGCTTGTTCAGCTCGGTGACCGCGCCCAGGCAGACGAGGGCGGCCACGTCCGCGGCGTAGTCCATCACCGTCTCCCCGGGGGTGTCGTCGGTGCCGTCGGCCACGTAGTGATAGCCCTCGCCCTTCTCGCGCTCCACGATCTGTTCCTCGCCGGCGGGAGGCACCGGCCCGAAGGCGCCGAAGCGGATCGCCTGGGCCGCCTTCGGCGCGTGGCGCAGCACGAAGGCCTTGGCCTCGGCCGTGCCGAGCTTCTGGAACTTGGCAGCCTCGGTGTCGTGCGCCGCCACGGTCTCCGTCTCCTCGTCGTCGCCGTGATCGGCGAAGGCCGCTCCGGCCGGCAGTGGGACGACGAGGTCGTCGGGGAAGGCCACCTCCGCCTTGAGCTGGCCGGTGGCGCCCCCGCCGTCCTTGACCGTGGCGGTGAGGAGCTGCCCATACTCCGCCGGGGTCATTGGCACGATCGGCGCGGGGACGACCTGGGCCACCGTCGTACCGTCGAAGCTGAATTCCAACTGGTAGCGCCGGGAGCGCAGGTAGAGGTCGCCTCCCCCCTCCCACCAGAGCTTCAGCAGCGCGCGTCCGGCGGCGGGGAAGAAGCGCCGTCCGTCGCCGTCCTTGAACAGCGTGGCATCGTCGAACAGACGCACGAAGTGGGGGTCCAGCGGGAACGCCTCGGGCTGCTCCGGGATCTTGGCGTCGCGGATGCCCTTCGCCTTGAGGACGATGACCACGAACAGCATCAGCGCCAAGGTAACCATGAGCAGTGTGAGCGTCGTGGTGTCGAACGGGTCGCCGTGAGGGTGAACCCAGATCAGGTAGATGATGAGGAAGAGGAGGAAGTAAAAGACTGGTGCGCCGTAGAGCAGCGTCATGCCGCCGCGCCGCTTCTGCGCGGGTACGCGTTTGAATTCGTTGAGGCCCACGGTCAGCAAGGGGAGGGCCGTGGCCAGAGGGATGACGACGAAGAACAGCCAGCGCTGCCAGGACTTCAGGCCGGTGACTCCCAAAACGTCCGGAACGTAGAGACCCAGGAGGAGCGTCGTGAACACGAGGCTCAACATCCCCAGGGTCGTACGGGTCTCGACGCCCCGGTGGGTCAGGCCGAACGCCCACCAGCCGAAGCCCAGGAGGAGGGGGGCGGAGACGGCGATCGGCAGGGCGAGGAACGAGGCCGTGGCGGCGTCCACCTCTTCGTCGGTCGCCGTTCCCTTGGGTCCGAACAGCGGTTTCGTCCTGGGCAGGAGGGCTCCGAGGGGTGCGGTGGCGACGATCGGCAGCAGGAAAAGCGAGAGGAGGCCGATCCACCGCCACTGACCGTAGCCATAGACGATGCCGATGCCCCCATGGCGGTAGAGTTGATAACCGTCGCGCACGAAGTCGGCGCTCACCTTGGGCGGGTCGAGATCCTTGAAGCGCTGCAGGAACTCGCCGAAGCAGTTGGCCGGCAGCGGGGTGCCCGTCTGGTAGGTGGAGTCGAGGGCGTCGGCGTAGGCCCGGAAGAGGGCGTCGGGGACGTCGCTCTCGGTCGGCCACCAGACCTCCCACGCCTGGCCCTCGCGGGTGCTGTCGCGCAGCAGCACCCGGCGCGCCACCGAGGCGTCCATCGATCCCTCACCGCCGGCATGGGAGAACTTCTTGCGCGAGCTCGTCCCCTGGTGCCATTCGATGTCGTGGACGTAGGGGTGCGAGATCACGTCGCCCACCACGTGGCAGAGGTGGCCGAGCACGTAGGCCTGGACCTTTTTGATCGCGCGCGGCAGGCCGCCCTTGCCGAGCTTGCCCGCCTGGTCGTCCGCGAGCAGGCCGTCCATCGCCCGGTTGTAGAGGGCGAAGGCGAAGTCGGTCGTGCGGGCTCCGACCTGCTCGCGGTTCTCGTCCGGCGAGCCCTTGTGGACGATGTCGAAGGCCCAGGCCTGGCCGGCCGCCAGCATCGCCGAGAAGGCCGTGATGTCGGGGCCCATCGAGCCCATCACCGCGAACGTGCTGACGTCGAAGAAGCGGCGCGTCAGCGGATCGGCGTTGGGGAGCTCCGGCGACGGCGGGCCGCTCATCATCGCGAAGGCCTGGTTGGCGAGGGAGAGCAGGTGTTGCTCGAGGCCGGTCATCGCCTGGCCGGCGTCCTGGCGGCTCTGGAGGGCGTCGCGGACCCCGCGGATGCGCTCCCGCGCCAGCAGCATGATCGACTTGTGGGTGAGGGCGGCGGGCATCGGATGTCTCCCTGGGCCGCGGCGCTTCAGGCCGCCGCCGGCAGCGACTGCTGGAGCCTCTGGAACGCGGTGACGGTCTCGGTCAGGCCGCCGTCCACCTGGGCGGCGATGGCGTCGAGCTGGTCGAGGACGGGGGTGAGCAGGGTGGTGACGTCGAGCTTGGCGAGGTCGGTCAGAACGTGGTCGTAGATCTCGAGCGGTATGGCGAGGATCTTCCCGGCTTGGAGGTCGTCCAGCACGTCCTCGATGGTCTTGCGCAGGTCCTCGACGATCGCCAGCACGTCCTTGAGCGGATCGAACGCCGCCACCTCCGCCTTCAGGGCGTCGAAGGAGGCGAGGGGCGCGGCGAGGAGACGGCTCGGCTGAAGGCTCTGGAGCTGCTGGAGGACCTCCTGGTAGACGGCGTCGACCGCCAGCCGGAGCGGTTCGAGGTCGATGGCTCCCACCAGCCGGTTGAGCTCGGCGATCCCGGCCTTGATCGGCGCCACCACCGCCTGGAGGAGGGCGTCGGCACGGTCGCGCAGGGCGATGAAGATGGGCATGGCGATGGCGGTCAGGCGCTCCGGGGTGGCGACGGCGAGGAGGTTCTTGAGCGCCGGCACCAGGCCGTCCGCGAGCCCGGGCAGGCCGAGCCGGGCCGCCAGCCCGCGCAGCAGGCTGACGATCGCTTGCAGCGGAGCGACGCCCAAGCGCAGGCGGACGATGGTGGCGTCGACCTCCGAGAGGCCGATGCGCCGCAGGGTCTCGCCGAGCGCGGCCGACTGGGTGAGCGCCGCGAGATAGCGGTCGCGGTTGGCAGTCAGAGGGCCGAGGATCGCCGCCACGTCGAGGCCGGCGAGCGCCGCCTCCAGCCGCAGGCGGGCCGGCGAGCCGGCAGGAAGCCCCGGGTTGGCGGCGATCGCCGCCTGGAGCTCCTGGACCCGCGCCGTGAGGCTGGCCGCAATCGCCGCCAGGTCGACCGCCGCCACCGCGTCGCGGGTACGCGAGACGGCGCCGGCGATGCGCCCGGAGCGCGCCAGGAGGTCCGCCGTGCCGCTGCCGCCGCCGAGCCAGCCGATCACCACGTCGAAGGTCCAGGCGTGGACGCGCAGGCCGCTGCCCGAGAGGAGGAGCGCCGCGAGGTTGCCGAAGCCGCCGATCAGGCTGACGTCCGGAAAGCGGTCGAGAAGATCGGTCGCCTCGGCGAGCGCGGCGCGGAGAGCAGGCTCCAGGGTGACCGGGTCGAAGCGCGCCAGGAGATCGTCGGCGTCGGCGGCCAGGGAGTCGATCGCCGGTTCCCAGTCCTGGAGCCGGATCTCGGCCACCACCTTGTCGCGCGCGCTCTTCACCTTCGCTTCCAGGGGAGCGATCAGTTGATCGGGCGAGAGCTCGCCGAGCGCCTTGAAGATCTCCCCGAAGGCGTCGTCGATCGGCTTCAGCTCCTTTCTCAGGTCGAAGCCGGCCACCGCCGCCTTCACCTGGTCGATCGCCGCCTGCACCGGCTGCAAGGTGAGCTGGGGGGAGAGGTCGTGGATCTTCGCCTTCACGTCGGCCAGTTGGTTGTCGATCTGTTGGACGAAGGCGTGCGGATCCTGCTTCCGGATCGCGTCGAGGAGAGCTTGGTAGTCGTCCTGAACCTTCTTGATCGCCGCCGCAAGCTCCGGGCGCAGCTCGAACTTGCCGTCCGGCGTGATCTCCAGCAGCGCCTCGATCTCGCTCTGCACGGCCTTGGCGTCAGCCTTCCGGATCGGTTGCAGGGCGGCCTCGACCTGCGACTTCATCGAGTCGGGGAGGAGGCCGAAGGGAACGGCCGAGATGACGTCCGCGGCGCTGCTCACGGCGGCCGTGGCGGTGTCGAAGTAGGGCTTCATCTGGGCCTTGGCGAGCACGTCGTCGAACTTCTTGATGTCGTCTGCAAGGATGCCGGCCGCTCGGTCGAGGTGGAGGCCGTCGACGAAGGCCTTGGCGTCGCCGAAGAGCTTCTCGGCGCTGGTCTGGAAGCCATCGACCACGGCCTTGACCCCCGCGAGGGCGGGTTTGGCCTCGGCGGCGGCGTCATGGAGGAGGCTCTCGATCCCGGTGAGGAAGCTGCTGATGGCATCAAGGAAGGCGGCCACCGGCTTGAGGGCGTCGCCGATGGCGCCGGCGATGGCATCGAGGGGCAGGGCCGCCACGGCCTGGCGCAGCGAGTCGAGGGCGCCGCGGAGGGTGGCGGTCACCTGCGTGAGCACGTCGGCCAGACCGCCGATGGCGCCGGTGACGGCGGCGAGCCCCTGGGCGAGCGGAGCGGACAGGGCCGTGGCGTCGACGGCGTGGATCTGCGCCACGAAGTCCGCCACCTTCGCCTCCAGGGCGGCGAGCAGCCCGGGGAGGTCGAAAGAGGGGAAGCCGGAGAGGTCGATCTTCAATAGCGGCGTCACGAGGCCGGCGACCGTGCGCGCGGCCCGCTCGACGGGGTCGAGGGCGGCGGAACGGACCATCGCTGCCGCGGCCGTGAGCTCGGTCTGCACCTGGTCGACGTCGAGGTAGACGAGAGTGCCCTCGCCGAAGCCCATGGCGGCCGATAGCAGGTCGCGGAGCGCCGCCAGCCGCGTGGCGCCGGCGTTGATCGCCGCCACCGCGGCGTCAACCTCCGCCGGCTGGCCCGGGTCGAGACTCGTCACGAAAGCGGCGAGCGCCGTGGGGCCTTCTCCGAAGGCGGCGAGGGCGGCGTCGACCACCGGCTGGACCGTCGCCGGATCGAGCTGCTGGGCCATGATCCCGGTCAGCCGGTCGGCCTCGGAGAGGACCGATTCCAGGGCCATGAGGCCGCCGATCAACCGCACCGTCCCGTCGATGGCGGGCAGGACGTTGGGGAACGAGAGCGCGTCCGCCGGCAGATCGACGCCGCCGGCGCGAGTCAGGGTCAGGAGCAGGTCGCGCAGGGATTGGCCCTCGGGGGCGGTCGAGAGGACGTTGGCGAGGCGGACGAGGACGGCGATGAAGCCTCCGTCGTTGGCGCCCGAGAGCTCCTGCTGCAGCTTGGCGACGAGCGACCCGATCTGTCCGGCGAGGTCGGCGGTGCCGATCTTGTCGACCAGGTCGAGGCTGACGCCGAGCGGCCCGAGCAGATTGCCGGCCGCGGGCAGTGAAGCGAGGAGCGGGCCTACCTGCGCGGCCACCTGAGCGACAGCGCCGCCCACTCCGGAAGTATCGATCTGCGCGGCCCCGGACGTGGCGCCGAGAATCGCCGCGCCGTCGGCCGGCGGCGTGACCTGCTTCAAGCCCTCGGTCGCCGTCCCGAGATGGGTCCCCAGCTCGGTGAAGAGCGGCGCGAGGTCGAGACCGGTCCTCAGGTCGATGGGCACGGTTTCGCCCGCCATCGGAGCTCCTTCGCGTTGGACCGCGGCAGCCGGAGCTGGAGCCTGCGCAACTCCAGGTTGCGGGTCCGTGAAGCTCGGCCCCGGGCCCCCGCCTGCTGCTGTCACTATCGTTAGGCGCGGGCAGCACCTTTGAAGTTACACCTCAAAAAGATTGAGCTTGCTCTTGGCCCATCGTATGGGCCGGAGGAACCTTCCGGGGCGTGCCGGCCGGCACGCCCCGGAGGTCGGGGGTGTCAACTTACGTCTTGGTCACCGGAGGCGGAGGAGTCGCGGTCTTGCGGATCCGCTTGCGCAGCGGCGCGATGCCGAACTGCACCAGCCGCTCGTTCTTCGGCCCGAGGTTGCCCTTCACCATCGATCGCAGCCGGATGGCGAGCTCCACGCCGTCCTTCATCCTCTGCGTCAACGCCTGGGTGGTTTCCTGACGGGCTGCCGTCTGAGAATCCTGGCGAACCTTGAGCTCCTTGGTCTTCGCCACGTGGTCCTCGAAGGCCGTGCGGCTGCGCTCCACGTCCGGCAGGTTCGCAGCGTTCTCGAGCAGCGCTGCGAGCAGCGCCTCCCAGTCCTGCATTACCTCTGCATACGACAGTGCCATGTTCGTCTCCTTTCTGTTCTTTACATCATTCCTGGTTTGGTTTCACCCGGCTGCCTATCAGCCGAGCGGCTTCGCACTCAACTCGCTTGAAGCGGGCTGATAATGACTTATACGTTCTGATTTTGTCAAGTCTTTTTTTGAGGTTGTGCCTTCTCGTAACCGGCGCCGGTCGGGGGACATGGCTCGATGAATTTTCGACACGGCATGCAGAATCGATCAGGACCGCGAGAGCCTGGCAGTCGCCGTCCGGAAGGCGGCGAGCGAGCTGGCCAAGGCATGAAGCCCGCTCTGTGGCGGTGCTCCCTCCACCGCGACGGGAGTGGCTGCGCTGGCGACGGAAATCATTCCGCTCGCGACGGAAGGGACTGCGCTCGCGGTGGAAGGGACCGCGCTCCCGGCGGAAGTGCCTGCGCTCGCGAGGGAAGCGGCCGCGCTCGCGAGGGAAGGGATCCCGCCCGCAATAGAAGCGACCACGCTCGCGGCGGAAGAGACCGCGCTGGCGACGGAAGGGACCGTTCTGGCGACGGAAATCGTTGCGCTCGCGACGGAAGAGACTGCGCTCGCGACGGAAATCGTCGCGCTCGCGGTGGAAGGGACTGCGCTCACAGGGCAGGCGCCTCCCTTTCCGAGGGAAATGGACCGGCCATGTAGAGAAGGCGCCCGGCTGGCGGCCGTAGTGGTCCTCGGACCGGCGGCGCCTGCCCCTCTCCCGGGGAGGGCATAGGCGCTAACTTTGCGGGGAGCACCCCCACCCAAGACCCTCACCCCTGCCCCTCTCCCGACCCCCGAGATCCCCCTCCCCGGGAGAGGGGAACCGGTTGGAGCGGTCTTGCAACTCTCCCTCGTCCTTGTTGTCCCTGCTGTCCCTGATGTCCCTTTTTGGCTGTTCTCC
>DASUEN010000235.1:0-61310 GCA_036275055.1 Thermoanaerobaculia bacterium
AGCCGAGACTGCCCCGGTTGAACCCCGCCGCCGACGCGCCCCTCGCCCGGAGTTGAGGAGCAGGCCCGGCCCTCCTTCATCCGGTTTTACGGTGCGCCGGTGTGGACTCCCCCCTCTGGCGTGCCGTCGATCGTCCACCACCACTCCTTGATTTTGACTTTGGGGGAGTCGTTCGTGAAGGTGAGCGTCACCGTGCCGTTCACCGCGACCGTGCCATTGGAGAAGTTGTGAGCGTTTCCGTGAATTTCATCATTCTTGAAAGGCCCGAAAGGCCCGGCCGGGGGATTCGGCGTGCTGGCCTCGACGAACTCGATATGGAGGTCATTGACCTGCTTGCCGGTCTTGTTGGGGAACGTAAACGTTGCAACGCTTGCCAGGGCGGCAGGAGCCAGAGCAACCAGGAGGCTCAACGACAATACCGCGCTCACAATCAAGGTTCGTAACTTCATAGGTACGTCCTCCTAGAAAGAGGTCGAGGGGCTCATCACCGGTCCTACTACTTGAAAGGGTGCTCCCAGGCGGTGTTCTGTGACACGTGGAGGACGACCGGCCCCCGGTGGACGCCTCCCCCATCTCGTGGGACAATACGCCGCGTCCCGCCCGGGTGCCCCACCGGCCCGGCTTCAAATCCCTCAAATCCCGAAGAGAGGAGACCATATGGCTGAGACCACGACTGCGGAACCGACCGCCGACCAGAAGACCCTGGTTCACTATGAGGTGAAAGATGGCGTCGCCTACCTGACCCTCGACGATCCGCCGGCCAACACCTACACCCACGAGATGATGCGCCAGCTCGACGAGTCGATCCTCAAGGCCCGTTTCGAGAAGGACGTCTACGTCATCGTCGTCCGCGGCGAGGGGGACAAGTTCTTCTGTGCCGGCGCCAACATCAACATGCTGAAGTCGTCCGATCCCTACTTCAAGTACTACTTCTGCCTGCACGCCAACGAGACCCTGAACCGCCTGGAGCAGACGCCCAAGCTGGTCATCGCGGCGCTCGAAGGGCACACCGTGGGCGGCGGCCTGGAGATCGCGATGGCGGCGGACGTGCTGATCGCCAAGAAGGGCTCCGGCAAGGTCGGCCTGCCCGAGGTGACCTTGGGCGTCCTCCCGGGAACCGGCGGCACCCAGCGGCTGGCCCGCCGGGTGGGCAAGAGCCAGTCGATCGAGCTGATGGTCACCGGCCGGCTGATCGACTTCGAAGAGGCGCAGCGCATCGGCATCGTCAACCACATCTTCGAAGGCGACGACTTCGCCGGCCAGGTGCACGAGTACGCCAAGCAGTTCTGCCCGCCGAACAAGGCCGCCAAGGCCGTCGGCCGCATCAAGCGCTCCGTGCAGTCCGGCGCCGAGGTCCCCTTCGAGAGCGGCCTCGCCATCGAGCGCGAGCTCCAGCAGCAGCTCTTCGAGAGCCCGGACGCCAAGGAAGGGCTGGACGCCTACGTCTCCAAGCGCAAGCCGGATTTCCGGGGCTGGTGAGGCGTCCCCCCGCCCAAGACCCTCACCCCTGCCCCTCTCCCGACCACCCCATCCCCCTCCCCGGGAGAGGGGAACCCGGTTGGGGCGTTCTTGCTGTTGGGCGGGGGCTCCCTCTTCTCCCGGTGAGGGCATGCGGGAGAAGAGGGCCGGGGTGATGAGGGTCTTGGGCGGGGAAGCCCCGCCGGCGCGGACGACGTTCAAGAAAAGGATTCCGATGGCAGACAAGAAAGACACCGACATCGTCCTCGCCGCCCCCGTGCGCACCCCGATCGGCAGGTTCGGCGGCGTCCTCGCGCCGCTGACCGCGGCGGACCTCGGCACGGCGGCGGCGAAGGCGGCGCTGGAACAGGCGGAGCTCGAGCCGGATTGCCTCGACCAGGTGATCTTCGGCCACGCCCGCCAGGCCGGGGGCGGCCCCAATACGGCGCGGCAGATCGCGTTCCGTGCGGGCGTCCCCGTGGACCGGCCGGCCTACACCGTCAACCAGGCCTGCGGCTCGGGCCTTCAGGCCGTGATCTCGGCGGCCCGCGCCATCCTCCTCGGCGAGGCCCAGGTGGTGCTGGCCGGCGGCACCGAGAGCATGTCCAACACTCCGTACTACCTTCCCCGCGCCCGCTGGGGATACCGGCTGGGGAACGCCGAGATCGTCGACGGCATGTACCAGGACGGTTTCAACGATCCTCTCTCGCAGCTCGTCATGGGTGAGACCGCCGAAGAGCTGGCCGAAGAGGCCGGGATCGACCGCGCGGCCTCCGACGCCTGGGCCGTCGAGAGCCAGAACCGTAGCGAGCGGGCGCGCGCCGCCGGCCGCTTCCAGCCGGAGATCGCGCCCGTGACCGTCGCAGGCAAAAAAGGGGACGTGATCGTCGCCACCGACGAGCACCCCCGCGACGGCGTCACCCTGGAGTCGCTCGCCAAGCTCGCCCCCGTCTTTCGCCAAGGCGGCCGGGTGACGGCGGGCAACGCCTCGGGGATCACCGACGGCGCCGCGGCCCTGATCGTCGCCTCGCGCAAGGGCGCCTCCCGGCTGGGGCTCCACGTCGCGGCGCGCCTCGTGGGGTGGGAGGTGGTGGGCGTCGAGCCGCGGATCATGGGGATCGGCCCCGTGCCCGCGGTCCGGCGCCTGCTGGCGAGAACCGGCCTCGATACCGGCGCGATCGACGAGGTCGAGCTCAACGAAGCCTTCGCCTGCCAGGTGCTCGCCTGCCTGAAGGACCTGAGCTTCCCGCACGAGACCGTGAACCCGGACGGCGGCGCCATCTCCCTCGGCCACCCCATCGGCGCCACCGGCACGCGCATCCTCGTCACCCTGCTTCACGGCATGGCGGCGCGGGGAGGCGAGCGGGGGATCGCCACCCTCTGCGTCTCCGGTGGCCTGGGGCTCGCGGCGCTCGTCGAGCGGGAGGCGGCGTGAGCGGCCTGATCCTCCTCTCCACCGCCTCCGAGGAGAAGGCGGCGCCGTACCTCGAAGCCCTGGAGAGCGTGGGCGTGCCCGGAGAGCAGCTCCTCGTGGTGACGCCGGACGACCTCGCGGCCGTGCCGGACCTGGCGAGCCGGGCCGCGGCGCTCGTCCTCTGCGGCGGCGCCGACGTGGAGCCGGAGCGCTACGGCGAAACCCTGCTGCCGGACGCAAGCGTCGAGACCGTCCCCGATCGCGACGTCCTGGAATGGGCCCTCCTCGACGCCGCTCGCGACCGGCACCTCCCCGTCTGGGGCGTCTGCCGCGGCTTCCAGGTGCTGAACGTCTATCTGGGTGGCACCCTCTGGCAGGACCTCCCGACCCAGCACCCCAGCGCCATCCAACACGAGGCCACGGAAACCCCGGAGACCCTGGCCCACACCGTTCAGGTGGTGGCACCCAGCGCGCCTCTCGGCGAGCTCCTGGCGCGCGAAGTGCCGCGGGTCAACAGCCGCCACCACCAGGCCGTGAAACGGATGGCCACCGGCTTCGTCCCCGTGGCCTTCTCGCCGGACAGGCTCGCCGAAGCCGCCTTCCTCGACCGGCCGGACTGGTGGGTGCGCGGCGTCCAGTGGCACCCCGAGAACCTGATCGCCCTCCCCCAGCAGCGGGCGCTGTGGACCGACTTCGTCCGCGCCGCCGGCTTCCCCGGACCCAAATGACCGAGCCAGGGATCCTCCTCGAGCGTCCCGCGGAGGCGCCCCGGACGGCGGCGATCACCCTCAACCGGCCGCCGCTCAACATCCTGGACGTCCCCACCATCAATCTCCTCGGTGAAGCCATGGACAGCCTGGCCGCGGACCGTGACCTCCAGATCGTCGTCCTCCGCGGCGCCGGCGACCGCGCCTTCTCCTCCGGAGTAGCCGTTCAGGACCATACGCCGGACAAAGTGGCCGCGATGCTGGAATCCCTGCACAGCGCCATTCGACGCCTGCGGGACCTGGATGCGATCACCGTCGCCGCCGTCCACGGCCACTGCCTGGGAGGGGGGATGGAGCTGGCGCTCGCCTGTGACCTGGTGATCGCCGAAGAGGGAGCCCGCTTCGGCCAGCCCGAGATCGAGCTCGGCTGCTTCGCCCCCGTCGCAGCCGTCCTCCTGCCGCCGCGGATCGGCCCCGGCCGCACCCTCGATCTCCTGCTGACCGGGCGGACCCTGACCTGTGAAGAGGCGGAGCGTCTGGGCCTCGTCACCCGGCGAGTCCCCACCGGAGCGCTGAACGCCACCCTGGCGAACCTTCTCGCCGGCATCACCGCCCGCAGCGCCCCCGTCACCCGCCTCACCAAGAAAGCCGTCCGCGCCGGAAGGGACCTCCCCTTCGCCGAAGCCCTGACGGAGAGCGAGCGTATCTATAAGGAAGAGCTTCTTCCTCTGGAGGACATGGAGGAAGGGGTCGCGGCCTTCCTGGAGAAGCGGAAGCCGGTGTGGCGGCAGCGGTGAAAGCAGCTCTGAGGTCTTGGCTCGCCGTGCTAGCTGCTATACTGTGAGCCGTCACTGAATCCGAAATCTCTATGACGGCCAAGTGGGCAGGCAAGTCCCTGCTTCAGCGCCTCCCTGGAGGAGAAAAGGGCGAGCAAGAGCTCGACCAGATCACTGTTGTCTTGTTCAGCCAGTTCCTGAGAGGGCTCGGGCGGGACGCCGAGATCTCGCAACTAAGCCCTGGACTCTGGCTTGGAAGCAAGACTTTGTGCCTATCCTATCGTTTCGCCTCTTCCCTGGAGGGACTCCTACCGGTCCAAGAGGACTACGTGCGGGATCTCCAGAGCTTGATAGTTGTCGCTCCGTCCCTGGACTTCCAGAGTCTCGTAGACACTGAGAATGCTATTCGCGAACGGCTGCGGCGCGCGGGATGGGACAAGAAAGCCAATCGACTCCCCATTCGCCTCTGGGGAGATCAGTTTCTCTTGGATTCTCTCCAGCAGGTCCCCCTGCTCTGCCTACGCTATTTCCCGGAGCATCTCGCCGACGGTAAGAACCGGCTCAAACGAATCCTTTCGCTTCGGTCGTCTTACGACCGGGAACTCATCAAGCTCAACAGCGAGATCCAGTTCGTCGGCATGTCGGTCTACAAGGAGGAGGCCTCCGCTGGAATCGAGATGGAGAGGATTTATATCCCCCTCCGCGTCGTACCCGAGGGGGAGACCGACGAGACCTCAAAGGCCGTTCACACCGATCCGTTGACCCTGCTCAACCGCGGTGCGCGGCATGTCATCCTGGGTGATCCGGGATCCGGCAAATCGACGCTCCTCCGCTTTCTCGCCCTGGCTGGCCTCAAGCAACAACTTCAGAAGTATGGCGGCCAGAAGGACGAAAGACTCCCGATACTCATCACCCTGCGCCGCTATGCCGAAGAGCTGCGGTCCCGCCCAAATCTGGGCCTGTTGGATCATGCGGTCCAGACCGCACGCGCCGACCTGGCGATTCCATCACTCGATAGAGATCTCTTCGAGTACTCGCTCTACGCCGGACAGGGACTCATTTTCCTGGATGGCATTGATGAGTTGCCGGATCCCGCTCTCAAGCTGGTCGTCCGCGAAAGAGTCGCGGACCTCCTCCAGAAGTATCGCGGCAACACCATCGTGATTACCTCTCGCATTGTAGGCTATGACAAGGAAGCGCGTTTCGATCGTCTCGGCTTCAGCCATCATCGCGTCGCCAAACTGTCCATCGAGAACATCGAGACCTTCGTGAAGGACTGGTACCGTGTCCGTATTCCCAATCGGCCGGAACGGGAGCTCCACGCGCGGGATCTCATTCGGATCCTTCAAGATCCGGACAGCCGCGCCATCCGCGAGCTCGCCGAAAATCCTCTGCTCCTGACCATTGTCTGCCTCGTTCACCGGATCGACGCGGAGCTTCCCGATGAGCGGGTGGTGCTCTACCAGAAATGTACCGAAACCCTCCTCAACACCTGGCACAACTGGAAGTTCAGAGGAGAGCGCGAGAACCTGCAAAGTCGGAACAAAGTCGAGCGGCGCAACCGCAGCCGCATGGAGGCCATCGCTTACTGGATGCATGCCTCCATGGAAGAAGGACGAGGAGAAGCGCGGCGTGCCGTCGTCCCCTTTGAGGCTCTTCTGGACTTCCTGACCGAATACATCCGGGACACGGAGAGGCCTCGCGATGAGGATCCGGGCAACTTGGCGGAGACCTTCCTACGCTTCGTCAAGGAAAGAGCCGGGTTACTGATCGAGGTCGGCAGCGGCCAGTACAGCTTTCTCCATCTGACGTTCCAGGAATATCTCACCGCCACCCATCTTCGTAAGACCGGCGAAACCTCTGGTGTGCAAACGATCTGGCGGCCCTTTGTCGAACAACACTGCGGAGATCCCAAGTGGCATGAAGTCATCCGTCTTCTTGTTGGGTCCTTAGAGAGGACTGAGTCCCAAAAATATCTGCTTAAACGAATCCTGCCGCATCGAGACGACTCTCGAGCGTTCGATCGTGTCCTCGTAGTTGGAGGATGCCTCCTCGACGGCGTGGACGCCGCCGAGGAAATGCAGGAGGAGATTCTCTCGGCGCTTGTCTTCCAAGCCGCCACTGTGGACAGCCTCGATCTCCTCCGCCGGGTTTTACGCCTCCTGCGGACCTGGGAAGAACGTGATGCCTCGCACCACAACGAGATTTACAGCTTGGCTGGAGAGATCGCCGGCAAGGTCCAGGGGACCGCTCAGGAATTCGGACTCGCCCTGAGCCTTGTAGCCCTTGGCTGGGACGATGAGGAGATTGTCAAAATCACCTCCTGCCTACGAGACAAGTCCCGCAATGAGGGCAAAGTATATGTGAACCTCTGCGGATCGCGACCTTCATCTCCACAGTGGTCGGAAGCTGAAGAGAGCCGCCTGCAGAGATTCTTTATCGCAATGGCATTGCGGTCGCCCGGGTTGAATTTTGCTTCAGCAGCGCTGGCTTCGCTCGCTCTCTCGCAGCCAGTTCCACAATTTGTGCACCTTCTGGCTTGCCTCGGTTCAGGCGGCCCATTCAGGGATTTTTCTTTTAACTATATTAACATCCAGGGCATTCCACCGATGTTAGGCTGGGACAGCATTAGGGCTCTGGATCGGGCTCTGGATCGGGCTCGGGCTCGGGCTCGGGATCTGGATCGGGATCTGGATCGGGATCTGGCTCGGGCTCGGGATCTGGATCGGGATCTGGATCGGGATCTGGATCGGGCTCGGGATCTGAATCGGGCTCTGGATCGGGCTCTGGATCGGGCTCTGAACGAGGCTGGGAATCAAAGTGGAGGAATATGGTCTCTGCTCATTGCTGACGAAGATGTCTGTGGCTTGTTCCTGGATCTCGTCTGCGGTCTCCTTGAGCTTTCTCCCAGACCCCAATGGCGAGAGGCACTACGAATCCGTGCCCTCCCTCAGGTCCCTCAAAGAGTCACTCTGGCCGATCCCCAAGTCTGGAAGGCGGCCCAGCAAGCCTTTCTGCGGAATGATATCAGCGCGATCGACTGCGAGCATGCAGCTTCACAGCTCCTCCTGGATGTTTGGCTCTGGGTTTTGCGCCATCACGATCAACCCGATCAGAGCCCCTTCACAGAACTCGCTTCTCTCACTCGGTCCAGCGATTCCCCCCTTCTCCGAATCGCCCACTGTATCCGGGACATCGCCTACGGCGACGGATCTCGATCCGCTGACCTAAAAGCCATGGTAGAGTCCTACGATCCAGCGTACAGGAAAATTTTTGAAGCCGCATTTTGGAGATAGAACACATGCCGGAGCGCACGCCCGTTGAGCGGCAGGTCGAGCGAATTCTAGACGAACGTCCGGAAGAGGAAATTGAGGTCATCGTCCAGATGGATTCCGGACGCGGCAATCTGGATCGGCTGGAGCAAGCTGCCGCCGTGGGGCTCCACCGGCGCCGCTTCTCTCAGAGCCCCCGGGAGCTCCTCCCCCTTTCGTACCAGAAGCGGCCCAGCAAACAAGACAAGCAGGAAACCGCCAGCACCAGCGTCCTGCTCGGCAAAGCCAAGGCCGAGACTTTGGCCCTCAGCCGCATCCAGAGTATGGGTCTCCAAACGATCAATCCCCTGCTGGAGAACGGAATTGTCCGTGCAGCCCTGGCGCGGATGACGGAGCCTACCGGGAAAGGCGTCCCCACGACCGACAGAGTGAGCCGATTCTGGACCTCGCGCTCGATGCCTCTACGCCTCGAGCCGGATGAGCTCAGGAAGCTTCCGGGTGAGGTCGAGAACATCCGCGCCATCCACGTGAACCGACGCCTCAGCCTCCCCGTCCTGCAAGAGACGCGACAGAATCCCAAAGAGGTTGAGGATCTCCTCGTCTCCACGTGGGGAGTCGAGAAGATCAGGGCGCTCGCAGTTTGGGGAGCCCACGGCACCTGGGGCAAGGGCGTGACCATCGGGCTCCTTGATACGGGAGTAGACCCCGCGCATCCTGACCTCAAAGACAAAGTCGCCCATTGGGCGGAATTCGATTCGCTGGGTAACCTCCTGCCCGACTCCAAACCGCATGACAGCTCCGAGCATGGAACCCATTGTGCGGGAACTCTGGTGGGAGGAAAAAAGTCGGGCCGCTACATCGGCGTTGCTCCCGAGGCGAAGCTCGCCGCTGCACTGGTGCTTGACGGCGAAAACGGAGGGACGGACGCCCAGGTTCTGGCGGGAATCGACTGGGCCGTAGAAACCAAAGTGGACGTCATCAACCTCTCGCTCGGGGGCTGGGTCCTCGACCCTGAGACGCCGACCACCTACACCGAGGCGATCCTGAGCTGCATCGCTGCCGGTATTCCGGTCGTGGCCGCTATCGGCAACGAGGGACAACAGACCACGGGATCGCCCGGCAACGACCAGTTCGCCCTGAGCATCGGCGCCACCGACCCGCAGGACCGGGCAGCCGCCTTCTCCGGCGGCCGGACGATGGTGCTCCGTGAATGCGACTACATCGATCCCAAGTTCCTGCCCCTCCTCTACTCGAAGCCTGACCTCTCCGCTCCCGGCGTGGCCATCTACTCATCGGTCCCGGGAGGCGGCTGGAAGGCGATGAGTGGCACCTCCATGGCGGCGCCCCACGTGGCCGGCGCCATCGCTCTCCTCCTGAGCGCTACCCAGATACGGAAAAAGGAGGCCGGAGCTCACCGTGCCTTCCTCATCTCTGACCTGATCACTGGCTCTGTCGAGGACCTCGGGGAGTCAGGCCAGGACCACCGCTACGGTTTCGGACGACTCGACGCCCTCCGGGCGATTGACTTCGCCCGCGAGAGGGGCTATTAGTGAGTGTGAGAGGTGTTATGGCGACCCGAGCACCTGCTGCAATTGAGAAAGTCCACGATCCGGAGCTCACGGACTGGCTGTCTCGGGAGGACGGCGAGGTTCGCGAGATCCTGGTGGACGCCGCCCTCCCCCGCCGAACCGTGAGCTTCGAGGAAAGGGGAGGCCGGCTCCGCCCCACGGCGATCCCAGAGGCTCCTGCGGCCAACGGACGCAAGGAAGCTCTGCGCCAGCTTCGGCTCTTCCTCGAGAAGCTCCTCGGAACGCCCCCGGTGCTCCTCGAAGCAGCCGGCGCCTTGGCGGTCCGCGCCACCAGCCGGCAGGTCCGTGGCTTTGTCGACCATCCGCTCGTCAAGTCGGTCCGCCCGAACCGCCTCCATCGCACTCCCGCATAAAGCCGCTGACAAAATCATAGGCGCGCCGGACCTCGGCTACCGTCGGTAGCCGGGGATTTCAATCCCTGGCGTCGGAGGCCGCTGCCGCACAACGCCGCCCAGAACGGCTATCCTTCTCCGAGATCGCCCGACTCCGGAGGCACTCATGAAACCCGGCCTCACTCGTAGAGAGATCCTCGGCACCGCGGCGGCGGCCGCTTCTTTCCCTTTCTGGCGCGCTCTGCCGGGATGGAGCCTTGCGGATCCGGCGGGGCCGCGTCTCAGAGTCCGGCCGCTCGAGCTGTCGCGGATTCGGCTCCGGCCTGGGCCGTTCCTCGATGCCGCGGAGGTCAACCGCAGGTTCGTCCTGGGGCTCGATCCGGACCGGCTGCTGCACACGTTCCGTATCACCGCCGGCCTCCCCTCGTCCGCCGAGCCCCTGGGCGGGTGGGAGCGGCCGGACAACGAGCTGCGCGGCCACTTCACCGGCCACTATCTCTCCGCTTGCGCCTTGATGTCCGCCAGCCTCGGCGACGATGCGGTGAAGGCGCGCGGCGATCTCATGGTCTCCGAGCTTGCCAAGTGCCAGAAGGCTCTGGGCAGCGGCTATCTGAGCGCCTTTCCCGAAGAGTTTTTCGATCGCCTGCGCGAAGGCCAGCCGGTGTGGGCGCCCTGGTACACCCTGCACAAGATCATGGCCGGATTGCTCGACATGCACGTCCACGCCGGCAATACCCAGGCCCTCGAAGTCCTCAAGGGGATGGCCGGCTGGACGGGCCGCTGGGTGCGCCCGCTCGGCGAGACCCACATGGCGCGCGTGCTCGAACGCGAGTACGGCGGCATGAACGAGGTGCTTTACAATCTTTCCGCCGTCACCGGCGACGAGGGGCACCGCGAGCTCGCGCATCATTTCGATCACGAACGGATCTTCGCTCCGCTCGCCGCCGGCCGCGACGAGCTCAAGGGATTGCACGCCAATACCACCATTCCGAAAATCATCGGCGCCGCCCGGCGCTACGAGCTCACCGGCGAGATGCGCTACCGGCAGATCGCCGAATATTTCTGGCGCGAGGTGACCGGCCGGCGCGCCTACTGCACCGGGGGCTCCAGCAACGGTGAGGGGTGGGAATCGGAGCCCGGAACGCTCGCGGCCGAGCTGAGCGGCTACACTCAGGAGTGCTGCGTCACCTACAACCTCCTCAAGCTGACCGGCCACGTCTTCACTTGGACGGCCGATCCTGCCTGCGCCGATTACACCGAGCGGGCGCTGTTCAACGGCATCCTCGGCACTCAGCACCCAGCGGACGGCTCGAAGCTCTATTACGTTCCCCTCGCCGCGGGGTATTGGAAGCTCTTCGGCACGCCGCTCCAGGACTTCTGGTGCTGCACCGGCTCGGGGAGCGAATCGTTCGCCAAGCTCACTGAAAGCATCTATTTTCAGGACGACAAGGGTTTGTACGTCAATCAGCTCGTCGCCTCCGAGCTCGACTGGAAAGAGAAGGGCGTGCGGCTCGTCCAGGACACCCGCTTCCCGGCGGAAGAGACCACGACCCTGACCCTTCGAATGGCCCGCCCCGCCGCGTTCGCCCTCCGCCTCCGGGTGCCGTATTGGGCGACGCACGGCGGCACGGTGAAGCTGAACGGTAGGACGCTCGAAGGCTTCGCGGCTCCCTCCGGCTACTTCGTTCTCGACCGCACCTGGAAGGACGGAGACCGGGTCGAGCTCACCCTGCCGATGTCCCTGCACCTGGAGCCGCTCCCCGGCGACGAGTCGCAAGAGGCCATCCTCTACGGGCCCCTGGTGCTGGCCGGCCGGCTGGGGACGGAGGGGCTGACGCCCGCGACCCTCCGCGCCGAGCCGACCAAGCCGCGGACCGTGCCGGAGTACAAGGCCGAGCCGGTCCCCGCTCCCGAATTGCGGGCCGCCTCACAGAACCCGGCCGAATGGATCCGGCCGGTACCGGGGCGGCCGCTGGAGCACCGGACGATCGGGCAGGCGCAGGACATCACCCTGGTGCCGTTCTACACCCTGTTCGACGAGCGCTATGCCGTCTACTGGCGGGTGACGCGGGCATAGCGTCAGTCCTCCAGTCCCACCGGGTTGCCGGACGATGTTGCGCAGCGGGGTAAGACAAGAACGGGTGGGCCGGAGGGCGCCCACCCGTGACCTTCAAACACCGTCTTCAGCCTACTGGCACACGCGTGGCGGACAGGGGCTGCAAATGCCGGTTCTCGAGCAGGCTTCCGTCGTCGCTCCCGCGACCGCCCGGAGCTCCTCCTCGCTCACCTCGATCATCGCCGCCGGATGGGCCGGCAGGCTGGCGCGCTCGGCA
The DNA here is from genome assembly GCA_036275055.1 of Thermoanaerobaculia bacterium. Taxonomy (GTDB): domain Bacteria; phylum Acidobacteriota; class Thermoanaerobaculia; order Multivoradales; family UBA5704; genus DATARR01. The sequence continues at coordinate 11,882 of DASUEN010000235.1, forward strand.
GCGGTCAGACTCAGGAAGTAGTCCTCGTCGCGGAAGGCGCGGGCAAGATCGGTCTTCCTCATTGCTATCTCCTTCTCTGCAAAATCGGCGCGAGGTCATCTCGCGCCGGGCAGGGCGATCTCTAACCGACCGGCGGGGCCAGGCGGAGCACTGAAGGGACGCGCTCCGGCTCTGCCGCCCGCAACAGGCCATAGCCGATGCCGGCGAGCCCCAGCATCAGGCCGGGCATCTCGCCGCGGGTGAGGACTCCACACCGCCAGCCGTATTCACGGATACTGCCGAGGATGCCTCCCGCCAAGCGGCCGATGCGGTCGTCCAATCCCGGGGTACCCAGGATCTCCGCCGCCAGAGCCAGGATCTCCAGGTTGCCGAGGTCGCCATGGCACATGGAGTGCCCCTTGCCGAAACCGCCGGCCAGGGTGGCGCCGACGGCGGTCGCGAGGTCCTCCCGCATCGCGGCGTCGTCCAGGAAGCGCAGGCTGTCCAGGCGCCCGAGGGCGATTCCCGGCGCGCCGTGGCACCAGGCGCACATCGAATGCTCCTCGGTCGGTGCGCCGCTGCGCAGGTCGGGCCAGCCGGTGCTCGGGGAGTACAGGGAACGTTCATACTCCAGAGCCTCGCGAGCCGCCTGGTGAAACCGCTCGTCGCCCGTCGCCGCGGCCAGTTGGAGGAGGGCCCAGGAGATCCCCGCCGCGCCGTGGGAAAAGCCGGCCAGGGGAACCATCCCGGCCAGCTCAAGGATCCAGCCCCAACCGCGCTCCATGCGGCGCGCGCTCGCGAGGAGGCGCTCGCCGCAGCGCGCGGCGAGAGCCAGGGCCGGACCGGACGGCCGCCGGGTATGCAGGCCGAGGAGGGTGACGAGGCAGCCGGCGGCGCCGCCGACGATGTCGGAGTACTCGTCGGCGTCGATCTGCGGGCCCAGGGTGGAAGCGATCTGCTCGGCCACGTCGAGCAGGGACTCGTCCCGCCAGAGAGCGCCCAAGTGGGTGAAGGCGTAGAGGATGCCTCCCCAGCCGGCGAAGCCGCCGACCGAGGTCACCAACCGGCTGTTGTGAGTGACCTGGGCCCGCAGGGTGACGGTGGCGGCACGGGCGAGGCGGGTGAAACGGCCCTCGCCGGAGACGTCGCCCAGGTAGGCCAGGAAGAGCGCGATCCCGGACATGCCCAGGTAGAGGTCGGGACCCGCCGGCGCCAGCGCGCAGGGGCTCGGGCCGTTCTGAAACGTCTGCACGAACCAGAAAGCGGCGTCGCCGCTGTGGAAGGCGAGCGCTTCGAGGCGCGATCCCGCCTCGATCGCCGCGCTCACCAGCTCGTCGCGCGAGGGGGCTTCCGCGGTCTCGCGGAGGACATGGCGGTCCGGGAGAGTCGGGCGGCCGCTCATCGCCTGGAGAGAATTGGTGACGATCCAGGCCTGGCGCGCGATCTCGGCTTCGTCGAGGCCGCGGAGGCGCTCGTGGACGCGGTCGAGGGAGGCGGCGGAGAGAAAGCCGGCGATCCGCTCGCCGTCGCTCGTCCACACGTCCCTGGAGTCTGGCGAGATGGTGAGCATCGGGATGTCGCCATGCTCCAGATCGCGGTGCTCGGCGGCGACCAGCCGCTCCAAGGCGGGGGTCTCCGGCACCGCCGACCACAGGAGATCGAGGTGGCGGTCGCGATCCACGGCATCACCCAGGACGTAGGGGTGCTGCCCCTCGAAGGCCAGGTTGCCATAGGCGAGGGTCTTGCGCACCAGGAACCGCACCGGTGCCGCGGCGAAGGCGGCCAGGGGGCCGGAAGCGGAGAGGAGCTCGTCGCGGTGGGTGGCGAGGAGGCGGGCCATGCGCCAGAACCCCGCGACGATCTCTCCGCTGTAGGCACCGAGGTCGACCCTGGCGCCCTGGAGAGTCGGGAGGTGGTCGCCGTCGAGGGGAATGGCGAGGGCCTCGCGGGAGAAACGCATCTGGTCCGTCCCCTTGCCCTCGACTCGCAGTATCGGCCGGGGCAGGACCTGTCCGTCCACCGCGGCCAAGCCGGAAAAATCGATGCCCGCCTGACCTGGCAGCGCCCCCCAATCCGCCGACGGCAGCAATCCGATCCGCAGCACGGTGTCGGGGAGAGCAGGGTCCTCTTCCGTGCGTCCCAGGGTCTCGTCCAGGGGGTGCAGCAGCGCCTCCAGGTCCACCAGGACCGGATGCTCCCCCACCGCGAACAGGTTCTCGTGGTGCATGTCGATGGCCGACAGGGCATAGAGGAGGGCGAGATAGCCGCCCTGGCGCAGATAGAAGCGCTCGACCTCCTCGGCGCTCGCACAGGGAGTCGCCGCCACGCGTTCGGCCCAGCCGTGCCCGCCGGCGTCCAGGACCCGCAGGCGGCGAAAGGCCGGGACGAATCCACGGGCGCCGGTCCACTCCAGGAGATCCTGGAAAGCCGCGTCGACCTTCATCGACCGTGGCTTGTAAACGAGCCCGAGCCCGGAATCGAAGGCGAGGAGCGCCACCGACCTCCCCCCTCGATGGCTGTCACCCTGGCCGGTGCGGAGCTCGGTCAGGATGCCCAGGTCGCGACCGGGCGAGAAGGCTTCGCGGAGCGCTTCCGCGCCGGCGGCCAGGTGGCCGAGAATCTCCAGGCTGTAGCCCACCCATCGCGTGGTGGTCTCGACGACCTGGCGCGCGAGCACCGGGTACTGGCGCAGCAGCCTGAGGGCGACCGCCGGGTCGCGCAGCGAATCGACGAAGCTCTGGAACCGTTCTTCCGGAGTCGCCCCGGTCAACTGCCCGGCATGGCCCGCCAGGTGGAGCTCCAGGGCCATGGTGCGAGTGAGGAGGTTCAGGAGCGGCCACGGCAGACTGCGCGCCAGCAGACCGCCGGCGGTCACCGGATCGAAAGGCGGAGAGGGAAAGCGTGCCGCCAGCTCGCGAAGGCCGGCGGTCAGGTCGGAGTAAGCCGCATCGAGGAGCGGGCGGATCACTTCGAGGAGGCCCGTCTGAGGGCTGCCGTCGAGGAGCTCGGGAGAGAGGGGGAACCGAGCGGCCGGCGGAGTCGTCCAGGCGCGCTCCAGTTGGACGAGCCACACCGGGCGCTCCTCCACCCGGGCGGCGATGGCCTCCGGCGGCTCGCCGAGGATGTGAAGGAGGTCGTCCACCCCGATCCCTTCCTGCGCGAGACGGCGCTGGAAAAAACCGTCCTGTCCGAAAGGGTTCTGCGCCTGCCACCGGGCGAGGCGGCGCGCGGCACGTTCGGCGTCCTCCGGCGGCGCGCGCACGCCGGCGGCCCGCCAACCGGCTGCCCGTTCGCTCAGGGTGAGCGCCCTGGACCAGCCGGCGAGAGAGAAACGGTCGAGCTCGGTCAAAAAGCAATCTCCTTAAGATCTACTCATGCTCATATTACAGAGAGTGCGACTCATGGACCCGGCCGTGACACCAGGCCGCGTCGAGGAGCGGGCGGACGGCCTCGAGGAAGTCGACGTGCCGGCTGCCGCCGAGGATCTCGGGAGATAGGGGGAACCGAGCAGTCGGTGGCGTCGTCCAGGCGCGCTCCAGTTGGACGAGCCACGCGGGGCGCGTCTCCACCCGGGCGGCGATGGCCTCCTGGGCTCGCCGAAAAGGGCACGGAGGTCGTCCACCCCGATCCCCTCCTGCGCGAGGCGACGCTGGAAGAAGCCGTCCTGGCCGAAGGGGTTCTGGGATTGCCACCGGGCGAGGCGCCGAGCGGCGCGATCCGGGTCCTCCGGCGGGTCCGAACGTCCACCCGCAACCCGCCAGGCGGCGGCCCGTTCGTTCAAAGTAAACGCTCTCGACCAGCCAGAGAGAAAGGGTCGAGCTCGGCCAAGGAGACCTCCTCTAGCGGGTCACGTGCGGAGTCAGGGCTTGGCCGCGGCCTGCTGTGCCGCGATACCCCGCAACCGGTTGCGAATCGCCTCGAGGCGAGCCTCGGCGTCCGGAACGGACATCACCACCTGCTCGGTGTGGCTCAGCATGGTGGGCAGGTTGAAGCGCTCGCGCAACTCACCCAGGTGGGGCTGTACCTTCGAGAAGGTGCCGAAGATCTCCCCATTGGCGTCGAGGAACATCTGGCGGTCGATGGCCCCGTGATTGACCAGCGAGCAGGCCATGTCCCAATAGCCGGTCACCATGCGGAACATGCGGTTCTGGTCCGGGGGCAGGGCGAGGATCTCCGCCCCGGAGCTCGGATGGAATTCGCGGACGAACCAGGCGCGGGCCTCGCGCAGAAGAGGCTCGCGCCGCATGTCGAAGATCTTGAGGATCAGTTGGGCGCTTTCGTACGGTGTGCTCATGGGCGGAGTCTATCGCAAGACGCCCAAAGGCCGGAGGGGGGCGGCCCCCAATGGGTCAATTGGAGCCGCCCCGTCAAGAGGCCCCCCTCTCAAGGAATCAGCGGGCAATGACCGTTCATGGGCGTGAGGCAGCGCATGAGCGTGCAGCCGGGGAAGGCGCAGGCCTTGCAGCAGAGCTTGTCCGGAGGGCACTGTGCGTCGCTGGTGCAATTTACGCTGGTCTGGAGGAATTCGGGAGCGGGAGCCTGGTCGCCGGCGGGTGCAGGGGCCAAGGTCGCGAGGAACTCCCCGACCTCCCCGGTAGCGGGAGCATGGGCCTGCGGGATCTCAGCCGCCGGCACCTGGGCCATGCCCGCGGCCACACCGAGGACCATCAGAAGCACACCGAGCAGCAGGACGCGAGACCAACAACGGAAGGAACGGGGCTGCGGGACGAAAGCTGGCAGGGGTCGCATATCGTAGCCTCCTCATAGGAATCTTTGAATTCTAGCATGAGTCTGCGCTTTCGTACCTTTGCCGGCCCGAGACCAGGGACGCAGCGGCCCATCCTGGGCGCGGTCTGCGGAGCTGCTAGAATCCGGGGCTCAGCCTCTGGGATAGCCCCGCGGTTTTATCGATAGAGGTCAAATGGCTCATGCCTGGAGAGAATCGACCGTTGAGACCTGGAGCAGGGCTCGAAGATCCACAGACGCAGGCGGCTGGCACGCTGGAGCGACTCGAGCTGCTCCGTGAGCCGCTGACGTCCGACATGCCGATCGCGGCATTGGAACGATTCGAGGAATCCTGGAAGCAGGCCCTCGGCGAGCTCCTGGCCGCTCCGCTCACCGGCAGCGAGGCTCGCCAGGTCGCGGCGTTCCAGCGTGACGTTGGCCTGTTGCCAAAGTACAAGAGCTATGCCATCAAAGCGAGCAGCCCCCTGGGCTATTCGGTCTTTTTCCAGGAACCGGGGAAGGGATTCAGCTTCCAGCAACACCGGCACCACAAGGTCGAGATCTTCCACGTGCTGGACGCCGGGCCCGAGTCGTTCGCGTTCCTTTGCACGCTCGACGAGTGGAACGCCGTCTACGAGACGGAGAAATTCCGTCATTGGCTGGAAGGCGCCAGCAATCCGGACTATGAGCGATGGAAGATCCCGCTGTCTCCAGGGGACGTCATCTGCCTCGAGAGGACCGGCATCGTTCATACTGTCATCGGTTGTATTTTGGAGGAGTTTGCGACGGCCTCCACGGACATGGTGGACCGGCTGCACGATCAAAACGAAGGAGCGGCGATACCGCAAACCTACCGTAGGGAAAGGGCGCAGCACCTGCTTCGCGCCACGCCGTCACCTGCCACGAGCCAGGCAGTCGCCGCACCCAGCCGGAAAAGGCTGCCGCTGGCACGCGAGGGTTTCGCAGGAGGGGAGGTCGTGACGCTCGGCGAAGTACCCGGGCTGCGAGCGTCACGAATCCGCTTGGAGGGCAAGAGGCAGAGCCCGCCGCAGACCTCGGGAGAGACCGCGCTGGTTCTTTTCGCCTCCCGTGGCGACGCCTCCCTCCTGCTCGGCACCGCCGAAGAGCTCGCACGCCAGGATCCGCCCGCGCTGTCGCTGCCCAAAGGCACCGCGGCCCTCATTCCGCCCGCGATGAGCTACCAAGTGGCGGCGCTCGAAACGGAAGTTGAGGTTTCCCTCCACTCCATCCATCCGGAAGTGGCATTACCGGGCTGAGCTCGACGCGAACCCGACGGAGCCTGGCCACTCTGCTCCAGACGGCCAGACCTCGCGACATGTCCCGAAATTTTGCGTCATATCCCCAGACGTTGCAACATATCCCGAGATTCTGCGTCGTATCCCCCGATTCTGCGACATGTCCAGGAAACTTGCGTCATATCCCTAGGCATTGCAACATATCCAGAGACTTCGCGGCAGACGGCCAGACATTGCAACGTATCCCGAGACATTGCGGCATGTCTCCAGACTTCGCGGCATGTCCCTGGAACATGCGTCACATCCCGAGACTTCGCGGCATGTCCCGGGACGCTGCGACATATCCCGGGACATTGCATCGTATTCCCAGATACGCGACATATCCGCAGACATTCCGTTCCCTCCTCAGCCACTGAGCCCTCTGTGCCCGCGGCGGCTAGATCCTGAGGAGAGAGAACAACGGGAGATGATATCGGAAAACGGGACTCGACTGGAGAGTCCGGCGCCGTTCGCAACGGCCGGCGAGGGAAACGGCCTCGCCGGCAGCGAACGGCACGGCTCAGCAGGGTAGAGCAAGCCGTACTGAGATGCTACCCTATCCGTACGGGAGGAGGAATCATGGAGATCGCCAAGCTCACCATACGCCTGCCCAAGACTGATCTCGACTTCGCCAAGGCGTATGCCCAGGCGCATCGAATCACGGTGACCGAGTTGGTCGACCGCTATCTGAGGTCTCTCCGGGGCAGAACCGGGGGAGCAATCCACCCAGAAGTCGAGAGGATCGCGGGCCTGGTCCCTCCCGAGGTGGACGCCAGGGCTGAATACCGTGAGCACGCCCTGGGGAAGCACAGATGAAGGTGATGCGCGACCTCAACGAGCACAGGCCGACTTGAAAAGCGCATGCCAGCAAGAAAAATCCGAACGGTGGTAGCCCTCCCGGCCGACCTGCTTGAGGCGGTAAATGCCGGGATCGACGCAGAATTTGCCCAGATGGCGACCGACCCCGCCTATCAAGAAGAGGCTGTCCAGATTGCGAAAGAATTCGCGGAGGCCGATTGGGAGGCGCTGCAAGCTGACACGAAGAGCGTTTGAGATAAAAAATCCTTTGTGAAAGCCAGGAGCCTGCTCGTGACCGTCAAGGCGTAGGCCGGTCGTTGCAATAGACCAAAAGCCGAGAGATCCCAGCCCCGAAGGGGCGGAAACATAAAGCCTGGCGGCGTAAGCCCCAGGGAAGGATCCACCAAAAACCCCGAAAAGCCCTGAAGGGGCGAAAGCGGACCGTCCCGTCAGCCCAGGAAAAACGGCAGCGGATTCGAGCTGCCATTCGAATCGCCGGCGGTAGGCTATGACCGACTGATCTCTCGGAAGAGCCATGTCCTCGCAACCGCCCATTCTCGATTCACGGTCGCCCGCGATATACCGAGAACCTCGGCGACCTCGTTCACTTCGAGCCCCGCGAAAAAGCGCAGCTCGACGATCCGGCTCTGTCTTGGGTCTAGCTCTTCCAGTCGGGTCAGAGCTTCGTCTAACGCCACAATGTCGACATTTTGCCGCTGTGGCTCTTCCATTGCCGCTTCGAGAGGAAGCTTACTTCCTCCCGAACCACGCTTTGCGGCCTTGAGCTGGCGAGCGTGGTCGAGAAGAATGCGTCGCATCATCTGAGCAGCGATGCCAAAAAAGTGTGCGCGCCCTTGCCAAGCGATACGTGTTTGGTCAACCAACCGCAGGTAGGCCTCGTTTAGAAGGGCTGTCGGCTGTAGAGTGTGGTCAGGCCGCTCTCGCCGCATGTAGCTCGCGGCCAATCGACGCAACTCGTCGTAGACCAAGGGCATGAGCCGGTCCAGTGCCCGCTCGTTGCCGTTGCGCCATTCGAGAAGGAGTTGAGTAACGTCCTGAGAACCTTCATCTGCTGTTGACATGGGAGCCTCCCTGGGTCATCGCCCGATCCGTTCGAAGAGCCGTTCCACGGCTGGGAGTACCTCTCGGGCACCATCTGAGCCCTCCCCAAGTTGACCCACGGCCCGCAAGTGAAGGAGCGTGTCCTCGGCTTCCCGCAAAAGCTGCCGCGCCCGCCGGACCTTCCCCTCCCGTGTGAGCTCAAGCGCCAGCCGGTACTCAGTCTCGGCAAGAAGCTGGAGGTTGGCTGACGATCCGCCACCGGCGGTGAGGCGCCGGCAAGCCGCCACCGCCTGCTCGTACGCGCTCTCGGCTACCTGGGGCTTACCCCCTCGGCTTGCGAGTCCGCCCCGGGCGGCGAAGACCTCTGCCAAGCTGCGCTGGTAGTCGAGGTTTGCCGGGTCCTGGGTAAGCAGCTTGCTGTTGAGATCGGCGGCGGCATCTAGGTGCTTCGTAGCCTCTTCTAAATGCCCGGCCTTGACCAGCGCAGAGCCGAGGAGTTGCTCGAGCGATGCGGCCTGCGCTATTGCATCTACGCCCCGCTGGGGAGCGTCGAGTAGTTTGTGCGATAGTTCCAGAGCTTGTCGGTACCAGCCAATCGCCTCCTCGAAACGCCCCATCTTTCGCAAGACGTTGCCAATCTGACCGAGGCCGCCGATCAAATTTGTTGTCAGACTCCGATTCGAAGGATCCGCGGCCAGGAGCCGGCGCTCAAGGGCGATCGATTCCTGGTAGCGCACCAAGGCGTCCTCCTTCTTCCCCAGCGTCTCGGCGCACCAGCCCGCCAGTTGCAGGGCGATCGCCAAGCTCTGCGTAAGAGACGGATCGGACGGTGCGCGGAGGGAGGAGCTCCGCCGAATCGCCAGGGCCGCCGCGTAGCTCCGGCAGGCGCCTGGATCGTCCCCCTTTGCGTCGAGCACGTCGCCGACCCGCTCCAGCGTGGTGGCCTGTACTCCGGCAAGCTTAGGGTCCCTGGCGTTCTCGCGCGCCAAAGCCTGGGTGATTTCCAAGCTCTCCTGGTAGAGCTTTCCAGCGGCAGCGACCTTTCCCTCCGAGTAGACCCGGTCCCCCTTGCGGAACAGGGCCAACGCCGTGGCAAGCCGCATCCGGATAGTTGCCCCGGGGCTGCGGCGAATAACTTCGAAGAGGGCGAGGGCCTCGTCGTAGCGGGTGCTCGCGCCGTGCACATCTCCCTGGGCGGTGTGCACGTCACCCGCCTCGATCAGGATACCCGCCAGGGCAGAGCGGTCATCCAGAGTGACTCCGGGCCGGGCGACCAACCGGCGCGCCTGGCGCTCGGCGAGGCGGACCCGATCTGCGGCGTGCGTGAGATCGCCGAGGTTTAGATAGGTCTGTGCCAGAACGCGGTTGGAGTCCGCCTGGAGGCGAGCGAGCGCTGGGGACCCAGGGCCCTTCTGCGCCTCGTCCAGGATCGCCGCCGCGCGCGTCAGGAGCCCGAGACGGCTCTCCGTCGGCCCGCTCATCTGGCTCAGACCCTCGGCCAGTTCGTAGATCATCGAGTTGGCTGCCCGTACCGCAAGGTCGCGCTGGGCTCGAGCGACCCCCGCCTGCCAGACGATCCCCACAACGCCCGCGATCAGGAGGAGGACAATCGTTCCGGCCGCGCTGACGCCCAGTCGATGGCGACGCAGGAATTTCCCCAACCGGTATCCCCTACCACCGCGCCGCGCTAGCACGGGCCGGCCGGCCAGGTGACGCTCGATATCCTCGGCAAACTGCTCAACGGAAGAGTAGCGCCGCGCCGGTTCCTTGGAAAGAGCCGTCATCACAATGTTGTCGATGTCGCCGCGGAGCTCGCGACGCATCCTCTCTCCAGTCCCCTCGCCCTGGCCCGCCTCACGACGGCCCAGAGCGGTGCTTGGAGGGACTGGTTCCTCCTCGCACACGACCCGCTCGAGCTCGCGCTGGGAGCGGCTGGCAACGCGGTAGGGCGGCTGACCGCTGAGCAGTTGGTAGAGGAGGATTCCCAACGAGTAGACGTCCGAGGAAGTCGTGATCGGCTCGCCCAGAACCTGCTCGGGGCTCGCGTAGTCAGGGGTCAACAGGCGCTCGCCGACGCTCGTGAGCCCCTCCGCAATGTCCAACTCCAGGAGCTTGGCGATACCGAAGTCGAGGAGCTTGGCCCCCCCTTCCGCTGTGACCAGGATGTTGCTGGGCTTCAAGTCGCGGTGCACGATCAGGTTGCGGTGCGCGTACTGCACAGCCCCGCAGACCTTGAGAAAGAGGAAGAGCCGTTCGCGCACCCCGAGATCCCGCTCGGCACAGTAGCGATCGATGGGCAGTCCCTCGACGTGCTCCATGACCAGGTAGGGCAGCCCCTCCTCGGTGGCCCCCCCGTCGAGCAGGCGGGCGATATTCGGATGGTCGAGGCCGGCGAGGATCTGCCGTTCCTGGCGGAAGCGGGCGACGATCTCCTCCCGATCAAGCCCCAATCGGATGAGCTTGATCGCCACCTTCCTCTCGAACTCCGCGTCGGCGCGCGCCGCCAGGAACACGGTGCCCATTCCGCCGGAGCCGAGCTCCGCAAGCAGCCGGTAGGCACCGATCCGCCGGCCGATCCAGCCCTGCGTCTCGCGCTGCCCGAGGATCGCCAATGCCGCGTCGGCCGCCGGTGCGCCGATGAAGCTGTCACTTATCTCCGAGTGGGCAACGAGGAGAGACTCGACTTCGCGCCGGACCTCCGTGTCCGCGCCGCAGGCCTCGGCGAGGAAGTCCGATCGCGCTTCGCCTTCCCTCTCCCGCGCCTCCGCGAAGAGCTGCTTGATCCGTTCCCAGGTCTCCCGATCCATTCTGCTTCTCGTCTCTTGAATTGCCGTGAGCCTTCCCGGCCTCCGTTGACGCGTTACTAGTCAAGAGCGGCATGAAGCCGCCGCAGAAAACTCAAAAGGAGGTCACAATCATGGCTCATCCAGTTCTTGTACGGTTCGGTGGTAACATAGTGAGGCTCCTTGCCGCGACGGGAACAGTAATCGCCGCGGCGGCCGCTCCAACAGTAATCGCTGCAGTCACGCCTTTTGTGCTCCCGGTGGCTGTCGTAGTGGCCGTTGGGGTTGGAGCTGGGCTGGTCGTTAAGGGCTTTCACTCCCGCCTTTGATCCAAGAGGGCGCCCTCCCATCGAGAGGGCGCCCCGCCTGCACAACGTAACATCCATCTCTCGTGGCCGACAGGTTTCAATCTAGGAGGTCATTATCATGGCTAAGCAGGCTCTCCAACGGTTTGGGAAAAACCTTGTGACGACCCTTGGCGCTCTCAGGTTACAGGTCAGGAGGGGCATGAAACCTCCGTGGGAAACTAAGGAGAAGGTCACTATCCTGGCTCATTCAACGCTCCTGCTGTTCGGTGGACACTTGGTGAGGATCATCCCTAGGGTGATGGAGGGCACGACGTTCGGCAAGAATCTGGTAACACCGATGGCGGCCGCAGTCACGCCGTTTGTACTGCCGGCGGCTGCCGCTATAGCGACCTTGGTTGGAGCCATGATGATAGTGAAGGGGCTTTCCTCGCGCCACTGATATGGATTCTCAGCAGCACGAAGATGCCCGGTGTAATCGACATCCATTTCTTACGACTCATCTTTTTGGATCGAGAAGTGCCAGCAATGCCTCGAACCTTTTTCTACTGCCCACTAAGCAATACCGGGAATGCATTTCGCGGGCAACCTGCAGCGCCTCTTCCGCGGCACTGGAGAAACTGCCGGTGTCGAGAGTGGCACTACCGGCAGAAGCAAGGGCTTTAGTTTCCAATGCCATGAGGTTCTGCGGACACTTGGCGAGCATGGTGTCCGCCCCACTGAGAGCTGCGGTGAAGGAGTGACCGGCAGCGAGCGTGCCTCCCTTGTTACATAGACGGCTCAGCCCAAGCAGGAGGTTGACATAGGGACCATAAAACGGGACATCGAGTTTGGTGGCCTTGGACGCGGCATCCTCCGCTAGTGGAGATTGCCTGGCGAGGAGGAAGGCCCGCGCCAGTGCGCTATAATTCTGAATCTGGAGCTTCGGGCTGTCTATCCGCAGTCCGATTCCACAGCCGCTCTCGGCGGCTGCAATCGCTGCACCGAGCTTGCCCACATCGATCAGAGCTTCAGCCTGACTGTGAAGGGTTGTTCCCCAGATCTGGGGTTCCCGGCCATCGAGCATCGTAAGCACCTTTTCGAAGAATGACAAAGCCTTTTCCGTATCCCCTAGAGCTGCGTGACAGTTCCCCTCTGAAAGCAGGCTGGAGATCTCCTCAAGCTCCATCCGGTGCTCGGCAGCGCGCTGCCGCAAAGCTTCGAAGAGCTCCAGAGCCTTGGCACAGTTCCCCTTCAACTCGTAGCACCAAGCGATGTTCTCGCTAGCCACGAGCTCGATTCCGTCCCACCCCTCCTGGCGAGCTAGTGTGGCGGCCTGCTCGAGAGGAGGAATCGCCCGGTCGTAATCACATAGCTCAAGATGGCAGCCTCCGAGGCCATTGAGCGCAATGGCCTCGCGCAACGGATCGTGGATCTCGGAGGCGACGGCGAGAGCCGACCGTAGTCTTTCAGCAGCGAGTTCGGTCTCACCTCGCGCAAGTCGTGCGTTGGCGACCTCGATCGCCGACATCGCTGTGAGTTGTGGGGTGATCAAAGCTGAAGACAGCGAGTTGTGGAGATCGATCAACCGACTATAGGCGCCGACGCCCATCAGGTAGGGGTCAAGCTGCTCGATCAACAATTTTGCCGCAGCTTCGTGGTTGCTCGTAGCGATGAATAGGTTGTAGGCGGCGATAAGCAGGTCGGTATCTCGCTGCTCCGCGACCTCGGAACGCTTGTTCTCCTGGAAGTACTCGACCGCGCGCCACGCAATGCCTTTCCATTTCTCTGCGTGCTGCGTCTGCGCAAGCTCGGGCGCGAGCAGGGGACAGAGCAAGGGGGAGACGTAGTAGCGAGAGGTCTCGCGTCGGGTATCCTGGACCATCTCCACCAGTCCCACTGCGGCCGCTTGATTGAGGTGAGGATCGAGCGAGAAGGCCGCCACAGATTCGAGAACGGACCGCTCAACCGGCCAATCGAAGGCCGAAAGCAGCGCGAGGACCAGCCGGCCTTCTCTCCCCTGCCGAGCCACCCATTCTGCGAGCCTCATCTCTTGCCGGAAACTCTCGGCGACGGGCTCCAACTTGGGCGCGGTGGCGCTTTCTCTGGAGTGCGCCGCCGCTAAGGTCATCCGCATTCGTTCCAGCAAGCGCGGATTGCCGGCCGCCAGGGTGACCGCCTCCAAGGTCAATGGGACAGCGGCCCCATTCTCGCCTTCTCGCTCCGCCATTCGCAAAAGCTTCTTGTCAAGCTCGGCGCCGCGCATCGATTCGAGCGCCTCGGCGTGCAGAAGCGCCGGCCCGGGAAGCTCGAATCGGTGGCGACAGGTGATCAGGACCCGGGATGGAGAAGCACTCTCGCTGATCGCCCCCAGGACGGCAGTGAGCACTTTGAGGGCCGCAGGCTCGAGGACGATTCTGCCGTTGTCTCCAAGTAGCAGACCTTCCATTGGGCTGGCGAGCGCCTGGACGCTATCGAGCTCTCGCAGCTTGGCCACGTCAATTTCCACTGCCGGCTTTACTGGCTGAGCATCCGGGCTGCACGCAAGGTTGTGCTCGAAATCATCAAAGACGAAAAGCGCCGGGGCCGTCGCGAACTGGCTCCCTAGGAGGAGGCGGAGCCTAGTCTTGAGCGGCAGACGACGATCGTTGAGGCGCTCTAACTCCGCGGTGTCCTCGATCTTGTCACGGAGCTTGTCAAGGAAGCTCTCTTCATCGACGCGGCCAACCCAGACCAGGCGAGCAAGATCCTGCAACCTCTCGCACAAGCGGACGGCTGCGCTGCTCTTTCCCAATCCCCCCATACCATAGAGGAGGAGGCCATCCGCGTACAGGGACTCCTGCTGGTTACTCTTGAGCACCGCCAAGCTCCTCTGCAGGAGCCGTCTGCGGCCCACAAAGTCCTCGCGTGAGCAAACCTCTACTTTGGCTTCAGCGTCGATGAAGTCTTTTTTCGCACCTCGAACCTTAAAAGGCTGCCGCCCTGGCGTTTTGAGCGGGGTTACGAGCGGGGAGAGCGGCGTACGATCAGCGTACAGACGCAGCAGGTGCCAGTCGGACAAACGTTGCTTGTGCAAGGCCTTCCGGGTACGGGCCACGGCCTCGGCGATCCCCTCGCCTGTTGCCAGGAGGCGGTAGAGCTCCTTAGCAGCAATACTCGCCGCCGCGTCGCCCACGGGCAGAGCCCAGCCGAGCACGGCGGGAGCGCCAGCCCGCACCAGGGATTCACAAAGCGAGGGAAGCGCTCCGTGATCCGTTGCTTGGCCAGTGCGGCAGCCCGAGAGGAAGAGGAGCCGCGGCCAGCGCTCGGCGAACGCCTCGGCAATGTCCTCGGCCTCGGCTTCCTGACGCCGTCCAAACTCGTCCTCCATCAGGAACTTCGGCCGGCCCTCGACGACACCGGCGTGACCAGATAGGTGAAAGACATCGAAATGGCCGCTCTCGAAGGAGACGATCTCCCGTTCAAGGCCCACCAGACTCCCGCTCTCCTCGACCAGGAGCTCGATCGGCTGCTCGCGAGTCTCTTTGAGGACCAAACTCTCTTCCTTCTCGAAGTCGAGCACGGGCTGAACATCTTTGGGGGAACACGCCATCAAAAGCACTCGAAGGGGGCGGTTCTGGATGTCAGGAGCCGCTCCAGACTGGCCCACCCGGCGGACAGGAGTGACAAGGGAATCGGCCAGGTAGCAGCCGCCGTCCGCGAGCAGTTCCCAAGGCAATTGGCGCAGCCGCCCGTCCACGTCGACGTCAATCGCCAGACCGGATGTCCCCTCGCGGGCCTTGCCCAGCCATCGCTCCGGCCCGTCGAGCCACTCGTACAGGTGCTGTCCAAGCTGGGCCAGATCCCTGGGCCCGGCCGCATAGCTCTCGTCCACCGCCTTGACCAAGCTCTCGATGGCAGCGGGTTTGAGAGCCCGTCTCTCGTTTCCCTCGGGACCGGAAAACCGTAGATCCCACTCCTCGGGCGTTCTGCGAAAAACCTCGAAGCCGACATGGCGCATCCGTCCAATCCCTCCGAGAATGTCCTCCAACGCTCTGTCGCTGGGCGATGAGCGGCATTCACGTTGTCTCCATAGACCCTGAGAAGGGGAAAAAGGGTGAGTTGGAAGGCTCGCCTGAAATCGCCCCGGGGGGTGCAGGCCTCAGCCGTCAACTCGACTCAAACGGATTGACGATCTCCACCCCACACTCGACAAAGTCACGGACGTTGCGAGTAGCGACCGTAAAGCCTCTCGCCCGGGCAATCGACGCGATTTGTCCATCCTGAATGCTGAGCGGACGACCTATGGCCCTGCGTCTTGCCATCACCGCGCCATAGTGCCGGGCGGCCTCTTCATCAAAAACCAGAATGCGACCCGTGAAGGCTTCGGCGACCACTCGCTCAAAGCCCTGCTCCAAATGGAGCCGTCGCTTGCCTTGGGGCAGGATCTCCAAGCCATAGCCGATCTCCCCAATGGTCACCGTCGTCAGGAACAACGCAGCCGCTTCCCGGTCGTTCAGCCAGGACACGACCGACGGGTCTGGCGACGGCTTCATCATTTCTGCCACGACGTTCGTGTCGACGATGATCATGTGGACCGCCGCGAGCTACTCGAGATCCAGCGGTTCGTGCGGCTCGCGCGGGGGCAATTCCAGGTCCGCGCCCCGGGCGGGGCCGAACACCTTCAGGAACAGATCGCCCAGCCGCTCCGGCGGAGAGACGGCCCGCTTCAGGATCTGGCGAACCTCCTCCTCCATGGACACCCCCTTCCGGGTCGCGCGGTCTCGGAGACGATCGTAGGTCTCATCGTCAAGTTTACGGATGCTCAAGCTGGCCAAGGCGCACCTCCACGAGGTCAATGCCAGCGCTATGCTAGCACGTGATGGCACATCCAGGCGGACCTTCATGAAGCCGTCGAAGGCCGGAGGGTCTTTCCCGTCCACCAGCGGATCACCGCGAGCCCGTAGGGCGGCAGACCGTAGCCCAGGCCGTGAGTCCTGGGCCAGAGGACGGCCGTCCCCTCCTCGGGAGCCCGGGAGTTGGAGATGAGGCGCTGCGGCAGGCTGCCAGCCCAGGGCTTACAGCCTGGGCTACGGTCTGCCGCCCTACGGGCTCGCGGTGAGGATCTGCGCGCCTTTTCCGCATGTCCGGACCTTTCCTTTCCAGCAAAGTTAGCGCCTATCCCCCTTGACACCCCGCCCCGTCGCCCCTACACTACCGACCGACCGGTAGAATTCTACCGATCGGTCGGTATCGGAAAGGAGTTGCCTTGGCGCGAGCGCCGGAAGCGGGGTCGGACGTCCATCGGGAACGGCACAAGACGGTGCTGGAGACGGCGGCTCGACTGATCTGCGAGAAGGGGTACGAGGCGGCGTCGGTGCAGGACATCGCCGACGCGTGCGGGCTCACCAAGGCAGGGCTCTACTACTACATTCGCAGCAAGGAGGACCTGCTGCTGGAGATCATGAACTATGGGATGGACATCTTCGAGGAACGCGTCCTCCTGCAGGTCCTCACCATCAGCGATCCCGTCGAGCGACTCAAGGCGTGCATGGAGAAGAACATCTTCCTGGTGACCGAGGGGTGGAGCAAGGAGGTCACCATCATCCTCCACGAGCACGAGACCCTGACCGGCGCCGCGCGGGCGCAGATCAACGCCAGGAAGAAGCGCTACGTCCACTTCCTCGAATCCACGTTCGAGGAGGCGCTGCGGGAGGGGCTCATCCGCCCGGTGGATCCGCGGGTGGCGGCGTTCTCGTTCCTCGGCATGGTGCTGTGGATCTACAAGTGGTTCCGGCCGGATGGGCAGATCGCCGCCGAGACGCTCGCCCGCGAGATGCAGGACCTGTTCTTCGGCGGCCTCGAGGTCGATCCCCAAAAGACGGCCGGTAAGAAGCCGGCGGCGAAGAAGGCCGCGAAGCGGGCCCCCACGAAGACGAAACGCAAGGAGAAAGCTGCATGAGAGCGAATCGCGCGGTGGGGATCGCCGGCTACGGCGCCTATGTGCCGCGGCTGCGGGTGCGGACGGCCGACATCTCGAACGCCTGGCGCTCACGGAGCGCCGCGGCTCCGGCGGTAGCCGAAAAGTCGGTCCCTGGCCCCGATGAGGACGTGGTGACCATGGCCATCGAGGCCGCCCGCACGGCGCTCGATCGCGCCGGGACCGATCTCGAAGACATCGGCGCCGTCTGGGTGGGTACGGAGTCGAAGCCCTATGCCGTGAAGCCTTCGGCCACCATCGTCGCCGAGGCGCTCGGGGTCACCCCGCACGTGGTGGCCGCGGACATGGAGTTCGCCTGTAAAGCCGGCAGCGAGGCCATGCAGGCCGCCGTGGCCTTCGTGGGCTCCGGCATGGTGGAGGCGGCGCTCGCCATCGGCATGGATACCGCGCAGTCGAAGCCCGGCGACGCTCTGGAGTACACCGCCGGCTGCGGCGGCGCGGCTTATCTCTTCTGCGACGCCGCGAAGGCCCTGGCGGTGGTGGAGGCTTCCATCTCGCACGTGACGGATACTCCGGATTTCTTCCGCCGCGAGACGGCTCACTACCCGGAGCACGGCAGCCGGTTCACGGGCGAGCCTTCGTATTTCCGCCACACGCTGGCCGCGTCGCGCAAGCTGATGGCCGAGGTGGGACTCACGGCGAAGGATTTCGCGCACGCCGTGTTCCATCAGCCGGTGCCCAAGTTCGTGGAGAAGGCCGCGGCGGAGCTCGGCTTCACTCGCGCGCAATACAAGACGGGGCTGGTGGCGCCGCGCATGGGGAACGCCTACGCGGGCTCGTCGCTACTCGGCCTCGCGGCCGTGCTCGACATCGCGATGCCCGGCGAGCGGATTTTCTTCTGCTCCTACGGCTCAGGCGCCGGGAGCGACGCCTTCTGTTTCCGCGTCACGGAGCGAATCCTGGAGCGCCGGCAGGGCGCCACGGTGATCAATTATCTCGACCGCCGCCGGGTGGTGGACGGCTACGGCCAATACCTGCGGCTGCGGGGAAAGATCAGGAGAGCATGAGAGACGTTTTCATCATCGGCACGGGTCAGACTCCGGTGGCCGAGCACTGGGACCTCGGGCTGCGCGAGCTGGGAGCGATGGCCATCCGCAAGGCCATGGAGGACGCGGGGGTCGAGACGGTGGACGCCCTGTTCGTGGGCAACATGCTGGGCGGAGCCGTGAACGGTCAGGAAAACCTGGGCGCGCTGCTCGCGGACGCCGCCGATCTCCTCCCCATCGAAGCCTGGAAAATCGAGGCGGCCTGCGCTTCCGGCGGCGCGGCGGTGCGGGCGGCAGCCCTTTCCGTGGCGGCGGGAGCCCATGAAGTGGCTGTCGCCATCGGCATCGAAAAGATGACGGATGCGGTGGGCGATCAGGTCGCTTCCGGCCTCGCCACCGCTTCGGACGGCGATTACGAGGCGAGCCACGGCCTTTCGTTCGTGGCCCTTTCGGCTTTGATGATGCGGCGCTACATGCACGAGACGGGGGTTTGCCGCGAGGCGTTCGCGCCGTTCGCCGTCAACGCGCACCAAAACGCCGCGGCGAACGCCAACGCCATGTTCCGCGAGCCGATCTCCGCCGAGCAGTTCGCCCGCTCGCCCCTGGTGGCCGCGCCCATCGGCGTGCTCGATGCGGCGCCGGTGTGCGACGGCGCCGCGGCCTTGGTGGTCTGCTCGCGCGATTTTCTCCAGTCGCACCACAAGGCGGTGCGCATCGCCGCGGCCGCGGGCGCGACGGACACGATCGGCCTCGCGGGGCGTCCCGATCTGCTGACTCTGCGAGTGGCCAAGGCCTCGGCGGAGAAAGCCTACGCGGCGAGCGGCTTCGGACCGAAAGACATCGATTTTTTCGAGGCGCACGACGCGTTCACCATCATCACCGCCCTGTCTCTTGAAGCGTGCGGTTTCGCGCCCCGCGGCGAGGCGCTGAAACGGGCCGCCCACGGCTGTTTCGCGCCGGGTGGCTGCGTCCCCGTCTCGACCTTCGGCGGCTTGAAGGCGCGGGGGCACCCGGTGGGGGCGAGCGGCGCGTATCAGATCGTCGAGGCCACGGCGCAGCTTCGCGGCGAGGCCGGAGCGAATCAGATTCAGGGTGCGCGGGTGGCTTTGACGCAGTCGATCGGCGGGCATGGATCGATCGCCGTGGCTCACATTCTGGAGGCATGATCATGGACCTACCTCGCTATCACCGCCTGACCGCTCCGTATTACCGGCTGGAGGGGCAGCGCTGCGCTGCCTGCGGTGCCGTGCAGTTTCCGCCGCGCCCGGCTTGCGGCGCCTGCCGGAGTGCCGATCTCGCGACGTATCGCTTTTCCGGACGGGGCACGGTGTACTCGTTCGCCGAGGTGTCCCAGGCTCCGAAAGGGTTTTCCGGACCCTACGTGGTGGCGATGGTGGAGCTGGAGGAGGGGGTGCGGGTCACCGCGCAGCTCACGGACGTGGAGCCGGAGGACGTGGAGATCGGCATGCCCGTCGAGATGGTGACGCGGCGCATTCAGGAGAAGGGGCCGCAGGGCTATCTCGTCTACGGCTACAAGTTCCGGCCGGTGCTTCAGGCCAGCTCGCAAATCGAGCAAAGGAAGGCGTCGTGAACCGGGCGCGGTGGGTGGGTCTGGATGAGGCCGTGGCGTCCGTGCCGGACGGCGCTTCGATCGCTCCGGGGGGCTTCATGCTGGGGCGCGCTCCCATGGCGCTGGTGTTCGAGCTGGTGCGGCAGGAGCGGCGCGGGCTGCACGTGATCTCGCTCCCCAATCCTCTGCCGGCCGAGATCCTGGTGGCGGCGGGCGCGGCCTCGAAGGTGGAGTTCCTGTTCGCGGCGATCACGCTGGGCAACAAGGTGCGCCCCATGCCGGTGCTCAAGCGATCGATCGAAGCCGGCACGCTCGACTGGGCAGAGCACGACGGCTACCGGGTGGTGCAGCGTTTCCGCGCGGCGGCCATGGGGCTGCCGTTCCTGCCGGTGCCGGACGCGGAAGCTTCGGCCGTCTCACGCATCGACCCCCTGCCGCGGGTAACCGATCCGTTCACCGGCGATTCCGTGCCGGTCGAGCGCGCGTTCCATCCCGACGTGGCATTGATCCATGCCCGCGCCGCGGACGCGGACGGCAACCTTTATATCGAAGATCCCACGACCGACGTGCTGCTGGCTGGCGCCGCCCGCCGCGTGGTGGCGACCGCCGAGGAGCGGGTGGACCGCGTTGCCCGCGTCGCGATCCCCGGCTTCCAGGTGGATCTGCTCGTCGAGGAGCCGCTGGGGGCCTACCCTACCGGCTGCGTGGGGCTCTACCCGGCCGATGCCGTTCATCTGGAACGCTACCTCTCGCTTGCCGAGCAGGGGCGGGAGGCCGAGTACCTGGAAGGCGTCATCCGCTCCTCGCGTCACCAGGCGGAGCTGGCAAGGGAGGCCGCATGAGCACGCTGTCGCCCGCCACTGCCGCGGAAACGATCGTCGCCGCCATGGCACGCGAAATCGAGGACGGCGCCGTGGTGGCGACGGGCGTGGCCTCGCCCCTCGCCATCCTCGCCATCGCCGTGGCCAAGGCCACCCATGCTCCGAGCATGACGTACATCGCCTGCGTCGGCTCGCTCGATCCCGAGATCACCAAGCTCCATGCTTGTTCGGAGGACCTCGCCTATCTCGACGGCCGCTCCGGCGAAGTGAGCATCCCCGAGCTTTTCGATCACGCCCGGCGGGGACGGATCGACGTCATGTTCTTCGGCGCCGCCGAGGTGGACGGCTCGGGCGATACCAATCTCTCCGCCGCCGGCTCGCTGGAAGAACCTACGGTCAAGTTTCCCGGCGTGGCCGGCGCCGCCACGTTGCGCCGGTGGGTGGCGAAACCGGTGATCGTCGTCGGCCGCCAGAGCCGGCGCAACCTGGTGCCGCGGGTGCAGGTGGCCTCCACCAGTGACGTGAGCCGGCGCACCCGGTTGCTCACCGATCTCGGCGTTTTCGAGCTGGGATGGCAGGGCGCGAAGCTCGTGGGGCGCCACGCCTGGTCGGCGCCGGAGAAGATCGCCGAACGCACGGGTTTTCCGTTCCAAACGTCGCATCCGCTCCCCGTCACTCCCCCGCCGTCCACGGAGCACCTGCGCGCCATTCGCCGCATCGACGCGGACAACCTGCGCGACCGGTTGATCGGTTAGTTTCGCTGAAGGAGAGAGAGCCATGCAAGCCATCGTCCTGCGTGCTTTTGGAGCTCCCGAGAATTTGCGGCCGGAGTCCGTTGCCGATCCGTCGCCCGGAGCCGGCGAGGTCTTGCTGCGCGTCGAGGCTTGCGGCGTCTGCTATCACGACGTGATCAATCGCCGGGGAAACCTGCCGCGCACGAGCGTTCCCGCCATTCTCGGTCACGAAGCGGCTGGCGAGGTGATCGCTGTGGGCCCCGGCGTCGAGGGGTGGGCCGTGGGCGACCGGGCGGCGACCCTGCAGCGCCTTTCTTGCGGCGATTGCATTCATTGCCAGGCCGAGCGCAACAGTTTGTGCAAAAACGACACGCGTTTCTTCGGCGAGGAGATCCCGGGCGGCTACGCGGCCTATATGGCAGCGCCGGCGGCGGGTCTCGGCCGGGTGCCGGCGGGAGTCCCCTGGCCGGTGGCGGCGGTCACCTGCTGCACGACCGGGACGGCCGTGCACTGCCTGCGCACCCGCGGCCGGCTGATGCCGGGAGAAACGGTGCTGATCACCGGCGCCAGCGGCGGTGTGGGCATGCAGGCCGTGCAGCTCGCGCGCCTCGACGGCGGCAGGGTGATCGCCGTCACCTCCAGCGCCGGGAAGGCGGACGTCCTGTTCGAAGCCGGCGCCCACGAGGTGATCGTGAGCCCCGGCCTGGACTTTGCAAAAGACGTTCGCCGGGTCACGGGCGGCCAAGGGGCCGATCTCGCCTTGGAGATCGTTGGCAGTCTGACTTTCGCTCAGACGCTCAAATCCCTGGCCCCTGGCGGGCGGCTCGTCACCGTCGGCAACTTGGAGACGGGAATCGTGGATCTGAACCCGGGGCTGGTGATCGTCAAGGAGCTGGAGATTTTGGGCGCCTACGCCACCACGCAGGCCGAGCTCAACGAATCGCTGCGGCTGGTCGAGACCGGAGCCCTGCGCTCCTGGGTCTCCGACGTCCTGCCGCTCGCCGACGCTGCCTATGCTCACGACCGGCTGGAAAAAAGAGAAGTCGCCGGTCGGCTGGTTCTCGCGCCGGTGCACTGAGGAGGGATGTTCTTTTTAGATTGGGTAGGGGTGGGTCCGGAAAGTTCGGGCGACGGAGGGAGAGTGAGCGGGGGGCGGCGGGGGATCCGCCCCTACCTGATGTTCCAATCTGAAAAATTCAATCCAGCGTGCACAAGCAGGCCCGCTCCGGATATTGGACGCAGGTCCAGATGCAGTGTAGGTGATCGCACCCCGTCGAGGAGTTGTAGGGGTCCGTGCTGTCCGGATCGCAGTGGCAGGACGGGTAGGGGCACAGGGGCGACGGGCAGCACGGCGGATCCCCCGTGGGCAGGTCGGTGAACATCGGCCGGGCCGGCGGGTTTTTGAGCACGGCAGGCTCCACGCCGGCGAGGAAGTTCGAGGATCCCGGCAGCACCGTGTCCGGCTTGCCGTCGCCGTCCGTATCAACCATGACGCCAGCTTTGTATTGCGGCGTGTTGACGTACGTCCAGACCGATTTGCTCCCCGGGCCGAGGTCGATGCGGCGGATCAGCTCGCGCTTGCCGCTCTTGTCTCCATTGACAGGAATGAATACCGCCTTGACGTTCAAGGCCAGCGGCGCCGAATAGGTTCCCCCGAGCGCCTCGGTGCGAAGGATCTTCATCGTCGTCGTCGGCTGCGGGCCGGCGAGGTTGACCGAGACGTCGTACTTGCCGCAGCTCGTCTCGATCGGCTGAGTGCTCACCAGCGAGAGCGCCACGAGCTTGATGCGCGTCGTCGCCTCTCCTTTCTCGTTGAACACCGCGTCGTCGAGCCGGCGCACGACGGTATCGATCGATCCGAGGCTCCGCGCGGGCGTCATCGCCAGCGGCGAGCCCTTGAACACGATCGTGCCGGTGAACGGCTGCGAGCTGGCGCAGAAGAAGCCCGCGGGGATCGGCTCCTGAGCGAAGCTCGTCTTGGCGAAGCCTGCCACGGTCATCCACAGATCGACTCCGCTGTGGACGACGCCGTTCGTGCCGTTCGAGGCGTTCGCGGCTTCGGCCGCCAGCAAGGGAGAGCCGCCGGTCACGGCCACGATCAGGGCGGCTCCTACGGCTGAGCGAAGCAAGACGTTCCACGTGCTCATTTCGTTCGCTCCTTTCGAGGGACCGGGGATGCGGATCTTCCCCATCTGGGGAAACGATCCCGGTCCTCCTATAGAAGAGAGTGCTGAAAAGGAGCCGCGGGGAGCCGATCGGTCGCGCCGCGACCTGCTGCGGGGCGGCGAGGGGACAACTCACACTGGCCCTCTCTGTCCTTTGGTACCCGTTGTCTTGGGTACGTGTCGCCAGCAGTACCGGGCAGTCCCCACTACTGCCTGGTGATCCTCAAAGCGATATCGAAGGAGTATCCAGGCGATGCAGGAATCGACGTGGCCTGGTTTGCCACCGTGACGGAAAACGGCATTCTTACAGCGATGCTTCCATTGGAAAGCAAAACCCATTCCGCCAGATAGCTACCGACGGGAAGCTTCACGAATAAATGCTCCGGGCCATACGACCCCGGCAATGGGTTGTAGCGCTGAAAGGTGGCAGTGTTCAGGCTGCTATGGTGGATGTAGAGAAAGTTACCGTCCCCTACCTGCGTCATATCGGACTCCATAGCGCCCCAATAAGTATTCGAGCTGCCATAGGAAGCGACGCCAACGACCCAGGCCGGAGGGGTGACACCAGCGCTCGGCGAGCGGTGTACTCGGTTGAGGTTGTAGCTCGACACGAAGCCGTGCGCAAGCTTCAGGTAGCCTATGGCCGGCACCGTATCGCTGGTCATGGACTGCCAGCGCTCACCGTAAAGATCGTAAACGCCGCCCTCGGAGGTCACGAACTCCCAGGCCTCGGCTCGCGCCGCAGTTGCCGTTTGAAAGGTATTTGGCAGAGGATTTCCGAAAAGAGCAGGGTCCGACGTCAGCTTCGTCTCATTGAAACCAAAAATCACGTTCAATTGGTTCGCGTCGCCGTTGTCGCGGGTGCGGATCAACTCGTTGGCGCCAAACCTCGCGCCCGTGATGGAAGTGTAGTGGGCATTCACGACCGAGAACGAAGAACCTCCTATCGTGCTGAGGGTGCTCGGATCGTGGAAATTGGCCCCTATGTAGTGGCCGCACGACAGCTCGGAAGTGGCGAGAGTGCCGGCCATGTCTTGGTGCCAGCTCAGGATCTGGGATGGCGTCAGGGCTGGCTGGCCAGTATCCTCGACCCCGGTCAGGTCCACTTCGTTGGCTATCTCGTAGTAGATGTTCGGGTATCCGCAGAGCTGCTGCGAAAGCTGTTGAATGAGCGCCCTCTGCCTTGCCCATCCATTGACGTTCGTCGAAGACGCGTCGCATCGTGTGCCGGTTGAGTCAGTGTAGTCCTTGCTGGCGAAGCATGCCCTGTGGGTGAATGCGTTGTGCCATGGGCTGTTCTGAAAGTTACCCTGCCAGGGATCGAAGATCGTGATCTCCACGATGAGGTCTTTCGACCAGGCATAGTCGAGCACACACTTCAGACGGTCGAAGAAAGTCTGATCGAAGGCATTGAGGTTCCAAACCGGACTGGAGCAGGCAGCGGGCCAGGCTGCACAGTTGTTGGGGAACGGCGCCTCGTGATCGTAGGGGCGGCCTTTGCCGCGATCGAAACCCGGACTGCTGTCGAGGCTGATCCACATCTGCATGACGTTGAGACCGTCGGAGGGAATCGTGTTGGCCGCTGTGGAGCTGGATCTGAGATTGTCGATGTACGAGGGGTAGTTGGTGAACTCGCAGTAGTCCTGAGCCGGAGTCAGAGGCGGATTTCCAAACGAATCGGGCTGGCGAACGTGGCAAAGGTACTCGGCGGAAGCACCGACCAGCACTTGGGTGCTGCCGTTGTAGTGGAAGTACTGAGGATTCTTCGCCGTAGGCATGATTTTGGCGCGAGTGGGCTTGGTCACGGCAGAGCATTCGGCGCCGTAGGAGGCGGTAGCTGGAAGGAGCAAGGCAAGGCTGGTGATGGCGATTAAACTTTTCGTCATGGGTGGGCTCCGTATGAGGTTGGCGACTGTGCCTTAGTTCATACTGGAGAATGACTCGTTGCTCTATTTCGTTTCATGCCTTCCGCCTCCAGGCGCCTGCTGCCTCTGTGCACGTACTCCGAGATGGCTCCCAGGTCAACTCCGCCAACGGTCTACCCAGACGAACCAATCTCCCGCCGTGACGCAGTCGCTCATCCCTCCGTATACGAGGGGCACCTCGTGAGGAGGAAGAGATGGCCTCGAAGATCCGGCGTATCAGCCTTTGGCTCGCGGCGGGCGTTGCCGTCCTGGGACTTGGCGCTCTGGCCTGGGCGCGGTGGCCGGTTCCGCCTTCCGGGAGGATGGTGGACGTGGGGGGCTTCCGGCTCCATCTGGTTTGCGAGGGCGCGGGCTCGCCTGCCGTGATCCTGGACTCGGGGAGCGGAGACTCGTGGCTTTCCTGGTTCCGGGTGCAGCCGGAGATCGCCAGGACGACTCGGGTCTGCTCTTTCGACCGGGCGGGGATCGGGTACAGCGACCCTGGACCCCAGCCGCGCAGCCGGCGGCGGAGCGTCGAAGAGCTTCGGACGCTTCTCGCCCGGGCGGGCATTCCTCCTCCCTATGTCCTCGTAGGACACTCTTTCGGCGGCCTCGACGTGCGGCTCTTGGCGGCTCTTCACTCGGAGGAGGTCACGGGAGTCGTGCTCGTCGAATCCGCGCACGAAGATCACTGGGCGCATGCTCCTCGCGAGTTCTGGCAGAACCATCAAGAGGCGATGAAGGAAGATCGTCTCCTCGCCGAGAAGGCGGAGCGCGGCGAGCCGATGCCTCCCATCTCATCCATTCCAGGGCTCCCGTGGAAGGCACGGCGCCAGCTCGCCGCGGTCTCCCGCCGGCCGGCGTGGTACCGCGCGAGCTTCGAGGAGTCGGAGATCGCCGAAGCGAGCCCGCGCGAATTTGCCGGGCTCCCCCGGCAGCTCGACGTTCCCCTGATCGTCCTCTCCGCCGGCAGCCGGCAGCGTCCGCCGTCGAGACCCCTGGAGCTTCACCAGCGCTGGGTCCGGATCGCCGGGGAGCTTCAGGCCGATCTTGCCTCACGCTCGCCCTGCTCCCGGCACATCACGGTCCCAGACGCGGGGCACTTCATTCATTGGGACCGGCCGAAAGCCGTCACCAGCGCGATCGAGGCCCTGCTCGACGATCTGCGCCACAACACGGCGTGTGCTCGACGCTCACGCCTCAGCCCCCCTTGATCGCAGCCTCTGGTATACTTCGCCAGGGGACAAATTCTCTTGGGACAACACGACCGCCGTTGCCAGCTCTTCTTTTCCCATGTCAGCATGGTGTGCGACTTCCTCCGCGAGATAATCGGTGAGGACTGGATGGAACTCATCGACTTCGCCTCGGCGGAGAGGGTCAACGCCTCCTTCGTCTCCGAGAAACGGAGGAACCGGGAGAGCGACATCATCTGGAAACTCCGACGCCGGGATACCAGCGATTGGGTCTACGCCTTCGTGCTGTTGGAGCTTCCATCACGACCGGACCACTACATGCCGGTCCGCCTGATGACCTTCAAGGATACGCACTACGATGCCCTGCTCGCCGAAGGGCTGCTGGCGGTCGAGCCGGACGTGCCCTGGAGAGAACTGGTCCAGGAGCCGATGTATGGCGGGAAGGGGTTTAGGAAAAAGGAAAGCAGCCTTGTGGCTGATCTCTTCTCTCTTGAACCGAGCAGGAGTTGGGAAGCAGCACGCGTTGGAGTCGCCCGTCTTCAGGAGCACGTGGGACGCGAGGAGCCGCGGGTACGCTACGCATATCAGAACTGGCTCGAAGAGGTGATCCTTCCCCGTATGGGAGAGGATGCGTATGAGATCCCGAAGCATCTGACTTTAGAGGAGTTTGAATCGATAATAGACGAACGAATTGCCTTCTGGACCGAGCAACTGAGGGAAGAGAGTTGGCAGCAGGATCTGCAGGAGGGACTGCAGCAGGGCCGGCAGGAAGGAGAAGCCAAAGCTCTGCTCCGGTTGCTTGAAAAGCGCTTTGGCCCGGTCGACCAGGGCACGCGCGACCGGATCGTCAAAGCGGATGCCGACCTCCTCTTGGAGTGGTTCGATCGCTTCCCGACCGCTGAGAGCCTTACCGATGTCTTCCGCAGCTAGACTGCCCGTTCGAACCCGACGTGCCGGTTCCCTGGTGCTACACCTGCTGACCGAGTAGCCAGGCTCCGCCCTCGCTACTCTCTCCCACCTTCGAGGCATCGCCAGCTCTCGGGGGGCTTGACAGATGCCATCGGTAACTCCATACTTACCGTCAGTGGACACTTACCAAGCAGCCCAGCTCGATGCCCTCGGCGACGCGACGCGGCGCGCCATCGTGGAGCGCCTGCTCGCGGGACCGCTCTCCGTGGGCGAGCTTGCCAGCCACTTCCCCGTCAGCCGCCCCGCGATCTCGCAGCATTTGCGGGTGCTCAAGGACGCTAACCTGGTCCTCGACCGCCCGGAGGGGACGCGGCGAGTCTACGAGCTCAATTCCGAGGGCTTCGCATCCCTTCGCGACTACTTCGACCAGTTCTGGAACCAGGCGCTCGCCGCCTACAAAAACGCGGTGGAAGACCGCTCCAACGAGGAGGAACGATGACGACCACGGTAGATCCAGTGACGGCTGTACCGGTGCGCAAGGGGATCACGGTGAAAGCGCCCGTGGAGCGCGCTTTCAAGGTGTTCACGGAAGGCTTCGACTCGTGGTGGCCGCGCAGCCACCACATCGGCAAGTCGCCGCTCGCCGAGGAGGTCCTCGAGCTGCGCGTCGGCGGCCGTTGCTACGGACGGTGCATCGACGGCTCGGAGTGCGACTGGGGCTCGATCCTCGTCCTGGAGCCGCCTCACCGCCTCGTCCTGGCCTGGCAGATCACTACTCAGTGGCAGTTCGAGCCCGATCTCGCGAAGTCGAGCGAAGTGGAGGTCCGGTTCACTCCGCAGGACGACGGCTCGACCCGCGTGGAGCTCGAGCATCGTCACCTCGACCGCCACGGCTTGGGAGCCGACGCCGTGCGGGCCGCCATCGATTCGCCGAACGGCTGGGGCGGGATCCTGGCGCTCTATGCCGTGCAGGCCGAAGGATCGGCCGCACCGGCTCAATAACCCGGAGCACTGGCGCCGCCCCCAGCCTGGGCGGCGCCAGCGTCGTAGGTGGGCGTCCTGAGCCATCTGCAAATCAAGTAAAGTACTCCCGGGAGAGCCGGTCCAACCTTCGCAAACCCTGAGCTCGATGGAGGTACCCAATGAAGAGACTGACGATCTGTCTTGCCAGCTTCCTTCTCATCGCCGTCCTGGCGCCGCGGCTTGGTGCCGAGGTAACCACGCCAGCCCAGCCGGCCCTCGCCACGCTACTCGCCGCGGGCGGCAGTTGTGCGGCAACTCTCCCGACGGCCCAGCCCGGAGCGTCCGTCGCTCCAGCCGCACCCTCGGACCTCTTCCTCCCAGCCCCTGTGCCGGCGATGCCAGTCGGTGGTTGCACGGTCAGGGAGTGCATCTCCGAGTGCAGCGACTGCCCGTCCGGCCATACGTCCTACTGCATCAGCACCGAAACCTGCACCTGCGGCTGCCGCTGAGCCGCTGAGCCCTGACCGGCCTCCCCTCACGGTTCGGGGACATTGAGAAGAGAAAACGAGGAAGGCAAGAGGAAGGCCAGGAGACCTGACGGCCAAAGACCCTCGTATTTATACCGTCTGGGCGCGAAACACCATCGTATTTATCCTCGGATTGAGGCTAGAGACGATCGTGTTTCTCCGCCGGATGCTCCCGCGCGAAGCCTCGACTCACCGTCCTCGCCGGGCCTCCGGCGCCACGGCGCGGTAGAGGTGACGCCACTGGGTCTCGGTTTCGACGTCCGGCCGGATGGCCTGGCACTCCTGGGGCACGTCTTTGATCGTGGCGTAGGTCTTGCCGCGAAAGGTGATCGACCCGTCGCGGTGGACGCGGCCGACGACGGCAGTCCCTTTCACCGCAGGATCGACAAAGGGCAGGATCTTCGAAGCTCGATGTAGCATCCCCATCCCTCCAAGATCAGGCAAGCCCGTCTCGTTCATGGTACACCAGACTGCGCGGCCCCCCCGGAACGACGACGCCTACCGCATCCCCCGCCGCTGCCACACCGTCCGCGAGATCTCGGCGATCACCTGGTTGGCCTGCTTCTCGTCCTGGAAGCCACGGGTGAGCACCACGAGGATGTAGGGCTGCTCCCCGGGCGGGAAGACGATCGCCGCGTCGTGGTGGATGCCGGTGATGTCCCCGGTCTTGTGGGCGATGGGCGTGCCTTTCGGCAGGTAGGCTGGGATCTTCTCGTTGAGCTCCTGGGCCTTGAGGATCTCGATCATCTTCGCCGTCGAGGCCGGCGTGAAAGCATCGCCCTGGGCGAGCGTGGTGAGCAGGATCGCCAGGTCCCTGGCCGAGGCCGTGTTGTTGAGCCCCGCCTTGAACGCCTTCTCGTCTTCGACGCCGCGCAGGACCTTCATCTGATAGGCGCCCAGGCCGCGGATGAGGTCCGTGGCGCGGGAGGCGCCGATGCGCTCGATCAGCAGATTGGTGGCGAGGTTCGAGCTGCGGACGATCATCCGCCGGATCAGCTCCTCCAGCGGTCGGGTGCTCCCCACCGCCTGGTAGAGATCCGGATCGCTGTCCTCTTTGGGATCGAGGGCGAAGGGCGAGCCGTCCACCAGGCTCTGGAAGCGGTTGCGCACCGCCATAGGCTCACCCGGTCGCAACTGGCCGGCGTCGATGGCCTGATACAGGGCCATCATCACCGCCAGCTTCATGGTGCTGGCGGCGTGGAAAGGCTCGTCCTCGTTGCGGAAGAAGGTGGCTCCCGTCCCCAGGTTGTGGTAGGCGATAGCGATGTCCACGTCCTGCCGCACGAGGTACGGAGCCAGCTCGCTGGTGAGGCTCCCCGGCTCCCCCGTGGAGGCGCAGGCGGCGAGCAGCAGGCAGAGGGGGATCAGGGCCAGAATCGTTCGCATGCCAGTCCTCGGTCTCTAAAAGAGGGACGTCTGGGCCGCCGCCTTCGGGGCATAGCGGTCCACGTAGGCGTCCACCCGGAATTTGCGGCGCGTGCTCTCGGTGCTCATATAGCGTACGGTGCCGAAGATGGGGCGCTCCGGCGCCCATGGACGGTCGTAGCGGCCGAAGCACCAGAAGATGCCGGTGTAGGAATTGGGATCGCGGCCATCCAGGGCCCAGCGGTTGTTGAGCTCGACGAGCGTCGCCAGCGCCTCGCGCGGCGTGGCCGACCAGTGGAGCACCTTCTTCCCCCACAGCATCCGCAGGTAGTTGTGGATGCGCCCCTCCTCGCGAAGCTGCCCCTGGGCGGCGTTCCACACCTCGTCGTGCGTGCTCCCGGCCTCGAATTCGTCCCGCGAGTAGCGCTCCGGCCGCGGATCTCTCGCGTGCTTGGCGAGCGTGGCCTGAGCCCAGTCCGGCAGCGATTCGTAGCGCTCCGCATCCTCCCGCCGGGAGGCGATGTTGAACCCCACCTCCCGCCAGGTGACGGCCTCGTCGAGGAACTTCTCGGCGGCCGCGCCCATCCCCCACCACCCTTCGCGCCCGCCGCTCGCGGTGCGGGCCAGCCGCTCCGGGCTCCACTGCTCCCGTTCGGCCACGGCGGCGAATATCTGGTGGATGGAGATATGCCCGAAGTGGAGATAGGGAGAGAGACCGCTGGTCACGTCCTCTCCCGGATCGTTCCTCCCCTCGCCGTAGATCAGGAGCCGCTCGTCCAGGAAGCGGGTGAGCGCCTTCTTCGCCGCCGCCTCTCCCCCGGGCGTGCCGGGCACAGGCGGCACGCCGTGATCGATGGGGAGCGCCGCGAGGCTCCCCTGCTGCAGCCATTCTTCTTCGGCGGCCGGCCAGCGCCTGGCGATCTCCCTGGGCAGCCCCGCGAGGCGGGAAGGTAAGGGCAACGCCAGCGGATCTTCCTCCGGGAAGCGGGCCAGGTGCTCGGGGAGGGTCTTCTGGAGGAAGCGCCGGAAGTGGTAGGCGGCCGTGAAGTCCCGGTCCGCCGCGCGCAGGGGGAGGAGGCCGTTGGAGTCCACCGCCTCCAGCCGCACGGCGAGCCGGGGGGCCGCGGCGGCGAGGAGGCGCGGCAGGAAGAAGAACGGCGCGTCGTCTGCCACCACCACGGCGGCCTCCTTCGCCAGCGCTTCGAGCAGCCCCTTCCCCGCTCCGGCCGCCGGCTCCACGTAGGGGTAATAGAGGACGTTCGAGCCCGCCAGCCGCGCCGCGTGCTCCGCCATGCCGTCGAGGACGAAGCGGTGATGGCGGTCGCTCGCCCAGCGATAGCCGCAGCGCAGGGGCTCCAGGATCACCAGGGGCCGGCCCAGCTCGCGCGCCCAGCCGGCGGCCCTCTCCAGCGCGAAGCTCCAGCCCAGGCGGCGAAAGGCGGTCATCCAGTAGAGGACGTAGGCGCCGTCCGGACGGACCTCCCCCGCATTGCAGGGGCGGACGCGGATTTCAGGAATTGCGGTCACACGGTCTCCATCCCCATTCCCGGGAGAGGTCCGCTAGGATACCAGCGCTGTACCTGGCCTTACTTGATTGCCATGAAGTGTAGAGAGGGAGAGAACTGCATGAACAACGAAGACAACCTCGTCGGCTACGCCGAGATCGAACGCATCCAGAGATCCTCCGACCTGGAGCTCGACCAGCTCCCCTTCGGAGCCATCCGGCTCGACCGCGAGGGGACCATCCTGAGCGTCAACCAGGTCGAGGTCGACCTGTCCGGCCGCAGGAAGGAGAACGTCCTGGGCCGCAACTTCTTCACCCAGGTCGCTCCCTGCACCAACGTGCAGGAGTTCGCCGGCAAGTTCCGCGAAGGCGTAGAGACCGGCCGCCTCCATATCGTTTTCCCCTACGTCTTCGACTACGAGATGGAGCCCCGCCACGTCTGGGTGACGCTCTTCTACAGCGCCGAGACCGACACCGCCTGGGTCTTCGTGCGTGACGACCGGCGGCTCAGCCGGCCGGATTGAGGGGCCCACTGCCGCCAAGACCTCTCATCACCCCGGCCCTCTTCTCCCATCGCCCTCCCCCCGACCGGGAGAAGAGGGAGAACAGCACGACCGCCCCAAACGTGTAGGGTGTGCGGTGCTCATACCTTCCATGGTGCGCACAGCGCACCCGGGCCAAAGGCCCGAGATACCTAAGCCCAGCCCACCGGGCTGGGTTCGCGGCATCCACCGGCCGGAGCCCCAACGGGGCGGGATAATCCCTTGTCCCCGCGATGATTTAGCTGGCCGGATTGAGGCTACTCGCTACGCGAGCTTCCCAGCCGCCTCGCGGCCTCCATCCTGGCTCCGTTTTCGAGCCAGGGCAGCACCCGGTCGCTTTCAAGCGCCGGGTTCGCCCACAGGATCTGCGCGACCTCCCGGATTTCAGCCGCCACATCCCTGAGGATCTGGCGCATGGCTTCGTCTCGGGAGAGCACGATCCGGTCATGCCGGTTCGCGGCCTCGATGAGGTGCGCATCCTTCTCCATCGCGGCCCGGACCGAGGCGGAGGAAGCGGATCGCAGGAGTCGGACCCGAAACCCTTCATCCTTGATATCCCCCGCTGAGATCACCTTCTTACGGCCATACATATCGATCAACCAAGTCCTGGCAAAACCAGAGCTGTGCTTCCTCCATTCGGCGAGGCTCTCTTTGCTGAAAACAATACTGTGAATGCTCTTGATGACCTCCAGCACCTCCCGGCACTGACGAGATAGCAAGTCGGCAGTCCCTTCCCAGCCAGCGGACCGGGCAACCGACGCGTCGACCACGATCCGTTTACCTTTTGGCACGTTTCTTGGGAAAGACCTTCGACTCGACAGCGTCGAGATAGCGGTTGTCCACAGTCGCCTGGACCTCGCCGAAATCCTCGGGCCAGTCGCCATAGGCGCCGAGCTTATCCATCTCTGCGCTCGTCACCTTCGTGGCTCCCCGGGCGTCCCGTTGGAACCAGTGGAGCATGACCTTTTCCGGAGAGATCTTCCCTTCCACAATGAGAGTCCGGACGGCAAGAAGGAGGATGGAGCTATGCGTCTCGGCAACGACGCGGACGCCTCGGTTGGCGGCATCGGCAATGACCGTGGCCAGAGCTTGCTGGGCGTAGGGGTGGAGGTGGAGCTCAGGTTGCTCCAGGTAGACGAGTTGACCGGGTTGAGCGGCGAGAAGGGCGACGAGGACAGGAAGAGCCTGGGAGACGCCGAAGCCGACGTCTGCGATGTTGACGAGATCGCCACCCGCCTTTTTGGAGCTTCTTGGCAGGCGCGCCACGAGCAGCTCGACGCGCGTAGCTTCCAGTGGATTTGCCTGGATCTTCCAAGTCAGCCCCAGAGCTTCCAAGCCCTCCTCCAACGAGGCAAGCCGCCTGTCCGAGGAGCCTTGCCAGGCAACGATGAGGCTGGCCACGTAATGCTCGAACGTCCCCGGAAACGCGTCCTGGACCGCGGAGGTGTTGTACGACCTTTCGGGATTGCCACGCAGGCCCGGCACGTGGATCAACCGGCGCAGCAAACCGCCGAAGACCCTCTCCGGAGTCTCCACCCAATCCTCTTGCTGCTGACCATCGAGCACCATTGCAGCGCCGAGAAAACACCGGCGCCGTACGACCTCCCAGTGCAGCCGCCTGTGTCTATACATGATCTCCACCGCTCCCAGGAGCGCGGGAGACAGCTCCTGAACGGCGCTGGTTGGAAGGTCCCGGGCACCTGCAATGAGCGCAATCGTACGGCCAGAGATCCGCAAATCGGACCGCGCCAGATTGAAACCGCCGCCTTTGCTGCGCTGAAAGGTCTGAAGAATGGAATTCCTCCGGCTCGATTCGAACCCGATCCGAAACTCTGTCCTCGCATGGCTCGCCTGCCGGGTGAGGAGCTGATCTGCGCTGGAGAAACGGACATGGGCACCTTCGAGCAGCAAGGGACCCGGGTCATAGCTCGCTTCCAGAGTCTGCTTGAGCAGGAGAAGGGGCTGCAGAAGACTCGATTTCCCGGAGTTGTTCGCGCCAGCCAAGAGGGTCAAAGGGCGGATCTCCACCCTCTGCTCTTTGGCGAAGGACTTGAACCCTTCCACCGAAATCGCAGTCACCTCGTCGGGTTTACCGTAGACTTGCTCCACGCCCATCTCGGATTCCCCAGGGTTCCTGTCGCCCCTTCGGGGCTGGATTGGCTTGGCGATCATATCCCCCCTCAATTCTCCTCCTCCGGCTCCAACCCCAGGCGGATCATCAAGTTCTGCAGGATGCGCGCGGTCACGCCCCAGATGCGCCGGTTGCCGATGTGGTAGATGCGCAGGCTGCGGCGGACGCCGTTGATCAGCACGTCCTGCTCTTCCACCATCTTGGGATTGGCGAAGGCGGAAAGGGGGAGGCTGAAGACTTCGGCGATCTCGGCGGCGTTGAGCTTCGTTTCGTAGGGGAAGGGGATCGCTCCCACGCAGGGGATGATGCGGAAGCCGGCCGGGCTTTCGACCTCGTCGAGCTCGCCCAGGCGGAGGATGCGCTTCGGATCGAGGCCGATCTCCTCGTGCGTCTCCCGCAGGGCCGCCTCCCACGCGTCTTCCTTGAGCTCCCTACCGCCGCCGGGGAAAGCGACCTGGCTGCGGTGGCTCGACAGCGTATCCGAGCGCAGGGTGAGGACGGTCCACAGCTCGCCGGCTTCGACGTAGAGCGGCACCAGCACCGAGGCCTGCCGCAAATCGCTCGCCGGCAGACGGCGGGGCGGCGGCGAAGCGAGGCGCTCGCGCAAGGCGATGATCCAACTGTGGCGCTCACTCTCCATCTCTTTCGCTCCGATGAGGTTCTATCAGATTCCGCGACGGCCGGATGTGCAGGCTCGCCGGCGTCGTCTTCGCTCCGGGAAGGTGGAAGCTCAGGGCGTAGAGGTGGTAGTCGTAAGGTCCCCACCAGAGGGGATGCACCGCGCGCTCCTTCCACAGCCGGACCTCGAAGATCTCGGAGCCATTGGCGAGGAACATCAGCGGCCGCAGCTCCCGGTCGCCCATCTGGAGCCGCGTGGGTGCGTTGTCGTCGAGCTCGAAATCCACCGAGTCCAGCGGCTGCGGGCTCGCAAGGAGCATTTCCACCGGCGCGCCGCCCGCGATCTTCAAGCTCATTCCCCGCCCCGAGTGCCAGGCGTTGTGGTTGAGCAGCTTCACCCACAGGCCGCCGCCCAGGGCAACCTGGTCGCCGGGGAGGTTGGACTGCGTCGTCTCGAACGGCAGCCACCGCCGCGCCACCGCCGAGGAGGCGTAGAGGGGCTGGCCGTCGTCCCCCACGGGGTAGCCCGTGGGCTCTTTCCACAGCGGTCCCACGAAAGGCGAGGCGAGGAGGACCACCAGCGGCGCCCACGCCGCCCGCACCGGCCGCGCGGCGAGGAACCAGAGGGCCGGATAGAGCGGCAGGAAGTAGCGGTTCCCCAGCGCTCCCCCGCCGTAGAAGTTGAACGGCAGGAGGAAGACGAAGGCGAGCACCGACGCGCCCACGGCGAGGGGGATGGCCCAGCGCCCACGGTCCCTCTGGAAGGCCACGAAGCCCAGGAGCAGAGGGAGGAAGTAGGGGAGGATGCCGACGTTCCTGCCGAAGAGGAGGTAGACCAGGTTCCAGCCCGTGAGCGCCAGGGAGAACCGCGGCCGCAAGGCAGACTCCTGGAGCCACGAGGCGTTGCCGTGCTTCTCCACCTGGGCGCTCCAGCGCGCCGCGGGATACTCCACCTCGGGATACCCCTGGCTGCCGTAGGTCCCCTGGCGCTGGCCGCCGTAGGCCGTGGGATCGCCGCCGGCCAGCCACTGAATCCCAAACGAGATGGCCGCGATCCCCGCCGCGCCGAGGAGGAGCCCGGCCAGCGCGGCCCGTCGCCGCTCCACGTGAGCGCCCCAGGCCGCCACCACCGCCGGCAGGAACAGGGTCAGATAGAAAGGACGAGTGACGGCGGCCACTCCGAGGAGGGCCCCCGCGCCGCACCAGCGCGCGAAGGAGTGGCGCTCGGGCGCGGTGTCCTCCCCCTGGTAGACCTCCGGCGGCGGCTCGTCGCCCTTCAAGTAGCGCCGGTCCTCCCAATACACCAGCGCGAACCCCGCCGCCGTGCAGGCCATGAGGAAGAGGTCCGCATCCCCCCAGAAGACGTAGGCGAAGGCGACGGAGGCGAAGACGAAGGCCGCCGTCCAGTACGGCGCCGCCCGCCCGATGCGGCGGCGCAACGCCAGGGCCGCGAGGAGCACGGCCGCCGCCAGCAGCAGGGCATTGGCCACCACGGGACCGCGCACCGGCGCCAGCCGCACGAAGGGGGCGAGGATCAGGGCGTAGAGCGGCGGCTTGGCGTAGACCAGCTTGGCGCTCCCGGGACGGCTTTGCAGCACGAGCCCCTGGGGCGGCACACCCCAGTGCGTGACGAAACGGTCGTAGTCCTGCCGGGTGTAGGCGAGGTCGAAGTCCCAGGCGAGGCTCGCCGCCTGCATGGCATAGGTGGCCTCGTCGCCCAGCAGCGGATGGTGGGAGCGGTCGAGCCGCACGGCGCCGATCAGCGTCAGGAGCAGGAGGAGGCCGAGGATGGCCCACCCCGCGGCCTCCAGGGGATTGCGTTTCAGATCCACTGGTCCCAATCCGGCCCGCCGAGGTTGGCGAGGCTCACGCCCCCGAAAAGGTGGGGCTCGATCCACAGGCGCGCCGGCCCCGGCGGGCGGCGCACGTCGGTTTCGAGCACGATCTCGTCCCCCGGCGCCAGGTCCCGCGGCAGGGGGAGCCAGAGGCCGCCGCCGAAGAGGTCCGTCCCCCACAGGCGGTCCTCGCCGCCGTCGATCAGCAGCTTCACCACCACGCTCACCCCTCCCGGCCCGCGCTTGCCCGCCAGCCAGCGGGCATAGCCGGTGTTGCGCAGCCGGATGCGCAGGCGCCGCCGCTCCCCCTCGGGCCACGGCAGCTCCGCCCCTTCCACTTGGAGGTCCCCGGGGAGCGGCTCCCAGATGAGGCTCGAAGGCCCCGGCACCTCCCGGTGTCCGCCGGCATCGTCCCCCACCGGCGGCAGCTCGCCGAGCTCGCGGCAGGCCGCGATCACCGCCGCCGCGGAGCGGGCCGGATCGTGGCATTGCCGTACGTGCTCGCGGGCGGCACGGCCCATGGCCGCGAGGCGGGCCGGATCGGCCAGCAGCTCCCGTAGCATCGCCGCCAGGGCCGCGGGCTCCTCGTCTCCCAAGGGCACGCGCAAGGCGACCTCGGCCGGCAGCTCCTCGAACTGCGCGTAATCGGAGACGATGGCCGGCCGCCCCGCGGCGAGCACCCGCAGCAGCGAGGCCGAGGTCTCCCCCGCCGTGGGATGGCGCAGGTTGAGGCAGAGGTCCACGGCGGCGATGGCGGCCTCGAAGTCCTCGAACGGCACGAAGCCGAGGACGTGGACGCGCCCGGCCACGCCGGCCCGCCGCGCCTCGCCTTCGAGGTCCATCACCGGCGCGGCCTCGCCCACGATCATGAGATGCACCTCCTCCAGCCCCGGCGCTGCCAAGGCCCTGACGGCCGAGACGGTGCGCTTGATCGGCGTCTGGAAGCCGAAGGAGCCGATCACCGGCCGATCCTCGGGAAGGCCGAAACGGCGGCGCAGGGCCTTCCCCGCGGCCTCGTCGGCGGCCGGCGGCAGCGGCACGCCCATGGGGATGGCGCGCACGGGCACCCCCACCTCTTCGTCCTTCAGGAAATCCGCCGCCCACCGGCTGTGCACGAGGATCCCCCGCTGGCGGCGCAGCAGGGTGCGGTGAGCCGGCAACTGGAAGAGAGGGGCCTCGCCCCAGGCATTCCACCGCTTGGCGAGCGCCGCGGCCTCGCCGATCCAGCCGTGATCGCGGGTCAGCTCGGCCTTGTAGTCCCAAAACCCCTGGGGATCGTGGCGGCCGAGGGTGACGTCCTGCAGGAGGTGATGGAGGACCACGTCGTGCAGCGTGAGCACGCCGGGAATCCGCATCGCCAGCTCGCGCACCGCCCGGTGGTAGCGGTTGTTCCCCATCTGATAGAGCGGCAGCCGTCCCCCGGCCCCCGTCTCCGCCACCGGCGCGAAACGCCACCCCCGCTCGATCTCGGGCGCGACGGGCAGATCCGGCAGGCGGATCAGCCGCACGTCGGCGAGGGCCGCGAGGTGCGGCAGCAGGTCCGCGCTGTAGTCCGCGATCCCCGAGCGGACGGGGGGGAGGGGGGAGACGTAGTCGAGGGCCGGGGCAGGCATCGCGCTCCCCTACACCAGATCGTCCTTGTCCTTCTCCGACGCCATCTGACCCTTGAGGTACGCCTCGATGAACGGATCGAGCCCGCCATCCAACACCTTGTCGGCGTCGCCCACGGAGGCGCCGGTGCGGTGGTCCTTCACCAGGCGGTAGGGGTGGAGGACGTAGCTCCTGATCTGGCTCCCCCAGGCGTTGTCCATCTTCTTCCCCTCGCGCTCTGCCTGCTCGGCCGCCCGCTTCTGCATCTCCCGGTCGTAGAGGCGCGAGCGCAGGACCTTCATCGCCATGGCGCGGTTCTTGATCTGGCTGCGCTCGTTCTGGCAGGAGACCACGATGCCCGTGGGCAGGTGGGTCATGCGCACCGCCGACTCCGTCTTGTTGACGTGCTGGCCGCCGGCTCCCGACGAACGGAAGACGTCGATCTTCAAATCCTTGTCATTGACTTCGATCACCACGTCGTCATCCACCTCGGGGAGCACGTCCACCGAGGCGAACGAGGTGTGCCGCCGGGCCTGGAAGTCATAGGGGCTGATCCGCACCAGCCGGTGCACGCCGTGCTCGCTCTTCAAGTAGCCGTAGGCGTGGGGCCCGCGCAGCGCGAGAGTGGCGCTCTTCAAACCCGCTTCCTCGCCGTCCTGGCGATCCAGCAGCTCGATCTCGTAGCCATGCTGCTCGCCCCAGCGCAGGTACATGCGCAGCAGCATCTCCGCCCAGTCCTGCGACTCGGTGCCGCCGGCCCCGGGGTGGATGGAAAGGAGGGCGTTCTTGTCGTCGTCCGGCCCGGAGAGCTTGAGCTCCAGCTCCAGCTTCGCGAGCTCGCCTTCCAAGCGGCCGATGAAGCGGTCGAACTCGGGATCGGCTTCGCCTTCGTCGAGTAGTTCGCGCCAGGTGGCGAGCTCGTCGCCGTCGGCGCGCAGGCGGTTCAGGGTCGCGAGGCGCCGCTCGAGGTCGCGGCGTTTCTGCAGGATGGAGGCGTTTTTGGCCGGGCTGTCCCAGAAACCGGCCTCCTGCATCTGGTGGTCGATCTCGGACAGCTCGCGCTCCAGGTCATCGTGCTCAAAGATACCCCCGGAGGTTGGCGAGCTGCTCGGCTAAGGTATCGATCCGTTGCTGCACTTCGTAGGCGATCATGAAAGGCTCCTTCCGCGTCCTGCGATTCGTGCCAGAGTGTATCCAACTGCCGCCGCCACCGTCGAGAGAAGGGGAACTAGCCAGGGCGCGCGGGCGAACGGGGTGAGCCGCCGCGATCCCAGCACCCGGGCGCGGATGATCCCCTCGCGGAACACCCCGATCTGGGCGCGCACCGAGCCGTCCGGCGCCACGAAGGCGGAGACCCCTGTGATGGCCGCGCGCAGCAGCGGCCGGCGGTTCTCCGCCGCCCGGAAGCGCGCCGCCCGGAAATGCTGCCAGGGAGCGGAGGTGTCGCCGTACCAGGCGTCGTTGGTGATGGTCACCAGCAGGGTCGCCCCCCGCTGGGCGAGGTCGGCCACCTCGGCAGGGAAAACCACCTCGTAGCAGATGGACATTCCAAGCTCTTCGCCGTTCCACGGGAGGAGGACGGTGCGGTCCGCCGGCCGGAAATCCCCGGCATCGCGCGCCAGCTTGTCCATCCAGCCGAAGACGCCGCGGAACGGCACGTACTCGCCGAACGGCACGAGATGGCGCTTGTCGTAACGCACCGCCGCCTCGGAGGCCGAGAGCAGGTAGGCCGAGTTGTAGAAGGCGTCCCCCACCGGCGTGCCGGAGTTGAAGAGCACCGAGCAGCCGCGGTTGGCCAGGGAGTTCAAGTCCTGATCGAACCACGGATCACGGTGATATTGGAACGGCCAGGCCGCGCTCTCGGGCCAAACCACGAGGGAGCCCGGCTGGCAGGCCTCCAGCGACATGTCGAGCATCTTGCGGTAGTTGCGGCTGACGATCAGCGGATCGTAGGCCACGAGGTTCGGGATGTTCGGCTGGAGGAGCTGCACCGGTTTGCCGAAGCCGCCGGCCTCGCGGACCTCGCGCGCGTTCTCCCGCAGGCTCCAGCGGGCGGCGAGCGGGAGAAGCAGCAGGACGAAGAGGAGCGCCAGCACGGCCGGCTCCCACCGCCGCGCCTCGACCGTGAGGCCCAGGGCGACGCTGGTCAGGACCACCAGGAACGACACCCCGTAGACACCGATCCAGGCGGCCAGCGGCAGCGCTCCCGGCACGTCCACCCAGGTATAGCCCGCGAGGTTCCAAGGGAAACCGCCGCCGAGATAGGTGCGCAGCCACTCCAGGGCCACCCACAACGCCGGCAGCGTCACCAGGCGGAGGAGCCCGCCGCGGCGCCACATCGCGGAGCCGAGCCAGCCGAACAGCGCATGGAACAGGGCGAGGTAGGAAGCGAGGAGGGCGGTGAGCAGGATCCCCACCACCACCGGCATCTGGCCGTAGGTCCGCAAGGTGGGGACGATCCAGTACAGCCCCGTCATCCACGCCGCGAGCCCATGCACGAAGCCCAGCCGGCCGGGCCGCGGCCAGGCGAGCATCACCACCAGCGGCGTCAAGGCGATCCACGACGCCACCGGCAGCGAGACCTTGCTGAAACAGAGGCCCCACAGCACGCCGCCGGCCGCGGCGAAGAGGTAGCGGAGGAGGGAGGCCCTCACTCCGTGACCCACGTATCCAGCTTGTACGTCTTGCGCACCTTCTCAGCCACCTTCTGCGCATCCGGGCGGGAGGTGAAGGGGCCGAGGCGCACCCTGTACATGGTGTGGCCCGCCACGTCCACGGGCGAGAGAAATGCTTTCTGCCCCCCTTTGAGCAGGCGCTTGCGGATGCTCTCCGCCTGTGTCTGGTCCTGGGAGGAGAAGACCTGGATGACCACCGCACCCTTGGGCACCGCGGGCTCCACGATCTCCGCGGGCTTGGCCGGCCGGATGGGATCCGTCGCCGCCGGCTCCCCCTTATGCCCCTTCCCCTTGCGCTCCGGCGGCGTGGGCACGGGAGCCGGAGGCGGCGCCGCGGCGGCGACCTGCACCGGGGACTCCGCCGGCGGCGGCTCGGGCTCCGGCGCCGGGGTCACCGTCTTCGCCGGCTTCGGCGAGGTTTCCGGCTTCGTCTCGCGCGCCTCGTGCCCCTTGCCGGTCTTCTCGCGGGAATCGAAGAACTCGAGGCTCTCCAGGTTCTCCCCCTCCTTCTTCGGCTCGGCCGGCGGCGGCGCGTTGCGGGCGAGTTGCTCCTGGTTCCGGACGGTGCTCTCGCGGCCGATCCAGACCCCGGAGAAGAAGGCGGAGAGGAGACAGACCAGAAGGATCACGAACGCGACGACCACCTGACGGTTGGTCAGCGCGATCTCGTAATAGCTGGGCTCGTGCGGTTCGGACACTGCGCTTCGGACTCCCCTCTACAGGTTCTTGGTGAAGGCCTTGATGAGGTCGATGGGGAACGGGAAGATGATCGTGGAGTTCTTTTCCGCCGAGATCTCGGTCAAGGTCTGCAGATAGCGGAGCTGCAAGGTCACCGGGTTCCCCGAGACGATCTGTCCCGCCTCGGCCAGCTTCACCGAAGCCTGCAGCTCGCCTTCGGCGTGGATGATCTTAGCGCGCTTTTCGCGCTCCGCCTCGGCCTGCTTCGCCATGGCGCGCTGCATCTCCTGCGGCAGGTCGATGTTCTTGAGCTCCACCATCGACACCTTGACGCCCCAGGGATCGGTGTGCTGATCGATCATCTCCTGCAGCTTGGCGTTGAGCTTGTCGCGCTCGGCCAGCAAGTCGTCGAGCTCGGCCTGGCCGAGCACCGACCGCAAGGTGGTCTGCGCGAGCTGGCTCGTCGCCAGCAGGTAGTTCTGCACCTCGACGATGGCGCGCTGCGGATCGACCACCCGGAAGTAGACGATGGCGTTGACTTTCACCGAAACGTTGTCGCGCGTGATGATGTCCTGCGGCGGCACGTCGAGCACCAGCGTCTGGAGCGACACCTTCACCATGGTCTCGAACGGCCAGAAAATGAGCACCAGGCCGGGCCCCTTCGGCTTATCCGACAGCCGGCCGAGCCAGAAGGTGACGGCCCGCTCGTACTCCTTGAGCACGTTCACCCAGCGCGAGAACAGGAACAGGCCGATGATGACGACGACGACGCATCCGACTCCGTATTCCATGGGTTTCCACCCCTTCCTTTAGATTGCAGGCTGGCGGCGCGGACGCACCGTCAGCCGGAGACGATTCACGGCCACGACCTCCACCTCTTCGCCGGGGAGCACCGGCTCCGCCGCCTCCGCGTCCCACAACT
The DNA here is from genome assembly GCA_036275055.1 of Thermoanaerobaculia bacterium. GTDB lineage: Bacteria > Acidobacteriota > Thermoanaerobaculia > Multivoradales > UBA5704 > DATARR01. Next base: position 54,420 of record DASUEN010000235.1, read on the forward strand.
CGCCATGGACGAAGACCTTCCCCCGCGGCGCCAGGCCCGAGCGGGCGATGCCCACCTCCTGCAACAGCCCCTCGGCCCCCGTGCGCACCGGCAGCCGCCGCGCCTTGAGCGCCGAGAACGTGAGGAAGCCGACCACCAGCAGGGCTAGGGACGCCAGCAGGACGATCAGACGCACGCTGACCCGCAACGCCGGCTCCGGCGTATTGAACAGCATCAGCGAGCCCAGCACGAGACAGATCACCCCGGCGACGGTGAGCCCGCCGTAGCTCGTGACCTTGATCTCCAGGACGAAGAAGACGATGGCCAGGAGGAAGAGGGCGAGCCCGGCGTAGCTCACCGGCAGCACCGACAGGCCATAGAACGAAAGGATCAGGCAGATGGCGCCCACCACGCCGGGGAGGATGGCCCCGGGGTGCATCAGCTCGAAGAACAAGCCGAGCGAGCCCAGGCCCAGGAGGAGATAGGTGACGTTGGGATCGGCCAGTATGCCCAGGAACGAGCGCATGGAGGAGATCTCGAACCGCCGCACCGCGGCCTTCGCCGTGTGCAGGGTGAGCGTGGCCTCCCCGCGCTTCACGGCGCGGCCGTCGAGCGCCTTCACCAGCGCCGGCAGGTCCGGGGCCACGAGGTCGATGAGCTTCCCCTCCAGCGCCTCCTGCGCCGTGTAGGACTTGCTCTCCACCACCGCCGCCTCGGCGAGCTTGAGGTTGCGCCCGTTGCGCAGCGCCAGCGAGCGGATGTTCGCCGCCGAGTCCTGCTCCACCTTCTTGCCGAGGATGCCGGGGATGTCCTCTCCCTGCCCCCCCACCGGATGCGCCGCTCCCGTGTTGGTGCCGGGAGCCATGGCCGCGACGTCCGCGGACATCAGGATGAAGAACCCCGCCGAAGCCGCCTGGGCGCCGCTGGGCGCCACGTAGACCACCACCGGCGTGCGTGCCCCTAGGATGGCGGTGGTGATGTCGCGCGTCGAGGTCATGAGGCCGCCGGGCGTGTCGAGCTCGATCACCAGCGCCGCAGCTCCCGAGCGGTCCGCCTCCCGTACGGCATCGTCCACCAGCTCCGCCGACACCGGATGAATGGCCGACTTCACCGCTACCACCAGCACCTCGCCGCCGCTCACCGCCGCCGGCTGGGCCGGGACCAGGGGGGCCAGGAGCGAAAGCAGACCGAGGACGAGGATCGGCAGGGCCGCGGATCTGGGGGAAGGGATGGAATGAGACATAGTCGTTTCAGGAGTATAGCAGGGGAAGCGGGGCGCCTCCTCCCGCCCAGGACCCTCATCACCCCGGCCCTCTTCTCCCGCATGCCCTCACCGGGAGAAGAGGGAGAACAGCAAGAAAGGGACGGAAGGGACTACAAGGACAGCAAGGACGAACAGCAAGAACGCCTCAACCGGGACCCCTTCTCCCGGTGAGGGGGGTGGTGAGGGGGCGGGAGAAGGGGCAGGGGATGAGGGTCTTGGGCGGGGGGACGCCTCACCCCGCCAGCTCCCTCGTCACCGGCGGCAAGCACCGCCCCTCGTCACAGCATTGATACGTCACAGCCACCCTCCCCGTCCCCGAAACCTCCCCCCGGATCTCCACCGTTCCGCTGTAGACCGACAACGGCTCGTGGGCGAAGGCGGCCGTCACCATTTCGCCCGGGGGATAGACGACGCCCCGCAGCTCGCCATGGACCTCCGTGGGCTGCAGGTAAGGCTCCGAGGCGGGATTCGCCTGGAGGTGCCAGCCGGGGGCGATCTCCAGGGTGAGGCGGAACGGCCGCCAGCCCTCGCTTTCAGGTTCCAGTGCGAGGTGGGCCTTCACCAGCCGCTCCGCCTCGTGCTCCAGCTTCGAGGCTCCCGCCGCTCCCGCCTCCCGCTCGTGGGCCGCGCGCTCCTCGCCGTACTCGGCTTCCACCTCCTCCGGAATTCCCCCCTTTTCGTGGTAGCGCCGGGCGGCGATGGCCAGCATCCGCACCGCTTCCGGTCTCCCCTCCACCACGGGAGTGAAGGCACAGAGTGCCTTGCGCGCCTCGCGGCGCCAGACGAGCTCGCCCGTGCGGTCCGCGAGGTCGAGGAGGTTGAGCACCGCGACGGCGTTGCCCGCCGGGGTGGCGCCGTCGAAGATCTCCTTGCTGCGGAACAATACGTCCGGGCTCTCGCCGCCCACGAAGTACCCGCCTTCCCGGTCGCGCAGCCGCCGGCTCTGCTCTCGCGTCAGCTCCACGGCCGCGGAAAGCCAGCGCTTCTCCTCCGTGGCCTCGTGCAGGGCCAGGAGGCCGCGCACCAGGAAGACGTAGTCCCCCAGGTAGGCGGCGATCTTCCCCTGCCCCTGCCGCCAGGTGTGGAGCAGCGGGCTCCCCTCGGGGCGCATCGTCTCCAGGATGAAATCCGCCGCCCGCGCCGCCCGTGCGATGAACGAGGGCTCGTGCAGCAGCTTCCCCGCCACGGCGAGACCGCGGATCACCATGCCGTTCCAGTCCGCCAGGACCTTGTCGTCCGTCAGCGGGCGCTCCCGCAGCGCAAGGACGGCGAAGAGCTTGGCGCGCCCCGCGTCCACCTCGCGCAGCAGGTCCTCCACCGGCATGCGGCGGCGCTCGGCCGCGCTCTCCAGCGACTCGGGGAGGTGGAGCACGTAATGGCTCCCCTCGAAGAACGGCGGGCCGGCGAAGCCAAGGATGGGAGCGAGGAACGTGAAGTCCTCTTCCCCCAGCGCCGCCAGCAGCTCCTCCCGCGTCCAGACGTAGAAGGCGCCCTCATGGCCGTGCGTCTCGGCGTCGATGGCGCTCCAGAAGGCCCCCTCCGGCGAGGTCATCTCGCGCGCGATCCACTCCGCCGTCTGCCGCACCACCCGGGCCGCCTGGGCGTTGCCCGTGCGGGCGTGCTCCCGGGCGTAGAGCTCGAGGAGGAAACCGTTGTCGTACAGCATCTTTTCGAAATGGGGGATCTTCCATTCGCGGTCCGTGGCATAGCGGTGAAAACCGCCGCCGAGCTGATCGTAGATGCCGCCCCGCGCCATGGCGTCGAGCGACGCTGCCAGCATCTCCCCGGCCTCCGGCCGCTCCTCTGCCAGCTCCAACAAAAGGTAGAGATTGGACGGCGTGGGGAACTTGGGAGCGCCGCCGAAGCCGCCATGCTGGGAATCGAAACGGCGGACGAGCGATTCCAGGGCGCGCAAGGCCACGGCGCCGCTCGGCGGCTCGGGCGCCGGATGCGTGCGCTCCTCCAGGTAGTGGCGCATGGCGCGGGCCATCTCCGCCGCCTGCTCCTCCACGTCCTTGCGGCGGCTGCGGAACGCCTCGGCGAGATCCGCCAGCACGCGGGCGAATCCGGGGCGGCCGTAGCGGTCGTCCGGCGGGAAATAGGTGCCGGCGTAGAAGGGCTTCAGCTCCGGCGTCAGGAACACCGAGTTGGGCCAGCCTCCCTGCTCGGTGAGGATCTGCGTCGCCGCCATGTAGATCTCGTCGAGGTCCGGCCGCTCCTCGCGGTCGAGCTTGATGTTGACGAACTCGCGGTTCATCCGCTCCGCCACTTGCGGGTTGGAGAACGACTCCCGCTCCATCACGTGGCACCAGTAGCACGTCGAATATCCCACGGAGAGGAAGATCGGCTTGTCTTCCCGCCGCGCCCGTGCGAGCGCCTCCTCGCCCCAGGGGTACCAATCCACGGGATTGTGCTGGTGCAGCAGGAGATAGGGACTGCTCTCGCCGGCGAGGCGATTGGTGTGGGTGGAATCGTGGCTGCTCATGGAAGGGCATTGTATGGCGGGTGCGAGCGCGGTGGGAGGAGAGGCTGCAAGCTACCCCCGGCCGGAAGGCCGTTCTGTATTACCATCTCCCACTGTCTTGGAGAGACCTCGAAAGGAGATCCCCATGTCCCGACGCGCCCTGGTCACTGGTTCGCTCCTGATATCCGCCCTAGCCCTCGTGCCCCTGCCGGGGTCCGCCCAGCCGACCGCGCAGTCCGTGGCCGACAGCATGCAGCAGGCGCTGGGCGGCAAGAAGGCCTGGGACGACACGCGCTACCTCCACTTCACCTTCGCCGGCCGACGCGCCCACTGGTGGGACAAGTGGACCGGCCGCTACCGCGTGGAGGGCGACACCAAGGAAAAGCAGCACTACGTCGTGCTCGAGAACGTCAACACCAAAGAGGGCACAGCCTACCTCGACGGCAAGAAGCTCGAAGGCGACAAGGCCAAGGAGATGCTGGAGAACGGCTACGGCGCCTGGGTGAACGACACCTACTGGCTGCTGATGCCCTACAAGATCCAGGACCCGGGCGTGAACCTGACCTACGAGGGCGAAGAGACGATCGACGGCAAAACCTACGACAAGCTCGGCCTCTCCTTCGGCAAAGTCGGCCTCACCCCCGGCGACCGCTACACGGCCTATATCAACCGCGAGACCCACCTGATGGACCGCTGGGCCTACATCCTTCAGGACATGCCCAAGGACGGCCCGGCCACGGCCTGGAAATGGGAGGGGTGGCAGAAGTACGGCAACGTCATGCTGGCCCCGCACCGCACCCAGGTGGGGGCAGACCGCAAGCTGGAGCTCGGCGACATCGCGGTGCCGGCGACGCTCCCGGACACCGTCTTCACCTCGCCCGATCCGGTGAAATGAGGCCCGGCGACCCCGGAAAGATCCGCGCCATCTGGCTCAAGCGGTTCAAGCGCGGCCCCATGGACCCGCAGGAGACCGCCACCCTGCGCGCCGGCAAGGGCCTGGCGGGCAATGCCAACCAGGGCGGCCGGCGCCAGGTGATCCTCCTGGAAGAGGAAGCCTGGGCGGACGCCCTCGCCGACCTCTCGGGCCTGGGTATTCATCTCGATCCCGCCGTCCGCCGGGCCAACCTCCTCCTCGCCGGCATCCGTCTGGAAGGCACCCGGGGCCGCCATCTCCGCATCGGCCCCTGCCGCCTGCGCATCTTCAACGAATGTCCGCCCTGCGAGCGCATGGAAGAAGCCTGCCCCGGCCTCCAATCCGCCCTGCGTCCCCACTGGCGGGGCGGCGCCTGCGCCGAGGTGATCGCAGGCGGCGAGATCCGGGTGGGGGACGAGGTGGCGTGGGAAGAGGAGCGGCAGATGCCCCTGATAAACTTGCCCACCCTATGAAAATCACCAACCTGCCGGCCCTTATCGCTGCTATCGCCGCCCTCCTCGCCCTCTGCCTCGCCGCCTCCCTTTACGGCCAGAACGACTTCGGCGAGCAAGAGGCCCAGGCCCTCTGCGCCAAGCTCAAGGACTATCACCCCGGGCCTCAGGCGCAGCCCACGGAGGCCGACCACAAGCTCTTCGCCGCGGAAAGCGAGACCTGCACCGGCTACGTCTACGGCCCGGGGAAGGCCCGCGACTACGACAAAGGGCGCCGCTGCTGCCTGGTGAAAGGGTGCGACCGCGAGCTGGCGATGATCTTCGCCAACGGCTGGGGAGTGCCCCGCGACTACGACGCGGCCGTCCACTTCCTTTGCCAAGCGGGGGAGATCGCACCCGCCGAGCAGTGGGGCATGCTGGGCCACGTTCAGGAGATGCGCCGGCAGGCACAGCCCCAAGACCTCGACTACTGCGAATGGGTGACCAGCGGCCACGGCATGAGCTGGTGTCAGGGATTGGAGATCGACCACCGCGCACCGGACTGGGACCGCCGGGTCGAGACGGTCTCCAGCTCCCTGCCCGCTGCCGCTCGCGCCGCCCTGAAGACGTTGCGCAAGGCGGCGGACACCTTCGCCGAAGCCGACGGCGGCCTCACAGCTTTGATCCATTACGGCGGCACGATCTATTCCTCGCAGGTCCTGGCCGGCGAGCAGGCGCAGACCGAAGCCTTTCTCACCGCCCTCGAGAGCTACGCCGTCAAGCGCGCCCCCGCCGCCACTGCCGCCGGCTTCGAGAGCGCCGATCGCGCCTTGAACGCGGCCTACCAGCAGCAGAAGATCAAGGTGAAAGCCGACGACAAGGAGCTCCAGCGCAACCAAGTGGGCGAGGACACCCTCCGCGACGCCCAACGCGCCTGGATTCCCTACCGCGACGCCTGGAAGACCTTCTACCGCCTCCGCTGGAAAGGCTCTGCCGCCCCGGAAGCCCTCGACCGCGAGATCGCGACCGCCCTCACCACGATGCGGGCCGAGGAGTTGCGGAAGGTGGGGTCGGAGGAGTAAAGACGGGAGCCGCCCCGCCCGCGTCAACCTGTCCGTAGAGGCGTCCCAGCCCGTCCACGACAACCCTAGTAGGCCCACAACGGCGGGACGTCTCGGCGTCGGCCAAACCGGCGGCTCCAGGCAGGACCGCCGGCGGGGCGCCCTGGTTTCGTCGGTCCAAGCGCGGCCGCCTCTACTACCGGTACGGCGGAGGAAGACGCCCCGCAGGCCATGAACACGCAGGCCATCAACCCAGCCCGTAGGGCGGCAGACTCGTAGCCCAGGCCGTGAGCCCTGGGCTGGCAGGCGGCCTCGGCGCCTCCTTTCCAACCCTGACCAGGGCGCCCAGGGCAGGGCTCCCGAGAAGGGGACGGCCGTCCCCCTGGCCCAGGGCTTACGGCCTGGGCTACGGACTGCCGCCCTACGGGCTCGTGGAGAGGACGGCGGCGCAGCGACTTGCTGACGGCCTAGCGAGGGCCGGGGTGATGAGGGTCTTGGGCAGGGGCTCTCCGAGAGACCGGCCGGTATCTCCCTCCTGTACAATTCCTCCTTCAAAGCCTGGGAGAACCGCCACCATGGAGAGAGATGCACTCCTCCGCCGGGAGATCTACGAGAAGGCCAAGCGCTTCGAAGAGCGGGTGGCGGAGCTGTTCCGCCTCATGGGTTACCAGGCAGTCGTCGACTACAAGCTCCATGATCAGCAGTTCGACATTCGGCTCGCGAAGGGCTGGGTTCCTCCAACCTATGTGCTCGTCGAGTGTAAGGAAACGTACGCTGCC
>DASUEN010000236.1:0-66756 GCA_036275055.1 Thermoanaerobaculia bacterium
CGCGGCTTCCCTTTCGCTGGGGAGGGCGCCGTCTTCGCTTCCGGCTCGGGGATAGGGAACAGGGTCTCGCTCATGAGTGAAGTATCTCACGAACACGAGCCAATCAGAGGCGGCTATCCGGAATTTTTTCACAGCCTCTCATCCTCCCTTCTCGAGCGCTCATCCTCCCTTTCGCGACGCTCGACCTGGGCTGCGGAACGTCACCTCTTCGCTTTTCTTCTCGAGCGCTCATCCTCCCTTTCGCGACGCTCGACCTGGGCTGCGGAACGTCACCTCTTCGCTTTTCGTACGCCCCTCCTCCCTCTCGCGGAGGCTCTCACCGATGCATGGAGCGAGAATCGGCGGGCAGCATCCCTGTTCTCTTGCAGTGTCCGCCCATTTGCCGTACACTTTCCACATGGCGGGTCGCGCACAGTCGAAGGGAATCCCGGCAAGGCCGCGTAGCGAACGGCTGGAGGCGCGCATCTCCAGCGAGCAGAAGACGCTCTTCCAGCGTGCGGCCGAGCTGCAGGGCCGGACGCTCACGGACTTCGTAATCGCGAGCGTGCACGAGTCAGCGGTCAAGACCATTGCCGAGTTGGGGGCGATACGGTTGACGACGGCGGACAGCCGCGCATTTGCCGAAGCGTTGCTCCATCCGCGCGAGCCGGTCCCGGAGCTGCGGGCCGCCGCAGAGCGGTACAGGAAGATGGTCGGGTAGGGAGTGACCGCGAACGAGAGCCCGCCCTATCGGATCGATCCACTTAGCGCTCACCACGACCGGGCGACCTTCGCCTCGGGAGTGGAGCCGCTCGACCGCTATTTGAGGACGCAGGCCGGTCAGGACAGCCGACGGCGGGTGGCATCGTGCTTCGTCCTGACGCGGGCCGACGAGCCTGCCCAAGTCCTTGGCTACTACACGCTCTCGGCCCTGAGCATCGCTCTCACCGACCTGCCGTCGTCCATCGCCAAGCGCTTGCCTCGGTATCCGGTCGTGCCAGCCACGCTCATGGGTCGGTTGGCGACGGATTCCCGGCACCGTGGGCAACGCCTAGGCGAGCTGCTCCTCTTCGATGCCTGCGCACGAGTGCTCAAGAGCGAGATCGCCACGTTTGCGCTGGTGGTGGATGCCAAGGATGCTGCCGCCGAGCGGTTCTATACGCGCTACCGCTTTCTCGAGCTCTCGGCTAGCAGCCGCCGGATGTTCCTGCCGATCACGGAGATCGCAGCTCTCTTCGTCTGAGAAATGCCGTGCAACGACCCGTACGGAGAGGACGCTTCCCTCTGTCTCTCCAAGGGCCTCGATCCGCACCACACTGTATGGCCGGAGTCAGCGACTGGCGGACAGCCGCTCTCCAATTACCCAATTACCTAAAAGGAGACAGCATGCGGAGAGCTTTCGTGATGGCTGGGATGATGACGGTGGTGTTCCTGGCGGTGTGGGGGAGGCCGGCGATGGTCTCGGCGACCCAGACCTGTACCGCGACGTGCTCGGCGGGGTCGACGCTCACCTGCACCGTGGCGACCGGTACCTGCTCCAGCGCGAGCGGTACCGTCACCTGCTGCGGCCAGACCCACGACTGCAACGCCATCAACGCCTGGGACACCTGCCGGAACAACTGCGACACTCAGCACGACACCTGTGTCAACCACTGCGGCGGCCGTGGCGGCTCCTGCCTGACGGACTGCAACAACGCTCTGCGCACCTGCTGGACCCACTGCGGGACGCAGCCGGCGAAGTCTTTCTCCTGCTGAAAGGGTGTCTCAAAAAGGTAGACAGCGACGCTGATAATGCCTGGGATCAAAATCCCGGGCTCTCAGCGTGAGCGGCGGCAGAAGAGGCCCCTGGAGTCTTCTTGGCGGCCTCCCGCCACCGCACAGGGAGCCTTCAGGCTACACTGTGGGTTCCCGCGTCTCCATCCGAGGTCCTTATAGATGACTATGCTGCGATTCGCCTCCTGCGGCTTTCTGCTCTTCTCGCTCGGCTGCGCGACCGCCGGACCCGACAAAAGAGCCTGGCTCCTTTGAGGAGACTGACTTCGGCTATTTGATACCTAAATCAGATCCCCAATGGGCATCTCCATCGTCGGAGTAACGTCTACCTAGAAAAGTTGTAAGACGCGAGGCCGTTTTTCCGTCTTTATTGGGTATGGCTAGAAAACTTCGCTTCGTCCCCCATACCCGGACCCTCATCTCCATCACCTGCCGCACCATCCAGGGACGCTTCCTGCTCCGGCCCGGTCCCCTGCTCAACGACATCGTCCTGGGCATCCTCGGGCGAGCCCAGAGACGCTACGAGACCACGATTTCAGTATTTTCAGTGCTGTCGAGTCATCTTCACTTACTTCTGATCGTCGACTCCGCCCGAGAGGCCGCCAACTTCATGAGGTACACGAAGTCGAAGCTGGCGCGTGAGGTCAACCGACTCACCGGATGGCGGGGACCCGTCTTCGACCGGCGCTACGAGATGACCGTGGTCACCGACGAAGAGGCCGCCCAGATCGAGAGATTACGGTACGTACTTGCGCAGTCCGTTAAGGAGGGACTTGTCGAACGGGTCAGCCAGTGGCCCGGCATCCACTGCGCGAGCGCGTTGATCGACGGCACGCCCTTGGTGGGCCACTGGTACGACCGCACCCTGGAATTTGCCGCCCGGCTCCGTGGCGAGGACTTCGGCCGGATGCGTTATGCCACCGCCGAAGCCGTCAATCTCTCCCCAATCCCCTGTTGGGCTCACCTGTCGCCCGAGCTCTATCGAGCTCGCATCAAGGAGATGGTCGAGTCCATCGAGGCCGAAGCTGCGCGCGCCAGAGAGCACACCGGCGCCTCCGTGCTCGGTGTCGAAGCCATCTTGTCGCGCGATCCGCAACATCGGCCCGCTTCTCTCGCTTGCTCTCCGGCGCCGAGGGTCCATGCAGCCACCAGGGCCGCGCGGAAGGCGTTCTACGAAATCTATGCCGCCTTCGTCAGCGCCTTTCGGGAGGCCTCTGAGCGGTTGAGACGGGGTGACCGCAACGCGCCCTTCCCCGTCGGCAGTTTCCCGCCGGCCTTACCTTTCGTCACCGGATAGCAGCATCGCCGCCACTCTTTGACAGCTTCATCGCCCACTGAGGGCCATTCCTCCGAGCTGATTCGCTCACTTGGGGGAAGGTGTGCCCAGTCCAACGCCGAACCGTGTCTCTTCGACGCTAGAAGCACTCAATTTGGAGGTCCGTCTACCGAACAAGCCGCTCAACTGTCGTCGGCTTCTTGAAAGCCCTGGCACTTTCAGGCCCCGCCCGAGATCTGGCCCGCGTTCTCCACCGTTCCCCTCGGGCACGCCGCCGCTGCGCAGCCATTTCGTAGCGGTCGACCTCCTTTTCTCAGCGCTCGACCTGGCTTTCGGAGCGGCACGATCTCCCTCGCGAGCGCTCCTCCCCTCTTTCGTAGCGCTCATCCTCCCAGGAAGGTGCACTCCTCCTCCCTTCAGGAACGTTCATCCTCCCTGGAGGTAGCGCTCCTCCTCCCTTTCGCAGCGCTCATCCTCCCTTTCGCGACGCTCGACCTGGGCTGCGGAACGTCAACTCCTCGCTTTTCGTACGCTCCTCCTCCCTCTCACAGTACGCTCGAGGCGAGGATTTACCCGCTCGTGGACGGACCGTCATCCGCCCCTTCGAGGCTCTCACGGGTGTCGAAATGGGGGGCGGCGGACGCCGTCGTCCTACGCCTGCCGCATGAAGTGCCAGCGCAGGTCACCCTCCAGCCGGCGGTAGACCTCCGGCTGGATCTTGTGCGCGAAGCGGTGGAGGAGCGAGCTCAAGGTCTCGCCCTTCGCCGCGGCCTCGATGGCCTCGGCGGCGTCGCTGCCGGCTTTGCTGATGTAGGTCTGCCAGATGGCCTGGCGGACGGAGATGGAGCCCAGGGAGACGTTGGGCAGGCGGGAGACCCCCTTCTTGAGGGCCGCGATCTTCTCCTTGAGGCTCCGCTCGTCGTCCATGGGCTCGCGCTGCCAGGGGGTGTAGGGCTTCGGCACCAGGACGCTGGCGCCTAAGTGAACGTTGCCGATTGTCCCCTTCTTCGACAGCTCCTCCAGCATCACGGCGCGGGCCCGGGCGGCGAGGTCGAGGATGCCCTGGACGTCCTCCATCGTCTCGCCCGGCAGGCCGAGGATGAAGTAGAGCTTGAGCTGGGTGAAGCCGTGGCGGAAGATGAGGCGGATCTTCTCCAGCAGGAACTGGTTGGTGATCGGCTTGCCCATCTTCACCCGCAGCTCGTCCGTGCCGGTCTCGGGAGCGAGGGTGATCGAGCGGTCGCCCGAGGCGTGGAGCGCTTCGAGCACCCCCTCGGTGACGGCGGGGATGCGGATCGAGGAGACCGAGGTGCGGAAGCCCAGCCGGTTGGCCGCGCGCAGGATCAGCTCGATGTCCGGATGGTCGCCCACGGCCGTGGCCACGAAGCCGAGCTGGTTGGTGACCGGCCGCGCCCGCTCCAGCGAGGCCAGGATCTCCTCCGTGGGGTGCCAGCGGAAGCGCCCCATGCCGAAGGTGGCCCAGCAGTAGCGGCACTTCTCGGGGCAGCCGCGGGACATCTCGATCAGGAACTTCTCGGAGAACTCGGTGCGCGGGGTGACGATCGCCGTGGTCGGCAGGTTCCCCGGCTGCTTCATCTGCTCTTCGGAAAGCTCCAGCTTGTTGAGCTTGGGGAGCTCGTCCCCTTCTTCTTCCGGATGGTGGAAGGCGGGGACGTAGAAGCCGTCGAGGGCGGCCAGGCGCTCGATCACCGCCTCCCGGTTTTCCTCCTCTTCCAAGGCGGCGAGGAGCTGGGGAAGGACGTTCTCGGCGGCGCCGAGCGGGAAGACATCGACGAATTCCGACATCGGCAGCGGATTGATCGAAGCGCACGAGCCGCCGAGGACAATCACCGGGTCCCACGGGCCGCGGTCGCGCCGGCGCATGGGAATGCGGGCCCGTTCCAGCATTTGAAGAAGGTTGACGTAGTCCTCCTCGAAGGAGACCGAGAAGGCGATGCAGCCGAAATCGTTCATCGGCCGCTCGCCCTCCAGCGACACCGGCATGCCGGCGCCGTCGGCGAAGAGGCGCTCGCACGACCAGTCCGGCCGGCGGTGCACCAGCTCGTAGACCCGCTGGAACCCCAGGCTCGACATGCCGACGTGGTAGCTGTTGGCGTACGCCAGCCCCAGCCGGTATCGCCCATGAGGCGAGAACCGCTCCACCGGACGCTCGGCGGCCAGGAACGGGGACCAGTCGTGGGCGGGCTTCTTCATGGCGTCAAGTATGTCTCAATCGCGCAGGGCAGAGCGCGTGCTGGCCATCCTTCGCCCGGGCATAAATGCCGGGGCTATGAACAGCGCCCCCTGAAGGGGGCTTGAAGCCGGATTCATCCGGCGTCGTTCCTAGCCCAGGTATTCATGCCCGGGCGGTGGGGCCGATGGAACACCGTCTTGGCACTGCGAGAACAGATTTCGCGCTCAGGAGATTCCATCACCCAGAAATCCTTCCCGCCGCCTTCACCGTCACCCGCACCTCCTTCTCGACCCGCAGCACGAAGACGCTGGGGTCGGGAAGGCCCCAGTCCAGGTAGGGGATGATGAGAGTGCCAGTGCCGGTCACCATCTTGCCGTCGGTGCTCATCACCGTCGCGGGCAGGGCGATGGGCCGGCGGGTTCCGTGCATCTCCAGGGTGCCGTGGAGCTCGATCTCGCTCTGGCCTACCGGGTTGAGCTTGCCGCTCAGCCGCTCGATCTCGAAGACCATCTCGGGATAGCGCTGGCTCTCCAGGATCTTCTCGTGCATCTTGTGGTCGCGCCGCTCGTTGCCCGTCCTGGCGCTGGTGGCGTCGAGTACGATGCGGCCGCTGGCCGTTCCGGCTTCCGGGTCGATGTGGATCGTCCCGGACTTGGCTTGCAGGGTGCCGTCCACCGTATGGAGGGTGGCGCCGAAGGTGAACTCGATGGTGGTGGCCTTGGCGTCGAGCTCGAAGGTCACGGGCTCGGCGGAGAGGACCGACGCGAGGGCCAACGCGGAGAGGACGGAGAGAGCGAGCCTGTGGCGAAGCATCGGGATCTCCTCGGCGGCGAAGCGCCAAGAGAAGTTTCGTGAAGCCTACGCTGCAACCAGCCTCCAGGCCAGCCGGAGGGCGCCTTCGAACCCCAGGTCGCGGGGCGGCAGGGTACGGGCGTGGATCCCCAGCAGGCGGTCGAAGAGTGCGGGCTCGGCGGCGAGAGCGCGAAGGGCGCGCCGGCGCAGACCGGGGCGCCGCTCGAGGCCGAGAACCATTGACGTCATGAAGTTGGGCAATCGGTTGATTCGCCGGTGGGCGGCGGCGTACGGGGCGAGATCCCCCGCCAGCAGCGCCTCCACCAGGGCGGCCGACTCGTGGAGGGTGACGGCGAGCCCCTCGCCGGTGATGGCGTCGAGGTAGCCGGCGGCGTCTCCCACCAGGGCCAGGCGATCCTTAGAGACGGCCCGCACCCGCTGCTGGAGGGGTCCCGTGCCGCGATCGCGGGACGTCACCGAGGCGCCGGCGACTCTTTCCGCGAGCACCGGGAAGCTCGCCAGGAGACCATCGAAGTCGGCCTTGCGGCGGCTCCACAGCACGGCGATCCCCACCTCGTCGCCCGCGACGGGGGTCACATAGGCCTCGCACGCCGGCCCCCAGTGCACCTCCACACAGTCGCTCCAAGGAGCCAGGGCGAAGTGGCGGCGGACGCCGAAGCGAGGCAGGGGGCTGGGCTCGCCACCGAGCCCGGCCCACGCCCGCACCTGGGAACGCAGACCGTCGGCTCCCACGATCCAGCGGGCGGCGAGGGTCCCCTGGTCCGTCCGCACCCCGCCGTCCGCAAGGCCCTCGGCTTTGACGCCCCAGCGGAGATCGACGCCGACCGCCTGCGCCCGCCGGACGAGGGCGGCGTGGAGCTCGGTGCGGCGTACCCCCAGGCCGCCGGTGGCCGGGAAGTGCCCTTCCGCCACCAAGTCGCCGTCGAGATAGCGGATGCCGCGGAACGGGAAACCGCAAGGCTCGACCCCGATCTCCCGCAGGCGCATCACGGCGTCGGGCATCAGGCCCTCGCCGCAGGGCTTGTCGATCGGCGGCCGGGCGCGGTCGATCATGCAGGCATCGAGGCCGGCGAGCCGCGCCCGGATGGCGGTCGCCAAGCCCGCGGGACCGCCGCCAATGATCAGCAGATCGATCATCCCGCCGCCTCCCCGGCGAGGTAGAGGCGCAGGGTCTCGCTGCGCCGCAGCTTGCCCGACGAGGTGCGGGGGAGGGAGCCGGGGGCCAGCACCTCCAGGCGGTCCACGGCGAGGCCGGTGGCGCCGAGGACGGCCTGGCGGCAGGCCTCGGGGAGGGCCGCCAGCTCCTCCGGAGCGGCCTGCCGGGAGGCTTCGACGAAGAGCGCCAGCACCTCGCCGGGAGCGTTCTCCGGCAACCAACTCGCGGCGACGGCGCAGCCTATACGCACACCGGGCACCTCCTCCACCGCCCGCTCGATCTCCTCCGGAGCATGGTTGCGGCCCCGCAGGATGACGGCGTCCTTGGCACGGCCGGCCAGGTAGAGCTCGCCGCCGTGGAGGAAGCCGAGGTCGCCCGTGTCCAGCCAGCCGTCGCGCAGGGCGCGGGCCGTGGCCTGGGGATCGCCCAGGTACCCCTCCATCAGCGACGGTCCCTGGGCACACACCCGGCCCAACGAGCCTTCCGGCAGGTCACGGCCGTCCCGGTCCACGATCCGCAGCCGGAATCCGGGGACCGGCCGGCCCACGGAGACGATCTCCCGCCCGTCTTTCGTTTCGCGGGCTTGGCCCTCCCGCGCCAGCCGTTCGCGATCGAAAGAAGCGATGCGAGGCGCCCGGCCGAGGTCCGAGAAGGTGACGGCCAAGGCCGCCTCCGAGAGGCCGTAGACGGGCGTCATGGCCTCGGGGCGGAAGCCCCAGCGGGCGAAGCGCTCGCAGAAGGCCCGCAACACGGCCGGCGAGATCGACTCGGCACCGTTCAAGGCCGTCTGCCAGCCGGAGAGGTCCACCCCCTCCATCTCGGCGTCGGACACCCGGCTCAGGCACAGGCCATAGGCGAAATTGGGAGCGGGCGAGATCGTGGCCCCGTAACGCGCGATCGTCCGCAGCCAGAGAGCCGGGCGGGCGACGAACAGCTCCGGGCCGAAGAGCGTCAGCGCCGCATCTCGCAACAGGGCGGGGAAGACGCAGCCGATCAGCCCCATGTCATGGTAGAGCGGCAGCCAGGAGACGCAGCTCTGCCGCACCGCGGGCGTGTCGGGCCAGAAGCCGGCGATGATCTCCGCCTGGGTCGCGAGGGCATGGTGGCTCAGGGCCACGGGCTTGGGATCGACCGTGGTGCCGGAGGAGAACTGGATCAGGGCGAGGTCCGAAGAGCGGGTGCCCGCCGGCCGCGCCGGCTCCCGGGGAAGGTCGTCCGTCGCCCAGCAGCCGAGGCTCGGGTGGCTTGCCCCCCACGGTTCGAGGACGCGGCAGAGGCGGGGCTCGGCGAGAACCACCCGCGCGCCGGCACGCTCCAGCAGCCGCGCCGTCCGGCGCAGGTACTCCTCCATGCGGCCGAGGCGCGCCGGCGGATAGAGCGGCACGGGCACGGCGCCGGCCAGCAGGGCGCCGAAGAGGGCCGCGAAGAAGTCGATGCCGGTGGGGAAGACGAGAGCCACGCGCTCGCCGCTGGCGATCCCCAGCGCCTGGAGGCCGCCGCAGACGGCGAGGGCCCGCTCACGGACCTCGCCCCAGCCGAACCAGGTAGCCCCCTCCGCGCGATCGACGAAGCGCAACCCTCCTTCCGGGCTCCGGCCGGCCCTCCCCAGCCAGTCGAGAGGCCCTTCAGACACCGAGCTTCCTCCGCACCACGGCGATGAGGTCACCCACGGTCTCGATTCCCGCCTCGTCCGCCTCGTCGAGGAGGACGCGGAAGCGGTTCTCCACCTCGGCCGCCAGGGTCAGCAGACGAATGGAATCGAGCCGCAGGTCCTCGACCAGGCGCAGGTCCGGGGTGACGGCCCCCTCCCAGTCGAGATGGGTATGGGCGACCTCCGCGATGCCCGCCAGGATCATGTCGTCGCTCATTTCATCGTCCTCCCGGCAAAAGGCGCGGCCGGTCTCCGAGAGTGGCATCGTAGTCGGACGCCCGTGAGAGCCCCGCTTCCTCGGCCCGGATGCGTACGCGGAGAAGCAAGCCGTTTGCCAGGCTGAAGACGATCGCCGTGAGCCAGGCGGTGTGGACCATGGGGAGCGAGACGATCTCCAGGATGACGGCGAGGTAGTTGGGGTGGCGCAGGAACCGGTACGGCCCGCCGGTGACCGGCGGCACCCCGGGCAGCACGACGATGCAGGTCGTCCAGCGGCCGGCGAGGGTGGAGATCACCCACCACCGCAAGGCCGCCGCGAGGACCAGGACGAGCAGCATCGCGCCGGCCAGGAGGGGCACGAACGGCCGGCCGAGGAGCAGCCAGACCTCCAGCGGGCACGAAAGGAGGAGCGCCGTGTGGAGGCCTACCATGTAGGGGTAGTGCTCCGGAGCCACCTCGACGCCACCCCGGGCCAGCAGGTTCCGCCGGTTACGGGCGGCGATCCGCAGCTCGGCGAGGCGCCCCAGGGCGACGAGCGCCACGAAGAGGGTGTAGAGGAAGCGGGTGTCCCTCACCACTGGAGCAGCACCAGCTCGGAGCAGAAGCCCGGGCCCATGGCGAGCAGCACGCCGTAGCTGCCCGGCGCCGGGCGGTGGTTCTCCAAGGTCTCGGCCAGCACCATCAGCACCGAGGTCGAGGAGAGGTTTCCGACCTCCTGGAGGCTGCGCCAAGTGACGTCCAGGGCTCCCGGCGGCAGCTCCAGCGACTCCTGCATGGCCTCCAGCACCTTCGGGCCTCCGGGGTGGCAGACCCAGGAGGAGATGTCGGAGATCGTCAGGCCGTGCACGGCGAGGAACGCATCGACGTCCGGCCGCAGCTTGTCGCGGGCCACCAGGGGAACGTCCGCCGAGAGGACGATCTTGAACCCGGTTTCGGAGATGTCCCACCCCATCACCCGCTCCGAGTCGGGGTAGAAGACCGAGCGGCTGTCCACGATCCGTGGCCCCCTCGCCGGCAGGTCCGCGCCGGTGACGATCGCCGCCGCGGCGCCGTCGCCGAACAGGCCCGAGGCGATGAGATTGGGGATCGAGAGGTCCTCCGGCTGCAGGGTGAGGGAGCAGAGCTCGACCGAGAGGAGCACCGCCACCTGGTCCGGAAAGGCGCGAACGTAATCGGCCGCGCGGGCGATTCCCGCCGCCCCGGCGACGCAGCCGAGGCCGAAGATCGGCATCCGCTTGACCCGCGGCGGCAGATTGAGGATGTTCATCAGGCGGGCATCGATCGAAGGGGTGGCGACGCCGGTGACCGTGACGAAGATCAGGGCATCCACGTCGGCGGGGGAGAGCCCGGACTTGGCGAGGCCGTCCAGCACGGCCCGGGCGCCCACCTCCTGGGCAACCCGGATCCAGGCGTCGTTCGCCTTTCCCCAAGTGGTGAGCGTGCCGTACTCCGCGATTGGCAAGGCCAAGTGCCGGCCGCCCACCAGGACGTTCTTGTGCAGGCGCTCCAGGCGCTCGGTATTGAAATAGCGATCCGCCCAGCGCTGCCGGAGAGCCGCAAGGAGCGTCTCCTGGTCGTAATAGTGAGGAGGGAGGGCTCTCCCGACCGCGGCGATTCTCAAGTTCGAAGTCACCCGAAGCTCAACGGAGGGCAGAGCCTAGCACAACGCTTGCCAGCTCTCCCTGGCCGTCCTCCTCGGCGGGTGAGTCCCAGGCAGGCCGCTTCGGGTTCAGGGCTTCAGGCCGGCCGCCGCCGCGGCGCCGCCGAGGATCAAGCCGCAGAAGGTGTAGAGCACCAGCCAGGAGAAGGCCATCGCCCACCAGGGTCCGTGCGGCAGGCCGGCCATCCCCACCACCGTCACCACCAGGAGCGGGCCACGAAACACCCAGGCGATCCAACCGGTCAGCAGGCCGTTGAGCCAGCGGGAGCCGCCCCGGCCCTGGATGAGAAGGTAGAGGGCCGAGAGCGCGATGGCTTCCAAAACCCAGGTGGCAAGCATCACCCAGCCCGGCAGCTTGGCGGCCGCGGCATGAGAGAGAAGCGCAGGATCGGGAGCCCGGCCCACGGCTTCGAGAGCGAAACGATCGAGGGCCATGGCCAGGAGGAGGAGCGGTACGGAGAAGGCGAGAAAGCGTTTCAAAGTCCGCCGATCATAGCGCAAGCCGGAAACGGGGAGGCGTATATTCTGTGGGCGCAATGAACGCTCCCGAGGTCACCCTGAAATCGCTCGACACCCTCTGGTTCCAGGTGGGAGGCACCCTTTGCAACCTGGCCTGCACCCACTGCTTCGTCTCCTGCTCGCCCACCAACCATACCCATGAGCTGATGACCTTGGCAGAGGTGCGGCGGTATCTCGACGAGGCGGCGCGGCTGGGAGTGCGGGAGTATTACTTCACGGGCGGCGAGCCGTTCCTGAACCCGGAGATGGAGGCCATCCTGGAGGCGACGCTGGCCGTGGGACCGGCCACGGTCTTGACCAACGGCCTGCTCCTCGACCCGGCCCGCTGCGCCCGCCTGAAGGCGCTGGCCGACGCGACGGACTACTCCCTCGACCTGCGCGTCTCGATCGACGGCTACGACGCCGCGAGCAACGACCCGATCCGCGGCGAGGGGACGTTCGAGCGCATCCTCCAAGGCGCGCGCAACCTCCACGAGGCCGGCCTGAACCCGGTCATCACCGTCACCGAGGTCTGCCCGGAGGCCGCCACCAACGAGGGGAAAGAGCGGTTCTTCGGGCTGCTGCGCGCGATGGGGATCGAGCGCCCCCGGCTCAAGGTCCTGCCGGTCTTTCAGATCGGCGCCGAAGCCGGGCGCCGCGGCACCTACGAGAGCTGGCAGCGGTTGCGGGAAGGGGACGCCCCTGAAGGGGGGTGGGACCACCTCCAGTGCAGCGGGTGCCGCATGGTGACGGACCAGGGCGTCTGGGTCTGCCCTATCCTGGTCAACGAGCCCGCGGCAAAGATGGGCGAGACGCTGGCCGACTCGCTGGGTTCCTTTCCCTTGGAGCACCCGGCCTGCTGGACCTGCCACGTCTACGGCGTGAGCTGCCGGACCTGAGGGGACGATGGCGATGCCGGACAAGCTGACTGCCCATCGGGGCCTGGCGACCTGGGGAGAGAAGCTGGTGCCCCTGGACGCCTTTCGCCAAGCGGCTGCCGCCGAGGGCCGGACGCTGCCGCCCAAAGAGAGGCAGGCGGCGGTGCGGGCCTATCTCGCCGCCCCTCCCGATCCCACGCCGGTGGAGGGACCCTATTCTCGGATCGCCGTCTTCGGCGGCGTCTACAGCAACCACCTCGCCTTGGCCGGGGTGCTGGAAGAGGCCGCCCGGCGCGGCGCCGAGGCCATCTACTGCCTGGGAGACCTGGGAGCCTTCGGCCCCAATCCCGAGAAGGTGCGCCCGCTGCTCGCCCAAGGGGGAGTGCTCGCCATCCAGGGGAACTACGAGGAGTCGCTCGCCTCGGGCCGCGAAGACTGCAATTGCGGCTACACCGATCCGCGGGACAACCATTTCGCCGAAATCTCCTACCGCTACACGGCGGAGAATTGCTCGCCGGGCTTCAAGGCCTGGATGGGGACACTCCCCCGCCGCCGCCGGGTGCGGGTGGGCGAGCGCGAGCTCCTGCTCGTCCATGGCTCGCCGCGGCGAGTCAACGAGTTCCTCTTCCACAGCACCTCGCCGGTGCCGTTCCTGGAGGTCCTCCTTGACCAGAACCACTGCGACGGCATCCTCTGCACGCACACCGGGCTGCACTGGCACCGCCGCCTCCCCTCCGGCCGCGACGTGATCAACGTCGGCGTGATCGGCCGGCCGGCCAACGACGGCAACACCCACGTCTGGTTCGCCATGCTGGAGGCGCGGGAAGCCCCGGAGGATCGTCTCGGCGTCGAGCTCCTCCCTCTGCCCTACGACCACCTGGGGCTCGCCGCCGAGATGCGCCGCGAAAGGCTGCCCGAAGAGTTCGTCGAAACCGTCCTCACGGGGTGGTGGACCACCTGCCTGGAGATCCTGCCCGCCCGGGAGAGGACGGCGTCCCGCTTCTAGAAACAGGAGACATGCCATGAGCGACCCGAAGCCTCACATCGCCATTCTGGGAGCCGGCCCCACCGGCCTCGAAGCCGCCCTCACCGCCGCCGATGGGGGTTTCCCCTTCACCGTCTACGAAGCGGCACCCACCGTCGCCGGCAACGTCCGCGCCTGGGGGCACGTCCGCCTGTTCACTCCCTGGGAGATGAACGTCTCCCCCCGCATGCGCCGCCACCTCGCCGCGGCGGGCGCCGAGACGCCGGCCGGCTCCGAATGCCCCACCGGCCACGACCTCGCCGAGCGGCTCTTCGAGCCCGTTGCCAAGCTCCCGGAGATCGCGCCGCACCTGCGGCTCGGCACCCGCGTGCTGGGGATCGGCCGCGAGGGGCTCCTCAAGCACGAGGAGATCTCGACGGCCGAGCGTGGGCGGCGCCCCTTCCGCCTGCTCCTCGCGGACGAGACCGGCCGCGAGTGGACGGAGACGGCGAACCTGGTGATCGACGCCACCGGCACCTGGGGGAATCCCAACACCCTGGGGGACGCCGGCATCCCCGCTCCCGGCGAGCGCAGCTTCGGAGGGGAAATCCGGCGCGACATCCCCGACTTCGCGCAGGAAGCGGCGGACTGGGCCGGCAAGACCGTGCTCCTCGCGGGAGCCGGCCATTCGGCGCAGACCGCCGTCCGCGAGCTCGCCCGGCTGGCGCAGGAGGCGCCCGGCACCGAGGTGATCTGGCTGCTGCGCAATCCGGAGCCGAGCTGGGGCACCCACCCGGGAGATCCGCTGCCGGAGCGGGCCGGCCTCGCTGCTGAGGCCGGCAAACTCGCGGGAGGCGCATCTCCGGCCGTCGTGGTCCGCCGCGGCGCCGTGGTCGAGGAGGTCTCGAAGCCGAACGGCCGCTTCCACGTCGTCTTGAGGAACGGCGGGAGACCGGAGACCGTCGCGGTGGACCGCATCCTCTCCCTGACCGGCGCGGTGGGCGACCACGGGCTCTACCGCCAGCTCCAGGTGCACGAGTGCTACGCCACCTGCGGCCCCATCAAGCTCTCCGCCGCCTTGCTGGGGGCCGGCAGCTCCGACTGCCTGACCCAGACCACCCACGGCGCCGACACCCTCACCAATCCCGAGCCGGGCTTCTTCATCCTGGGCAGCAAGTCCTACGGCCGGAACAACACCTTCCTGATGCGGGTGGGGTGGGAGCAGGTGGGGGAGGTGTTCGGGTTGCTGGACAAGGGCAAGTAGAAGGTAGACTCCTCCTCGCCATGAAGTACTTCGGTCAACCCGACTTCCAGCACGGGGAGGTGCCGGCGGTGGGCGTCCTCTTGGCCAACCTGGGGACGCCCGACGCGCCGGATGCGCCAGCCCTGCGGCGCTACCTGCGCGAGTTCCTCCTCGACCCGCGGGTCATCGAGATGAACCGCGCTCTCTGGTGGACGATCCTCCACCTCTTCGTGCTCCCCTTCCGGCCGGCCAAGTCGGCGGCGCTCTACAAGAAAGTCTGGACGCCCGAGGGCTCGCCCCTCCTCGTAATCACCAACCGGCAGGCGGCGGCGCTTCGGGAGGTGCTGCGGCGGGAGATCGGCACGCCGGTCCACGTGGCGGTGGGCATGCGCTACGGCAACCCCTCGGTGCGGTCGGCCTTGCGGGAGCTCGCCGGCAAGGGGTGCCGGCGCCTCCTGGTGCTGCCGCTCTACCCCCAGTACGCGGCGGTGACGACCGGCTCGACGGTCGACGCCGTGGCCGCCGAGCTCACGACTTGGCGCTGGGTGCCGGAGATCCGCACCATCCATCACTACCACGACGATCCCGCCTACATCCGGGCGCTCGCGGCGAGCATCCGCGAGCTCTGGGACCGCGAGGGCCCGCCGGAGAAGCTCCTCTTCTCCTTCCACGGCATCCCCAAGCGCTACTTCCTCGCGGGCGATCCCTACTTCTGCGAGTGCCACAAGCTCGCCCGCCTGGCCGCCGAGGAGCTGCAGCTCCCCCGCGAGAAATGGCAGGTATCCTTCCAATCGCTCTTCGGCAAGGAGGAGTGGCTCAAGCCCTATTCCGACAAGACGGTCGCCGCGATGGCCAAGGCCGGGATCCGCAAGCTCGACGTCGTCTGCCCCGGCTTCTCGGCCGACTGCCTGGAGACAATCGAGGAGATGGACGAGCAGAACCGCGAGGTCTTCCTGCACGCCGGCGGCGAGCGCTACCGCTACGTGCCCGCCCTGAACGACCGGCCGGACCATATCCGCGTCATCGCCGACCTGGTACACCGCAACCTCCAGGGCTGGGTCCAGGTGCCCGCGGAGTGGAACGAGGAAGCGAGGCGCCGGGAGGCCGCCGAGTCACGGCGCCGGGCGGAGGCGATGAAGGCGGAGCCGGTGCGCGAGAACGCCGGCTACGGGAGCTGACTCTCTGGTAGATTCCGGCCGTCAAAGACCTTTGAAAGCTCGAAAGGAGAAGCCGAAATGAGAACCTCCGGATTCCGTGCCGTGGCCGTCCTCGCAGGCGCCGTGGCGCTCCACCTCGGGGCGGTCGCCGCCTTCGCCCAGCAGCAGCTCGACCTGCCGCGCCCCAGCCCCAACGCCTGGGTCTCCCAGATGGTGGGCGTGACCAAGGTCTCCATCACCTACAGCCGCCCGGGCGTGAAGGGGCGCGAGATCTGGGGCAAGCTCGTGCCTTATGGCGAGGTCTGGCGCACCGGCGCCAACGAGAACACCACCATCAGCTTCTCGACGCCGGTGAAGGTCGATGGGCACGAGCTTCCCGCCGGCACCTACGGCCTCCAGACCATCCCCGCCGCGGGCGACTGGACCATCATCTTCAGCAAGGACGCCAACGAATGGGGTGCCTTCAGCTACAAGCAGGCGGACGACGCCCTGCGCATCCAGGCCAAGCCCCAGCCGGCTCCGATGCGCGAGCGCTTGGCCTTCGACTTCGACGACGTGACGGACACCTCGGCCAAGATCGTGCTCCACTGGGAGAAGCTCCAGGTCCCCTTCACCGTCGAGGCGGACACGGCGAAGCTGCTGGTGAGCAAGGCCGATACTGCCGACCCCCGCGTGCAGGTGCAGGCGGCTGCCTGGTGCATTCAGAACAACAACTGCCTCGACGACGCCGGCCGCTGGATCGACGCCTCGATCGCCAAGGAGGAGACCTACTCCAACTTGCGCGCCAAGGCGCTGCTGCTCGCCAAGAAGAAGGACACGAAGGGCGCCATCACCTACGGCGAGAAAGCCCTGGCGGCGGCGAAGGCCGCGAAGCAGCCGCCGCCCCCCCAGCAGGTCAAGGACCTGGAGGGGATGGTGGCGGACTGGAAGAAGGGGAAGTAGGCAGAGAGAGAAAGCGGGGTGGCGAGGGCCTACGCCGGCACCGCGCTGCCCCGCTCCGCCAGCCAGGGCACCAGCTCCACCACCTGCTCCAGGCAGGCGATGGGCTCGAAGCGCAGCAGCTCCTCCCGCCCGTGCCCACCGGAGCAGACTCCCACCGCGCGCGTCCGCGCGCTGCGGGCCATCTCCAGGTCGTAGGTGGTGTCGCCGATCATCACCGCATCCCGGGGGTGCACCCCCAGCTCCTCCAGGATGTCGAGGAGCATCTGCGGATGCGGCTTCGAGAACGTCTCGTCCGCGGTGCGGGTGGCGTGGAAGAGGCCGGCTAAACCCGTCTGCTCCAGGGCATAGTCGAGCCCGCGGCGGCTCTTGCCGGTGGCGACGGCCAGGAGGTATCCGGCGACCGCCAGCTCGTGGAGCATCTCCGGCACCCCGGCAAAGAGGAGCGGCGCGTCACGATAGGTGGAGACCCAGTGCTTCCGGTAGCACTCGAGGATGCGGCCGTAGAGCTCCTCGCCGCAGCCGGGGCTGAGGATCTCGATCGTCTCGCGCAGCCCGAGGCCGATGGTGCCGCGGATGGTCTCCTCGGGCAGCTCCCCCAGCTCCAACTCGCGGATGGTGCTCTGGGTGCAGGCCACGATGGTGCCGATGGAATCCATCAGCGTGCCGTCCCAGTCGAAGACCAGGAGGCGGAAGGGAGTGTTGTCAGCCGTCATCATGGAGAGGGTCCAGACGGAACGTCCGGTCGAGCCATGATGACAGAGGGGGAGCGATCGTTCAACCTTTCCCGGCATTCCGTCACTCGCCAGTCCCGTCGCGGCCGAACGGCGTGTAGACCGCCCCGCCCACCACCGAGTCGTCGAGCCCGGGAGCCACCCCGGCGAGCTGGGGCATGATGATCCGCCGCTCGACCCAGGTGCCGGGCGGCACGGTCGCCCCGGAGCCCAGGATCGACTCCCGCACCACGCACCCTTTGCCGATCCGCGCCCCGGGCATCAGGATCGACCGCTCGACGCGCGCCCCCTCGCCGATCCGCGCTCCGGCCTCGATGGAGGCGCTCCGCACCCGGGAGCCCGTTCCCACGCTCGCCTCTGGGGAGATCCACGAGCGGCGCCAGAGGCGCTCCGGCCCCTCGGCCCGTGCCCAGTCGAGCGTGGCGTCGAGGAACCGCTGCGGCGTTCCCAGGTCGTGCCACCGGCCGCCGAAGACCACCGAACCGATCGTCTCCCCGGCTGCGAGCATCGGCACGTACAGATCGCGGACGATGTCGGCCTTCCCCGGAGCGACGCCGGCCAGCAGCCCCGGGGCGAAGACGTGGGCGCCGGCGAAAACGTACCTGCGCACCACCTCCCCGCGCTCCCGGTCACCCGGCCGGAACGACAGGATGCGTCCCGTCCGGTCCACTCCCACGCCTCCCCCGAAGGCGGCAGGGTCCGGCCGGGAGGCAAGGAGGAGCGTGGCCTTCGCCCCTCCCGCCAGATGCCGGCGGACGAGCTTGCGCAAGGGCCACCGGCAGAGGCTGTCGCCATTGACCAGCAGCACCAGGTCCGCCGGCGCGAAGAAGTCCTTCAGGGGAGGAAGGGCGCCCAAGGTGCCGAGGATCTCCGGCTCCTCCGACCAGGTGAGGGGCATCCCCGCGTGCTCGACGCCGAAGCGCTGGCGAATTTGCTCCCCGAGATAGTGCAGGTTGACCGCCGCCGCCTCACAGCCGAAGGCCGCGAGCTGCGCCAGGGTATGGCCCAGGATGGGCACGCCGCGCACCGGCAGCAGCGGCTTGGGGAGCTGCTCCGTCAACGGCCGCAGCCGCGTCCCCAAGCCCGCCGCGAGCACCAGCGCGCGGATGCGCCGAACCTGCATGATTTGGGGCGGCGCGCCGCGCTACCGGAACACCATCTCCGGCGGCGAGTCCGGATGTTTCTTCAGGTAGTCCTCGTAGAGGCGCAGATAGGAGCGGCGCTCGGCCTTGTCGGGATCGAAGCCGCAACGCTTGGCCACGGTCTCGGCGCCGTCGCCCTCGAACTCGGCGAAGTCGCCGATCGGCGTGTGGTCGAGGGCGATGGTGACGCCTCCCAGTTGCCATTCCTCCCGCATCTTCTGGTAGCGGCGCACCACGTTGTACCCCAGGTTCTCGAACAGGACCCGGGTCTCCTCGGCGCTCCCCACCTCGATCTCCCGCTCCTCCCGCACCTTCACGTTCCCCTCGATGTGCATGGGTCCCTTGAAGGTCAGGCGCGCCCGCCCGCCGTCGGTGCGCAGGCGGAGGATGCGGCCGGTGGAGAGCAGCTCCTCGCTGCGGTCGAGGATCCAGTTGTCCTCGAAGGCCGAAGGGCCGGCCCGTTCCGCCTCGAGCTCGATCAGGCGGTCGCGCAGCTTGTCGAGCTCGACGTGCGGAAACTTGATCTCTCGCTCGAAATTGTCCCTGCTCCTCATAGATCGCCCAGGCGATCCAGCAGCCGTGCCACGGACCGGATCCCGTTGTAGAAGTGACTGATGTTGAACTTTTCGTTGGGAGAATGGAGGCCGTCGTCGTTGAGCCCGAACCCCAGGAGGAGCACCGGGCACTTCAAGACGGAGGCGAAAGTCGAGACGATGGGAATGGAGCCGCCTTCGCGGATGCGCACCGGCCGCGCTCCCCAGACCTCTTCCATGGCGTCGAGCGCCGCATCCACGATCGGCCCCGAGACCTCGACCACCACCGCCTCGCCGCCGTGGAGGCTCGTCACCTCGACGGTCACCCCCTTGGGGGCGATGGCCTGAACGTGCTGGGTGAAGAGCTTGGTGATCTTCTGCGGGTCCTGGTCCGGCACCAGGCGCATGGAGATCTTGGCGCCCCCCCAGGAGGGGAGCACCGTCTTCGCGCCCTTGCCCATGTAGCCGCCGAAGATACCGTTGACGTCGCAGGTGGGGCGTCCCCAAGTCCGCTCGCGGGTGGTGTACCCCTCCTCGCCAAACAGCTCGGGCACCCCCAGGTCCGTGCGGTACTCCTCCTCGTCGAAGGGGAGCTTGGCCCACTCCGCCCGTTCCCACGCTTCGAGGGGGCGCACGTCGTCGTAGAAGCCGGGGATCAGGATCTTTCCCGTCTTCGCGTCCCGCAGGCCGTCGATGATGTGACTCAAGGCGTTGAGCGGATTCCACACCGCGCCGCCGAAGGTGCCGGAGTGGAGGTCGCGGTCCGGGCCGGTGACCTTGATCTCCATGTAGCAGAGACCCTTGAGGCCGTAGATCAGCGACGGCTGGCCGGGAGCGAAGAGCGAGGAGTCGGAGATGAACACGGCGTCGGCCGCGAGCTTCTTGCCGCCGTCCTCTTTGACGTACTTGTCGATGGCCTCGCCTCCGGCTTCCTCCTCGCCTTCGACCAGGAACTTGACGTTGACCGGCAGCTTGCCGCGCTCGGCGAGGAGGGCGGCCACCCCCTTGACGTGGGCGAACGACTGCCCCTTGTCGTCCGTGGCGCCGCGGGCCACCAGCTTGTCGCCCTCGACCGTGGGTTCGAAAGGTGGGTTGCGCCACAGCTCGATGGGATCGACCGGCTGCACGTCGTAGTGACCGTAGAAGAGGATCGTCGGCTTGCCCGGCGCTCCCAGCCACTCGGCGTAGACCAGCGGGTGGCCGGCGGTTTCGATCTTTTCCGCCTGGAGGCCCGCCGCGCGCAGCTTGCCCAACAGGAACTCGCTCGCCCGCAGGACGTCGGCTTTGTAGTCCGGATCGGTCGAGATCGAGGGGATGCGGATGAACTCCTTCAGCTCCTCGAGATACCCCTCCTTCTCGGAGTCGATGCGCGCGAGCACGTCCCGGGAATCGCTAGCCATCTCTTGAGGTCTCCTTTTCGTTCTGGGCCTTGCCCAAGGCCAGTCTAGCAGAGTCCCCTGCCCCGCTGGCGAGCCGCCGGAGGTTGACGGCGTTCACCAGGAAGTGGCCGAGAACCGGCCCGAGGAGGTTCCCTCGCCACTGCATGAGCAGGCCGAGGACGCCGCCGGCGAGGAGCGCGAACAACGTCCACAGCCGGAACGCCCGCCCCGGCCCGCTGTGCAGCAGGCCGAAGAGAATGGTGGCCGCCACCCAGCCCAGGGTCCCCTGCACGGCGCCGCGGAAGAACAGCTCCTCCGCGAAACCGGAGATGAGGGCCAGGGCGAGGGCTTCGGAGCCGGAGAGCGGACCCAGCGCCTCGGCGAGGCGCACCTCCAGCTCCCGGGCCAGGGGAAAGAGCCGCTCGGCCGCCGCCCAGAGACCGAGGAGGAGCAGGCCCGCTCCCAGCCCCAGGCCGAGATCGAGCCACCAGCGGCGCGCGTCGAAGAACAGGGAGAGGGGGATGACCCCGCGCTGAAAGCCGATCCACACCGCCCCGGCCAGGGCCAGGACCAGGTAGAGGCCCCAGGCGAAGCGGTAGAGGCGCCCCGGCTCCACCCCTAGGACTCGTCGAAGCTCTTGCCGGTCTTCTTCCAGTCGGCGAGGAAGCGGTCGAGCCCCGCGTCGGTCAACGGGTGCTTGTAGAGCTGCTCCAGCACCTTGAAGGGGATGGTGGCAACGTCCGCGCCCAGCGAGGCCGCCTGGATGACGTGGATCGGGCTGCGCACCGAGGCCACCAGGACCTTCGTGTCGAAGCCGTAGTTGTGGTAGATGGTGACCACCTGATCGATGAGCTCCATCCCCTCCTCGCCCACGTCGTCCAGCCGGCCGACGAAGGGGGAGATGTAGGCCGCTCCGGCCTTCGCGGCCAGGAGCGCCTGGGCGGCCGAGAAGCAGAGCGTCACGTTGGTGCGGATCCCCTCTTTCTTGAAGGTGGCCACGGCGCGCAAGCCGGCCGGCGTCAGCGGCACCTTCACCACCACGTTCGCGGCCAGGCCGGCGAGGCGCCGTCCCTGGGAAAGGATCTCGTCGTACTCCATGGCCAGCACCTCGCCGGAGACTGGCCCCGGCACCAGCTTGGCGATGGCCTGCACGGTCGGCAGGTAGGGCCGGCCCGACTTGGCGATCAGCGACGGATTGGTGGTGATGCCGTCGACCATCCCCCATTCGAGGCCGGTCTCGATCTCCTGGATCTCTGCGGTGTCGAGAAAGAACTGCATGGGTGTCCCCTCCTCGCGTGCGTCCGTTTCGAGCCCCCAGTGCGGGGGCCTTGTTTAGGTTAGCACCTCGGGATCAGTGCACGGTCTCGTCGGGGCCGCCCTCGCCTTCGTCACCTTCCTCGTCGTCAGCCTCGAAACCGGCGATGTCGAGGGCCTCCAGGACGTCATCCGTCTCATCGCCCTCAACGGCTTCGAGCTCCAGCTCGGCGGGCATCGGTCCGCCCTCGTCCTTGGCGAGCTCGATCTCGGTCTCCTCGTCTTTTTCTGCGAGCTTGGCCACGGCGACGATGCGGTCTCCCTCGTCCAGGTTCATCAGCCGCACGCCCTGGGCCGAGCGCCCCACCTCGCGGACGCCGGAGACGTTCAGCCGGATGATCATCCCCTCCTGGGTGATGAGCATCAGCCCCTCGTCCGGCGTGACGTAGCGCACCCCCACGACCTCGCCCGTCTTGGGCGTGACCTTGAGGTTGATGATGCCGAGACCGCCGCGCCCCTGCAGGCGATACTCCTCGACCGGCGTCCGCTTGCCGTAGCCGCGCTCGGTGACGGTGAGCACCTGGCCGTGGGGATCGAGCTCCTCCATGGCCACCACCCGGTCCCCCTCCCGCAGCACGATCCCTTTGACCCCGTAGGTGGCCCGGCCCATGGAGCGCACGTCGCTCTCGGGGAAGCGTACGGAGAAGCCCTTGGCGGTGGCGAAGAGGATGTCCTTCTTGCCGTCCGTCTCGCGCACGGCAAGGAGCTTGTCACCATCATCGATGTTGATGCCGATGATGCCGCCCACCCGCGGGTTGGCATAGGCCGCCAGCTCGGTCTTCTTCACCGTGCCGTTGGCGGTGGCGAACACCAGGTAGCGGTCCTCGCGGAACTCCCGCACCGCCACCGTCGTCGCCAGCCGCTCGCTCGGCTCCAGGTTGAGCAGGTTGACGATCGCCCGCCCCTTGGCCGCGGGCCCGGTCTCCGGGATCGCGTGCACCTTCAGCCAGTGCACCCGGCCGCTCTCGGTGAAGACCAGGACGTAGCTGTGGGCGGTGGCGACGTAGAGGTGCTCGACGAAGTCGTCGTCCTTGGTGACCATCCCCGTCCGCCCCTTGCCGCCGCGCCCCTGCGCCCGGTAGAGCGACAGCGGCGAGCGCTTGACGTAGCCGGACTGGGTGACGGTGATCACCATCGGCTCGTCGGCGATCATGTCCTCGATCGAGATGTCGTTCGTCTCCGGGATGATCTCGGTGCGCCGCTTGTCGCCGTAGGCGCTGCGCAGCTCGCCGAGCTCGCGCTTGATCTCCTCCAGCACGAGCTGATCCGAGCCGAGGATGGCGCGCAGGCGCTCGATCAGGAGCATCAGCTCCTTGTACTCCTCGACCACCTTCTCCCGCTCAAGGCCGGTCAGGCGCTGCAGGCGCATGTCGAGGATGGCCTGGGCCTGGACCTCGGTGAATTCGAAACGGGCGATCAGGTTGTCGCGCGCCTCGGGCGGCGTCTGGCTGGCGCGGATGGTGGCGATCACCTCGTCCAGGTGATCGAGCGCCTTGAGTATGCCTTCCAGGATGTGGGCCCGCTCCTCCGCCTTGCGCAGGTCGTAGCGGGTGCGGCGGATGATGACCGTCTTCCTATGGTTGAGGAAGTGATAGAGCAGCTCCTTGAGCGTCATCACCCGCGGCTGGTTGTCGACGATGGCCAGCAGGATGATGCCGAAGGTCGTCTGCAATCCCGTCATCTTGTACAGCGAGTTCAGAATGATCTCCGGGATAGCGTCTTTCTTCACTTCGATCACGATACGGATGCCGTCGCGGTCCGACTCGTCGCGCAGGTCGGAAACTCCTTCGATCCGCTTCTCGCGCACCAGCTCGGCGATGTGCTCGATGAGCTTCTTCTTGTTGACCTGGTAGGGGATCTCGTTGACGATGATCGATTGCCGCTCGCTCTTGGCGTGCGTTTCGATCTCGGTGCGGGCACGGAGCTGGATGATGCCGCGCCCCGTGGTGTAGGCCGAGCGGATACCGTCCAGGCCGTGAATGAAGCCGGCGGTGGGGAAGTCCGGGCCGGGGAGCTTGGTCATCAGGTCGCGGATGCTCACGTCCGGA
This sequence comes from Thermoanaerobaculia bacterium, assembly GCA_036275055.1. Classification (GTDB taxonomy): domain Bacteria; phylum Acidobacteriota; class Thermoanaerobaculia; order Multivoradales; family UBA5704; genus DATARR01. The sequence continues at coordinate 23,551 of DASUEN010000236.1, forward strand.
TTGTCGATCAGCATCAGCAAGGCATCGATCACCTCGCCGAGGTTGTGCGGTGGGATGTTGGTGGCCATGCCGACGGCGATGCCGGCGGCGCCGTTGACCAAAAGGTTGGGAACGCGGGCCGGCAGCACCAGCGGCTCGGTCTCGGAGCCGTCGTAGTTCGGCCCCCAGTCCACCGTCTCCTTGTCGATGTCCTCGCGGATCATCTCCTCGGCGAGCTTGGTGAGACGGACCTCGGTGTAGCGCATGGCCGCCGGGTTGTCGCCGTCGAGCGAGCCGAAGTTCCCCTGGCCATCGACCAGCGGGTAGCGCATGGCGAAATCCTGGGCCATGCGCACCACCGTATCGTAGATCGCCGAGTCGCCGTGGGGATGATATTTACCCATGACGTCGCCGACGATGCGCGCCGACTTCTTGTACGGCCGGTCCGAGCGGTTGCCGCTCTCCCACATGCCGTAGAGCACGCGGCGGTGCACAGGCTTCAAACCGTCGCGCACGTCGGGCAGCGCGCGGCCGATGATCACGCTCATCGCGTAATCGAGATAGCTGCGCTTCATCTCGTCTTCGATGCCGACCGGAATCGGCTGCTCGAAGGGGAGGATCGGGTCGTTGTTGTCGCTCATCGATTCCTATCTCTGAAAGCTTTCTTATACGTCCAGATTCCGCACGTCCAGCGCGTTCTCCTGGATGAACGCACGCCGAGGCTCGACCTCGTCGCCCATGAGGACGGTGAAGATGGCGTCGGCATCGACGTCGTCCTCCACCTGTACTCGCAGCAGGCGCCGCTTGGTCGGGTCCATGGTGGTTTCCCAGAGCTGGGTGGGGTTCATCTCGCCGAGGCCCTTGTAGCGCTGGATCGAGAGCCCCTTCTTGGCGCCGCCGTAAAGGGTTTCCAACGCGTCTTCGAGGACGGCGTGCGCGGTCAGGGTCTCGCCTTTGACCAGCGTGAAGCCCTTGGCCGCAATGGCCTCCAGGCCGAGTTGGTTGTTGGCCATCGCCCGGTACTCGGCGCTGGTGACCAGGTTCCAATCGATCCGCACCTCGCGGTCGACGCCATCGCGCTTGGAGAAGAAGCGCACGTAGAGCGTGCCATGCTCCGCGTCCTCTCCCACCGTCACGTTGTGGAAGCCCGAGGCCTCGATGACGTGAGCAATGTGCTCGACTTTGAGCGGGTCCATGAGCGACGTCTTGTCCTTGACGCCATGGGTCAGGGCGATTTTCAAGGCGTCCGACGGGTAGCCGCGGGAGACGAGCTTGTCCAAGTTCTGCCGGAAATGATCGATCTTTTCCAGGAAGTGGACCAGCCGCGCGCCACTCAACCGGTTGCCGTCGCCGTTCGTGCCGTGCCCGTCACCGTGCGTGATCTCCAGCTCCCAGGTGTCTTTGATGCGGTCCACCAGGAAAGCCTGATATTCGCGGTCGTCCTTGAGGTACGCCTCGCTCTTGCCGTGGCTCACTTTGTAGAGCGGCGGCTGGGCGATGTAAAGGTAACCCCGGTTGATGATCTCCGGCATCTGGCGATAGAAGAAGGTGAGGATCAGCGTCCGGATGTGGCTGCCGTCGACGTCCGCGTCGCACATGATGATCAGCTTGTGGTAACGCAGCTTGGCGATGTCGAAGTCGTCCTTGCCGATCGAGGTGCCGAGGGCGGTGATCATGGTCTTGATCTCGTCCGACGAGAGCATCTTGTCGAAGCGCGCCTTCTCGACGTTCAGGATCTTCCCCTTGAGCGGCAGGATGGCCTGGAACTTCCGGTCGCGCCCTTGCTTGGCCGAGCCGCCGGCGGAATCGCCCTCGACCAGGAAAAGCTCGGCGAACTCGGGGTTGCGCTCCGAGCAGTCGGCGAGCTTGCCGGGAAGGTTCGAGGCGTCGAGCGCACCCTTGCGCCGCGTGAGGTCGCGGGCCTTGCGCGCCGCCTCCCGGGCATGGGCCGCCTCCACGCACTTCTCGACGATCCGTCGGGCTTCCCGCGGGTTCTCCCCCAGGTACTCGGAAAGCTTTTCGAAGACCACCTGCTCGACCCACCCCTTGATGTCCGACGAAACCAGCTTGTCTTTCGTCTGTGAGGAAAACTTGGGGTCTTTGATCTTGACCGAGATGACCGCCGTCAACCCCTCGCGCACGTCCTCGCCCGTGAGGTTCTCCTTGAGGTTCTTCGACAGGCCGGATTCCGCGGCATAGCCGTTGATGGCCCGCGTCAAGGCCGCTTTGAAACCCGAGAGATGGGTGCCGCCGTCGCGGTTGTTGATGGTGTTGGTGAAGGCGTAGATCAGCTCCTGGTAACCGTCGTTCCACTGCAGGGCGACCTCGATGACCTCGGGCCCCGAGCCGTCGTCGCGCAGGTCGGTGAGGAAGACCGGCTGCGGATGGATCGGCGTCTTGTTGCGGTTCAGGTGCTCGACGAAGGAAGCGATGCCGCCCGCGTAGGCGAAGTCCGCTTCCTTGTCCGTGCGCTCGTCCTTGAGGTGGATGTGGATGCCGCGGTTCAAGAACGACTGCTCGCGCAGGCGGGTGGCGAGCGTCTCGTAGCTCATCTCCAAGACCGCGAAGATCTCCCCGTCCGGCCAGAAGCGGACCTTGGTGCCCGTGCGGTCGCTGGCGCCGACGGGCTTGATGGGCCCGTCGGGAAAACCGCGGTGGTAGGTTTGAAACCAGACCTGTCCGTCGCGCTTGATCTCCAACTCCAGCGTCTCCGACAGCGCGTTGACCACCGAGACGCCGACGCCGTGAAGGCCGCCCGACACCTTGTAGGAGTTCTTGTCGAACTTACCGCCCGAATGAAGCTCGGTCATGATGACCTCGGCCGCCGACCGCCCCTCTTCCTTGTGGAGGTCCACCGGGATGCCGCGGCCGTCGTCCTCCACCGTCACCGAATTGTCGGTGTGGATGGTGACGTCGATCCGCGAGCAGTACCCGGCCTGCGCCTCGTCGACCGAGTTGTCGACGACCTCGAAGACCATGTGGTGAAGGCCGGACGCGTCATCGGTATCGCCGATGTACATGCCCGGACGCTTGCGCACCGCCTCCAAGCCCTTCAGAACCTGAATATTTTCAGCCGTATAGGTCGACTCTGGATTCGTCAAACCGGATCTCCGTTCTGTCCCAGGATCTTGCCAGGACCCCGCAGGTGGAAGGGGGTCCCAGGATGTGCAAATTATACCACGATCAGGGGAATCTTGCGAGCCCTCTAGCGCTGAAATATCAATGGCTTAGCCTCGATCGTCCAGCGCTCCGCCCGTGTGCCGCTTCGAACGCGAAAAGGCGCCCAAAAATTCCCTTGTGGACCCCTAAGAGAGGAGCTGAAGGATCCCCCGTTCCATCTCCCAGACGCGGTCCACCTCCAGGGTCAGCCAGACCTGGGGACGGTTCGAAGTCGCCATGACCTGGGCGGCGCGGCGGAAGACCCCCCAGACGGCGGCCACCGTGGGCGGAGCCAGCTCGGCGTCGGCGTCGTCCAGAAGGTAGACCGGAGCCCTCCCCGCCTCCTCCATCACCCGGCCGTGGGCGGCGAGCAGCATGAGCGAGAGGCTCTTCCGCTCGCCCGCCGAGGCGACGCGGCGGATCTCGTGCCCGCCCCAGAGGATCTCGAGCTCGTCGCGATGCGGTCCCAGCAGGGGGCTCTGGCGCCGGCGCTCACGGTCGGCGATGCGGTCCAGGGCGTCGGCGATGACCGTCTGCCCTTCCAGGCCATTGGCAGGAGAAGGGCGGTAGTGGAGCTCGATGGGCGGGAAGGGGAGCCCCGAGGTCTCGATCACCTGAAGGAGCTGGACCTTGAGCAACTCCACGTAGCGATGGCGCTGGGCGATGACGTCCGCGGCGGTCGCCCCCAGCAGCTCGTTCCAGATCTCGATCCCGGCACCGTCACCCAGCAACAGGCCCCTTTTCTGCCGCAAGGCCTCCCGGTAACGCCCCAGCAGCTCCAGCGCCGCCGGATGGATCCCCACTAAGCCGCGGTCCATGAAGCGCCGCCGGGCCTTGGGCGCACCCACCAGCACCTCGGCCTCGGCCGCCGCCGTCCATGCCACCACGGGGAGGACGGCGAGGTGCTCGGCCAGCGGAGTCACCTTGCCGTTCAGCAGCCGGAGGCGCTGGCCGTCCATATATCCCACCTCCAGGGTGGCGCGGCGGTCGGTCTCGGCGTCGACCTGAACATGGAAGGAGGTGGCGCCGTGGCGCACGCAGTCCGCGATCTGGGCGGCGCGGAAGCTGCGGGTGGTGGCCGCGGCGTAGATCGCTTCGAGGAGGCTCGTCTTGCCGGCGCCGTTTCCTCCCAGGAGGAGATGCGAGCCGGCGCCGGGCTCCCAGGTGAGGGGCTCCAGGTTACGGAAGTCGCGGGCGGAGAGCCGGGTGAGCAGCGGTTCGAAGTCCGGTTGAACCCGGTTAGATTCGCATCGGCATGATCACGCAGAGGTAGCGGGTGTCCGGCCCCTCGTGCGGATAGCCGACGCACTGGGTGTTCTCGTCTTTGAGCTCCAGCCGCACCTTCTCCGTCTCCACCGCGGCCAGGAACTGGGTGAGGTAGTCGGGGTTGATCCCCACCCGGAACTCCGGTCCGTCGTAGTTGCACGGCACCTCTTCGACCGCCTCGCCGAGGTCGGAGTTGACGGCCGAGATCACCATCTGTTCCGGGGAGAACTGCAGGCGCACCGCCCGCGCACGGTCGCCCGTCATCAGGGCGGCGCGCTGGACGGCGTCCACCAGGTTCTTGCGCTCGAAGAGGACCTTCTTGTCGTTGTCCTTGGCGATCACCCGCTCGTAGTCGGGGAAGGTCCCCTCCAGGATGCGGCAGATCAGCTCGCGCCGGCCGAGGCTGAAGGAGAGGTGATGCTCGCCGCGGCCGTAGAGGAGGTTGCCGTCCCCCTCCAGGCGCTGGAGCTCCTGCAACGCTTTGCGCGGCACCAGGACCGAGTCCTCCGCGCCGTTGCTCCCCGCGAGCACCCCCTCCACCAGGGCCAGCCGGTGGCCGTCGGTCGCCACCATCTCCAGCGCTCCCTGCTTGAGCTTCAGCAGCGCGCCGTTCAACTGGAACCGCGACTCCTCGGCCGAGACGGCGAAGAGGATCTTGGTGACCATGCGCCGGAAGTCGGCGAAGGGGATCTCGACCCGGCGCCCGTCGTCGACCGAGGGGAGGGTCGGGAAGTCGTCCGGCGACAGGCCGTGGATCTTGAAGCGCGACTTGCCGGCGCGGATGGTGAGGACCCGGGGCTCCTCCTGGACGAGCAGCACCTCCTCGCCGGTGAGCGAGCGGATGATCTCCATCAGCTTCTTGGCCTGGACGGCGATCCCGCCCTCGCGCTTGACGTCGGCGTCGCACCACGAGGTGAGGGAGACGTCCAGGTCGGTCGCGGCCAGGTGGAGCTTGTCCTCCCGGGCCGTGAGCAGCAGGTGGGAAAGCACCGGGATCGTCGTCTTGCGTTCGACGATCCCCTGCATGGGGGCCAGCTCGCCCAGGAACTCGCTACGGGTGACGCGGATTTCCATTCACTCTTCTCCATCCAGTCTACTGCTAGACGACACCTGAATATAGCATAGCCGTAGTAGTAGCTAGGGGCTGTGGAAACGAGGAAAACGGGTCTAAGTGCCGGAAGCGAGGACGCTTAGGTTCTCCACCCCAGGCTGCGGAGATCCTGTGGACGGTTTGCGGAGACGGTGGAAAACGCCGGAGGCCGAAAAAAATTCCGCAGACCCTCCACAGCTCCTCCGAAGCGCTCTCCACAGGCTTTCCCAAGGCGTCGCCTACGCGAAGTGGGCCTCGAGGCTCTTCAAGGTGCGGTCGAAGTCGGGGTCGGTCTCGCGCTTCTTCCCCACCATCTCGACAGAGTACATGACCGTCGAATGGTGCTTGTCGTTGAAGAGCTTGCCGATCTCGGGGAAGGAGAGGTCCGTCAGCCGCTTGCAGAGGAACATCGCCACCTGGCGGGGGATGACGATCTGCCGGGAGTTGCTCTTGCTCTTGATCTCCGACACCTTGAGGTCGTAGTGGCGGGCCACGAACTTGACGATCTCGGCCGCGGCCGGCTTCTTCCCCTCCTCGGGGAGGATGTCCTTCAAGGTCTCCCGCGCCAGGGCTAGGGAGAGGGGTTTGCCGGTCAGCGAGGTGAAGGCCAGCACGCGGTTCAGATGACCCTCGAGCTCGCGGATGTTGGACTTCACCTGCTGGGCGATGAACTCCGCCACCTCGTCGGGAAGATGGGACCCTTCGAGCGCGGCCTTGCGCTGCAGGATGGCCATCTTGGTCTCCAGGTCCGGCGGCTGGATGTCGGCGATCAGCCCCCACTCGAAGCGGCTGCGCAGCCGCTCCTCCAGCGTCGGGATGTTGCGCGGCGGCGCGTCGGAGGAGAGGATGATCTGCTTCTGGCTGGTGTAGAGCGTGTTGAAGGTGTGGAAGAACTCCTCCTGCGTCCGCTCCTTGTTGGCGATGAACTGCACGTCGTCGATCATCAGCACGTCGATGGTGCGGTAACGCTCGCGGAAGGCGGGCATGCGGTCGAAGCGGATGGAGTTGACGAGCTCGTTGACGAACTGCTCGGCCACCAGGTAGAGCACCCGGAGCTGCGGCCGGCTGCGCTGGATCTCGTGGCCGATGGCGTTCAGCAGGTGGGTCTTGCCCAGGCCGACCCCGCCATAAAGGAAGAGCGGGTTGTAGGAGAGGGAGGGGTTCTCGGCCACCCGCCGTGCCGCCGCCAAGGCGAACTCGTTGGAGCTCCCCTCGACGAAGTTGGCGAAGAGGTACTTGGGATTGAAGTGCGACGGCGCGATCGGCAGCTCGTCGCCCGCCACCAGCTCGTCCTCCAGGGAGAAGAGGACCTCGAAGCCCGAACCGGCGAGACCTGCCACCGCCCGGTCGACCGCTGGACGGTAGCTCTCCTCCAGTGTGTGCAGGAAGCGGGAATTCGGCGCCAGCAGCACGAGCCGCTCGCCGTCCTCGTTGCCCACTTTCAGCGGGCGGAACCAGGTGGCGAACTCCTCGGGATCGAGCTGTTGTTGCAACTGCCTTTGCAGGATGGACCAGATGGATTGCGACATGGGACGCTTGCAACCTCAGGTGGAACGGACACTCAATTTCCACAGAATTTCCACAGTCTGTGGAAATCCTGGACTAGGGAGGATTACGTCTGAAGCGGTTAAGGTGACTACGACCTAGGGCATCATAGCACACCCGAATCGCGCCGCAACCCCCCTTTTGCCTCGAAGCTCGTAAACGTAATACCTTCAGTCATTTCCGATCAAAAAGGCCGGCTCAGCCGGGCCAGCTCGGGAGGTAATTCGAGCAGACGGGGAGGGGTCGTTTCGAGCCCCTTGACGATCGCCGCCAGAGTCCCCGGAAGGCGCGGCTCGCGCTTGGAGAGGAGCACGTCGAGCCACGTCGGCGGCGCGGGAAAGAAGGCGATGGCGACCTTCTCGCGAGGGGCGATGCCGGCCTCCGCCCGGGCGAGGTCGAGGGCACGGTCGAGCCCCCCGAGCTCGTCGACCAGGCCGATCTTCTGCGCCGCGGCGCCGGTCCACACCCGGCCGCTCGCCACCCCTTCCACGGCCTCGCGGCTCATCTTGCGGCCGGCGGCGACGTGGCCCACGAAGGCGGCGTAGGTGCGGTCCAGGAGCTGCTGCACCTGGGCCTCCTGCTGGGGCGAGTAGGGCTGGAGCTCGGAGTAGATGTCGGCGTTGGCTCCCCGTTTCTGGGAGTCGTGGCCGATCCCCAGGATCTCCTCCTCGAAGCGGCGGGTGACGAACTTGCCGCCGAAGACGCCGATCGAGCCGGTGATCGTCGCCGGCTCGGCCACGATCCGGCTCGCCTTGGCGGCGATGTAGTAGCCGCCCGAGGCCGCCGCGTCGGACATCGAGACCACCACCGGTTTCTTCTGCTTGAGCTTCTCCACCTGGCGCAGGATGAGGTCCGAGGCGAGGGCCGAGCCGCCGGGGCTGTCGACGCGCAGCACGACGGCGGCCACCGAGCCGTCCTCGCGCAGGTCGCGGAGGGTCTCCGCCATCTTGTCCGAGCCGAGATAGCTCTCCTCCGTCCAGGGCGCCGTGCCCCCACCGCCCCGCACAATGGTGCCGAGGGCGAAGACGATGGCAACCTGGCGGACGGCGAAGACGGGCTCCGGCCGGTACTCCTCGACCGGCAGCAGCGCCGGCTCCTCCCCCAGCCGCTTCTTCAGCAGGTCGAGGAACTGGTCCGGATAGAGGAGGTCGTCGACCAGGCCGCGCTGCTTCGCCCCCTCCGCGTCGTAGGGCGCGCCGTCGATCAGCCCGCGGACCTCGGCGGCGCTCTTCTTGCGCGCCTCGGCCACGGCGGAGACGATCTGGGAGTAGTAGTCGTCGAGCAGCGCCGCCACGGCTTCCTGGGCTTCCGGGGTGAGCCGGCTCTGGGTGTAGGTCTCGACGGCGCTCTTGTAGCGCCCCACGCGGTTGAACTGGGGATCGATCTTCAACTTGTCGAGCGTGCCGCGCAGCAGCCGGCTCTCCCAGGAGAGCCCCAGCAGGTTGAGGTCCCCCGCCGGCGAGAGGTGGATGTGCTCGCAGGCCGTGGCCAGGTAGTAGGCCAGGGTGCCGTTCGAGCCCTCGCCCGCGGTCTCCAGGTAGCACTCGACGAACTTGCCCGCCCGCCGCAGGGCCAGCATCTGCCGCCGCAGCTCCTGCACCTTGGCGAGGCCGATCTCGGCGTTCTGCACGTAGACGGCGAGCCCCTTGATCGCCGGATCCTGGCGGGCGGCGCGGAAAGCGGGGTAGAGCTGCGCCAGGCTGTCCGGCGCGGCCTCGCTGGAGAAGGGGAGGCGGGGCACCTCCTGCTCCAGCACCGGGCCGTCCACTTTCCACACCAGGATGGTGGCGCCTTCGCGGGCGGCGCCACCCCGGCGGCTCAACAGGACGCCGGCCACGGTGGCGAGGACCGCGACGCCCAGCAGGGTGACGAAGATCAGCAGCAGCTTCTTCATGAGGGGATCTTACCGTTCTGCCGCCAGTAGCCTTCCCAGGCGTCGACGGCCTTGGGGTCCACGCGGGCGACGTTGCAGATCGCGTCGCCGGGATGGACGAGCGGGAGCTGGGTGAGGCCGAGGACGACTCCGGCGTAGGGAGCCTTGAGCTGGCTCCTCTCCCGCCCGAAGGGGTTGGTGTTGACACAGATCGTCTGGCCGCGGCGCAACGGCTGGCCGAGGTCCACCTCGAGGTCGAGGATGCCGCCCGTGCGGGAGCGGATCCAGTGCGTGCGCTCCACCTTGAGCCGCAGCGGCGGGCGGGCGGGCTCGCCGGGCATCATGCCGAGATGGCGGAGGACGTTGAGCACCCCGGCCATCCCCACCTCGATGAACGGGCGCTCCAACCGGCGGGCACTGCCGGCCTCGTAGACGATGGTCGGCACGCCGGCGGCGACCGCCGTGCGGCGCAGCGACTTCTCGGGGCCGGCGCCGTCGATGATCAGGGGACAGCCGAAGGCCTGCGCCAGCTCGGCCACCGCCGGCTGGGCAAGGTCGGCGCGCACCTGGGGATAGTTGGTCCGCTCGCCCCCGCCGGTGTGGAGGTCGATGCCGAAGGCGCTCTTGCGCACCACCTCGCGGAATAGCATCTCGGCGAGGCGGGCGGTCAGCGAGCCGCGGCGGCTGCCGGGAAAGGAGCGGTTGAGGTCGCGGCGGTCGGGCAGGCGCCGGTCGCGGTTGAGGAAGCCGGGGACGTTGGCCACCGGCACCGCGATGAGCGTCCCCTTGAGGGGCGAGAAGTCCGTGTCGTTGAGCAGGTTGCGGAGGATCCCCACGCCGTTGAGCTCGTCGCCGTGCACCGTGGCGGTGACGAACACGGCCGGGCCGGGAGACCCCCGCACCACCGTCACCGGCACCGAGACCGGCTCGGCGGTGTACGACTCCGCCACCTTGAGGCGGAGCTCGGCCGTCTGTCCTGCGGCCACCGGCACGCCGGCGAAGGTGAGGGGCTCGCCGCCGCTCACCCGCGCCCCCGGGTTGTGGGGTGGCCATGGGGCGCCCGGGAGAGGACGAAGTCGATGATCCGGCCCGCCACGTCGACGCCGGTGGCCCCCTCGATCCCCTCCAGGCCCGGCGAGCTGTTGACCTCCAGGACCATGGGGCCCTCCTTGGCGGGGATCATGTCCACCCCGGCGATGTTCAGGCCCAGCACCTCGGCGGCGTGGAGGGCCGTGGCCACGTAGTCGGGCGGCAGCTCGACCCCCTGCGCCGAGCCGCCGCGGTGGAGGTTGCTGCGGAACTCCCCCTCGCCGGCCCGCCGCTCCATGGCCGCCACCACCTGGCCGCCGACGACGATGGCGCGGTAGTCCGTCCCCTGCGCCTCTTCGATGAAGGCCTGGATGAGGATGTTCTGGCGCAGCGAGCTCATGGCGTCGAGGACCGATTCGGCCGATTTGACCGACTCGGCCAGAATGACACCCTTCCCTTGCGTCCCTTCCAGGAGCTTGAGGATGACCGGCGCGCCGCCCACCCGGCGGATGGCGGAGCGGACGTCCTCGCGGCGCCAGGCGAAGGCGGTGGGCGGAATGCCGATGTCGTGGCGAGAGAGGAGCTGGAGGCTGCGCAGCTTGTCGCGGCTCCTGGAGATGGCCTGGCTCTCGTTGGCGGGGAAGACCCCCATCATCTCGAACTGGCGGAGCACGGCGAGGCCGTAGAAGGTGATCGAGGCGCCGATCCTGGGCACCACGCCATCGAGCCCGGTCACCCGCTCGTTGCCGTGGAACACCTCCGGCCGCTTCTTCGAGACCTTGACCACGCACTGCAGCGGATCGAGCACCGTGACCTCGGCGTGCCGCTCGCGGCAGGCCTCCACCAGGCGCTTGGTCGAGTACAGCGTCGCCTTGCGCGACAGAATGGCGATCTTCATCCGCGGCTCGAGCTCCCACTTCCCTGCGACTTGCGGCGGTGCCAGCGGCGGAACCGGTACTTGCTGGCGACGTCGACGCGGAAGTCCCCTTCCAGCGCCTTGCGCCCGAGGATCATACGGAAGAGCATGCCCGAGCGGTCGGCCAGCGTGAGGAGGACCCGCTTGCGCACCGGCCCGAGCACCATCTCGGTCTCGATGACCGGCCGCACCTCGGGATGGCCGCCCGAGTCGGTGACGCGCATCCGCCGCAGCACCTTCACCCGGGCCGTCACCTGGTGGTCGGGCCGGCGGCGGTCCGGGCGGAGGGAGATCTCCACCCATTCCGCGCCGTCTGGTAAAACTTCCAGCACCTCCAGGCGGTCGACGTGCAGAGTCGACGTGCGGGCGCCCGTGTCCACCTTGGCCTTGAGGCGGAAGATCCCCAGCTCCGGCAGGTCCAGGTACTCCTTCCAGCCCACCAGGCGGTTCTCGCGAAAATCCGACACGCTCAACCCCACCGGCTCCCGCCAGCGCTCTGTAGAAATGCCAATTGCGGACGAGCGTATTTGTACGAACGAACAGGTCCTTGCCGGGGAGGGACCGTCCTTGAGCTGTCCCTTCCACGCGCAAAGCTCTGTTCTGCGGGGGTTCGGAGCCGATCAGCCAAAACAGGCATGGAGATTGCTAGAGAATAAGGGCAACCAATGTGACGTACACGAGGGGGAGTTTCCGTCCAGCCAAAAAGCCTCAACCATCCTTGAGTGGAGATTCTATCGCGATCTCGTCTTTGACAGCCTTCCTCATTCCCCTGGACAGGGGTAGACCCAACCAAGACTCCCTTCCCAGAAACGAGGAAACTCCCCCCTGAGCCCCCTTCACCGGGGGCTTCGTTTTTTGGGCTGGAATGCCCGTCCCCAGCCCGGGGTTTGAAAAAGCGGACGGCTGAAGTGAGGGGAAGACGCCCCGGCAGCCGTTCTCCCCTCAAGACCACCCGGACGGATAGGAATCGAAAACCGGGCACGACTGTTGCAGATAACAGAAGGCAGGACACAACGAGGGGGAGGTTCCCACACCAACCAACTTTGTCCTACCTACTTGGAGATCGTGAGATCTCGACCTCTTAAGACCCTACCTGATCCCCCTAACTACAGGGGTACAGCCACAAAAGCCAACCCGGAGAGATGGGGCCTCCCCCCCTAGCCTCTCTCCTCTTCGGAGGAGAGGCGGCTCCCGTCGAAAGACGGGAGCCGATTTTGTTTTTGGCCAGCTCTGCCAATTTGACCCTCCCTTCGGCACGCCCTGGATAGAATGACGCGATGCGGCGCCCCGAGGACCTCCTCGCCTGGTTCGACCTCCACCGCCGGGACCTCCCGTGGCGCCGGACGGACGATCCCTATCGGATCTGGCTCTCCGAGGTGATGCTCCAGCAGACCCGTGTAGAAACGGTGCTCCCTTTCTACAATCGCTTCCTGGAAAGATTCCCCACCGTCCATGACCTGGCCGAGGCGGAGACCGAGGAGGTCCTGGCCCTGTGGTCCGGGCTCGGCTACTACCGGCGGGCACGGCAGCTCCATGCGGCGGCCCGGAAGATCGCGGAGCTGGGGGCCTTCCCTTCCACCGTCGAGGGGCTCCTCGCCCTCCCCGGCATCGGCGCCTACACGGCGGCGGCGGTGGCGAGCATCGCCTTCGGCGTCGTCTCGCCGGTGATGGACGGCAACGTCGAGCGGGTCCTCTCCCGCTGCCTGGCCTTGGAAGAAGACCCCAAGTCCGGCGGCGCCCGCCGGCAGCTCCTGGCCGCGGCGGCGGAGCTCCTCGACCCGGCGCGCCCGGGGGACAGCAACCAGGCCCTCATGGAGTTGGGGGCGACCCTCTGCTCGCCGCGGCGCCCCAAGTGCCTCCTTTGCCCCCTGCGCTCCGGCTGCCGCGCCGCTCGCGAGGGCGATCCCGAGCTCTACCCCGTCGGGCGGGCGAAGCGGGAGGGGGAGCGCCACCGGCTGGTGACGGCCGTGGTGGAGAAGGACGGCGGCGTGCTCCTCTTCCGGCGGCCGGAGGACAGCACCCTCCTCGCCGGCATCTGGGAGCTGCCCTGGGTGACGGCCGAGATCGACGGCGTGCCCGAGCCCGGGGACCCCGAAGCGGCGCTCGCCGCGCGCTATGGCGGCCGCTGGACCCTCGGCCCCCGGGCCGCGGGCGTGCGCCACGGCATTACCTACCGGGACCTGGAGGTGGACGTCCACCGGGCGGAGCTCGCCTGGGGCGGAGAGGTGCGCGAGGGATCGGCGGCCGGCTGGTTCGGCGCCGCGGAGCGGTCGGAGCTGCCGCTGTCGTCGCTGGTGGGGAAGGTGCTCGCGGCGCTCAGCCCGGAGGGATCGGCCAGGAGATCCCGGAGCCGCCGGCGATGATGAACCAGCCGATGATCTTGTCGTCCAGCTCCCGCAGCCGGCTCGCCACCAGGTTGCAGAGGATGGTCAGCAGCCGGATGGACGACACCTTGTGGATATCGAGGATCCCCTCCAGCACCTCGCGGGGGATGACCAGCACCACGGCGCCCGCCTCGTGGGCCTTGGCGTCGGCCGAGCGCGGCTCGTTGTCGATCAGCGCCATCTCGCCGAAGTAGCCGCCGCGGTCGAGGAAGGCGAGCGCCTCCTCGCCGGCACCGGGGATGTACTTGCTGATCATCACCCGCCCTTCGAGCAGCACGTACATCTCGTGCCCCAGCTCCCCCTCGCGGAAGATCACCTGATTGGGGCCGTACTTCCGCTCCTTGGAGAGGGAGGTGAGGAAGTTGATCTCCAGGTTGGAGAGCTTCTGCTCCTGGAAGAGCTTGCGCTTCGAGGCGAGGTCGACGTGGAACTCGCCCGTCGCCTCCAGCGGCGCCGCCGAGGCGATGCTGGACGGCTTGCCGGTCTCGGAGAAGAACTGGGTCAGGTTCTCGTTGGTCTGCCGCAGCTTGGACGAGAGGCTCTTCCAGAACGCCCAGTAGAGGGCGAGCTTGAAGCGCGGGTCCTGCTCCGTCAGCGCGACGAGGGCCTCGGGGTTCAGCGAGATCAGCTCGGTGGGGCCGGAGGTGACGGCGCTCCCGGAGCGGGGGATACGGTCCACGAAGGACGTCTCGCCGAAGAGCGTGCCGGGCTGGAGCGCCGCCAGGCTGAAGAGGCCGTACGGCGTCTTCCTCTGGATGCGCACGCCGCCGCTCTCGATGAGGTAGGCCTCCTGGCTCGGCTCCCCCTCCTGGACGATGGTGGCGCCCGCCGGATACTCGATGCGCGTGGCGCAGGCCGCGAGCTGCGCAAGCTGCTCGCCAGTGAAGTGGGAGAAGATCTCCCACCGACTCAGGGTGTCTTCCATGTCCAAAGCGGATTTATTGTAGCGGAGGTTGGGCTCCTGCGGCGGTATCAATTCCGAGACGGCTTTCGGGAGCCGAGGCCCGCCCCTGTTCACGAGCCCAGGCCGCCCGCTCTTCGTCGCCGGCGTCGGCCCACAGCTCGGCCGCCTGCAGGAACCACTCGGCGAACAGGGGCTCGCCGCTCCCCAGGTCGGAGCGCAGCTTGTTCTCGAGCGGCGCCTCGACCTCGCTGAACAGGCGGCGGGCGCCCTCCCGGTCCCCTCGCCGCAGGGCGAGCCAGGCGCGGTGGAGGGTGAGCGACTCCAGGAGGTCCGAGCGCAGAGCGCTTGCCTTCTGGAACGCCTCCTCGGCGGCGGCGAAATCGCCGCTCCAGGCCGCCGTCAGCCCGCGCTCGATCCAGGCCTCGCCGTCCGCGGGATCGCGGGCCAGGATGCGGCCGAGAAGCTCCCGCGCGCGGTCGAGCTGCAAGAGGTGGCGGGCGGCCACGGCGGCGGCGTAGAGGTCGTCGCGGCCGGCCCGCGCGTCCGTGCGGGCGGCGGCCAGGGCGTCCGTGAACCGTCCCTCCCCCAAGAGCCGCATGGCCGTGCCTCCCGCGGGCCGGCGCAGGGTGGTCCAGAGCGCGAGGGACCCGGCGGCGAGCAGGACGAGGAAGGCGGCGAGGAGGAGCCCTTCGAAGGATGGCATGGTCTCGTGCCTATCTATAAGGACAGAGGAAGCTGAGCCGGGCGCAGGCGCTCCCAGACGGTCCGTTCCACGGTGTCCAGCCATCCCGGACGCTCTCCGGGATCGAGATGGAGGGCCAAGAGGCCGCGCTCGGCCAGCTCGCGGCAGAGCTTCTCTTCCACGGCGTACTGGAACCCGGGATCGGCCGAGCGCACGCCGTCCGGGCTGGGCTGCTCAACGATGGGCACGTGGACCAGGAGGTCGTAGCCCCGCAGCCAGTATTCGACCAGCCCTTCGGGACCCTCCTGCCGGCCGGCGGCGAGGAGGAGGTAGACGTAGTTGTCGAGCACGCTGCGGTCGCAGACCACCACCGGATAGCGCGCCTGGGCCACCAGCTCCTCGGCGATCTGGGTATGGAGGATCCACGACTGGGCCGCGACCGACGTCTCCTGGTTGATCGGCAGCGGGCACCGCCGCGCCACCTCGTGCACCACCTCGACCCCCACGTCCCGCCGCTTGAGCCGCGCCGCCAGGCCGTAGCACAGAGTCGTCTTCCCCACCCCGTGGGAGCCGATGAAGGCGATCTTGAGGCGGGAGGCGGGGAGCATGGGGGGGATTGTACTTGGCGTAGAGCAACCCGTGCCGGGCGGTTGACGCACCCAGGACCTGGGATTACCATCCCATCAGGACGCCTCCTCCATCGGCGGTTTGTCGGTGGGAGACAAGAGTTTGGGCTGCCCTCGGGGGAACGATGCCTGCGCCAAGCGGTTCCTCTCTCATTGATTGGGTCGACGCTGCCGACAAACCCATCGCCAAAATCCGCCGCAGTCAAGTGTTTCAACAGCGTGCGGGTTTCCGCGTGGTTCACGTCTTCGTCTTCAATGAAGAGGGAGAGCTTCTGCTGCAGCAACTGGGCAGGAACCGGGACCGCAATCCGCTGAAGTGGGGTTCGTCGGTAGCAGGGTATCTGAACGCGGACGAGCCGTATCTCGACGGGGCGATCCGGCGGCTGCGCGAAGAGCTTGGGGTGGTTGTGCCGCTCACCAAGTTCGGGAGCGCATACATGCTGGATCAAGGTGCCAAGAAGTTCATAACCCTCTATCTTGCCTCTTCCACCAGCGTCGCAGTGGGCGAGCCAGACCATATCGAGAGTCTCCGTTTCCAACCCGTGCAGGAGATCCAGGACTGGCTGCAACGGTCGCCAGAAGACTTCACCGAGACGTTCCGATTCCTCTTTCGCTTCTACCTTTCGACCCTCAACCTGATCACCGAGGCCGGCTGACGACGAGGTACCCGCCTTGCCGACAAGCAGCGGCTCAGGGCGGAGTACGTGCAGGGACCGGCTGGCGAGCCGTAGGCTGCGAGGGGTGGGGGGAGTGCCGCTGTTGGAGTGGAGCCGGTGAAGGGCTGACGGGGAGTCGGGCAGCTCCGCGGGTCTGCTGGGTTGGCAATGGCAAGACGGCAAAGCTGAAAAGAGCTCCGAAGAGATTGACCGTGCACAACATGGCGATGATGGTGTAGTTGAACCGGGTTACGCTACCGAATCGCCACCGGCGGCTGCCAACAGCGGGCGTAGTCTTCACGACCGCGCCACCTATGCCGAGGCGGCTCTCGAGCAGGTGCTTTGTGTCCCTGGCCTCTCTGTAGTAGTTGTGCTGCGTGTGGGTTCCAAGCCCTGCCAGCGTCGCCACAAGAAATCCAGCAATGAACACGACACCGGCAAGGAGGTAGGCTTTTTGTCCCAGCAGGGTCACGCCCGCCGCGATGATCGCTGAGTTCAAGACGAGATAGTCGCGCGATCGAGCGGCGTTGAGCGTCAACTGAAACCTGTACTCATCGACGGCAATTTTGTAGAGCTCCATAAGTTGAGCTGGGGTCAGGGGCGAACCATGGTCTCCTTTCATTCAGCGACTCTCTCTTTGGCGGCCGGAGATTAGGCTGCAGCGCCTTGTACTGTCGCCATGGCACGAAAGGTATCCGGAACAGGGGCTTGGGTCAACCGAGTAGGAACCTTCTGGTGTCGTGGCATAATTCCTCTTGGCGGAGCAAGAATTCGTTCGCCAAGGCTATGCACCTAGCCAGAGGGCAGTCCGGCGCTCTCCTCCAAAATCCCCACCGCCCCCTCCAGCAGCTCCTCCCGGATCGTCAACGGCGGCACGATCTGACCCACTCGTCCCTCCGGGCCTCCGGCCAGGAGGAGCACTCCCCGGCACCAGGCGTCGAGCATCCAGGACTTCGCGGCTTCGGCGGTGCGGAATTGGATGCCCCAGAAGAGGCCCCGGCCGCGGACGGCTTCGACGGCGGGGAAGCGGCGGGGCCAATCGTCGAGGCGGCGGCCTAAGGTTTCTCCCAGGCGGGCGGCGCGGGCGGGGAGGTCGCTTTCCTGGATCACCGCCACGGCGGCGAGGGCGGCGGCGCAGGCGAGCGGGTTGGCGAGGAAGGTCGCCGTGTGCCGCGCCTCCCCGGGCGTCTCCCAGCAGCGGAAGAGGTCGCGCCGGGCGATCACCGCGGCGATGGGCAATCCCCCGCCCAGGGCCTTGCCGCAGCAGAGAACGTCCGGCCGCACGCCCTCGTGCTGCACGGCGAAGAGGCGGCCGGTGCGGCCGAAGCCGGTGAAGATCTCGTCCGCGATCAGCAGCGCGCCCCGGCGGCGGCAGATCTCCGCAATCCCGGAAAGCCAGCCGGACGGGGGGATCAGAGCCCCTTCCCGCCCCACGATCGGCTCCACGATCACCGCTCCCACGTCACCCCCGGCCAGGGCTTCGTCCACCTGGGCGAGGCCGGTGCCGAAGGGGAGGCGGCGGACGCCGGTGTGGAGATGCGCGGCGAAGGGCTCGCGGAACTCGGGACGGGAGGTCACCGCCAGGGCGCCCAGCGTCATGCCGTGGTAGGAGGGAACGAAGGCCACGATGCCGGGGCGCCCCGTCGCGGCCAGAGCCGTCTTGAGGGCGATCTCCACGGCTTCCGATCCCGAGATGGCGAAGAAGACCTGCGCGTCATCGACCGGTGCCAGGGCCACCAGCAGCCGCGCCAGCTCGACCCGGCGGGGGTGGGCGTGGACGTCCCCCAAGGCGTGAAGGAGCCGGCCCGCCTGCTGGCGCACGGCTGCCACCACCCGCGGATGGCGATGCCCCACGGCGGCGACGCCGAAGCCGGCGGTGAGGTCTATATAGACGTTGCCGTCGACGTCCTGGACGTTCGCCCCTCGCGCCTCTTCCCAGAGGAGGGAGGCTTGCAGCGCCGGCGGCGGTGGCAGGGTGTTGATCCCCGGCGCCTCCAGCTCGCGCAGCTCCGCCGACAGCGCCCGGGAGCGCGGCCCCGGCGGCGGCGCGACGATGCGCGGGAGCTGGTCGCCGAAGCTCACATCTCCCGCCGGCCGGCGAGCGAGCGGCCGAGCGTCACCTCGTCGGTGTACTCGATGTCGCCCCCTACCGGCATGCCGAAGGCGAGGCGGGTGACCCGGATGCCCCGTGGCTTCAGCAGGCGGGCGAGGTAGAGGGCCGTCGCCTCCCCCTCGACATTGGGATTGGTGGCGAGGACGATCTCTTCGATCCCCTCCAGCCGTTCCAGGAGGCCGGGGATGGCGAGGCGGTCCGGGCCGATGCCGCGGTGGGGCGAGAGGGCGCCCAACAGCACGTGATAGAGGCCGTGGTACTCGCCCGTGCGCTCGATGGGCTCCAGGTTGAAGGGCTCCTCGACGACGCAGATGCGGGCCCGGTCACGCCGGGGATCGGAGCAGTAGCGGCAGGGCTCGACGGCGGTGATGGAGTTGCAGACCGAGCAGTGGAAGAGCTTGGCCTTGACCTCGACGATGGCCTCGGCCAGCGCCTCAGCCTCCGCGGCGGGCACCTTGAGGAGGTAATGGGCGAGCCGCGCCGCGGTCTTGGGGCCGATGCCCGGCAACCGGGACAGCTCGCCGATGAGCCGGGCCAGGGGGTCGGACATCGGCTCCGGCGGGCCTCTAGAAGAGCCCCGGCATGCTGGCGGCCATGGCGCCCATCTTCCCCTGCATCGTCTCCTCGAGCTTGCGCCCGGCCTCGTTGACGGCGGCGACGATCAGGTCTTCCAGCATCGAAGGGTCCTTGGGGTCCATGGCCTCGGGGTCGATCTTCACCGAGACGAGCTGCTTGTGGCCGCTCAGCCGCACGGTCACCATGCCGCCGCCGACGCTGGCTTCGACGATCGTCTCGGCCAGCTCGCGCTGGAGGCGCTCCTGCATCTCCTGGGCCTGCTTCATCAACTGGCGCATGCTGCTCATATCGACTCAATCCTCCGTGTAGGTGCCGTGCTCTTGAACCGTCTCGACCCGGCCGCCGAAGATCTCGAGGAGCGTCTGGACGGCGGGATTCTCCTCCCCGGTCTCGGCCCGGGCCGGGCTCGCCTCCGCGATGGCGGGCGCCCCCCCGCCCTTCGCTTCGGCCAGCCGCCAAGCCGTGCCGGGTCCCCAGATCGCCGCGAGCGCCTCCTCGACAGCCTGCCGGTTGACGTCCTGCTGCAACCGGGAGCGGAGAATGTTATCCCCTGGCGGGGCCAGAATAGTCAGCCGGCCGTCCTCGAAGCGCAAATTCGTCTCGGCATTGTCCTCCAGATAGCCGGCCAGGTGCGGGCGCCGCTTGCTCACCTCGTCCAGGAAGGCGCGGATGGGATCGCTCGACCGGGCGGGAGCCGCTGCTGGCGGGGCCGCTCGCACCGGCGGCGGAGCCGGAGGCTCGACCGGTGCCGGCCGCGGCGGCGGTGCCGCGGCCCGGGGGGCGGGCTCCGGGGGTACGCTCCGCGGCGGCGGCGCGGCCGCCGCGGCCGGAGGAGGAGCCGCCGGGGCTGGCCGGGGCGCTGCCGCCGCCGGCCTCGCCGCGGGAGCCGGAGCGGCGGCGCCGGGCTGATAGGTGCCGGAGAGGATCTCCTCCACCCGGGTCAGCTTCGGCAGCTCGGCGGCGCGCAGCCAGGCGATCTCCACCGCCAGGGCGCCGGTGTCGCTGCGCCGCACGATGGGCTCGCTGGTCAGGAGCTGGTTCATCAGCCGCAGCAGGTTCTCGTAGCCGCTCGCCTTCGCCGTGGCCGCCAGGGTGTGCGCCTCCTCGCCCGGCAGGTCGATCTGCTCGGGCGAGCCGCCCATGGCGAGGTGGAGGGCGTCGCGGCCGAAGGCGAGGAACTGGCCGTAGACGTGCCGCGGGTCCCATCCCTCGTCCTCCACCCGCCGCACGGCGGCGGAGACCGCCTGGGAGTCGCCCGTCAGGATGCCGGCGAGGAGCGTCTGGAAGAGCGCCGTATCGAGGCCGCCCAGCAGCCGCACCGTGTCCTCGTCGGCGATCGATCCGGAGCCGAAGGTGGCGAGCTGATCGAGCAGGGCCACCGAATCGCGCACGCTCCCCTCGCCGGCGCGGGCGATGAGCCGCAGCGCCGTGTCGCTCGCCTGGATCCCTTCCGCCTCGGTGATCGTCCGCAGGTAGGCCGCGAGGTCGGGCGAGGGGACCCGCCGGAAGTTGAACTCCTGGCAGCGCGAGAGGATGGTGGCCGGCACGGCGTCGATCTCGGTGGTGGCGAAGATGAAGACGAGATGCCGCGGCGGCTCCTCGACGATCTTCAGCAGGGCGTCGAAGGCCTGCCGGGAGAGGCGGTGGATCTCGTCGAGCACCACCACCTTGTAGCGGTCGCGGGCGGGGCCGTACTTCAGGCTCTCCGTGAGCTCGCGGACCTGCTCGACCTTGGAGTAGGTGGCGGCGTCGACCTCGATGACGTCGATGTCCGAGCCGCGGGTGATCTCGATGCAGGCCGTGCACTCGTTGCAGGGATCGGCGGCGGGGCCGCGCTCGCAGTTGAGCGCCTTGGCGAGGACGCGCGCCGCCGTCGTCTTGCCGACGCCACGGATGCCCGAGAAGAGGTAGGCCTGGGCGATCCGCCCCTCCTGGAGGGCGTTGCGCAGAGCGGTGACGATCGGTTCCTGGCCGACGAGACTGGAGAAATTCTGCGGGCGCCACTTACGCGCCAGGACTTGATAGGCCATGGGAGCTTTTACCGGCAGTGGTCAACGAAGGGTTCCGGTGAATCTGCGGCACTCGTCCGGATACCTTATCGCTGCTCCCTTCCGGGCCTGACGAGGTTCGGTATTGGCCGATGCACAGGACCCGAACCCTTCGTGGGCCACTGTCATTTCCGGCCCCATGCTACGTCGCGGGGTCCGGGAAGTAAAGTACGCGGGAACGGATTCCCAGGCCTGGAGAGAACAGGCGGTGGGCGGGTGGCATTCCCGGCTCTTGACTAGCCCTGCTTGAAGGTGTAAAAGAGGCGGTAGCGCGGAGGAGGAGCCGGAGCCATGAACACGCAACGGTCGTTGCTCGCTGTCGCGGTGGGGCTCGGCGCGCGATCGGTCGCGGGGTGGACTCCGAGCGAAGAAGGTTTGGCTACCCGTCTGCCCACCGCTGAGCCCAAGGAGCTCGCGGCGGTCCGAGGAGAGATAAGGCAAGGCAGGGACCCTCTCGGCGATCGCTTTTGTGCCTTGCGAAGCGCCGCGGACCGGCGCCCCATGGGGGCGACCTATACCCCCTTCGAGCTCGTGGATCACATGGTGGAATGGGCGGCGAAGCATGTGCAGCCCGCGCGAATCGTTGACCCCGGGGTGGGGTCTGGTCGCTTTCTCCTCCGAGCCGCCGAGAGCTTTCCATCGGCCGAGTTGGTGGGCATCGAGATCGATCCTCTTGCGGCGATCCTCTCGCGAGCCAACTTGGCAATCGCCGGCCTAGCGGATCGATCGCGCGTCATCTTGGGCGATTACCGCTCGGTAAGGCTCCCCGCCATAGCGGGTCCGACCCTCTACATCGGCAATCCGCCCTATGTGAGGCACCACCAAATCCCGGCCGAGTGGAAGAGATGGCTCTCCGATGGTGCGGTCTCCGCAGGGTGCCGTTCCAGTCAGCTCGCCGGGCTCCATGCCCACTTCTTCTTGGCGACGGCTCTAGGTGCTGCGACTGGCGACCATGGCGTCTTCATCACGGCGGCGGAATGGTTGGACGTGAACTACGGCTGTCTGGTCCGCGACCTCTTCCTGCGCCGTCTTGGCGGGCTCGGCGTCCTAGTGGTCGAGCCGACCGCCAGCCCCTTCCCGGATGCTGCTACGACGGCGGCGATTACGTCGTTCCAGATCGAGGCGCGACCGGCGAGGGTCGGATTTCGTCGGATCAAGTCTCTTGCCGAGTTGGATGAGCCGGGGAAGTGGCTGGCGGTCCGCCGGGAATGCTTGGAGGCGGAGCCGCGATGGTCGCACTTGAGCCGGGGCGGCGGCGAGATGCCATCCGGGTTTGTGGAGCTCGGGGAGCTCTTTCGCGTCCACCGGGGGCAAGTCACCGGAGCGAATAAAATTTGGATTGCGGGAGATCACAGCGCGGATCTACCGGCTTCCGTGCTCTTCCCTTCGGTTACCAAGGCTCGTGAGCTACTGAGGGCTGGGCTGGCTCTCCGAGATTCGAGCTCGCTCCGCCAAGTGATTGACCTCCCGACGGATCTGGACGCGCTGAGCCCCGACGACCGCGCGCGTGTGGAGCGTTTCCTGCGGGCGGCAAAGGCCGCAGGAGCGGATCGAGGCTACATCGCGAGGGCTCGCCGGGCTTGGTGGTCGGTTGGGCTCAGGAAGCCCGCGCCGATCCTCGCAACCTACATGGCGCGGCGTCCTCCGGCCTTCGTCCGCAATCTCGCGGAAGCGCGCCATATCAACATCGCTCATGGTCTGTATCCCAGAGAAGCGTTCTCGGCCGACATCTTGGATAAGGTCGCAAAGTTCCTCTCTGGCAATACGAACGTGGCCTCGGGCAGGACTTATGCCGGCGGGCTGACCAAGTTTGAGCCGCGGGAGATGGAGCGGCTCCCTATCCCGACGCCAGAGCAGTTTGCTACGATCATGAAGTGATCGCGCCACCATTTTGGACGCCAGAGGATCTCGAGCGGGATCGAGTCCTCGCAATGGAGACATTCAAGAGGGAGCGGCTGGAAGAGCCGCTCGAACAATATCTAGACCTGTTCGATACCTACCTGGGCGTCGTCGAGAACCTTCTGGAGACCACGGTCGACCTGACTCGGCTCGACTCGGAAAAAGCTCTGGAAATACTGTGCAATCCGCGGCTTGCGGAGGCCTTTCGATACCTCGCCGGCCCGATCGTCTCTGCGGATGATTTGAGAACCTTGTCGGGAGCGATCCTGTCCCCCAAGAGGCTGCGGGGGGATGCTGCGATGGTCGCCCGCATTGTTTCCGTGATCAGTGCCAGCCTCGACCGCCGCCGGTTTGCTTGGGTATCGGAAGGCCGCGAGCCAGACGAGAAGGAGCGGCATGCTGCGGCCATGGCATCAGCCGCCTTGATCGCGAACAGCCGCGCGGGATCACTCCGCAGGAACGAAGGGAAGACGCGCCAAGAGCATGCTGTCCGCGACCGGCTCCGAGAGGCAGGGCTCCTACTGATCAAGGGTCGAAAGATGCCCGGCATCCGTGAGGCTCCGAACGCCGGTCAATTCTGTCTGGAGAACAAACTCGGTGGAGTCAAAGCCGATCTCGTGGTGGGACTCTGGGACGGGCGGGTCATGGCGATCGAATGCAAGGTCTCCAACTCGGCCGTCAACTCCTTCAAGCGCCTGAATCATGAGGCGGCGTCCAAGGCGGAGAAGTGGCGGCGAGATCTCGGCGAAGCGCAAGTCGTGCCGGTTGCCGTGCTCAGCGGCGTCTACAACCTTGGCAACTTGCTCGATGCCCAGAGGAGAGGGCTTACCCTGTTCTGGGCGCACAAGCTCGGAGATCTCACAGGGTGGATTGACTCCGCCCGCTAGGGCTTCTGTCCCGCCGGAGCCCGCCGCCTCGGCCCCATGACGGCTAATTCGTGCAGTACTCGCACCAACTGACACAGGTGTAGCAGGACCAAGTAATGGAGCCACCGGCCGCTTTCTGGAGACTCGCATTCTCCAGGTGCTTCACGGTCTCCCGGTGGAGCGTCAACTTCCTGGACTCGTTCTTCTTCATGGCTATCCTCCGATCTGCGGATCCATTTCCGCGAAGTAGAGAATGCGATGCGGACGCGGCTTCGTCAAGAAGTTTGCTTCCACGTGCTCCCATGGCCCCAACCTAGCGCAGAACGGTCTTCGCCGGGCACCAGGAGGAGCGCTCCGCAGGCCGGGTCGAGCGTTCCGGAAGCGAGGACGAGCGTCGAAGAAGAGAGGTGAAGCGCTCCGCAACCGAGGAGGAGCGCTGAGGAAGGGAGGTCCAGCCGTTCTCCCCTCGAGGAGGAGCGTTGCGAAAGCGAGGTCGAGCATTCCGCGGCCCAGGAGGAGCGCTGCGAAAGGGAGGTCGAGCCGTTCCTCCCGCGAGGAGGAGCGCTTCTGAAGCCGGGAAGAGCGCTGCGAAGGCCAGGTCGACCGCTGTCGCGCGCTTGCCGAGCGCTCCTCCCGCTTTGCGTGGGAGCCCTTCTCGGGTAACATACGCGTTCCGCTCGGGCGGGGGCTTGCCTTGGAGAGACACGAAGACCGTCTCTGGATGTTGGAGGCCCTCGCCGAAGCGAGGCGCGCCGGCGAGCTGGGGGAGGTTCCCATCGGGGCGGTGGTGGTCCGCGAGGGAGAGGTGGTGGGGCGAGGCCACAACCGGCGCGAGCTCGACGGCGATCCGCTGGCGCATGCCGAGGTCCTGGCCATCCGGGAGGCGGCGCGGCGGATGGGTGGGTGGCGGCTTTCCGGGTGCACGCTGTACGCAACCCTGGAGCCGTGCCCGATGTGCGCCGGGGCGCTCGTGAACAGCCGCGTCGAGCGGCTGGTCTACGCGGCGCCCGATCCGAAGGCCGGCTACTGCGGTACCCTGGGCAACCTGGTTCAGGACCCGCGGCTCAACCACCGGCTGGAGGTGACGGCCGGCGTGCTGGAAGAGGAGAGCGCCGCGCTGTTGCGCGGTTTCTTTGCGTCGCTACGGCAAAAGTCGTAGCAGCACGGTTCTTTGCAGGATCGGGAGAGATGTCCGAGTGGCTTAAGGAGCACGCTTGGAAAGCGTGTGTAGGGGAAACTCTACCGTGGGTTCGAATCCCACTCTCTCCGCCAAGATCTCGAACGACAAATTCCGGAGAGGTGCCAGAGCGGTCGAATGGGGCGGTCTCGAAAACCGTTGGCCGGGCAACCGGTCCGTGGGTTCGAATCCCACCCTCTCCGCCATTCGCTTTCGTGTTGCCGGAGCGGGGCGGTTCTTGACGCCCGGGCTCCGAGTGACGTACTTTACGGGTTTCGTACGCGGCGGGCGGTCCCCGGGCCGGTGGTCCCGCAACTCATGAATTCGAATTCGACTTGGAAGAAGGCGGTCCCACGTGAAACGGACTTTTCAGCCCAACAATCGTCGCCGGAAGCGGACGCACGGATTCCTGGTGCGGATGCGCACCCGCCACGGGCAGGCAGTGATCGCCCGGCGGCGCCGGAAGGGACGCAAGCGCCTGAGCGTCTGATGCCGGGCCAGGAGCGCCGGCCGCCCTCGGCCGTGGGCGCCCAGCGCCTGCTCCCCGAGCACAAGCTGAGGCGGCGGGCGGACTATCTCAGGTGTTACCGGACGGGACGCCGGCGGCATGGCTCGCTGGCTCTCCTCTATTTCGTACCGAACCAGCTCGAGGGCCCGCGCCTCGGAATCACCGCCAGCCGCAAGGTGGGCAAGGCCGTGGTCCGTCACCGGCTCAAGCGCAGGATCAAAGAGATCTACCGGCGATGGCCGCACCGCAGCGAGCTCCCCGCCCTGGATTTGGTGGTCCACCTCAAGCCCGAGGCGGGGGGAAGCGACTTCGCGGCCCTGCGCTCGGAGCTGCTCCGGCTCCTCTCCGGCTTGCGGGAGCGGCGGGGGGCGGCCGCTTGACCCGCCTCCTGGTGTACCTGCTCGGCGTCTACAAGCGCCGCATTTCTCCCCTGCTGCCGCGCGCCTGCCGCTTCACTCCGACCTGCTCGGAATATGCCCGGCTGGCGCTTCTCAAATACGGCTTCTGGCGCGGGGGATGGCGGGCCGCCGGCCGGCTCCTCCGCTGCCAGCCTTTCCATCCGGGTGGGATCGATCTTCCCTAGTTCAGGGCGAGGCCGCGCTTCCCTTTTCCCAGATCGACCAAGAGGACTTCAAGCTCCGTGGACAATCGCCGGCTGCTCATCGCCTTTCTCCTTTCCATGATCGTCATCGGCGCGTGGTTCTGGCTGTTTCCGCCGCCGAAGCCCGCTCCCGCGCCGCCGCCGGCCCCGGCCGCGCAGACTCCGGTGGCCCAGGCCACTCCGGCTCCGTCCCCGGGTCAGCCCGCTCCCGGCGCGCCGGTGGCGGCGACCCCCGCTCCCGCCCCTCCCGCCGCTCCCGTGGAGGCCATTCAGGCCACCGCCGAAGAGCGGGTGACCCTGGAAAATGGCCGTACCCGCGCCGTCTTCACCAACCGCGGCGCACAGCTCGTCTCCATGATCGTGCCCGAGAAGGAGAGCGTCCAGGCCGCCGGCACGCTGGAGCTGATCCACAAGCGCGCGGGCGGCCTCTATCCCTATGCGCTGGTGAGCAAAGGGCAGAAGTCCCATCCGCTCGACGACGCCCTGTTCCGCGTCGAGAAGGGGACGGATGGCCGCTCCCTCCTCTTCCGCTACAGCGGTCCGCTGGGAGTGGCAGAGAAGCGCTTCAGCTTCGATTCCCACGGGTTGATGGAGGTGGACGTCCACGTTCCCGGCCGCACCGATTGGGGGGTGTTCCTGGGTCCGGGCATCCGCAACCCCACGGCGGAGGAGATGAAGAACCGGTTCGAGCGCCGGCAGGGCGCCTACAAGCGAGGCGAGGACGTGAAGAGGATCGACGGGGCCGGCGCCTTCGACCCGGTACAGGTCCCCGGCGCGGGGCTATCCTGGATCGCCCTGACGGACACCTACTTCCTCGCCGCCCAGGTGCCGCAGAACGGCCTCGCCCAGGCCGTGCTCCAGCCGGTGCTGGTGGAGACGGGCAAGGACGGCGCCACTTTTACCCCGGTGCCGCCGAAGGACCAGATCACCAAGGAGCAGAAGGACCTGCCGCGGGAGCTGACGCTGACCCTGGAGCCGGCCGGAGACCGGCTGAAGCTGGTCTCCTATTGGGGCTCCAAGGAGTACGAGCGGCTGACGGCCCTTCCCTACGGGCTTCAGGAGACGGTGGACCTGGGCAAGTTCAGCTTCCTCGCCCGTCCGCTGCTCGCTGGCCTGCACTGGATCTACGGCCACGTGGTGCCCAACTACGGCTGGGCCATCGTGCTGATGACGGTGCTCATCAAGCTCCTGCTGCTGCCGGTGACGCACAAGAGCACCATGTCGATGCGCAAGATGCAGGATCTCAACCCGAAGGTGCAGGGGATCCGGGACAAGTACCGCACCAAGCTGAAGGACAAGCAGGGACGGCCGAACCTGGAGATGCAGAAAAAGATGAACGACGAAGTGATGGCCATCTACAAGGAGGCCGGGGTGAACCCGGCGGGCGGCTGCTTCCCGCTCCTGCTGCAGATGCCGATCCTCTTCGCCTTCTACGGCATGCTCTCCTCGGCCGCAGAGCTGCGCAAGGCGCCCTGGGCCCTGTGGATTCACGACCTGTCGGCCGCGGACCCCTACTACGTGCTCCCGATCATCATGGGGATCACGCAGTTCATCCAGGTGCGCATGGGGCCGCAGACCGGCGATCCCATGCAGCGGCGGATGTTCCAGCTCATGCCCCTGGTGATGACCTTCCTGTTCCTCGGCTTCCCCAGCGGCCTGGTGATCTACTGGCTGACCAACAACGTCTTGACCATCCTGCAACTCCAGGTTTACAACCGTCAGCAGAAGGCGGGCGCATGACGGACCCGGGAGCGGAGGACCCAGAGAACTTCCCTATGAACGATGCCAAGAGACGGTTTTTTTCCGGCGACAGCCTGCAGCAGGCGATCATCCAGGCTGCCAACTACTTCAACCTCGACCCCGACTGGGTGTCCTACAAGAGCCTGGAAAAGCGGCACGGGTTCCTGAAGACCCGCCGCAAGGTGGTCATCGAGGTCGATCCGGACAACCCCAAGCGGGACTCTCCCCTGGCGACCCCGGCCACGCAGAGGACGGTCCCCCCTCCCCCGCCCTCCGGCTACCTGCTGCGGGAGCCTGCCGCTCCCGGCATGGCGGCGGAGCGTCCCCCGGCGGCTCCGCGCCCCGCGGGAGACCGGCCTCCGCGGACGTCGCGGGACCGTGCGGACCGGGGTGGGCGCGACCGCGGCCCCCGCGGCGGTGGGGATCGCGGGCCGCGGATGGATCGCGGCGGCGATGCGGACAACCGTGGCAACCGTGCGGACCGTCCTGACTTCGGCGCACGCGGTGGTCATGGGGGGGACCGCGACCGCCCCCGCCGGCATGGCGACGACCGGCGGCCGCCGCGAGGGCCGCGCCCCTCGTCGGGCGTCGAGACCTTCCGCATGGAGGGGCGCCCGGGCGAAGGGCTGGTGACCCTCCCCGAAAAGCCGCGCCAGGTGGCCGATCGCTATCCCGCGGCCGAGGGACCGGTGGCGGAGGCGGCGGCGAAGTCGGCCGAGCTGCTGATTCGCATCGCGGGCCTGGATCTGAAGCCCCGGGTATTCCAAGGCGAGGAGCGGCTGGAGGTGGATCTCTCCGGGGAGGACGTGGATTGGTGCTTCGCGGACGACGGCGAGCTGATCCAGGCGGTCGAGCACCTGCTGCCGCGGATGATTCGCAGCCTTTCGGGTGAAGCCGTCCCCGTGCGGGTGGACTGCGACAACTTCCACGAGATCCGCGAGGAGCGGCTGCGCAGCCTGGCGCAGAAAGTCGCGGAAGAGGTTCGCCGGCAGGGCAAGCCGCGCATCCTGGAGCCGATGAACCCCGGCGACCGGCGGATCATTCACGTCACCTTGGCGGATGATCCGGGAGTGGTCACCGAGAGCGAGGGGGATGGGTATTTCAAGCGGGTGATGGTGCGGCCCGCGTAGGTTTCACGTGGAACATCGCCTGAAAAAAGGGACTCCAGGGACTCCAGGGACGCCAGGGACAAGAAAAACAAACCGTCGTCTTCTTTTGTCCCTGTAGTCTCTGCAGTCCCTGTTGTCCCTGATCCCCAGAGTTTCACGTGAAACATGCCCTTCCCCCTCCCCCGCCTCTCCCTCTCTGAGTTCACCGCCGGAATCGCTCCGCTCTCTCCTGAGTCCTTGGGCGAGGCTGCGGTCGCCGCTCTCTACGCCTACTACCAGGAGCTGGCGCGGTGGAACGAGAGGCTCAACCTCATCGGCCCCGGAACGGCCGGGGAGATCCTTGCCCGGCATTTCGGCGAATCCCTGGCGGCGCTCCCTCTGCTGCCGCCCGGCGCGCGGGTGGGGCTCGACCTCGGCTCGGGCGCGGGGTTCCCCGGTTTGGTTCTCGCCGCCGCCCGGCCTGGCCTCGAAATGACGCTCGTGGAGGCGCGGGAGCGCAAGTGGGCCTTCCTCCTTTCGGCCGCACGGCGTGCCTCATTGTCCTGCCGTTGCCTCAATGTTAGAGTGCAACTTCCGTTGCCTCCCGGCCTGCCCGAGAGCCTCGACGTGATCACTTCGCGGGCTTTGCGGCTCGATCCCGAAACGTGGAGCGTTCTCGGCCGCCGGCTGGGACCCGAGGGGCGCGTCCTCCTCTGGGTAGGCGAAAACGATCCCGATCTGCCGCCGGATCTCGTTTCCTGCGGCGGTGTCAAGCTCGCGGGGAGCGAGCGGCGGCGCATTCTGGCGCTGCGCTCCGTCTCTTCCGGGCCCTGAGAGCAAAGACCCAAGAATGATCCTCGCCATCGCCAATCAGAAGGGCGGAGTCGGCAAGACCACCACCGCCATCAACCTCGGAGCCGGCCTCGGCGCCCTCGAACGGCGCGTCCTGCTGGTGGACTGCGATCCCCAGGGGAACGCCACCCGCGGGCTGGGCGGCAAGGCCTCGCCGCCCCATCTCTACGACGCCCTCACCGGCGAGGTCCCTCTGGCAGAGGCGATCCGTCCTTCGGGCTTCCCAAATCTCGACCTCGTCCCCTCGCAGCGCGACCTGGTGGGCGTCGAGGTGGAGTTCGTGGGCGAACCGGCCTGGGAGGGGCGCCTCAAAGGAGTCCTCGCCACGGTGGCGAGCCGCTACGACACCATCCTGCTCGACTGTCCCCCCTCCCTCGGCCACCTCACGGTGAGCGCGCTGACGGCGGCGGACGGCGTCCTCGTCCCGCTCCAGTGCGAGTACTTCGCCCTGGAGGGGATCAGCGAGCTGATGTCCACCATCAAACGCATCCAGGGGGGGCTAAACCGCCACCTCGCCATCGCCGGCATCCTCCTCACCATGTACGACGACCGCACCAACCTGTCGAAGGAGGTGGCCGAGGACATCCGCTCCCACTTCGCCGACAAGGTGTTCGACACCATCGTGCCGCGCAACATCCGCCTGGCCGAGGCGCCGAGCCACGGGCTGCCGATCTTTCAATACGACATCAAGTCGCGGGGCGCCGAGGCCTACCTGGCCGTGGCCCGCGAGCTTTTGCGGAGAGCCGCTTGAACCCGAATTCGACGCCCAAAAAGCGGGGCCTCGGCCGCGGCCTCGACGCCCTGATCGAGACGGTCCCCGAGAAGCCGCCGGAGCCGGTCCGCACCCTGCCCATCGACAGCCTGCATCCCAATCGCTTCCAGCCCCGCACCCAGTTCGCCGACGCGGCTCTCGACGAGCTTGCGGACTCGATCCGGGCGCAGGGGATCGTCCAGCCCCTGGTCGTCACTCCCGAGGGAGGCGGCTGGGCCATCGTCGCCGGCGAGCGCCGCTGGCGGGCGGCCCGCAAGGCGGGCCTCGACACGGTGCCGGTGGTGGTGCGCGAGGTGGCGGACGACCGCGAGCTGCTGGAGCTCGCCCTGGTGGAGAACCTCCAGCGCAGCGACCTCAACCCGATCGAGGAGGCCGAGGCCTACGCCGCCTTGCAGGAGAAGTTCGGCCTCTCCCAGGAGGCGGTGGCCGCCCGGGTGGGAAAAGCGCGCACCACGGTGACCAACGCGCTGCGCCTCCTGCGCCTGCCGGAGGAGGTGCTGGAGCTGCTGCGGGAGGGGCAGATCACCGCCGGCCAGGCCCGTCCCTTGCTGGGGATGGGGAGCGCCGACGAACAGGTCATCCTGGCCGAGCGCGCGGTGCGCGAGGGTCTCTCCGCTCGCGACCTCGAGCGGATGGCCGCCGTGCCGAAAGAAGCGCCGGCGCCGAAACCGAAGAAGCAGGACCGTCCGGTCGAGGTCCATACCGCCGCCGCGGAGGAGAGGCTCACCCGCCGGCTCCAGACCCGAGTCGAGATCAAGCGCCAGGGGAAAGGGGGATTCGTGCGGATCCACTTCCATTCGGAAGAGGAGCTCATGCGGCTTTACGACGTCCTGACCGAGCGGGGAGAGAACCCATGATCTTCAAAGCGGATGGCAAACACCCGGACCTCAACGGCTTCCTCGACAACGGCAGCCACCTGCATGGCGAGCTGCGTTTCGAGGCCTCCTTCCGGGTCGACGGCAAGCTCACGGGGACGGTGGAGTCCGACGGCGACTTGATCGTCGGCGAGAGCGGCGAGGTCGATGGCGAGGTGCGGGTGGGGCAGGTCTTCATCTCCGGTACCGTTCGCGGCACGGTGAAGGCCGGAAAGAAGGTCCAGATCGCCCCTCACGGCAAGCTCTTTGCCGAAATCGACACGCCGTCGCTGGTGATCGAGGACGGCGCCGTCTTCGAAGGGACGTGCTCGATGAGCCGCGAGGGCGGCAAGGCCTCGCCAGGCCCCAAGCTGGTGGCGCAGAAGGCGTAGGGGGGGCTCCAGGATGGCCCATTCCGAGGTATAGAATTTTTCCCGGAGGAGCGAAGCCATGATCCCCGTCAAGCCCCAGATCGCCGAGCGTGCCCACGTCAAGAGCTTTGCGGAGTACCAGGAGATGTACCGCCGGTCCGTCGAGAAGCCGGAGGCGTTCTGGCGCGAGATGTCCGGCATCGTCGACTGGTTCTACCCGCCGCGCAACGTCGTGGACGTGGACGTCGAGGAGGTGGACTTCTCCTGGTTCTCCGGCGGGCGTCTGAACGCCTGCTACA
Source organism: Thermoanaerobaculia bacterium (assembly GCA_036275055.1). Classification (GTDB taxonomy): domain Bacteria; phylum Acidobacteriota; class Thermoanaerobaculia; order Multivoradales; family UBA5704; genus DATARR01. Next base: position 55,424 of record DASUEN010000236.1, read on the forward strand.
ACTGTGTGGACCGTCATCTTGCCGAGCGGGGCGAGCAGACGGCCATCATCTGGGCCGGGGACGAGCCGGGCGACTACCGCCACATCACCTACCGCGAGGTCAAGCACAACGTCGCCCGCATCGCCAACGTGCTCCTCGCCCACGGCGTGCGCAAGGGCGACCGGGTGTGCATCTACCTCCCCATGGTCCCGGAGCTCGCCTACAGCATGCTCGCCTGCGCCCGCATCGGCGCCATGCACTCGGTGGTCTTCGCCGGCTTCTCGGCGGAATCGCTGCGCGACCGCATCCTCGACGCCGGATGCAAGGTGGTGTTCACTGCCAACGAAGGGTTGCGGGGCGGCCGGAAGATCCCCCTGAAGCAGACGGTGGACCAGGCCGTCGAGGGGCTGTCCGTGGTCGAGAAGGTCTTCGTGGTCCGCCGCACGGACAAGGACGTCCCCATGCGGACGGGGCGGGACTTCTGGCTGGAGGAAGAGACCGCCAGGCAGCGCTCCACCTGCCCGGTGGAGTGGATGGCCTCCGAGGACCCGCTCTTCATCCTCTATACCTCCGGCTCGACCGGCAAGCCCAAGGGGGTGCTCCACACCACCGGCGGCTACCTCGTCTACGCCGCCCTCACCCACAAGCTGGTCTTCGACTACCACCCGGGGGACGTCTACTGCTGCGCCGCCGACATCGGCTGGGTCACCGGGCACAGCTACATCCTCTACGGCCCGCTCACCAATGGTGCCACCACGGTGATGTTCGAGTCGATCCCCACCTACCCCGACGCCGGGCGCTACTGGCGCATGGTGGACGACCTGGGGATCAACATCTTCTACACCGCTCCCACGGCCATCCGCGCCATCGCCCGCTCCGGCGACGAGTGGGTGAAGCGCTACAAGCGGGACTCGCTGCGCATCCTCGGCTCCGTGGGCGAGCCCATCAACCCCGAGGTGTGGACCTGGTACCACGACGTGGTGGGCGACGGCCGCTGCGCCGTGGTCGACACCTGGTGGCAGACGGAGACGGGCGGCATCCTCATCACCCCGCTGCCGGGGGCGACTCCCACCAAGCCCGGCTCGGCCACGCTCCCCTTCTTCGGCATCCAGCCGGTGCTGGTCGACGAGAACGGCCAGGAGCTCGAAGGCAACGGCGTCTCCGGCAACCTCTGCTTGCGCGGCACGTGGCCGGGGCAGGCGCGGACGATCTACGGCGACCACCAACGCTTCCGGAAGACCTACTTCTCCCAATATCCCGGCCTCTACTTCACCGGCGACGGCTGCCGGCGGGACGAGGACGGCTACTACTGGATCACCGGCCGGGTGGACGACGTGCTGAACGTCTCCGGCCACCGGCTGGGGACGGCGGAGATCGAGAGCGCCCTGGTGGCGCACGATGCCGTGGGCGAGGCGGCGGTGGTGGGCTTCCCCCACGACATCAAGGGGACGGGGATCTACGCCTACGTCCACCCGAAACCGGAGTACGAGAAGGCCGACCCGGAGGAGCTGGTGGGCATGCTCAAGGAGCAGGTGCGCCACGCCATCGGCTCCATTGCCACGCCGGACCGCATCCAGATCGTCACCGGCCTGCCCAAGACCCGCTCGGGGAAGATCATGCGCCGCATCCTGCGCAAGATCGCCGCCGGCGAATACGAGGAGCTGGGGGACATCACCACCCTGGCCGACCCCTCGGTGGTGGAAAAGCTGGTAGACGATCACCGCCACCGCTCCGTATAAGAAAGGGGGGCTATTCCTGGCTTCGGGACCGTGCTAGACTGGTATCAGTCTTTCGTTGGAGGCCCCATCTCTCCGGTCTGGCAGGTCCCCGGTCAGGGGATCTTCATCGGCTCGCGCCCTCCGCGCCCCTCTCGTACCGTCTCCGATATAAAGTCCGCTCCATGGGTTGCTGGGAGCTAGCGGTCTTGGTTCTCCTCGTCGCCGTTCTCTTTCCCGGCGTGATCTATCGCTTCGTCGTGCGGCGGCGCCGGCGGCGGGAGGGGCGGCCCTGAGCCCCCATAAAGCAGTTCCCGTCCTCCTGGCCGTCCTGGCCGCCGGCGCCGCCCATGCCGCCGTGGAGGGCTTCCACTACCTCCGCGAGGTGCAGGTGCCCGAGGCTGGGTGGGTGCGGGTACCGCTCGATCTCGCGGCCATTCAGCACATGGCGCCGGCAGGTGCGGACCTCCACGTCATCTCCCCGGCCGGTGGCGAGGTGCCGGTGCGGATCGAGACCTCGGCACCCAAGAGCGAGCGCCGGGCCGTGAAGTCCTCCACCGTGGAGCGGGGGGAGAGCGGGTGGACACTGCTTCTCGACCTCGGGGCGGAGGCGATCCCCCACGAGCGGCTCTTCCTGCAGACCGACCGGCCCCGCCTCGCGGCTCCGGACACGCTCGAGAGCAGCCCGGATGGCGTCGCCTGGCAGCCGCTCGCGCCGGCAGAGCCCTTCCGGGCCGAGGCCGGCGAAGACTGGCTCTCCATCTCCTATCCGGTGACGGGGAACCGGTGGCTACGCCTCCACTGGCCGCGCGAAGCGGGCGCGCCGAAGATCGAAGCGGCGGAGGTCGAGTCGGTCACCGGGCCCACGCTGGCGATCGCCACCCGCAACGCCGACTGCGACCCCGGCCCGCCCGGCGCCACCTTCTGCACCCTGCCCCTGCCGGCCAGCCGCCAGGTGGTGCGGCGGCTCACCCTGGAGGTCGAGGGGAAGGGGAACGTGAGCTACCGGCTGGACGCCCCCCGCGAGGGGCGCTGGCGCAGCGTGGCGGAGGGCGTCTGGCAGCGGGACAGCGGCCGGACGCGCCACGTGCTGACCAGCGGAACAGAGCCCCTCCCCGGCGACCTCCTCCGCCTCGAGCTCTATGGCGCTCCCGGGGCGGCGCCGCGCCTGGTGAGCTACGGCATCGAGCTGACGGTGCAGACCGTCCTCTTCGACGCCGAGGAGGCGGGGCGGTACACGCTCGCCTACGGCGGTCCCCCCCGCCAAGCCGGCCCAGGACCGGCGTTGCCGCCGGGCGAGGACGCGGCCTGGCGGGAAGCCGGCGCCGAGAGCGAGCACCCGCTGCCTGCGCTGCCGGCCACGGCTGCGGCGCCGAGCCTGCGGGCGGGGATCGGGCGGCTCAAGGCCTCCTGGCGGGTGATGGCGCCCGCGGCGCGGGCGGGCGTTCTGGTCCGGCTGGAGCTGCCGGAGGCCGTCTACCCCTTCCTCCAGGCCGACCTGGGAAATCTACGGTTGGTGGCCGGCGACCGCCAAATCCCGTTCTATCTCTGGTCTCCGGACACCCCTTCCCTCGCTCTGTGGGAGGGCGGAGCCCGCCCTACGGAGGACGTGCGGGCCAAAGAGAGCACCCTGGAGATCCACCTATCCCGGCCCGGCCTGCCGCTCTCTGAGCTCGACGTCATGGCTCCCTCCCGGCCTCTCCGGCGGAACCTGACGTTGCAATACCTGGATCCGGTCGCCCACCGCCGCAGCGAGAAGCCCCAAACCTCGCTTCCTTCTCCTCTCCGCGAGACCTGGGAGTGCATGCCCCAGCCCCTCCTCCCCTGTCGCCTGCGCATCCCCCTGCCCGGCCGCGCTCCCTCGGTCCTCGCGCTGTTGTTCCACGACGGCGACAACCCGCCGCTCGCCGACCTCGACGTCGCAGTCTGGCGCCGCCGCCACGTCCTCCTGTTCGTCTGGCCCGCGGGGACACCGGTACGCCTGCTGGCCGGCCCGGATTCCTTGAAGGCCCCTTCCTATGACCTTCAGGCCGTGGGCGACTCCCTCCTGAGCCGCCCCTGGCAGCCGGCCGAGATTGGCTCCGGCGGCAACTCCCCGGCTGGAGCGCAGCCCTGGTGGGGGCGCTGGCTTCGCCCCATGATGCTCGGGATCGCCGCCCTCTGGCTGCTCGTGCTGTTGCGCCGGATCCTCATGGAGACTTGAAGGTGGACGGCCGCGGGACCCGCCTGCTGCTGGTGGGAGCCGGCCATGCCCACCTGGAGGTGCTGCGGCGGTTGATCCTGACGCCGCTCCCGAACGTGGAGCTCACCGTCGTGTCCCTCGGCCGGCTCCATCACTACTCGGGGATGGTGCCAGGCTACCTTCAGGGGACCTACCGGGAGGACGAGATCGCCGTCTCCGTGCCGGACCTGGCGGCGAAGGCCGGCGGGCGGTTCCTCGCCGGCCGGGCCGTGGGGGTGCGCCCGGCGAGCCGGACGGTGCACGTGGAGACGAGCCCCGAGGAGACCGTGGAGGTGCCCTACGACCTCGTCTCCTTCGCCGTGGGCTCCAACACCGGGGGCGTCGACGCCCCCGGCATCGCCGGCCTGGCGCAGCGGATCAAGCCGCTTGAAAGAGTCGTAGCCCTCCGTGCCTGTCTCCAAGAGCTGGCTGCGGGTGGCGAAACGGTGCCGGCCGTGGTGGTGGGAGGCGGAGCGGCGGGAGTCGAGGTGGCTCTCGCCATGGCCACGACGCTGGAGAAGGAGGGCGCGGCGCACCGCATCACCCTCCTGGAATCCGGCGAGGAGATCCTCTCCGGCTATCGCGGCCGCTTCCGCAAGCGTGCCCGGAGCCTCCTCCACCAGCGGGGAATCGTGGCCCGCACCGGCGCGCGGGTCACCGCGGTCCACGCCGATGCGGCCGAGATCGAGGACGGGATCCGCATTCCCTCCCGGCTCACCCTCTGGCTCACCGGCGCCGTGGCCTGGCCCCTCTTCCGGGGCTCCGGGTTGGCGCTGGACGACCGGGGGTTCCTGCTGACCGACGACTCTCTCCGCTCGCTGGACGATCCCCGGATCTTCGCCGCCGGCGACTGCGGCACCCTGGCGAGCCACACCGGCACGCCCAAGGCCGGCGTCTATGCCGTGCGCGAGGGTCCGGTCCTCTGGCGCAGCCTGAAGGCCGCGGCGGAACGGGGTGAGCCCCCGCGCTACGTGCCACAGAAGGGTTTCCTCTCCATCCTGAACACCGGCGACGGCCGCGCTCTGCTCGACTACAAGGGGATCGTCTCCCACAGCCGCTGGGCCTGGCGGCTCAAGGACGCGATCGACCGCCGGTTCATGCGGCGGTATCAGGAGCTCGGCTGAGAGCCCCTCGGCTGACCGTGCTAGGCTTGACGTATGTCGAAAAGGATGGGCTATAGTACCTCGGGTACCGAAGGGACGAGAGCGTGAGAACGCGCCAGAGAGCTCCGCGCCCAGGGATCTTCCCGCCCGCCTCGGCGAGCGAACGGAGCTTCGCCACGAGCGGGGACCGGACCCATCAGGCGGCGGCGGAGGGAGCGCGGACCCCCGCCACGGGACTGCCCTTCGCCGACCGCGTCCAGCAGGCGTTCGGGCGGCACGACGTGAGCTCCATCCAGGCGCACGTTGGCGCCGGCGCATCGGCGAGCGCCCAGGCGATGGGGGCTGCGGCGTACGCGACCGGGGAGCATGTCGTGTTCGGGCAGAGCCCCTCGTTGCGCGCCGCGGCGCACGAGGCGGCCCACGTGGTGCAGCAGCGCTCCGGCATCCAGCCGCCAAGCGGCGTCGGGCAGGTCGGGGACGCCTGGGAACGCCACGCCGAGGCCGTCGCCAACCGGGTGGTGGCGGGGCGGCCGGCGGAAGACCTGCTGAACCAGATCGCCCCCAATCCCGCCCCGGCGCGCCTGCAGGCCCCGGACTCTGGAGCGGCCCGCCCGGTCCAGATGATCAACTTGGGTTGGGTGCCCGCCAATCCCGCGAAGTGGCGCAATACGACCACCAAAGCCGGCAACGGTCCCGCCACGGACGGCTTTGCCGATTTCGGTGGCAAGCGGTTCCAGGTCGAGATAAACAACATCGCCAAGGGCGGCGGCGCCAAACCCGTCGTGGCAGCAGGCAAGTATCCTGTCTCCGATACCAGCGGCGGTGCTCTGCTCACCTATGCCGTGTCCAAGACGATAACACCCGAAGCGGACCACATCGTGCAGAGCAAATGGGGCGGAGCCAACGATTACGAGAACGCCCGCCTCCTCAGCAAGGCCGAGAACACCAATCCAGCCACGAAACGCCCGCAGACCCCGGCCGCGGGAGGCCCGGTCGCGGACACGCATCTGCGGCTCTATACGCCCATCAACCTGGAGGTGAAGGGCGGCCCTCCCTGGTACGGTCTGGGGAAAGGGGTGAAAGCCGTCTTGCCCACCGGAGGCAAGTTGACCCTGAACCAGGTCGAGGCCTTGTGCCTGTGGGCCGGGACCTGGGCGCCGGTTGCCTGGAAGGGGTTCTCCACGGCTCACCAGAAGATAATCCAGAAGTATCCGAAGGGCGGGGGCTGGAAGTACGCGGGGAAGAACGCGGCGGGGAAAAAGCTCTTCGTGAAGGTCTCGTGATGCAGCGGCGGAGCTCGGCCGTCGCGAGGCGACGCCACGGATGACTCCTCCGGCAGCGCGGCCGGAGAACGGCGCCGTCCGATTCTCCCAGTGCAACCTGTGGCGGGAGCAGCGGCGCTTCTACCAGGAGGAAGGAGTCCGGGCCTGGAGCGGCAAGATCCCGTACCAGGCCACCTGCAACCCGGTTATCGCCAACGCATACGCGCAACTGATCGCCCGCTTCCTCCAGGACTACGTCCGCAGCGCCCGCCAGTCGCCGGGTCCGGTCTTCCTCCTCGAGCTCGGCAGCGGCCCGGGCACGTTCGGTTTCTATTTCGTGAAGCGGCTGCTCGGCCTGCTGGAGTCGCTCGAGCTGCGCGAGCCGGGCTTCGTCTATGTGATGAGCGACTTCTGCGAGAAGAACGTCGCCTTCTGGCGCTCCCACCCGGCCTTGCGGGAGCTGGTGAGCCAGGGCGTCCTCGACTTCGCGCAGTACGACGTCGGCGCCAGCCGGCGCGTCCGCCTGTTGGAGTCGGGGAGGGTGCTGGACCGGGAGTCTGCCCGGGAGCGCAGCGGGGCTCCCTGGGTCGTCTTCGCCAACTACGTGTTCGACATCCTGCCGCAGGACGTGTTCCGGGTCGCCGGCGGCCGGCTGTTCGAGGGCCGGACCCGGGGCCTGCCGGAAGGAGCCTCCTTGCCGGCGCTGGACAACGCCCCCATGAGCCTGGGTCAGCTCGGTATCGGGCTGGAGCTCCAAGAGATCCGGCTGCCCTACTACCGGGACGCGGCGCTCGACGGAGTGCTGCGGCGCTACGCCGGGACGCTCGCGGATCAGAGCTTTCTCTTTCCGCTGCACGCGCTCCTCGGTTTGCGGAACTTGATCGAGCTTGCCGGCGGCAACCTGCTGCTCGTCGCCACGGACAAGGCCCACGGCCACGCGCCGCCAGAGGTCTCGGTCGACACCCCGGACCTGGCGCTGCACGATGCCTCGTTTTCGATGATGGTCAACTTCCATGCGATCGGCGAGTACTTCCAGCTTCGCGGCGGCAGCGCCGTGCACCAGCCGGTGATGCAGCCGATCAACACCTCGGTGTTCCACCTTGGCAAGCCCTTCGGCCGCCTCGCCGAGACGCAGGCCGCCGTGGCCACTTTCCTGCACCAATTCGGCCCGGGAGACCTCAACACCCTCTTCAGCGGATTGAACCTGCTCGTGTCGAGCTCTCCGCCGGAGATGCTGTTGGCGCTGCTGAACGTGGGCCGGTGGGACCCCATGCTCGTCAACGCCCACCTCGGCCAACTCGTGGCCCTGGCCAAGGAGGCCGGCCCCGAGACGCGCAGGAGCCTCGCGGACGGCCTGCGGCAGTGCGCCGACCAGTTCTATTACCTGCCCGGCGCCGAATCCACCCTGGCCAACGTCGGGATCGTCTTCCAGGAGCTGCGGGACCACGCCTCGGCCCTGAGCTGTTACCAGCGGTCGCTGGGCTGGTTTGGTCAGGAACCGGCGGAGCTGTACGCCAACACTCTGTACAACATGGGGCTCTGCCACTTTTACCAGGGCGAGCGGGAGAAGGCGCTGGAGGCCTTCCGGCGGTCCGATGCCGCGGCGCCCCGCCAGGACATGCTGGCCAAGGGCTGGATCTATCACCTCACGATGGAGTGTCCGGCGGGGATGGTGAAAGGGGAGTAGAAAAGGAATGGCTCCTCGGGAGGGATTCGAACCCCCAACATTTCGGTTAACAGCCGAACGCTCTACCGTTGAGCTACCGAGGAATGCGAAAGAAACTGCCGGGTTGACCCGGGAGGCGAGATTTTAGGCGGATCGCCCCCCGGTGTCAACGCGGTTGTCTTCCTACATGGTGTTGTCCAGGAACGGCTTCAGCTTCGTCGCCCGGCTGGGGTGACGCAGCTTGCGCAGCGCCTTGGACTCGATCTGCCGGATGCGCTCGCGGGTGACGTTGAACGACCGGCCGACCTCTTCCAGGGTGTGTTCGGAGCCGTCGCCGACGCCGAAGCGCATCTTCAGGACCAGCTCCTCCCGCGGCGTCAGGGTCTTCAGGACCTTGCGGGTCTGGTCCTTCAGGTTGGCGAAGATCACCGAGTCGATGGGCGAGACGGCGTTCTTGTCCTCGATGAAGTCGCCGAGATGCGAATCCTCCTCCTCGCCGATGGGCGTCTCGAGGGAGATCGGCTCCTGGGCGATCTTCATGATCTTCCGCACCTTGGAGGCCGGCAGGTCCATGCGCTCGCCGATCTCCTCCGCCGTGGGCTCGCGCCCCAGCTCCTGCACCAGCGAGCGGCTGGTGCGGGTCAGCTTGTTGATGGTCTCGATCATGTGCACCGGGATGCGGATCGTCCGCGCCTGGTCGGCGATGGCGCGGGTGATCGCCTGCCGGATCCACCACGTGGCATAGGTCGAGAACTTGTAGCCGCGGCGGTACTCGAACTTCTCCACCGCCTTCATCAGGCCGATGTTCCCCTCCTGGATGAGGTCGAGGAACTGCAGGCCGCGGTTGGTGTACTTCTTGGCGATCGACACCACCAGCCGGAGGTTGGCCACGATCAGCTCCTCCTTGGCCCGCTCGCACACCGCCTCGCCCTGCCGGATCTTGTTGATCGTGGCGGCGATCTCGGCGTGGGTGGTGCCGTAGCGCTCCTCCAGCTCCCGCAGGTGGCCGCGGTACTTCTCGATGCGGCGGCGGTGGAGGGCCTTGAGCTCCTCGTTGGTCTCCCGCTTGAGGGCCGTCTGCGCCCGCTTGATGTCCTGCTCGAAGCGCGAGAACTGCTTGTCGATGTCCTTCAGGAAGTCGACCAGCCGGTTGCGGGTCTGGACGCTGAAGTCGACGGTGCGGATGTCCTTGGCGATCTTCGCCACCAGGCGGTCGATCTCGCGCTCGATCTCCAGGTACTTCTCGCCGTCCGGCTTGCAGCGCTTCTGGCGCTTGCGCAGCTCGAGGATCTCGTGGTCGTTGACCGCGATCTGCTCGAAGATCTTGAGGTTGCCCTTGATGCGGTCGGCGGCCTTGAGGTCGAGCGGCTCGTCGGGATCGGCGGCCACCAGCTCGCGCAGGATCCGCTTGTCCTTGGCCGCCATCTCGTTGAGGCGCAGGAGCTCGCGCAGCACCACCGGGTTCTCGCACAGCGCCTCGTAGATCAGCCACTCGCCCTGCTCGATGCGCTGGGCGATCTCCACCTCGCCCTCGCGGTCGAGGAGAGGGACGGTGCCCATCTCGCGCAGGTACATGCGCACCGGGTCGTTGGTCTTCTCGTGCGTGGCGAGGCCGAATTCCGTCGTCTCGTCCTCTTTCTTGTCGAACTCGTTCGGGCCCGACTCGAAATCGTCCCGGTTCTGGTAGCGCTCGGGGCGGTCGATGACGTCGACCCCGAGGTCCGCGAACCGCAGGTAGATCTCGTCCAGCTCGTCCGGGAGGCTGACCACCTCTTCCGGCAACATCTCGTAGATCTCGTCGTAAAGAAGGTAGCCCTTCTCCTTGCCCAGCTCGATGAGCTGCTTGACCGAGCTGTACTTCTCTTCGACGGGTGTGAGGCTCGAAATCGTCAATTTGCTCTCCTTTGAGCTCCGGCCGGGGGCATGCGACACGAAAAGGGCTCAAGCGAGCCCTGGGTTCGTTCCAGGCCGGGTTCCCCGATGCAAGCTGCGGCTCAATCGCGTCTTCTCGTCTGCGAGGCGGTCGCGCAACGCATGGTCCCCCTTGCGCTGCGCCTCGCTGATCTCTCCGTGCAGCTCTTTGATCCGCTGCCGCCGCCAACGGTCCATCAACTTGTCGAGGGATTCCAGAAGCCCGATTCTTCCGGACGCAAAACTCCCTTCTACCATAATCTTTGCGAACCGGGCAACTATTCCCTGTCCCTCCCCCAGCCGCGAGCGCACCTGCTGGGCGCTGGGTGGGGCGTCGGCTTCTGCATAGAGAGCGTAGAAAGCCTCGTAAATATTCCTGCATTCCATGTCGAGGAAGACCTCCGGCGGCGGGAGCTGGCCGAGGGGCGGCAACGGCGCCGACTCCTCCCGCTGCAGGAGCTGATCGAGCACCTGCTCCTCCAGGCTCCGCACCAGCCGGGGACCGGCGCCCTCTTCCACGATTGGCGGCGGCGCGGGGGGCCTCCCCGGCTCCGGCCGCGCGCCTCCTCCCATCCGCCGGGAGAGCATGTCCACCGGGATTCCCAGCCGGTCGGCGGCGATCCGCGCGTAGCTGAAGCGCAGGATGGCGTCTGGAATCGGGCGCAGCAGCTCGGCCACGGCCGCCGCCGCCTTGGCCTGGAGCTGCGGCTCCCGCGAGGTCCCGGCGGGAATGGCGCGGTCGAGCTCGGCGACCACCGCGTCCTCGGCCGCCCCGATCGCCGCCCGCACCGCCTCCTCCCCCTGCTCCTGGCGCAGCGAGTCGGGATCGTGAGAGCCGGGGAAGCGCGCCCGCCGCACCCCGAGCTTCTCGGAGAGGAGCAGAGGGAGGGCGCGGCGGAAGGCGTTCTCGCCCGCGTTGTCGCCGTCGTAGGCCACCACCACCTCCTCGGCGTAGCGTGAGAGGAGCCGAGCCTGCTCCGGGGTGAGGGCCGTCCCCATCCCCGCCACGGCGCCCTCCAGACCGCAGGCCACGGAGCCGATCACGTCGAAATACCCCTCCACGAGCACGGCCCGTCCCGACTCCCGGATCTCCCGCTTGGCGAGGTGCAGGCCATAGAGCAGCTCCCCTTTATGGAACCGGTCCGTCTCGTTTGTGTTGAGGTACTTGGCCTTGTCGTCCCCCAAGGTGCGCCCGCCGAACCCCACCAGCCGGCCGGCCGGGTTGTGGATAGGGAACATCAGCCGGTGGCGGAAGCGGTCGTAGAAGTCCCCCCGCTGCTCCGACTTGGCGATCAGCCCCGCCGCCTCCAGGTCCGCTTGGGGGATGCGCGTGCGCAGGGCACGGGTGAGGTTCTGGTAGCCCTCGGGGGCATAACCGAGGCCGAAGCGCTCGATCAGCTCGGGCGGAATGCGCCGCCGCTCCAGGTACTCGCGGGCGAAGGCCGACTGCGCGAGCTGCCCGGTGAAGAACTCCGC
>DASUEN010000237.1:0-21192 GCA_036275055.1 Thermoanaerobaculia bacterium
CTGGTCCATGCACGCTGCGCAGTCGAAGTAGTGAGCCTCGAACGCTTCCCGTTCGCTCTCGCTCAGCCGGTTCTTGAGATAGTCCTCGACGAGGCCGTGCTCTTCGGCGTAGGCATGATCCATGAGGGTCATCCGTTCTCCTGCCGCCCGGCGGCGGCCGGCGGGTGAGGGGCTCTCCCCGCGGCCGCTCCCTGCCATTTCTCGAACAGCTCCTTGTAGCGCTGCCGGGCGCGGAACAGTACGCGGTTGAAGTGTAGATCGGAGAGATCGAGGTCGCGGCAGATGACCTCCTTGTCCTGGTCCGCGATGTAGTACCGGGAGAGGATCTCGCGGTCGCGGTCGTTCTTGAGCTCGGCCAGGACGCGGCGGACGATCGTGGCCCGCTCCTGGGCCAGGAGTCTCGCGAGCTGCCCGGGGGCCGGATCGGGAGCGGTCTCGGCGGCTTCGGGATCGCCTTGCCATTTCTGCCGCCGCCCGCCGCGGCGGGCCGAGCCGAGGAACAGGTTCCTCGCCATGCTGCTCACGAACCCGGGGAGCCGCTCCGCCTCGCGCAGCTCGCCGCCCCGGACCTTCTCGATCACCAGCCGGAACGTCTCCTGGTACAGGTCTTCCACCAGGGCCTCCTCCCGGGCCAGCCGCCGCAGCAGGAACGAGACCGCCCGGCTGAAGCGCTCGACCAACTCGGCCTCCGCCGCCGGGTCCCCGGAGACGATGCGGCGGACCAACTCCGCCATCACCTCGGAATCCCCCAGCGGAGTCGCGGTGTCGAGGCTCAACGCCTGGCCCGCCTGTCCTGAAAGTGTCGCGAGGCTCGGAAAAATCTCAGGCGGAGACGCAGAATCTCCACGCGCCCGGCACGGATCGGACAGTCGGCAGAGAACGGGGATCGAGAAGCCGAGGACCGCGAGGCATGGAGCCCGTCCATACTCCCTCTTTCGTAGAGGGCCGCATGATACAGGAAACACCGGCAGGGGCAAGCCGTTCGGACCGGGCAGGGTTGGCTGACGGTAAAGCTTGCCTTGGACGATCAGGAGGAAATCTCGAGGAAAAAAGGAGAGGGGGACGGAGAGGCAGCTCCGCCCCACGCTCGACCCTAGCGTCTACGAGCCCGAGGCCGCAATGCAGCCGGCATTACCGCTTGAATCGGTTACGGCGACAGCTATGCCCGGATCATCTTCAGTATTAGTATTAGTCACTTCTAGCGTATAGGTGACCCCGTTGTATGTGTAAGTCGGGAGAGTGACGGTGTACGCTGAGCAGGTTATCCCATTGGAGGTTGTCCCACTCTGCTGAACCAAGGACTCGCCGGGTGTGTAGACAACCTCACAGCCCACCGTAAACCAATCCGCGGCAATTACTCCTGCATCGGTGACGGTATAAGTAGACATGGTACCCTCCTTTTTTCCCAAAAGACCGGCGGAAGCGCCGGCGTTTGGATGTGAAGTGCTGCCAGACCGGCGGCTATCTCACGCCGCTCGCGTCGCGGCGAGGTGCCGGTTCCCAGTCTCCCTGCAGCACGAAGCCGCTCCAGTAGTAGGGCGACCGCCAGCGCTTGTCGCTCCGGACAGCGATTTGCGCCTGGCGCAGGGCCGCGGCCGGGGAGCGGCCTTCGACCACGAGGCCGCGATAGAAGCGGGACATCAGCTCCGCCGTGGCCCGATCCTCGACCCGCCAGAGACTCGCGGCGACCCGTTTCGCGCCCGCATAGAGGAATCCCTGGGTCAGGCCGACCAACCCTTCGCCGCGGACCTCCTTGCCCAGGGCGGTCTCACAGCCGGAGAGCACCACCAGATCGGCGCCGAGCTTGAGGTTGTAGATGTCACCCAGGCCGAGGAATCCCTCGACGGGAGCTCCCCGTTCGTCGACGCGGGAGAGCATCAGCCCGGAGAGCGCGGGCGTCCGGGAATCGACGACGCCGTGCGTCGCGAAGTGGACGATGCGGTAGCGGGAGAGCTCCGGCGACAGGGCAGTCTGGCGGCTGGCGCGGGAGTCGAGGGCCACCAGCGACTGGCCGGCAGGGACGACGGCAGCGATGGCCTCGGCCTCGCGCCGGGACCAGGGAAGCCGCAGGAACGGTCCGGCGCCGGAGCGGGTGCGAGCCGGAGGAAGGGCCGCAGCCGCCGGGGATGATCTCGCGGCCTGGCTGCCCACCCGGGGATCTTTCAGATCGAAGATCGGATCCGCCAGCACCGCCACGGCGTCCGGCGCGGGCGCCCGGCGAGCGAGCCGCCGCTGCAAGACCACCGTGGAGGCCGAAGGCATGTTGACGATCTCGTGCCGCGCCAGCAGGGGCACCGGAGCCTTGTCCCCGGCCTTTCCCAGAGCCGGCAGCATGGCGAAGGGGATGTATTGCAGCGCGCCGTCGGCGGCGATGATCAGGCGCTGGCCGGCGAGCCGTCCGGCGACCGGCCCGAGCAGCATCCGGCTCAAGGTAAAGGCGGCTTTCTCCAGGAAGCCGTCGTCCGGCGCCAAGACGCTCAGCCGGCTGTAGACCTCGCGGGCCGCCGCCTCGATCCGGGCGCGCGGCGGGAGCTCGAAACCGGTCACCGAGCCGCGGTCCACCACCCAGAGGAAGCTCCGCTCCTCGCCGAGCGAGTACTCGAGGAGCAGAGTCTCGCCGTCGAGCAGGCCCTGGATCTCGACGCTGGTGGCGAGAGAGGGTTGGGTGAGCGCCGCGTACCGCGGGCTGCGGCGGCGGATCTCGGCTTGGACCTGGGTGAGGTCTTCGAGCGCCGAGAGAGTCTCCGCCGCCGCGGCCTGGCGGCTCTCCTCCGTCGCGGCACGCCGCAGCAGGCCGGCCTGACGCCCCGCCTTGCCGTTCAGCCTCAGCAGCAGGGCGCGTTCCCGGTCGCGCAAGCCCGGATCGACGCCTTCGCGGACGTCGGCCCCCGCCTCCTGGAGCAGGTCGAGGAGGGAACGCGCGCGGGCGTTCTCGCACACCTCGAACGCTTCCCGCGCATGACTCTTGCCGGGCTCTCGGCGGTCGAGCTCCATCAGAAGGTCGATCTCGAGCTCGAAGGCGCTGTGCTTGGCCGCCAGGAACGAGGCGCGCAGATCCGGGTCCGTCTCGCTGGCGCGCACGGTCTCGATCAGACGGAGAGCCTCGTCGAGCTGCGCGCGGGCCTCCGCCGGCCGGCCCCGCATCCGCTCGGCGCGGCTCAGCTCGGTCAGCGCCTCCACGGTCCGCGAGGAAGCCTTGACGGCACGGGCGAGGCCGACCGCCTCGCCCAGGATCTCGGCTGCCTTGTCCGCCTGCTTCAGCGCCAGATACGCCTGCCCGGTGGCTTGCAGGACGATGGCCTCGTCGAGCCGGTCCTCCAACTGGCGGGCGAGCTCCCGGGCCTTGGCGAGCTCGGGCAGGGCCGCCGCCGGCTCGCCGGCGGCAACGCTGATCTGCCCCAGCAGCAGGCGCGCCAGCATTTCACCGCCACGGTCCGAGCCCTCGCTCGCCAGCTTGGCGGCCCGCCGGGCGGCGTCGAGCGCCCGCGCCGTCTCACTCAGCAGGAAATAGGAGCGTCCTAGGCCGACCTCCGTCCGTACCTCGCCGCGCCGGTCTCCGATCTCATGGCGGATCGCCAGCGCCTGCTCCTGATTGGCGATCGCACGCTCGGGATCGCCAAGCCCGTAGTACGCGCTGCCGAGATTGTGCAGCGCCGCCGCCTCCCAACTCCGGTCTCCGGACTGGCGGAAGACCGCGAGCGCAGGCGCCAGCGATTCGAGAGCCGCGTCGAATTCACCGAGGTTGCTGTAGAGGACCCCCAGATTCATGAGCGTGCGGGCTGCTCCCTGCGGGTCGCCCAGCGCGCGTTGCAGCGCCAGGACCTGCCGATGGCTCTGGAGGGCGGCTTCAGAGTCTCCGAGCTCGCTGTGGATCTCCGCGAGGTTGTGGAGCGCTCTCGCCGTCCATCGCCCCTGCTCCCCCGCGCGCTCAAAAACCTCGAGCGCCTGCTCGAAGGCGTCGAGGGCCGCGCGCGGCTCGCCTTGGGAGTGGAGGGCGTAACCAAGATTGTTGAGGGCCTTGCCCTCTTCATAAGGACGGCGGAGGCCGCGCTCCAGAGCCAGGTCGGTGCGCTGGGCCGCCACGCCACCCGCGAAATCACCCGTCGCGGTCCGGGCGAGCCCGATGCCCTTCCAAGCAGCCGCCTGCCCGGGCTCGTCCGCCAGCTCGACGGACAGCGCCAGCGCCCGCTGGTACCTCTCCAGGGCCTGTTTCGGCTGGCCGAGAGACATGTAGATCTCGCTGGCCGAGAGCACGCATCTCGCCTCCTCCCGGCGATCGCCCAGGGAGCGCCAGCGGGCCTCGGCCTCCTCGTAACGGGCGGCCGCGAGGCGCAGCGACTCCGCCTTGCCCTCGCGGTTGCCCACCCCCGCCTCGGTCATCAGCCGCTCGGCTTCGAGGCGCTCGCGTTCGGCGGGAGTCGACCCCGCGAGCGCCGCCACCGCCAGGGTGTAGCCTCCGGGAGGCGCTCCGGGGCTCGACGACCCGACTTTGACCGTCAACGGACCCGCAGCATCTTCCGGCAGCAGCAGCGACTCTGGACCCTCGCTGTCCGTCGGGCCGTCCACTGCGATCAGCGTCGTGCCGTCCGGGCGCAGCACCGCGACCTCGACGTCGATCCCCCGCTGCTCCACGGTGATCAGCAGGCGAGCTCCGGCGCTCGCCTGGATGCCGTAGGAGTGGGACTCTCCCGCCGCCAACCGCCGTTCGAGCACGGCGCCGACCTGGAGGACCGGACTCGCCGGCTGCGCTCCAAGGTCCAAGGACGAGGCTCCGGTCACCGCCCCGACGAAGATGAGGACCAAAATCCGGCCGAGGACGCAGAAACTCCTTGCGTGCAATCCCAATCCCCGCCCCCCTTTTGGAAGAACGTGCCGATGGTAGCACAGGTCGCATGGGGGCGAGCTCTCGTGCACCTGAATGCAGGGATCGAAAATTGATAATAAGAGCAATGTTGCCAGGCACCCCGGAGATCTCCGGCCCTCCTCGCCCCGAGCGAGAAGAGAGAGAACAGCAGAAATGTTGCGGATTGCGTCTCCCTTTTCTCCTCGGGAAGATGAGGCCTGGGAAGCCCGAGCCTTTCAAGAGATCCGGCAGAGGGCTGGCTCACTCCTTGGTAGCCGTAAACAGGTAAACGTCTCCTGCGGGCACTCGGAGCTCACCGACCACCCTTCGCGGGTCGCTCGCGTCCATTCCCACTCCCGCGCTCCTCAATGGGACCTCGAGGGTACCATCCTCGGTCAACCGGGCAGGCTCAGCAAGCAAGACGCCTCCATTGCGCGAGATCCACGGGAGGATCAGGGAATTCGGCAAACCACCACCCCAGGAGAGCCTGGCCCGGTCGCTCCCGTCCTGGGCGATCGTCAATCTCTCACCTTCTCTCATCAGCCCCGTAAGAGGACCCTCCGGGCCTGTGTAGGTATTGATCGTGTAAGAACCAAAGTATGACTCGATAGGGGGCATCGCCGTCTCCTTTCTTTGAGGACCCGGCAGGATCGCCGGGATCGTTGATCGAAGTGCCGCGGAGGCTTCGGTTATCTCACCCCGGTCGGCGGGGAGCACGAAGCTCGGCCTTACGCCCTGAATACAGTCATCGAAAATCAAGAATAAAGGCCCCATGGCTCGGGCTCTTTCCGCGCCGCGGCGGCGACTTCATTCACGGGTGGGATAAGACGCCTGGCTGCGGCACATCCGAGTTGCAGGCGATTTCCGCCTCCCTCAACCGTAGCCGAAAGGAGACAACGTCATGGCTCGCAACGATCTCAACGTCGTCGTCAACAACAGCACCTCACTTCCGCTGAACATCGCAACTGAAATGCAGCATGGTCTTTACTCGGGTGGCCAGGTCCCGACGCTTACCGGAAATCCGAACGCGACTCCACCGGTCACGGCGACGGCGACGCTCCCCGTCACCGCCGCTGGCGAAGGATCGAACATTTTCCTTTACATCACCTCCGGGCAGAACGTGTGGGGTATAGTCGTCGCTGTCCCGTCGAACAAGGGGAACTACTTCCAGTATGTCTATTACGGTTGGCCCAAGGCGGAAGGCGACACCCTCAACGCTGCCAACGGCTCGCAGGAATATAACAAGGGCGGCGGCAATCAGAGCTTCTTCGCCAGCAACGGCTCGACGGCCCAAGGCACGCAGGTCAACGTCTCGATAACCGGTACCAGCGACCCCGCCACCTGCACGATTGATGTCATCCCCGCATCTTAGGGCATGGGTTTGGCGATGGCCGCCGCGGCGAGCTCATCAGCGCATAGCTGCGAGCGTCCGGCGGCCTCGGATCCAAGGCAACTCACGCGGGTGACCGCAATCTTTCGGGAGGTTCCATGAAGCTGAAGACTCCGCAGGCGCAAGAAGTCAGGAAACGGCTCGTCCATAACCCGGGCTTGTTGTCCGACCTCCAGGATCTGATCAAGTTTCTCGAGGCCAGCGAGTACCTGCTGGCCCAACTCATGGTGAAAAACAAGATCTGGGTCGGGAATCCACCGACGAATCCCGGCGGCACCGGTGAGCTCGAATTCGGATTGATCCCTTACTGGGTTCACAATCCACCGTCGTTCGTCGTCGATTTCCTCGATAGCGATGAGGCCACCAAATTCCTCTGGGACACGCTCGAGCTCCTGCTGCCGGCGCAGATCGACTCCACGAATTACAACGCTTTGATCGCGGGTGTGGAGGGCCAGGGGCTGGTGTGCCCGGACGGCACGATCTATGGCACGGCTACCTACGAGCAACTCGACCCGGGCTGGATCTGGTCGGCGATCAACTATCTCATCGTCAAGTACTTGGATGACCGGGCGCCTTTCAGCACGACCAGCGTAAACCCCATCACCCTCACCGGCAGCTCGCCCGATCAGGTGGTCCTGGCGCTCGTCGGCGATTGGGGCACGGGAGCGTACCCCGGCGGCGCGGCGACGGACATCATGAGTCAGATCACCGGCCTTAACCCGGACTACATCGTTCACCTGGGGGATGTCTATTATTCCGGGACGGGTGGCGACTTCCTCCCGCTGAACGAGGAGCAGGACAATTTCCTGAATCTCTGGCCGGCGTCGCCGCCGTCCTTCACGCTCAACTCGAATCATGAGATGTACGCCGGCGCCAAGGGTTACTTCCAGGTCGCGCTCGCCGACAGCCGCTTCTCTCAGCAGAAGGGCACCAGCTATTTCGCCCTCCAATACGGCGGCTGGACGCTGTTGGGCCTGGACAGCGCGTACTACTCGACTGCACCGTTGTTCATGACCGGCTCCATTGGCGGCGCCACAGGAACCCAGGCGCAGTGGATCCAGAGCTTGGGGCTCTCTACCCAGAACGTGATCGTGCTCACCCATCACACTGGGCTGACCTACGACGGGTCTGCGGAGGAGAGCCTATGGGGGGAGGTCAACGCCGCGCTGGGGGGTGATCCGGCGGCGTGGTACTGGGGCCACGTTCACAACGGGATCATCTACAACTCTCCCACGGTGACCGGCCGCAGCACCCTGGCCCGCTGCCTCGGGCATGGAGCCCTTCCATTCGGCCAGGCTTGGGGGCTTGTCAACGACTCCCATGTCTCGTACTACACCAACACCTTGAACCCCAATGGGAACGGCATCCAGGTCTATAACGGTTTCGTTCTCCTGACCATCACGTCCTCGGGAACGGTCACGGAGGGTCTCTATCAGCAGGGCACCGCGCAGCCCATCTACACGAACAGCTATAGCCTGCCCTCAGCGTCCTGAGCAAAATCGGTCGCTGTAGAGATTCGAAGCACACGGTTGAGGATTCACGAAGGTCAGAGCCCGGCCTCAGGTTCCTCCACCTGTGGCCGGGCACAGGCTCTAGGCCCGTTCCATATAACCGTTTCCAACCACCTTCAGGCACACGCGTCCCACGACCGGATCGGTTCGCTCGTGGATCGGTTTGACGACGCACCCTTCCCGCACGTGGTCGGCGCCGGGGACCAGGCTGGGGCCTTCCGCCAGCTCCAGAATCCGCTCCAACTCGAACGGTACGGCCTCGGCGATCGTGGGCACCCAGGGGAGGCCGAACGGTATTGACATGGCGCGGGCCTCCACGGGGGCCTTCCACTCGCTGCCGACCAGGACGTCGAAGGCGGCGAACCGGACCTGCCCCTTCGTCGTGCCGTACCGCAGGTCCTGGACCTGCCCGTAGACCTCGCCGTAGACGGTGACTCCCGGATGGGCCGTCAGGAAGTCGCGCAGCCCCTGCGTCTCCCGCAGCGCCCGCCACCAGACGTTGTCGGCGGACTCCTGCTTCCACTCGGTGCGGGAGCCGCAGAAGAAGCCGCCCTCTTCCAGGTAGGTGAAGCGGCCGTTCGCGCCGTGGATTTTTTCGCTGACGAACACGGTTTCACCCGGAACGAAAACGCTGGCGTACCGCCGCAGGCTCTCGACGTCGAACGCCGGCCGGTAGCCGGGAGGGGGCTTGATCGACTCGCCCCCGGTGCTGATCGGCATGGGCGGGTCGTAGTGCGTCACCCCCAGGAGCTCGGCGACGTCGTCGCCGATCGCCGATCCTTCGGGGGCGGGAATCAGCAGCCCCATGCTGATGATCCCGCGAAGCCGGCGGACCTTGATCCGGCGGTGGCCGTCGAGGAAGGCGAACTGCGGCGTGTCGGGAACGACGGAATCCGGCGGAATATAGGCGCCCAGCTCGCGGCCGATCCAGTCCGCAGTGCGGACGCAAACGGTGTAGCCGTCGAAGACGCGGACGACGGAAAGCGAGTCCGCGTTGGGATGGGGCTCCAGGTGAACGGGGACGACTTCGACTCGGTGCGTGCTGTTCATGCCCGCGATCCTATCAGTCCCCAGCCGTCGCCTGCGACCTCGGTTCCCCTGCCCAAGCAACAAGGACATAAAGGACAGCAAGGACAAGAAGGACGAGGGAGAACAGCAAGACCGGTTCGGTCAGGACCCCTCTCCCGGTGAGGGGGGTGGCGAGGGGGCGGGAGAGGGGCAGGGGTGAGGGTCTTGCTAGTCGATCTGCACGATGCCGGCGATCTTGTTCCTCAGGTTGTCCCGCGCCTGGGCGACGAGGTTGCCGTTCTCGCCGGCCACCATGACGACGGCGGTGACGCGGGGGGAGGTGCCGATGCAGGTGACGGCGGCGTAGGCGCCAGGGGCCGAGCCCGCGACTTCGCTCGCCGACTGCCGGATGTTCTGGAAATTGAGCGCGTGCATGGAGGTATTGGCGAAGCTGAAGCAGGTGCGGATCGAATTGGTGTGCACGGCGGTCGAGGCCCAGTAGAGCGTGGCACCACTGGCAGGGACTGCGGCGGCGGTGGCGAGGAGAGCGATGGCCATTCCCATCTTGATCCATAGCGGTCTCATGTCTTCATCCCCTTTCTAAAGAGTTTCTAAAGCGAGTGAAACGGCCGGTCCGTCGAAGGCCGGGAGTCCATCGGCGAACCAGGCGGCTTGCACGGTTGGGCGGGCGAGGGCGGGGATCTGTTACAGAGGGCTCAAATACAGGGCCCCGGCAAGCCCGGCGCCGGGGGCTCCTGCTAAGATCCCGGTCCGAGGGAGAGCCGCCATGAGCCTGGGAGAGATCCGCGCTTACAAGAAGGTGGGGGAAGGCCGGTTCCGGGAGAGCCGGGGCCTCTTCTTCGAGGACGTGGTGGTGGGGGAGGTCGTCGAGCACCGGCCGGGGCGCACGGTCACCGAGGCGGACAACGTCTGGCAGTCGCTGCTGTCGGCCAACCTGCATCCGCTGCACATCGACACGGCCTACGCCGAGCGGTCGGAGTG
Organism: Thermoanaerobaculia bacterium; assembly: GCA_036275055.1. GTDB lineage: Bacteria > Acidobacteriota > Thermoanaerobaculia > Multivoradales > UBA5704 > DATARR01. The sequence goes on from DASUEN010000237.1 coordinate 9,755, forward strand.
GGGGAGGCCCCTGGTCTCCAGCCTGGTGACGCTCTCCATCGTCACCGGCATGAGCGTCAACAGCACCAGCGCCAAGGGAGTCGCCAATCTCGGCTGGGAGGAGATCCGCCTGCTGGCGCCGGTGTTCGTGGGTGACACGCTCTACGCCGAGAGCGAGTTCCTGCGCAAGCGCCTCTCCCGCTCCCGCCCGGCACTGGGGGTGGTCACCTGCGCCACCCTGGGGCACAAGGCGGACGGCACGGTGTTCCTGACCTGCAAGCGGAGCTTCCTCGTGCCGACGCGGGAGCATGGGCTGGAGGAGGAGGCGGGATACTGATTCCTTGACCTCCCTGCCCGCCCGTTCTACGATGCCGTTCTCTTTCAGACGATGCAGGGGAACCTGAGGCCGCCTGCTGCCGGCCGGCGAAATGGAATGCCGGCCCGTGGCATTCCAGGGGGACGAAGGAAGGAGACCGGCATGATTTGCCCGAAATGCGGTTTTGAGCAGCCGGAAGGACCGGAGTGCCTGCGGTGCGGCATCATCGTCAGCCGGTATCGGGGGCCGGCCGCGGGAGCGCGTGTCACGCCTCCCGCCTTCTCTCCGGCAGCGCCGGCGCCCCCGCCGTCGTTCATTCCGCCCCCGCCGGTGATTGCGGGAGGGACGGTCCAGGCACCGCTTCCGCCGCCGCCGCAGATCGTGGGCGGCTCGGTGTACGGCGCCCCGGCGGCCGCGGCTCCGGCGATGCCGGCGGATCCCTCCGGCGGCACGGTCTACGGCGGCCCTCCACCAGGAACGGTCTATGGCGGGCAGGGGAGCGTCGCACCGGCCTTCTCGTCGTTCTCGGGAGGAAGGCCCTTCCATGGGACGTTCGAGACGGGCAAGATCCTGGGGGAAGCCTTCTCGGTCTATTTCTCCAACTTCATTCCTTTCACTCTGCTCTCCGTGCTCGCGCTTTCGCCTCTGCTCTTGTATTCCGCCTGGGTATCGAGTCTGCCGCAGGCGCATCCGCTGGTTCCGTTCGCCGGCCTGCTGGGTAGTCTCATTCAACTTTTCTGCGTACCCATCGCCACGGCGGCCATCACCTACGGGGTGTACCAGCAGTTGCGCGGCGGCGACACTTCGCTGGGGGCCTGCCTGCAGGTCGGGTTGAGCACTCTGTTCCCGATGCTCGGCCTAGCCTTCGTCCAGGGCTTTGCCGTCGGCTTGGGGACGTTGGCGTGCCTCGTTCCTGGAATCCTCCTGGCGGTACGGTGGGCCGTTTCCATTCCCTCCAAGGTGGAGGAGAAACTGAGCGTCGGCGATGCGCTGAACCGCAGCACTTTCCTCACCGAGGGCTTCCGGTGGCAGGTGTTCGGCGTTCTGGCGGTCTTCGCAGTGATCGGCTTTGTGCTGCAATTTGGAGTGGGCGTGGCGCTCGGCGTCAGCGCTGTCCGTTCCGGCAAGCCCTTGCACACGGGAACGGTCCAGCTCGCGACGAGTCTCGTCACCCTGGCGACGACGAGCATTACGGCGACCGCGTCCGCCGTGATGTACTACCGGCTGCGCAGCGTCAAAGAATCGATCGACGTCGATCAGATCTCCTCGGTTTTCGTTTGAGCGCCTGTACGTGAGTGGACGGCTGCTGTTCCCGGCTCTGCTGCTCGCCGCCGCTCTTTCGAGCGCGCCGGCGGCAGCGCTGGACGGCCCCGGCGGCGATGATGCTTCGATCCGGGCACAGCAGATCCTCAAAGATCCCCGCTATCAGACCCATCTGGACCATCAGCCGGCGCCGCAGGATTTCGACGAAGGGAAGCAGGCCGGCGAGCTGGCCCCTCGCTCTCCCGTCCACGTTCCTCCGGTGGTCCTGCCGGTGATCGGGGCCGGCGCTCGACTGGCGCAGATCGTTTTCATCGTCCTGCTGGTGGCGGCTCTGATCCTTTTCCTCGGCTGGCTGATTCAGGGCCTGGTCGCGAGGCGGAGGTTTTCGAGCCCAGAGGGTGGGACGACGGAAGAGGCGGCCGAGGCGGCAGGGCCGCAGGCGGAGCCGGAGCTCGAGGACGCCACGCGCCTGGCGGCCGAGGGACGCTATGGCGAGGCGATCCATGCCCTGCTGCTGGCGGCGATCCACCACTTCGCGTCCCGTGCACGCACGGTCGTCCAGCCCTCGCGCACCAGCCGCGAGCTGGTCCGGCTGCTGCCGCTCGGCGGCGATTCGCGGGCGTCGTTCAACGAGCTGGTGCGCGCCGTGGAACGGACGCTCTTCGGCGGCGAGGAGGCGGGTCGCGAAGACTATGAGCGTAGCCTCGAGCGCTTCCGCTCGCTGGTGCGGAGGCCCGCGTGACCGAGCCCCTTCTGGACGCGGACGCCGAAACCCTCGCCGGCGAGCTGGAGGGCGGATTCTCCCGCCGCACGCTCGCCTGGAGCGTGGGGATCGCCGTGGGCTCGTTCGCCATCTTCCTGCTGCTCCTCGCCTTCGGCCGCGATCTGGAGCGGAGGCCGGCGCCCGGCGCCAATACCTTCAGCCACAGCGCCCTCGGCTATCGCGCGGCGGCCGAGCTGCTGCGGGCGATGGGGCTCGGGGTGGTGTCGCGCCAGGCGACGGCGGGGAGCGGCGTGGGACCCGATCATCCGCTGGTGGTGGCGGAGCCGGACCCCGGCCAGGGCGCCTCCTTGTCCCGTCTCGCGGCTCTGTACGGGGAAGCGCGGGACCGCGAGGCGCCGCTGGTGGTCGTGCTCCCCAAATGGAGCCCGCTCGGGCCGCGGAAAGACAAACCGGAATGGCTGGCCGACGCGGAGCTGATGCCGGCGGCCGAGGTGGAATGGACTCTCAGGGGGCTGAAAGACCCGGACCTCGTGATGGAGCCGCTCAGGCTGCGCAGCGCCAAGGGGTGCCGGGCGAGCTGGAGCGGAGGCGGGGCCGCCGCGCTGGACCTGGTGGTCGAATCGCCCGTCCAGCTCCTGCCGGCGGAGGCGGGGCTCGAGCCGGTGATCCAGTGCGCGGGCGGCTATCTGGTGGCCCGGCGGCCGGCGAAGCCCAGCCAGCCACAGGTGGTGGTGGTCGCCGATCCGGACGTGCTGAACAATCAGGGTATTGGACGGGGCGAGAATGCCAAGCTGATCTATCAGCTCTTCACTCGCACGCTAGGGGCGAAGGGGGCGGTGTTCGACGAGACCATCCACGGTTTCAACCAGACGCGTGGCTTGCTTGCCGAGGCCCTGCGCTTTCCCATGGTGCTCGCCGTGCTCCAGGGGTTGGTGTTGCTGGGCGTGGTGCTGTGGACGGGGATGGGGCGCTTCGGCAAGCCGCTGCCGGCGCCCCCGGGGTTGGCGGCGGGAAAGGAAATCCTCATCGGCAACACGGCGGAGCTGCTGGCCGGCGGCGGCCATGCCGGAGACAGCGCCAGCCGCTATTTTCAGCAGACTACGCGGGCGGTGGCGGCGCATTATTTCGTGCCTCCGGACCTGCCGGAGGCCGACCGGCTCGCACGGCTGCAAAGGCTGAGCGAACGGCATGGCAAGACGCTCAACCTGGCGGCCCTGGAGAGCGATCTCAGGAACCTCCCCGCCGGCCGGCGGGGACAGGAGAACGCGGTGTGGATCGCACAGAGGCTTTATCACTGGCGCTTGGAGATGACGAATGTCGACCGAAAAAGTACGTGAGCTGGGCGATGCCTTGAAGCAGCGGATCGGCAAGGTGATCATCGGGCAGGACGAGGCCATCCAGCTCCTGATGGTGGCCCTGATCTCCGAGGGGCACGTGCTGTTCGAAGGCCCACCCGGCACCGGCAAGACGCTGCTGGCGCGCTCCTTCGCCGCCTGCCTGAAGCTGGAGCTCAAGCGCGTGCAGTTCACCCCGGACCTCATGCCTGGCGACCTGGTGGGGACCAACCTGTTCAATTTTCAGACCAACACGTTTTCCGTCACCAAGGGGCCGGTGTTCACCGAGCTGCTGCTGGCGGACGAGATCAACCGCACGCCGCCGAAGACCCAGGCGGCGCTGCTCGAAGCCATGCAGGAGCGGACGGTGACGATCGACGGCACCTCGCACCCGCTCTCCGCCGGCTTCATGGTGGTGGCGACGCAGAACCCGATCGAGCAGGAAGGGACGTATCCGCTCCCCGAAGCGCAGCTCGACCGTTTCCTCTTCAAGGTGCTCATCGGCTACCCCAGCCGCGAGGAGGAGACGGCCATGGTGCGCACGCACGGCCACCAGACGGCGATGCCGAAAATCGATCAATTGGGGCTGGCGCCGCTCTGCGACCTGCGGTTCATCCAGTGGGTGCGGCAGGTGGTGGCGGGGATTCGCCTGGCGGACGAGACCGTCACCTACGTGGTGGACCTGATCCGCGCCACGCGCAACCATCCGGCGCTGCAATATGGCGCCAGCCCCCGGGCCGCGAACATGCTGGCCGCGGCCTCGCGGGCGTCGGCGGTGCTGGAGGGGCGGGAATTCGTGATTCCGGACGACGTCAAGGGGCTGTTCAAGCCGCTCCTGCGCCACCGCGTGGTGCTGGCTCCCAGCGCCGAGGTGGACGGCATGGGGACCGATCAGGTTTTGGAGCAGATCCTGGCCCAGGTGGCGGCGCCGCGGTGAGACGATCGTTGGATTGAAATCATGCTGCCGACTCGCCGCGCCATCGCCGTCGCCGTTCTGGGGCTTCCCGTCGCCTTGTTGCCGGAGGTGGTGGATGCGCGGCTGTGGGCGTTCTGGCCGGTGTACCTGGGGGCGCTGCTGCTGGTTTTGGGGGTGGACGCGCTGCTGCTGCCGAAGAAATCGGGAGTGGCGGTGTCGCTGGCCATGCCGGGAACGCTTTACATCGGGGAAGAGGAAGAGGCGGTGCTGACGGTGAAGGTGCCCGTGGCGCGCCAGGTGCGGGTGACAGTGGCGATGGACCTTTCGGACCGGCTGATCCCGCAGCCGCTGCTCGCGGGGCGCGCTTCGCGCGAGGGCGCGCCGCTGCGCTTCCGGCTGGCGCCCACGCGCCGCGGACGGATCGTGGTGGAGCGCGCCTGGGTGCGCTACGCCGGTCCCTTGGGGCTGATCGCCGCGGTGGCGCGGCTGGACCTGATGAAGCAGGCGCCGGTGGTGCCGAATATCCGGCCGGTGAAGACCATGGCGTTGCGCTTCCTGACCGACCGGGAGTTCCGCGCCGGCTTGAAGATCGAGCGCTACAAGGGGGACGGCACGGAGTTCGATTCGCTGCGCGAGTACGCGGTGGGCGACGATCGCCGCACGCTCGACTGGAAGGCCTCGGCCCGCCATCGCAAGCTGGTGGCGCGGCAGTTCCGGGCCGAGCGCAATCACCAGGTGGTGATCGCGATCGACACCGGCCATTTGATGTGCGAGCCGCTGGCCGGCATTCCGAAGGTGGACCACGCGGTGAACGCGGCCCTGCTGCTGGCCTACGTCTCGCTGCGGGCCGGCGACCGGGTTGGGCTCTCCACCTTCGATTCGAAGCCGGGCTTGAACGTCGAGCCCAAGGGCGGTTTGCGCGGTTTTCAGATCATCAGTCAGATGGCGAGCCAGGTGGACTACTCGGATCGCGAGACCAACTTCACCCTCGGCTTGACCGCCATCGGCCAGCACCTCTCCCGCCGCTCGCTGATCGTGGTGCTGACGGATTTCGTGGACACCATCACCGCCGAGTTGATGGTGGAGAACCTGGACCGTCTCTCCCGCCGGCACGTGGTGGTCTTCGTGGCGCTGCAGGACCCCGGCCTCGCGGACGTCGCCGCCCAGCCGCCCAAGGGCGTAGTGGAGCTCAACCGCGCCGTGGTGGCGGGGGGGCTGCTGCGCGATCGCGAGGTGGTGCTGCGGCGCCTGCGCCGGTTTGGGATCTATCCCATCGACGCCGCCCCCGGGCAGGTCTCGCCGCGCCTCATCAACACCTACCTCGACATCAAGCGCCGTGAGAGGATCTGAATCATGCCCGCTCCCGCCTTCAACCTGAAATCCACCCAGTTCCGCCGCGAGCGGGAGGAGGCGTGGCGCGAGCTCGAGCTGCTGCTGGAGCGGGTGGAGACGAAAGGGGTGCGCGACCTGACGCCTTCCGAGCTCAACCGGCTGCCGGTGCTCTACCGCAGTGCCGCGAGCTCGCTGTCGGTGGCGACGGCGATCAGCCTCGACAAAAACCTTTTGGATTATTTGACCGCCCTGGTGGGGCGGGCCTACATCTGCGTTTACGGCGCCAAGCGGCGGCCGGCGGAGGCGGTGATCCAATTCTTCCGCCACGATTTTCCGGCGGTGGTGCGGCGCTACGCCGGCTTCGTGGCCCTCTCCGTGGCCCTCGTGGCCCTGGGCGTGCTCGCCGGCTATCAGTTGACGAAGGCCGATCCCGAGCGCTACTACAGCTTCGTGGGGGAGGCGATGGCGCAGGGGCGCACGCCCGCCGCCTCCACCCAGGAGCTGCGGGACGTGCTCTACAGCGGCGGCAAGGGAATGCCCCTGTCGATTTTCGCGTCCTTCCTGTTCACTCACAACTCCAAAGTGGGGATGCTCTGCTTCGCCCTCGGTTTCATGGCCGGAGTGCCGGTGGTCTTCCTGCTGCTCGATACCGGCTTGACGCTGGGGGCCATGGCGGCGCTCTATGCCTCGCGCGGGCTGGGCGCGGAGTTCTGGGCGTGGATCCTGCCGCACGGCGTCACCGAGATCGGCGCCCTCTGCCTGTGCGGCGCCGCCGGCATGGTGATCGGGAGCTCCCTGGTCTTCCCCGGCCGGCACACGCGGTTGCGCAACCTGGCCCTCCATGGGCGCGAGGTGGCGCTGCTCGCCATGGGCGCGGTGGTGATGTTCCTCGTGGCAGGCGCGATCGAAGGGTTTTTCCGCCAGCTCGTCCAGGACCTGGGGGTGCGCTGGAGCCTCGCCGCCGTGACGCTCGTTTTCTGGACCTGGTATTTCCTCGCCGTGGGGCGGAGCCATGAGCACGATCGCGCTCGCTAAGGACCGCATCCACCGGGTGCCGACGCCGGAAGGGATCTCCCTGCCTTTCGTCGTCGCCAGCGTGGGCGACCGCCTGGCGGCGCTGATCCTCGACATGCTGGTCATCGTGGGGCTCACGATCGTGGCCTGGATGCTGGCGGCGGCCACCGCCATGCTGGGGCTGGCTTCCCTGGGGATTTCGTTGGCCCTGCTCGCCATGTTCCTGCTGTGGAATTTCTACTTCATCCATTTCGAGATCCGCGGCGGCGGGGTGACGCCCGGCAAGCGGAAGATGGGCGTGCGCGTAATCTCCCGCGACGGCGGTCCGCTGACGGCCGAGGCCGTCTTCGCCCGCAACCTGATGCGCAACCTGGAGCTCTTTCTGCCACTGACCGCCCTGCTCGCGCCGCAGGCGCTGGTGCCCCAGTCGCCGGGCTGGGGGCGGCTCCTGGCGCTGGGTTGGGTCGCGGTCTTCGCCTTGATGCCGTTTTTCAACCAGGACCGCCTGCGCTGCGGCGACCTGGTGGCGGGCACGCTGGTGGTGAAAGCTCCGAAGGCCGTGCTGCTCTCCGACCTTTCCGATCGCGCCACCGTGCGGCCGGCCATGCGTCCCCTTCCCACGGGCATGCCGGCGCCGCCCCCTCCGCCCCCGCCCGCCGAGGAGTTTCCCTTCACCCGCGAGCAGCTCGACATCTACGGCATCCACGAGCTCCAAGTGCTGGAGGACCTGCTGCGCCGCGACGATCAAGGGACGCTCGACAGCCGGGTGCTCGAAGACGTCTGCGAGAAGATCAAGCAGAAGGTCAACTGGCCAGCCGACCGCTGGCAGGTGCCCGCCCGCCCCTTCCTGCAAGCCTTTTACCGCGCCCAGCGGGCGGCGCTGGAGCAGAAGATGCTGTTCGGGAAAAGGCAGGAAAGGAAGAAGGGGTAAAAAGGGACAGCAGGGACTTCAGGGACTCCAGGGACGTAAAGAAAGAGTTTTCCAGTCCCTGGAGTCCCTGCTGTCCCTGAAGTCCCTTTTTCACGCCCGCTTCACCACCACCACCGTCACGTCATCCGGCGGCTCTTCGGCGCCCAGGTGCCGCCGGCAGTCGTTGAGCAGGGTGTCCACGATCTCCAGGGGCGGGCGGTGGCTCATCACCTTCAGGACCTCGCGGGCACGCTCGAAGCCGTAGGCGTTGCCGTTGCGGTCCACGGCTTCGAACAGACCGTCCGAGCAGAGGAGGAGGACGCTCGCGGGGGGGAGCTGGAACGGCCGGTCTTCGTAGGTCCGCGGGGGGCCCTGGCCCAGGGGAAGGCCGGGGAGGGCGATCTCGGCAATGCCGGCAATACCGCTCCCGGTCCCGGCCAATACCAGAGGATAGGGGTGGCCGGCGTTGCCCAGCAGGGCCTCGCCGGTTGCCGGATCGAGGCGCACCAGGGAGAGGCTGGTGAAGCTGTGCTCGGTGCCGGCGCCGCGCAGCACGCGGTCGAGCTGGGAGAGGACGGTGGCCGGCGTCTCCTCCGGCGCCACCAGGCTCACCAGGCCCGCCTTCACCATGGCCTGCATCACGGCGCAGGAGTAGCCGTGGCCGGCCACGTCGCCGGCGGCGATCCACAGGCGCCCGGCGTCGTCGCGCAGGAAATCGTAGAGGTCTCCCCCGGCTTCGCTCGCCAGCACCGAGCGGGCCGCGACCTCCCAACCCGGGACGCGCGGCATCTCCTGGGGGAGGAGCCCCACCTGCATGCGGGAGAGCAGGTCCACCTCGTGGCGCAGCCGCCGCTCTTGCTGCATGCGGCGCATGAAGGGCGGCGGCGGCAGGTAGCCGGACTCGGCGCTCTCCGGGCGGGACACGCCCACGAAGCCCAAGGCCAGCAGGCCCGCGGCGATCGACACCGTCGCCGCCAGGGAGCCGGGGAGCCAGGAGGCGTGCAGAGCCGAGACGAAGGCCGCGGGCAGAAGCAGGGTGACGATCGCCGCCACCAGCAGGGCGGTGAGGCCGAACCGCCGGCAGACCCAGATCAGCAAGCCGGCGAAGGCCGTGCTCACCGCCAGCGCGGCGGGATAGGGGAGGAGCTGGAGGGGAGAGAGGACGTAGCCCGCGGCGAGCGCGGCGGGCCACGGCGCCCAGCGCGCCCAGCGGCCGGGGAGGAGGCGCGCCGCGAGCGCCACGGCCAGGGTGATGCCGGCGGCGAGCAGGATGCCGCTCGCCACCGGGCTGCCGTCGGCACGCCAGGGCGGCACGGCCACGCTCGCCCCCGACGGCGAGATGCCGGGAAGGGCCACGGCCAAGGCGTAGAGGGCGAGCTTCAGCCCGGCGAGAGCGGCTCCCGCGGCGAAGCCGATGAGGAGCGCCCGCCCTCCCCGGGGTCCGAGGGTGCCGCGCCGCAGGGTGTCCAGGCTGGTGGTGAAGTCCGGATGGGTGGAGCGCAGCAGCGACTCGCCGGCCGACCAGGTGAGGAAGATGGCGAGAGCCAGGCCAGGAGCGGCGAAGAGCCAGGCGATGGCGGTGAGCCAGGGGGTCGCCGGCAGGTACTTGAACAGCCAGCGGAAGTCCATCGACACGAGGGCGATCAGGGCCAGAAGAGAGCCGTTGACGAGGTCGATGCGCGCCCGCAGGAGGAGGGCGAGGAAGATGGCGCAGACGGCGATCACCACCGGCAGCACGAGAAGGCTCGAGAGGAGATGGCGGTGCAAGCTCGCGTCCGGAGGAAGGACTCCCGGCTCGCCGATTCGGCCGTGACCCCGGATGGCGAAGGCGGTCTGCGGCGGCGAGGAGCCGAGCGTGACGAGCTGCGGCGGCTCGCTGCCCGCGAGATCGTGGAGCTCCCAGGTGGAGGCGGCGGTGAGGTTGCCTCGCTCCTCTCTGGCGAACGACTCTCCCGGCGCCCGGAGCTGCGCGCCGAAGCTGCGCGCCAGCTCCTGCAGCCGGACTCGGTTGTCCGGCTGAAAGAGGGGCGCGCTGAGGTACTCCCAGGAGAGGGAGAGAGGGTGGCCGTCGAGGGAGAAGTACACGTGCAGCTCCTGGGCTCCCGCGGTTCCGGGGAGGCGCACGGTCTGCCAGGCGTGGACCTCGAGGGCGGTGCGCGACGACTTGAGCCAGCCGGCGCCGCGCTCGCCGAGAAAGGTGTAGGCGTCCTCCAGGGGATTGTCGCGCACGGCGAGGGCGAGGTGCGGCCTGTTGCCGAGGAGGTCGAAGCCGGATTGCAGGGCGATTCGCCGGTACTCCAGCACGAGGAGGCCCGGCTCTTCGGGCTCGCCGCTCCGCCACTCCGGGAGGAAGGCGAGCGCCAGGGCCGCTCCCACCGCGAAGGCGGCGAGCCCGCCGGCGAGAGCGAGGAGGAGAGGCTTCAGGGCTGATCCACCTTTCACGCCTCACCTCCCCGGCGTTTCAGCACCATCACCGTGGTGTCGTCGAGGGGCTGCGCGCTGCGCAGGTGCCGCCGCCAGTCCGCGAGCACGGCCTCCAGGACCGTCTCCGCCGGCCGCTCGGCCGCCGCGCGCAGGATTTCGCGCAGGCGCTCGTAGCCGTAGACGTGATCCTGCGGGTCCGCGGCTTCGAACAGGCCGTCCGAGCAGAAGAGGAGGACGCTCCCGGGCGCCAGCGTCAAAGGGCGGTCCTCGTAGCGCCGGGGCGGTCCCTGGCCCAGGGGGAGGGAGGGGAGGGCGACCTCCTCCACCCGGCCGTCCCGTGCCAGCAGGGGGTAGGGGTGGCCGGCGTTGCTGAGCAGGGCTTCGCCCGTCGCGGGGCGCAGGCGGAGCAGGGCGAGGGTGGTGAAGCTGCGCGTCGGCCCGGCGGCGCGCAGCACGCGGTCGGCCCGGGAGAGGACCTCGGCCGGCGTGCGCCCATGACCAATGAGGCTCGCCAACGCCGATTTGGTCATCGCCTGGGCGATGGCGCACGAGAAGCCGTGGCCGGCGACGTCGCCGGCCGCGATCCAGAGGTATCCATCCCCATCGGCCAGGACGTCGTAGAGGTCGCCCCCCGCCTCATTGGCGATGCGCGAACGGGCGGCGAGCTCCCAGCCGTCGATCCGCGGCAGGGTGCGCGGCAGGAGCCCGCGCTGCATCTTGGCCAGCAGCCCCATCTCGTCCCTGAACCGCCGCTCTTCCGCCAGGCGCCGCACGAAGGCCGGCGGCTGCAGCCTCCGGGTTTCGGCCAGGGCGGGCCGGCGCAGCCCCACGATTCCGAGAAGGACGATGACCGTGGCGAGCCCGCCCGAGGCGGCGAGCGCCACCGGCATCCAGCCCGGGTAGGTGGCCGCGAGCGCAGCGGCGGGGAGGAGGAACGCGACCAGCGAAGCGACCAGAAGGGCCGTGATCCCCTGGCGGCGGAGGGTCCAGACCAGGAGGCCGGTGAAGAGGGCGTTGGCGGCGAACCGGGCGAGGGTGGGCGCCACCGGCAAGGGAGTGAGAAAGAGACCGACGGCGAGGGCTGCCACCGCCGGCGCCCAGCGCACGGGGAGGGCCCGCAAGGCGAGGGCGAGCGCCAGGGTCACGCTCCCCGCGAGCAGGACGCCGCTCACTACCGGGCTGTCGTAGGGGCGGAAGAGGGGGAGCGCGACGGCGGCGTGCTCCAG
>DASUEN010000238.1:0-125738 GCA_036275055.1 Thermoanaerobaculia bacterium
ACCAGCCCTATGCTAAGCTCGAAACGCGGCGAGGGCTCCCCTCGCGTTGCGGCTCGAAGAAACGATTCCCATGCAAGCCCCCGAGCATACCGTCGTCCTCCGGGAGTGCCGCGCCGTCCAGATCCCGGAAGGCACTCCCGCCCTCCTCTCCCCCGGCACCCGGGTCCGCATCACCCAGTCGCTGGGCGGCACCTACACCGTGGCGACCGACCGCGGTTACCTCTTGCGCATCGATTCGCGCGACGCGGACGCCATCGGCAAGTCCCCGCACGACCTCCTCGGCGAGGTCGCCGGTTCCCCTCTGGACGAACAGGTCTGGGCGCTGCTCAAGACCTGCTACGACCCGGAGATCCCCATCAACATCGTGGACCTGGGATTGGTCTACAACTGCGAGGTCCTGGAGCGTCCCGAAGGCGGCCGCCGGGTGGACGTGAAGATGACCTTGACCGCCCCGGGCTGCGGCATGGGCCCCGTCCTCGCCCAGGACGTCAAAGACAAGCTCGAGCGCCTGCCGGGAATCGACGCGGCAGACGTCGAAATCGTTTTCGATCCGCAGTGGAATCAGAACATGATGAGCGAAGCCGCGCGGCTGGAGCTGGGGTTGTTTTAGCTTTTCTGAGCGGGAATCTCTTCGGCGACTTCCGCAACCGGCGCCACCGCGCCCCGCCCCGCAAACAACCTTTTCACCGCCAGCCGGACATTGTCCAGCTCGGCGAAGATCCACAGCTTAACGCCCTTGGCCGCCATGTGGAAAGGCGCGATCTTGAGGTCGTAGAGGACCTTCACCCGCCGGCCGTGATTGCGTTTCCCGGCTTCGCCGGCGGCTCTCCTGGCGAGCGCGATCGCCTTGAAGCGCCGGTTGTAGATCCGCATCATGTGGAAGCTGAAAAAAGCCGGCTTGGGGCCGAGGACCGGCATCCAATGGAACTTCCCGAACAGGCGATAGGCGGGGATGACGACGAAAATATAATACTGCGCCGTATCCATCAGAAACGAAGCGGTCAGCAGGTCGTGCTCGCCCATGTAAAAGTATTTGTCCTGGTAGACGGCCTGAAAGAAACGGTGATACGAGCGCAGGAACGTCGCGTTGTGCTCCGCGATGCGGGCCGTCACGTCCTCGCCCGCCGTCTGCGCTTTGACGATCTCCACCGTGGCCTCGACGGAGAACGAGGCGTGATCCAGGCCCGGCGAGTAGTAGGGATCGAGGAACGCCGCGGCGTCGCCCATCAAGGCCCAGCCGTTCCCCATGTATTGGCGGGTGACGTAGGCGAGATTGGAATAGGTCCGCAGGTCCTCCGCCTTCATCTGCGCCCCCTCCAGCAGCTCCGCCGCGGCGGGGATCGCCTTCAGGAAGGATAGGTATTCGCTCGCCATGTTCTTGCCGCGGTCGAGCTCCATCAGGCGGGTGTCGAAGACGATGCCGATCGACGTTTCGCCGTTGCCCAGGGGGATGAACCACACCCAGTAGCCGAATCCCATGTAGTGATTGGTGGCGAGGCGCCGGGAGGCGACATTGGCACGGGAGAAGGCGAGCGGCCCCCGGGCGGCCACGTCATCGATGTGGCGCACGCCCTCCCAGCGGCACCAGACGGCCGCCGTGGGGTGCTCCCGGTTGCGCTCGATGAGCCCCAGGCGCTTGCCCAGGAAGGTGGCGCGGCCGGTGGCGTCCAGCACCCAGCGGCAGGAGACGGTCTCCACTTCGCCGCCCTCGGGCTCCAGGGTGACCCGGTGGTCGAAATCGCCCAGCTCCACCTCGCGCACCCGCACCGGTCGCAGGAGTTCGGCCCCTTCCTCCACGGCGGTCGCCAGCAGGTGCTCGTCCAGCGCGTCGCGCCTTAGCTGGAAGGAGGGGACGGTGCTGCGTTGATAGGCTCCCGCCTCGCTCGCCTCGGCGTGGCAGCTCACCTTCTCGTTCTGGAACCAGTAGCGAAGCCCCTCCTTGGGGAGGTGCTCCCGCTCCAGATGCTGCCACTGGGCGAGGCGCCGGGTGAGGAACATCCCCGACATCTCCGTCGTCGCCTCCCCCACCTTGGCGTCGAAAGCCACCGCCTTGTCGGCCACCAGCACGGAAAGCTCCGGCCGGTCCCGCCTCAGCAGCACCGCCGCCGAAGCACCGCTGAACGCGCCGCCCAGGATGACTACGTCGTAATGTTTCATCATGGGGAAGTCTAGCAGGACCGGCATCCCTCACCCCGGCTGCTGCCACAGCTTCACGCCGCCCAGGAGGCCCGCGACGTTCTCGACCGTCTTGACGTTCTCGGGCAACTCGAAGTGGATCTCCTTCGCGTTGCCGCCCCCCAGGTAGAGGACGCGGTAGTTGAAGATCCGCGCCAGTTGCCGGATGACCCGCTTCACCCGGCGGTTCCAGCGTTTCTTGCCGTCCTTGTGCAGGGCCTCGTTCCCCACCAGCTCCTCGTAGGTCTTCTTCCCATGGAACGGGTGGTGGGCCATCTCGATGTTCGGCACGTAGTGCCCGTCGATGTAGAGGGCGAAGCCCATCCCCGTACCGAGGGTCACCACCAACTCGGTTCCCACGCCCTCGATCACCGCCAGCCCCTGGACGCCGGCGTCGTTGGCGACCCGCGCGGGCTTGCCGGTCAGCTCTTCCAGCGCGGCGGCAAGCTCGAACCCGTCCCAGGCGGGGTCGAGGTTGGGCGCCGTCAGCGTCCGCCCCTTCACCACGACTCCCGGGAAGCCCGCCGCCACCCGGTCGAAGCGCGGCACCTGCTGGACGATCTCCGCGATCACCGCCAGGACCGCCTTCGGCGTGGCCGGATGCGGCGTCTCCAGGCGCACCCGCTCGCTGGTGGGGCGGTCCGCGGCGTCGGCCGTGAACCCCTTGATGCCGGTGCCGCCGATGTCCAGGCAGAAGGTGATCAACCCTCTCTTCTTGGCCATGCCGTCTCTCCTCCTTGGGAAGCGTGCCAGCCCCCGATTATGGCACCAGATCTCCCCGGCTCCCCCCTGGTTGCGGGAATACGGGTTGCACAATTGGAGAAGGTCCGTCAAAATAGGCCCCCGCAAGAGGTACCTTCACCGCCCTGCCCACCTTATTCCGCCCCCTCATGCTCTAGCCAAACGGAGACAACTTGACTCGCAGAATGCTGATCAACGCGCAGCGGCAGGAAGAGCTGCGTATCGCCATCGTCCAGGGAAACGTCCTGGAAAACTACAAAGTCGACGTCGCCGAGTCGGGCCTCACCCGCGGCAACATCTACCGCGGCGTCATCGCCAGCATCCAGCCCAGCCTGAACGCCGCCTTCATCGACTACGGCGCCGAACGGCACGGCTTCCTGGCCATTCAGGACGTGGTCCCCGATGCCTTCTACCGGACGCCCAGCCATGGCCATCCCCGCATCGACGAGGTGCTGGAGAAGGGCAAGCCCATCGTCGTCCAGGTCGAGAAGGACCCCATGGGCACCAAGGGCGCGGCGCTGACCACGGCCCTCTCCATCGCCGGCCGCTACCTCGTGCTGACTCCCTTCGACGACACCCGCGGCGTGTCGCGCAAGGTCGAGGACGAGGATACGCGCAAGAAGCTCAAGGGAATGGCCAACGGCCTCGACCTCCCCGACGGCTGCGGCGTGATCCTGCGCACCAATGCCCTGGACCAGACCAAGGCCACCCTCTCCCGCGACCTCGCGGCCCTCTTGCGGCTGTGGAAGCGGGTGCAGGCGGCGGCCATGCTGGGGAAGGGCACCCGGCTCCTCTACACCGATCAGGACCTGATCCTCCAGGCTCTCCGGGACTACCTTGACCCCACCATCGAGGAGGTGCTGATCGACGACGACGAGGCGTTCCAGAAGGCCGAAGCCTACATGGGGGCCTTCATGCCGCGCTCGAAGACGCGCCTCATCCGCTACGCGGACCGGCTCCCCCTCTTCAGCCGCTACGACCTGGAGCCCCAGATCGACCGCATCTACGAGCGGCGGGTGGAATTGCCGAGCGGCGGCTCGATCGTCATCGACGCCACCGAGGCGCTGACCGCCATCGACGTCAACTCCGGCCGCTCGACCCGCGCCGCCACCCAGGAGGAAACGGCCCTTCACACCAACCTCGAAGCCGCGGGCGAAGTGGCCCGCCAGCTCCGGCTGCGCGACCTGGGCGGTATCATCGTCGTCGACTTCATCGACATGCGGGCCTCGAAGAACCAGCGCCGGGTCGAGAAGGCCGTGAAGGACGCCCTCAAGGCCGACAAGGCGCGTTCCACCGTGGGGCGCATCAGCGCCAACGGCCTCCTGGAGATCAACCGCCAGCGCATTCAGCAAGCCTTGCAACTGCGCACCCACCGCCCCTGCCCCACCTGCAACGGCACGGGAAGCCTGGCGAGCGAGGAGATGGTGAGCCTCTCCATCCTGCGGCGCATCGAGGCGCGGGCCGCCACCGGCGCCATTCAGGGAGTGAAGATCGGTCTTCACCCCGAGCTCGCCGACTCCCTCCAGAACCAGTACCGGCAGGAGCTGGCAGCGATCGAGGAAGAGTTCGACGTCAAGGTCCAGATCCTCGCCACCGCCGGCCTCCACCGCCCCGACGAGCGCATCGAGTGGCAGAAGCGGGAAAAACCCGCGCGCCCGCCGAGGCAACAGAAGGCGGCTCCCGTCATCCTCCAGGCCTGGGACCTCGCCCTCCCCGAAGAAGAAGAGGACGACTACGAGGATGACTTGGATTCCGGCCTCGCCGCCCCGGTCCGTGCCCGCGAGGAGGGAGAGCCCGGCGCCGTGGGAGACGACGCCGCGGCCAGGAAGCGCCGTCGCCGCCGCGGCGGCAGGAAGCGCAAGAAGAAGGGACCGGGAGACGGCAACGGCGGGCCTGAAGGAGAAGCGGGAGAGCTCGCCGCTCCAACCGGCGACAGCCGCGGCGCCTCCGCAGAGCCCGGCGAATCCTTCGAGAGTGAAGGCGACGACGCGGGTGGGGACGACGAGTTCGAGGACGGTCCGGAGGACGCTGCCCCCGAAGGGACCGAAGCGGCCGGCGGAGTGGGACCGAAAAAACGGCGGCGGCGGAGGAGGCGGCGGAAGGTGTAGCCGCAAGCCCCTCATCACCCCCGGCCCTCTTCTCCCAGGTGGCCTTCCCCCACCCAAGACCCTCACCCCTGCCCCTCTCCCGACCACCCCAGCCCCCTCCCCGGGAGAGGGGACCCGGCTGGGGCGGTCTCGCTTTTTTCCTCGTCCCTGCCGTCCCTTTCGTCCCTTCTCTCCCTCTTACCGCCTCCCCCCCGCCATCCCCCGCGCCTCCAAAATCAGCCGCGTCTTCAAATCGAAGTACCCCAGCTCCAGCCCCACCGGGTACCGGTGGGGATTGACGAACCGCTTCACGCCGCCGTGGAAGCGCGCCAGCTCCTCCCCCACCCGGCGGCGGATCTCGGGCAGGCCCGGCGGCTCGTAGACCCGCCGCCCCTGGCGGAAGACCGGCACCAGCAGGTCCTCTCCCGTGGCGTCCGGCGGAATCACCTTGCGCCGCGTCATGTCCAGGGGATCGACCATCACGGGCGAATCCGGCAGCCCGCTTGGCTCGTCCCAGATGAGATCGCCGATCAGCTCGCCGTGATGCGTGTAGCGCCGCACCTGCTGCAAGCCCGGATTCGTCGTCTTCACCGCCTGCTCCGAAAGCTTCACCTTGTACTGCCAGGCCCCTCCCGGCTCGCGCACGGCTGATAATTTATAGACGCCCCCCAGCGCCGGATCGCCATAGGCCACCACCAGCCGCGTGCCCACGCCCCAGACGCCGATCTCCGCGCCCTGCTCGTGCTTCAGGCTGGCAATGATCGTTTCATCCAGCTCGTTGCTCGCGAGAATCGAGGCCTTGGGGAACCCGGCCGCGTCCAGGATCTTCCGCGCCTCCCGGCTCAAATAGCCGAGGTCCCCCGAATCCAGCCGGATGCCGATCATCTCGTGCCCCTGCGCACGCAGCCGCAGCCCGACCTCCACCGCGTGGCGCACCCCCGCGAGCGAGTCGAACGTATCCACCAGGAACACGCAGTTGTTGGGCAGCGCCTGGGCGTATGCCTCGAACGCCTCCAACTCGGAATCGAAAGCCAGCACCCAGGAATGGGCATGCGTGCCCTTCACCGGAATGTCGAATATCTTTCCGGCCAGCAGGTTCGACGTGCCGTCGCAGCCGCCGGCATAGGCCGCGCGCGAGGCCGCGAGGCCGCCGTCGATCCCCTGCGCGCGGCGCAGCCCGAACTCGATGATCGGATCGTCCCCTGCCGCCAGCCGCATCCGCGCCGCCTTGGTGGCGATCAGCGTCTGAAAATTCACCAGGTTGAGCAGCGGCGTCTCCAGAAGCTGCGCCGCCAGGATAGGCCCCGTCACCCGCAGCAGCGGCTCCTGAGCGAAGACCACCGTCCCCTCGGGGATCGCGTCCAGATCGCAGCGGAACGAAAGCCCGCCGAGATGATCGAGGAAGCCGCGCTCGAAAAGCGGCGCGCCGTCGTTCCCCTGCAGGCTTCCCAGATACTCCAGGTCGTCCTCCCGGAACCGGAGGCTCTCCACGTACTCGACCGCCAGGGCCAGGCCGCAGGCCACGGCAAAACCGCCGCCGAAAGGGTTCTTGCGGAAGAAGAGATGAAACGCCGCCTCCTTCTCCGCCGTCCCCTCCTTCCAGTGGGCATAGGCCATGGTGAGCTGGTAGAGATCAGTGACCAGCGCCAGCGAATCCTTGTACATGCGGCCGAGTACGCTCAATCGGGACCTCCTCGCTCCCGCCATCATCCCACGATCTTGGTGGAGCCACGCAACCCTGCCCGTAGAGACGTCCCAGCCCGTTGCGATACCGTTCGGCGTCACCACGACGGCGGGACGTCTCCGGGCGTGCGCAGCCATCCATGTCCGCCACGAACCTTCGGGCGTGCGCCAGCCCGCACCGCCTCAAACATGAGACAATCCCTCCAACCAACGTTCCCGGGAGCCATCCATGAGCCCTTCGCCCGCTCCGCAGAAGCCCGACTACGGCATCGACGCGCCCGGGGTCGTGCGCAACCTGTTCCTGGTCACCGCCGCCGGTATCGTCCTGTGGGCGACGGTCGCCTTCGGATTATGGACGGGGCGGCTGTCCTTGCCGCTCGGCCGGGTGCGGCTCGACTTTCCCCTCGCCACGATGGGACTGTGGAGCGCCGCCGGCTGCGGGTTCATGGGGGTCTGGATGCTCTGGTCGAGCAAGACCGGGAAGGTGCGGGAACGCGAACGGTTCCTCGACCGGATCTCTTGGACCGGCAACGAGCAGGTGCTCGACGTCGGCTGCGGGCGGGGGCTGTTGCTGATCGGCGCCGCCAAGCGCCTCACCGGCGGCAAGGCCACGGGAATCGACCTCTGGCAGGCCGAAGACCTCTCCGGCAACCGGCCGGAGGCGACGCTCGCCAATGCCGAGCGGGAAGGCGTCGCCGATCGCGTCGAGGTCAAGACCGCCGACATGCGCGAGCTGCCGTTCCCGGACGAGACGTTCGACGTGGTGGTGTCCCGGGCGGCGATTCACAACCTTTACTCCGCGCCGGACCGCGAAAAGGCCATCGCGCAGATCGCGCGCGTTTTGAAGCCCGGAGGCCAGGCGCTCATCGACGACATCCGCCATCAGCGAGAGTACGTGGCGTCCTTCGCCAAGCACCACTGCACGGACGTCCACTGGCTGAGCTCGCCCGTGCTCCCTGTCGCCGTCGGGCTGATCACCATGGGATCGCTGTACCCGGCGGCGTTCCGGGTGCGAAAAGAGGGAATTCCTGGCGGTACCCGTCAACCGTAATATGGATTCAAGGAGAAAAGCGAATGTCCAAGAAGATGTTGCGTTTCGCCGGTTTGACCTTCATCGCCTTCACCTTCATGGTCCTGGGTGGAGTCTTCACTCCCACCGTCCAGGCGGACGACTGCACCGACGTCGTTATTTACGTCACAAATCCCGCCACCGGCGAGTGCTACCCGACCGATCCTTGCCACATCCCGCCGGGTTGGACGGTTCGGACCGACGGCTGCCCCTCGTAGCCAACCCACAGCGACTGACCCCGCCGCTCTGCCGGCTCCAGCCGGCGGGCGGCCCCGGGCCCCCCGCTCTCATTCCGCAAAGCATCCTATTTCTTTTCGCTCAAGGCGTATCGGCGTAACCCGTCGCCGCCAGTCTCCTTCTTGAAGTCCCAATCTCCCGTTTCTGGCCTAGAATAGACGGGTGAAGCTTCTGTACATATACCTCCGCAATCAATTCCGCTTCAAGCCCAAGGGGCGGCGGGCGAGCCGGGAGGTCAAGGACTTCCTGCGGCAACGCGGCTTCTCCTATCGAGCGGTCGAGATCTGGATGGGGCTGGCCGAGGCGGCCGGCCTCTGCTGCCTGATCTTTTTCAGGGACGACGCGGAATACTCTCGCTTCCAGGCCGCAGGACTCTTGCCGGCGGTTGCGGAGTCGTTCCGTTCCGCACTGGCCAGGACGGGCTATCCGGCGGATGCCGCTCTCCTCGTCGACGTCTCCGCGCATTCCGATGAGACCGTTCAGCGCAGTGGCGGCTACTATCGATACTTCAAATGAGTATCCCCTGGCCCGAGCTCGAAACCGTCTACGAGGCGCAGATCTCCGCTCGCGCCCGGCGACCGGCGCCGGCTCACGAGGCACAGGATTCGAAATTCACCGCCGGCCGGCTGGCTGAGGGCAAAGCGATCGGCGAGCTCCTGGCAGCCCGGTTCAGCGCTCCCTTGCGGGTGCTCGATTTGGGCACGGGCAACGGCGGCGTGGCTTCCGGAGTCGCCAATGTCTCGGGATCGACCGTGGTGGCCCTGGACCATTATCTCAATCCCGGCCTGAAGCGGCTCTGCGGCGAGACGGGGTTGCTCTTGCTCCAAGTGGTGGGCAACGGCGAAGACCTCCCCTTTCGGGAAAACGTCTTCACCTCCGTCCTCTGTCTGGAGACGATCGAGCACGTGGCCCATCCCGCGCGCCTGGGCCGCGAGATCATGCGCGTCCTGCGCACCGGCGGAGTATGCGTGCTGACGACGCCGCCGCGCCTCAAATACCTGTTCCGGCGGGACCCGCACTTCGGCATTCCGGCCTTGCTGGCGCTGCCGGACCGCTTGCAGAGATTCGTGGTGACGCGTATCTTTCGCCGGGCCGGCGATGGCGACTACGACGTCCAGCACGTCTATGGCTACGCCGGCTCGATCGCCCGGTTCTTTCCAGGCCCCAAGCTCTTCCAGGGAGTGGGCCGTCCACCGTCGAATCCGCTGGCGCGGAGGGTCTGGTCGCTCCTTCAGCGGTTCGCCTGGGAACGGCTGCTCATCTGGAAGCTCGAATCCGAGGAGGTGACCTCATGATCATGGGTGCGCACGCGTTGCTCCATACACCGCAGGCTGACGAGGTGCGGGCTTTCCTGCGGGACGTCCTGGGTTTCGATTCGGTCGATGCCGGTCACGGCTGGCTGATCTTCGCGCTGCCGCCGGCCGAGCTTGCGGTTCACCCTGCCGAGGGGGAAAGCTGGTTCGCGCTCTACCTGATGTGCGACGACCTGCCGGCGACCATGGCCGAGCTCGAACACAAGGGCGTCTCCTTCACGCGCCCGGTCCAGGAAGAGCGGTGGGGCTCGGTGACGGCCATCGCGCTCCCCGGCGGTGCGGAGCTCGGCCTCTACCAGCCGCGCCACCCCACGGCGCTCGGGTTGACGGGAGCTGGGGGGCCGCAGCCCCCCGGTGCTCCCAAGCAAAACCCCTAGAACTTCCGCCAATACCCGAGCAGGATGATGTAGTCGGCGAACGCCGCGTCGCCGTGTCGCCCGGGGACGAGGCGGTCGGCAACGCTGCGCTGGCGGTTGCGGTATTCGGCGTAGGGCACCGCCAGCGAGAAGGTGTGCGCCCCGTGCGAATAGCTCACGGCCGGCTCGATCGAAACGGCGTAGCCCGGACGCCGGAAACCGTCGCTGCCGCCGATCGCGTCCTCGACCGGCACGCCCTCCACGCGGCCACCCAGGCTCACGCCAAAACCTTTCCAAGAAGGATTGGCGTAGCTGGCGCCGAGGCGGGCCAGGTATTGGTCGGCGACCGACATCGTCTCCTCGCCGAGACCGGTACGGAAAGTCTTCACTCCGTTTTCGTTGCTGGGGTTGAACAGATAGGTCGCCGAGCAATAGAGCGCAAAGCCACTGTGCGCGATGCGCTGGAAACCCTGGAAGTCGAGGATCGCACCGAAGCCGCCGTCGCCCGGCTGGATCGACTGGTCGACGGTCTCGATGGAGTTGACGAACTGGCCGTTGACGAGCTTCGTCCGGGTATCGGTGACGCTGTACTGGCCGGTGGGGAGCTTGATGCCGAGCCCCAGGGAAATGTTGCCATCCGGATGGTCCCGCGGGTGCCAGAGGAGCCTCCGGGCGGTCACGGTGACGTCGCCGACGCCGTCCGAATGTGTAATCGTGCGATCGACGACGACGTTGTTGGCGCCCCGGATCGGGCTCGACCGCTGGGCCATCAGGTAGGGGATGCCAACCGAGACGCTCCAGATATCGGAGGCGTTGTAGCGGATGCCGATCTCCGCCTGATGGATCTTGTTGATGACCTGGCTGCCGTCCTCTTCACGGTTGACCTGCTCTTTGGAGCCCACGAAGTGCCGGAAAGAGCGCTGGTACCGCCAGCTCGAAGAAACCTGCCATTTATCGGGGCCGCTGTAATTGTCTTGCACGCCTAGCACGGGCGCGTCGAGTCTTGCGGCCACTCACCCCTGGCCCAGGGCCTGCCGGGGCGCGCCGAGCAGCAGGCCGGCGGCCGCGAGACCGGTGATGAGAATCGAGCGCGGCTGGATCGAGAGCATGGCGTCTCCTCCTTCTGAGGGTTGAAGCGTCCGCCTCCGCAGCCGGTGTGCCCGGGCTGCCTGACGAAAGATGAGGCTCCATCATGAAAAGTCAGGCAGTACTAAAGAAAGGGCAGGGAGAGCTATTTTGGGTCTAAGCTCTCCCTACACCCCGCCCAGCCACGGATACCCCTTGTCTTCCCAATATCCGCCATGACGCTCGGAGGTGAAGGTCACCTTGGTCAGGTACTTGGTGAGCTTGTAGCCCAGCTTGACCGGCGAGTAGAGGCGGAGGGGCGCGCCGTGGGCCGGTCCCAGGGGATGATCGTTGAAGGCGTAGGCCAGGATCGTCTGTGGGTGCATGGCACTCGTGAGGTCCCAGCCATTGGAGTAGCCGTTGTCGAACGAGTCGAAGCGAAGGTATTGGGCCTTCTCCGTGGGCTCCACCATCGCCACCACGCTCGAAAGCGGCGCTCCCGTCCAGGTGGCAATGGCCGACCATCCTTCGACGCAGTGATGCTTCACCGTGTAGCGGACCTTGGGCAGGGCCTGGATCATCTCCAGCGTGAGCCGCACGGGGCGCCGCACCAGGCCGCCCACCTCCAAGGCCCAGCCCGCGGGGTCCGTGAGCTGCGGCAGCGCCGGACGGCTGATCGCATAGACGGGAAAAGCGGATTCCGGCGTGCGGGCGGTGACGGGATATTGCGTCGCCAAGTGGTGGTTGGAAAGGAATACCTTCTCCCCCACCCAGTCGTTGAGGCGCGAAGCGCCTTGCAGGGCCGGCAGCAAAGGACCGCCTTGCCAGCCGCAGGCCGTGGCCAGCGAGGCAACACCGGCCGTGAGGCCCAGGCGCAGGAGATCGCGGCGATCGAAAGAACGGTCGTCAGTCATGGCTCGGGAACCTCCCGCGGTACCAGCCGGTGATCATCGCCCGCAGCGAAGCGGGGTCCACCACGAAGACCAGCGTCACGTGAACGAGGGTGAAGGCGACGAAGATCCACACCGCCCAGAAGTGCCAGTAGCGGGCGAGCTGATAGCCGCCGAAAAGCGCCGTCAACCACGAGAGCTCCGTCGGCTTGTAAATGGCGAAGCCGGTCAGCGCCGAGAGCGCACCGAGCAGGACGATCGAGGTGTAGGCCATCTTCTGCAAGGCGTTGTGCTTCCCCTGCGGCGGGTGCTCCCGGCGCAGGCGCAGGTAGTAAAGCTGCATCTGCCAGGCCCGCGGCACGTCGCGGGGGCGAAACAGGAGCGACCGCCACTCCCCCGAGAACACCAGGTAGCCGAGATAGAACAGCCCGGAGAGCACGAACGGCCAGGCCAGGGCGAAATGCCAGTTGAGCCCTCCCGCGAGCCAGCCGCCTAGGCGCACCTGGAGCGGGAAGGGCTTGCCGTCCCACGGATTGGGGAAGTACCGGTGGCCGCGGTCGCCGAAATGGGGGAAACCCATGTAGATCTGGAGCCCGCTGGCGATCAGGCCCAGCAACGCGAGCGCGTTGGCCCAGTGCGTCAGGCGCACCAGTCCATGATGGCGCTTGACGAGGGGACGACGGGAGGGCACGGCCGGCGGGGGTTTGGCGGCGGGCGGCGTCGCCTCTTCCACGGCAGCCGCCGGCTCCGGGGCCGCCGCCTCCAGGGCAACCGGCTCCATCGGCTCTTCCACCGCCACCGGCTCTTGGGCGGGCTCGGCCGGCGTTTCAGGCTCTGCGGTCTCGGTCTCTTCGGTTGGCTCGGTCATGAAGCTTCAGTCCTCCGATCGCATACAAGTACGGCTGCACCCGCCTGTCTGGACTCTTTCGATGCCCGCTTGGGTCGCGGGGTTTCGGGCTCCCCCGGCGAAACCCGCCCGGGGCTCGGTGCGTAAGTCAGGTCATGAAACGACTCGCCCCTTTCCTGCTCTGCGGCTCTCTGCTCGTGCCGGCTCTCGCCGGCGCCGAGGCCGCTCCTGAAGCCAAAAAGCCCGTCCGCACCGTCTTTCAGCGCCTCCAGCCCTGCAAAGTCGAGGGCGTGCAGAAAGAGGTCCTCTGCGGCTCCCTCCCGGTGTGGGAGAACCGGACCACCAAGACCGGCCGCAAGATCGACCTCTACGTCGTGGTCCTGCCGGCCCAGGGGAACGATCCCGCGCCGGATCCTCTCTTCTACATCAATGGCGGCCCTGGCTACGGCTCGACCGGCGCGGCCGGCGGCTTCGCGCAGCTCCTCGCCGCCGTCAACCAGGACCGCGACCTCGTCTTCGTGGACCAGCGGGGGACGGGCAAGTCGAACCCCCTCCACTGCGACCTTCCCGGCGGTGAGAAGGACCTCCAGGGGCTGGTGCGCGGCCTCTTCCCCATGGACGTGCTGCGCGCCTGCGAGCCGAAGCTTGCCGCCAAGGCCGATCTCACCCAGTACACCACCGCGATCGCCATGGACGACCTCGACGACGTGCGGGCCTGGCTCGGCTACGAGCGAATCAACGTCCTCGGCGGCTCCTACGGCACCCGCGCCGCGCAAGCCTACATGCGCCAGCATCCGGAGCACGTCCGCAGCGGCCTGCTTTTGGGCGTCATGATCATGGACGGCAAGATGCCCCTGTACCACGCGCGCAAGGCCCAGGAATCGATCGACAAGCTGTTCGACGACTGTGCGTCCGACGCCACGTGCCGCACCGCCTTCCCCGCGTTGCGGGCCGACCTCGCCACCGTGATCGCGCGGCTCGACCAGGGTCCAGTGAAACAGACGATCAAAGATCCGAAAATCGGCAAGCCCGTGGAGATTTCGATCGCCAAGGGCGCCTTCACCACGACCCTGCGCTCGATGCAATATAGCCCGTTCCTCTCCGTCCGCATCCCGCTCTACGTCCATCTCGCGGCGCAGGGAGATTACGCGCCCATGATCCTGATGACCATTCTGGACCGCACCGATCCCGGCTGGGACATCGGCCTCTACCTTTCGATCACCTGTGCGGAGGACGTGGCCCGCATCGATCCCAAGGAGGTTCCGGCGCTGGTGGCCAACACCTATCAGGGGGACGACCGCATCCGCGATCAGCGCGAAGCCTGCTCCTTCTGGCCCACGGCGAAAGTGCCCGAGGCTTTCTTCCAGCCGCTCGAATCCGCCATCCCGACCCTCCTCCTCACCGGCTGGCTCGATCCGGCGACGCCGCCCGAGTGGGCCGCGGAAGTCGTCCGCCATCTGCCGAACGCCACCAACGTCGTCCTCCGCGACGGCGCCCACAGCCCCGGCGGCCTCGCCCATCTCGACTGCTACGGCAAGCTGATCACCGACTTCGTCGCCAACGGCACCCCCTTCGGCCTCGACACCACCTGCATCAAGGAGATGAAGCGCCCACCCTTCCTCACCAAGGACGAGCCGCTGCCGGCGGGCGGGGATTAGGGGACCTGCGCGCCCCCCTTCCCCCGGTCCTTTCGTCGCCCTTCCGCCGGGACGCCCCTTGCGCCTCGACCCCAAGAACTCTAAAATATCTACTACAACTAGGAAGGAGCTCCTGATGAACCATGCCCCCTCCACGTCGCGCTCGCCCGCACCAAACGGCCGTCCGAGGCATGGCCACCGCAGCCTTCTCCTGAGGGGCCTAGCGCCGCTTTCGCTTCTTCTTCTCCTTTCCCTCGGCACGCCGGTCACTCAGGCAGACGATTTTCCGACGGTTCTCTGGTCTCTCCACGACACCGGCAAAGCCGCCTGGGTGACACCGGACCGGGCTACGTTCGATCATGGCCAGATCGACTGGACGCTTTTCGGGGATCTGCAGTCGGCGGTGTTACGAAGAGCGATCGAGCGGCACACGGGACCGGGGTGTATTTCGATCGGCTCGCTTCGGAAACAAAGGATCGGGTCTGGCGTGGCCCACAACCTCGACGAGCTGGCGCGCAATTCGTTCGGAGTTTTTGCTGGCACCATCGTCAATCGCGGCGCGGGCTTCGCAGACGGCGACCCGGCGACATTGTTGCAGGTTCGAGTCGACAAGGTCATCAAGAAATCCTCCGAATTCTCGATCAGGAAGACAGGCGACGTTCTTTACGTCGCGTACCCGGTCGCCGAGGTCCAAGTCAAGGACCAAAAAATATGCAAGTCGGACGACACGCTCTTGGCGGAGACTCCCCGGATTGGAGACAAAGTCATCGTCTTTCCCATGACCGGCCCGCTGAATGAAGACCGAAACATGATGTATCTCTATGATCAGGAGCTGCTTGTGGAGAAGCCCGGCGACGGGCTAGGAGTCCCGAAACGCTGGCGCAGCGACGCTGCCATGCCCTTTCTCACCAAGGACGAGTCGCTGCCAGCGGGCGGGGATTAGGGGACCTGCGCGTCCCCTGTTCCCGCCCCACCCAAGACCCTCACCCCTGCCCCTCTCCCGCATGCCCTCACCGGGAGAGGGGTTCCGGTTGGAGCGGTCTTACCGTTCGTCCCTGTTGTCCTTTCCGTCCTTTCTTGCTGTTCTCCCTCTTCTTGGGAGAGGGAGAACAGCAAGACAAGGACACCAAGGACGGCAAGGACAACAGGGACGAGGGAAAACAGCAAGAACCGGCCGAACCGTTTTTGCTGTTGGGCGGGGGCCCTCTTCTCCCGGCGCTGACACAGCCCCAGAGGTTATCTGTCTTTGCTCCGAAGGAGCTTAGGCCTGTAGCCCGGGGCTGGCGCTGTTTGCCAGCCCCGGGTAGGAGATGATCCCAGAAACCCCAAAGCCCCGAAGGGGCGACGGCAGTTTATGCGCGAGGTGTCAGGCGATCTCGCTGGTCGCTCCCGAGCTATTTGCGAGATGGCCGGCTGCGGACAGGGCGAGCACCAACGCCTGTGCCGAGGTGGAATCGAGCATCGAGCTGCCGCCGCCCCTTCGGGGCTCTGGGGTTTAGTGGGCTCCCTCGACCCGGGGCTGGCAAACAGCGCCAGCCCCGGGCTCTATGCCTTTGCCCCTTCGGGGCATTTGTTGTTCCGCGAAGTCTGTGAGAACCCCAAGCAGTGCGATGCACAAGAACCTCTGCCGCTGTGTATAGAATCCGGAGGACTGATGCCCCCTGCCCACCTGCCTTGGACCCTTTCCAGACGTAAGGAGGCACCTGCCCGTGGACCATGTCCAGAGCTTCCCGGGCATAGTCCCGCATCTGGCGCAGGCTGACTGCGGTGTCACGCTGCGGCGTACTGCACCTCGGCTTCGGAGACGACCTGGTCCCGGAAATAGGGACTGAGGAATCCCGGTGTGTTCAGGTCCACCTTGCGGTCCAAAAGCCTCGAGAGCTCTTCTTCCATGGAAAGGAAGGCCAACCCGGGGACGAATCCGGGCTCGAATTCGACCGGGACGTCCACGTCGCTCTCGGGTCTGAAGTCGTCCCGCAGGACGGAGCCGAAGAACGCGAGCTTCCGGACGTGGTGCCGGCGGCAGAACGCTTCCAGCTTCTTGCGGTCGATCTGAATCCTGACGGCCATGGCAGGAAGATGGTAGCACCAAGCCCCCTACTCCACGCCGTCGCCCCCGCCGCCCTTGACCTCGCCCCGGCGCGCAACTATCGTGTCTTCTACTCTGCCGTCAGTCATCCTATGAGCGGTCCGGCCATACCCCTGGGTCCTTTTCACCTCGATCGTTGCATCGGCCGGGGTGGAATGGCTGAGGTGTGGAGCGGCATCCATACGGCTCAGCAGGTGCCGGTGGCGGTGAAGGTGATGACGGCGGACCGGGCTCGCGAGACGTCGTTCCGCGCCTCGTTCCGCAACGAGGTGCAGGCGGTGGCGAGCCTGGACCACCCCGGGATCGTGCGCGTCTTCGAGCACGGCGAGATCGGCGCCAAGGGCGAGGAGATCTCCCGCGGCCTGCTCGCCAAGGGGAGCCCCACCCTGGCCATGGAGCTGGCGGACGGCACGCTGGCGGACTTTTTCTCCGGCGGCATCACCTGGCCCGGGCTGCGGCAGGTGCTGCTCGGCCTCCTCGACGCCCTGGCCCATGCCCACGCCCGCGGCGTCGTCCATCGCGATCTCAAGCCGAACAACATCCTGGTGTTCCGCGACGGCAGCGGCCCGCCGCGGCTCAAGCTGGCGGATTTCGGTCTTGCCCAGGCTTTCGAGCGGCAGAGCCGCGCCGATTCGACGGAGGTGGTCTGCGGCACGCCGAGCTACATGGCGCCCGAGCAGCTTCGTGGGCATTGGCGGGACTACGGCCCGTGGACGGATCTCTACGCCCTCGGCTGCCTGGCCTGGACCCTGGCGGCCGGAGGGCCCCCCTTCGGCGGCACCGGGCTGCTCGAAACCTTCCGGCGGCAGATGGAGGAGGACCCGCCCGCCTTCGAATCCCAAATCCCCGTGCCCTGGGGCTTCGAAGGATGGCTGCGCCGGCTCTTGCAGAAGAACCCGGGGCACCGCTTCGTGCGCGCGGCGGATGCCGCCTGGGTGCTGGGGGAGCTCGGCGACACGGAAGGGGACGGGCCCCGGCCGCCGAGCGAGGTACTCCTCGCCGAGCCCACCACGGTCGCCATCAGCTTCACCGGCCTCTGGCCGCAAGCTTCGGAAGCCACCGAGGAGCCCTCTTCCCAGGCAGCCGAGCTTCCCCTGCCTCGCCGCTCCCCTCCTCTGCCTGCCACCTGGGAGCATCCGATCTCACGCCCCGCTTCCATCCGGCTGATCGGCGCCGGGCTGGGTCTTTATGGCCTGCGCTCGATCCCTCTCTTGGACCGCCATGCCGAGCGGGACCGGCTGTGGAAGACCCTCGCCGCGGTGCACACGGAAAGGCGGGCGCGCCTCGTGCTCCTGCACGGCCCGGCGGGCAACGGCAAGAGCCATCTCGCGGAATGGCTGGCCGAGCGGGCGCACGAGGTGGGAGGCGCCATCGTGCTGCGCGCTTCGCACGGTCCCAACCCCGGTGCTGAGGACGGCTTGCCGCGCATGATGGTCCGCCACTTCCGCTGCGGCGGCCTCTCGCGGGAGGAGGTCTGCCAGCGGACGGAGGTCCTCCTGCGCGCCCGCAAGGAGACGGAGCCCGGGGAATGGCACGGCCTGACCGAGCTGATGATTCCGGGCGGCGGCAAGATGCAGACGGCGCCCGAGCGCTTCGGCCTTCTGGAGCGCCACTTCCAGCGTCTCGCCCGGCAGCGGCCGGTGCTGGCCGTGTTCGACGACGTGCAGTGGGGCGCCGAATCGCTCGCCTTCGCCCGCCACTTGCTGGAACGGCGGGAGGAGAGCCCGCTCTCCGTCCTTTTGCTGTTGACGGCGCGCGACGAAGCCCTCGCGGAACGGCCGGCGGAGGGGGAGGCCCTCGCGGCGCTGCTGGCCCTGCCCGGGGCCGAAAGCCTCGCCGTGCCCGCCCTCCCCCGCGAGGAGGGGACGGCCCTGATCCGCGAGGTCCTGGGGTTGGCCGGGGACCTCGCCGCCCAGGTGGAGGCGCGCACCGGCGGCAACCCCCTGTTCGCCGTGCAGCTCGTGGGCGACTGGGTGCAGCGGGGCGTGATCCAGGTGGGGGATTCCGGCTTCGTGCTGCGCCCCGGCTCCCGGGCCCCGATCCCGGAAGACCTGCACCAGGTCTGGGCCGGCCGCGTGGCTCGCTTGCTCGAAGGGCAGCCGCCCGCGGCGCGGGAGGTGCTGGAGATCGCCGCCACCTTGAGCCCCTTCGTGGACCGCCGCGAGTGGGAGGGGGCCTGCCGGGCCGCCGGAGTGGAATGCCCTCCCACGCTGCTGGAGGAGCTGGTGACGGGCCGGCTCGCCTTGCGCACGGAGGAGGGGTGGTCCTTCGTCCACGCCATGCTGCGCGAGAGCATCGAGGAGCAGGCGCGCGAGGCCGGCCGGCTCGGCTCGCATCACCGGGCCTGCGCGGCCATGCTGCGGGAGCGCCGGGCCGCGGGAGAGCGCGGCGTGGCGGAGCGCCTGGGGCGCCATCTGCTGCTGGCCGGCGATTGGGAGGAGGCCCTGGAGCCGCTGCTCGCCGGCGCCCGCGAGCGGCGGGAGACGAGCGATTATCCCGCGGCCCTCTCCCTCCTGGCCGAGCGCGAGATGGCGCTCCATCAGATGGCCGCGCCTACCTCCGACTCCCGCTGGGGCAAGGGTTGGGTGCTGCGCGCCCGGATCCATCTGCATCAGGGGGAGCTGGCGGAGGTCTTCCGCTGGACCGAGCGCGCCGCCGCCGGGGAGGGAGAGGATTGGGGGGGCATCCTTTCCGAGGCCCTCCGGCTGGAGGGCGACGCGGCCCGCCGCCGCGGCGACCTGGACCGGGCGGCCGGTTTCTACGAGCGTTGCATCGCCCTGCCGGACAATCCCCACGGCGCCGCCGCCAGCCTCTGGGGGTTGGCGGACGTGGCTCGCCAGCGCGGGCGGGGCACCGAGGCGCGCACGCTCCTCGACCGCTCGCTCCTGCTCTATCGCGCCATCGGCGATCAGCACGGGCTCGCCGACCACACCCTCGGCCAGGCGGACCTCGCCCGCCAGCGGCGCGATTTCGTCACGGCCCAGGACCTCTATTCGCAGGCCCGCGATCGCTTCGCCGCGCTGGGAAACCGTTACGGAGTTTCGCGGGGCACCAACGGCCTGGGAGACGTGGCCCGCATGCGCGGCGACTTGGGAGCGGCCCGCAGCGAATACTCCCGTTCGCTGGCGCTGCTCGAAGAGCTTCGCTCGGCGGACGCCGTCTTCCCCCGGCTGAACCTCGCCCTCTGCCATCTCGCGGCAGGGCACTTCCGGGACGCGCGGGAAATCCTGGAGGAAAACCGGGAGATCCTTGAACGCTGGGGCTGGGGCGGCCTCCTCGCCGCCGTTCACTTGGGGCTGCTGGTCTGCACGTCCCACTCCCGCGACTGGCCCGCCTGGGACGGTCACCTGGAACGGGTCCGCGCCACCCTCGCCGCCAGCGCCTCCTTCGACCCGGACCTCGCCGCCTGCGCAGAGCAAGCCGGCCGTCTCCTGGACCGCGCCGGCCAGTCCCCCCGAGCCCGGGAGGCCTACGCCATCGCGCTTGCGCAGTGGCAGGGGCTCAAGGATGCGGAGGGCAGGCGGCGGGTGGAGGGGGCGATGGAGGGGCTGTAAAAGCCTCGGAGCGCCCCTCGCCCAACGGTAGCCGCCGGGAAGATCCATGTCGTTCACCTCGCCGCCGTCCCCGCCGCCCTCCATCCCAGCGATTGAACTCCTGCTGAATACTTGGTAGCCTACAAATACTTAAGGGAGGTGCCTGATGAAGCGACTCAGCTTGCCGGTCGGATTGTTCTGTTTCGCAATCCTGTTGCTTTCCGGAATAGCCAAGGCGCAGATGTACGGCTGCTTCTACTGCAAGCCGGTCGCCCCAACAGGCCTTGGAGCAACCTGCAAGCAGGTTGGCGATGGGCAGAATGGAGACGGATGGCAGTGTCGGGAGACTGCGGACTTGCCTTGGCCTGATGGGCCGTTGTGCACCGTTAGCGGCGGCCCGTGCTACAACGTGGACGTGAGTGGGGGCGGCGGCTCGGCAGGCGGAGGCGGAAGCTCGAGCTGCCAGACGATGGGATTCTGCCCAGCAGAGTGCTTCAGTTGCGGCGGCGGAGGCGGCGGTCGGCCCGCCAATTAAGGGCCGAGATCTCAAATATGCTGCGCAGTACGATTCTCCTCGGCGCCTTCTGGCTCCTGCCGGCTGCGATGAGCGCAGCCGAAACCGTGCCCTGCACGTCGCTCGTCCGGTTCGAGCTGCGCCCCAAGGCCCCGATGGCTGAGGGGTTGCAAGGCAAGCTCGTTTTGCGACCTATCGAAGAAAAGCGGGAGCCGGTGGAGGTGCCCGCTCGAATGGCAGCGCCGGCCACTGCGGAGCTTCCCTGTGGGTCCAGTTGGGAAGTGTCACCGGTCTTCGCCGACGTCTGGGGGCCCCGAGCCACCGTGATCGCTGGCGGTGCCGGCCAGACGGCGGTAAGCACAGTCACACTCTGGCCGCTGGGCAAAATTGCCGGATCGTTGAAGCCCATTCCCCAGGAGGATCGCCCGCCCAAGGCACTTTCGATTGCCACCCTGGCTCCTCGCGGTCCGGCGCAGCGGGATCTTCCCAAGGGAATCCTGGACTGCCCGATCGAGAAGTCGGGAAAGTGGACGTGCCCTCCTCTCCCCGCCGCCACCTTCGACCTCGTGCTTTCGGCGGAGGGTTTCATTCCGCAATACCGCTGGGGTGTCAAGGTCGTCGCCGGCAAGACGATCGACCTCGGCATGGTGGAGCTCAAACGAGGTGCTTCGGTGGCTGGCTGGGTAGAGGTGGAAGAGGGAGTGATCGCTGGCGGTTGCCGAGCGCGGCTTGCTCCTCTCCTCGGGGAAGGGAGCGGGGCACAGATGGCCGAGAAGATCCGGACCACCATCCAGGAAGTGCCCGTCCGCAAGGACGGCTTTTTCCAACTCGTGGGAATCGCTCCTGGCAACTACTCGCTCGAAGTGCGCCAGCCTGGCTTCGCTCCGGCCACGGTCTATCCGATCGAGGTCTGGCCCCGCCTCGAGACCTTCCTGCGCGTGCCGGTGACGCTCAAACGCCCTCTGCAGTTGGAGTTGGCGGTCTCCCCAGCGCTGGACTGGCTCAACCGCCCATGGCGGGTTCAGGTCTTCCGATCCTCCGACGTCAGCGCCAGCAACGACGCCGTTTTCAATGGAGCCGCCGACTCTCAGGGGCTCGTGGCCATCCCACGTCAAGCGCCGGGAAGGTTCCAGGTCTCCGTCGCCGACTCGCTCGGCAATCCCCTTTATTTTAGAGAATTCCGCGTCACCGGGCCGGGCGATGCCAGCCAGTCGGTCGAGATCAAGGTCCTCACTGTTCGCGGCTCGGTGTCGCTCGGGAAGGAGCCGCTGGCAGCCACGCTGTGGTTCGGCGGCAGATATGGAGCCACGGCGGTCAAAATGGAATCCGATCGCGACGGCAAATTCCACGGCGTCGTACCGCGCGGCGGCTGGTGGGCGGTCGAAGTGGCCGCTGCTGAGCCCAGGTTCGAAACGCGGACCAAGGTGAAGCTGGAGCCTGACGGCCAGGACCGCGTCTGGGCCGATCTCAAGCTGCCCGCCACTCGCGTCTTCGGCAAAGTGGTGGACGACGCGGGCCAGCCGGTATCCGCCGCCAGCTTCGGCCTCAGCACGGACGACGGGCCTGTCAACACGGATACCGATCGTACGGGAGGCTTCGAGGTGCGCGGTGTCCGCTCAGGAATGGCGTACGCTGCGGCGACCAGCTCTTCGGCACAAGGGACCTGGACGAGTGATCGGATCGCCGTTTTCATCGGCGAGGACGCAGAGGTTGGACCCCTCGAGCTGCGGATGCACAAGAACAAGACGCTTACCGGCACGGTCCAGTCTTCGCGCGGTCCTGTTCCCGGCGCCGGAGTCTCGGTCATCCCGCTGCGTCCCACCGTGATGTTCGGCGATTCCGTTCGCAGCGAGCTCGACGGCGGCTTCACGGCCCAGGTGCCGGCGTCGACCGAGGTCGCGGACGTCATCGTCAGCCCACCCGGATTCGCTCTGCGAGCCTTTGCCGTACCCCTTGGAGAGGCTGCGGCCCAGCCGCTCACCGTCAGCGCGGAAGGAGGGAGTCTGGAGGTCCTCTTTCCTGAGAAACCCAAGGACGCCGAGAAGGACGAGTACTCGCTCTGGATCTTCCAGGACGGTCTTCCCTTGCCTGTAAACCTTCTCCATCAGTGGATCGCCGGTCACGGCAGCGGCGCCGGCGCGGCGCAGGGAAAGAAGCTCGTGGTGCCCCAGGTCGCTCCCGGCGCGTATCGCGCGTGCCTCGCGGCT
Organism: Thermoanaerobaculia bacterium; assembly: GCA_036275055.1. Taxonomy (GTDB): domain Bacteria; phylum Acidobacteriota; class Thermoanaerobaculia; order Multivoradales; family UBA5704; genus DATARR01. The sequence goes on from DASUEN010000238.1 coordinate 22,444, forward strand.
CAGGCCATCATCGTTCCCTGGGAAGCCTCCGGGTTCACGGCCCCGATGGCCAAATGTACAGCCGGCCAGCTTTCAGCCGGCAGCACCCTGCAGCTCGACTTGGCACAGAGGTAGGACCCCGGGAAGCGGCCGGCATCCGCTCCCGGGGTTTGATCGCATCGATTGTCAAAGAGCAAGCCGCCTTTCTCCAGAAAGCGGCTTTGTCGTTCGTCGTCGATCGAGCCCCTATATTTCGGTCAACGCCTGACTTCAATGAGGTCAAGGTACTCTAATCGCCTGCTATCGTCAAGACGTATCTCAGACGAAGTTGACTAAACAGCATCTTTGTGGTCTCGTTCAACTGTGACGTGCCGCAAAAGATCACCTGAGTCGAGCTCCAGGTGATCCAGACCTCGCTCCGGACGATCCGGAGCGAGGTCCCGGGGGCCCAGAGCGAGGTCCCGCAGATCGAGACCTTGGTCTGGAATCCCGGGACCGAGCTCCTGAAAATCCAGACCGCGATCTCGAAGGTCCAGACCTCGAGCTCGAGGTTCCAGACCTTGCTCGCGACGACTCGCTTCGAGGTCTGGAGGGCTCGGACCTTGGTCTGGACGGCCTGGAGATCGGTCGCGACGATCTGGAGGATCGGTGAGGCCGGCGCAAGAGCGTTCTTTGACAACTGAAGCACAAGCAGCGCTCCCCGCTTGGGGGCTCTCCGCATTCGCGGGTGGAGAGCCCCCGTCTTTTCGTCGCTCCAGGCCGTCGTCCGGAGCCCGCGGTACACTACCGCCCCATGAGCCATCGCATCCTCACGTTCGCCCTCGCCCTGCTGGCCGTCTCCGCCGCCGCTCGTGGCCTCGAAGGGAAGTGGACTCCCACGCAGATCCTGGAGCTCGATCCCCAGTGGCTCCGCGCCCAGGGGCTCGAAGTGGCGCCGCAAGCCCTGTGGAGCCGCGAAGGGGCCGGCCTGCTGGAGGGCGCCGTGCGGATCGGCGGCTGCTCGGCCGGCTTCATCTCGTCGCGAGGGCTGCTGATCACCAATCACCACTGCGCCTTCAGCATTCTCCAGCAGCACTCGACACCGCAGCGCGACCTCATCACCGGCGGCTTCCTGGCCAAGAACCCGGCCGACGAGCTTCCCGGCCCGGGGACCCGCGCCACCGTTCCTCACCGCGTCACCGACGTCACGACCGAGGTGGAGGGGGCGGTGCCGGCCGGCGCGGACGACCTGGCGCGGTTCCGGGCGATCGAGCGGAAGAAGAAGGAGCTGGTGGCGGCCTGCGAGAAGCAGGAGAGCCGCCGCTGCGAGGTGGCGGTGTTCGACGGCGGCGTGCGCTACCAGCTCAACGAGAGCCTGGAGTATCCGGACGTGCGGCTGGTCTACGCGCCTCCCCGCGCCGTGGGGGAGTACGGCGGCGAGGTGGACAACTGGAGCTGGCCCCGCCACACCGGCGACTTCGCCCTGCTGCGCGTCTACGCGGCTCCCGACGGCCGCCCCGCTCCCCGGGCCGAGGGCAACGTCCCCTACTCGTCGCAGCACTTCTTCCCCGTCTCCGCCCGCGGCGCCGAGCCGGACGGCTTCGTGATGGTCGCGGGGTATCCGGGACGGACTTTCCGTTCCTTCACCGCGGCTGAGATGGCGGAGCGGGCCGAGCTCTACTACCCAAATTTGAGCACCCTCTACCGCGCCTGGCTCGAGCTGATGGAGGGAGCCTCGGCCAAGGACGAGACGGCGCGCATCGCGCTCGCCGACCGCATCAAGAGGCTGGAGAACGACGAGAAGAACGCCCGCGGCCAGGTGGCCGGGCTCAAGCGCGGCCATACCTTGGAGCACAAGGCCGCGAGCGAGCGGGAGGTCGTGGCCTGGGCGAGCCAGCGCCCCAGGCAGCGGGAGGCCGTAGCGGCCCGCGACGAGCTCGCCCGCCTGGTGGCCGGCCGGCGCCGCACCTGGGACCGCGACTTCCTCCTCGACCAGATGCGGCGCGGCCCCAAGCCCCTGGACCTCGCCTTGACGCTCGTGCGCTGGGCGGGCGAGAAGGCGAAGCCCGACGCCGAGCGGGAGCCGGAGTACCAGGAGCGCAACCGCGACATCCTGCGCGAGCGGCTGGAGCGGGACCAGAAGCGGATGCACCTGCCCACCGAGGGCGCCCTGATGGCGGACGTCCTCGCCCGGCTCGCCGCCCTGCCGCCGGAGTCCCGGGTACCGGCCGTCGAGTCGTTCGTGGGCTCCGGGGGCGAGCGCGACCGCGCCGCCCTCCGTCCGCGGGTGGACGACCTCCTCGCCCACACGCAGGTGACCGATCCGGCGGAGCGCAAGACGATGTTCGAGGAGAATGCCGCGCAGCTCGCGGGCCGGCACGACCCGCTCCTCGACCTCGCCTTCCGGCTCGACGCCGAGCTCCACGCCCTCAAGGAGCGCAACGACCGCTTCGACGGCGCCGTCGCGCGCCTGCGCCCGCGCTGGCAGCGGGCGGTCGTGGCGCACGCCGGCAAGCCCGTGGCCCCGGACGCCAACGGCACGCTGCGCGTGAGCCTCGCCCACGTCCAGGGGTACAGCCCGCGCGACGGCGTCTGGATGCGCCCGCAGACCACCCTCGGCGGTGTGGTGGAGAAGAACACCGGCGTGGAGCCGTTCGCAGCACCCCCGGCGGTGCTGGCCGCCGCGCCCCAGGCTCCGAGCAGCCGCTGGGCCGATCCGCAGCTCAAGGACGTTCCCGTCGGCTTCCTGGCCGATGCCGACACCACGGGCGGCAACTCGGGGAGCCCGGTGCTCAACGGCCGGGGCGAGCTGGTGGGGGTCAACTTCGACCGCGTCTGGGAGAACGTGGCCAACGATTTCGGCTTCGACCCCGCGGTGGCGAGGAACGTCAGCGTCGACGTGCGCTACCTGCTGTGGATGCTGGCGACGCTGAACGGCGAGGCCGCCTGGCCCATCCTGGAGGAGATGGGAGTGGCGGCCAGGGCGCCGGCGAATCCCACTCAGCCCAGCGGTGCGGCGCGCGGCGGCACCGGCGCCGCGAGGGCTGCCAGCCGCCGGTAGCCGTGGGTCTCCGCGTCGCGGCGCACCGCCGCCAGGACGGCCCCCGCGGCCGGATCTCCCAATCCGTGCTGGATCTGCCCCAGCGCGAGCCGCGCCTCCAGGGCCGGCTCCATGAGCCCGATCCGCTCGGCGGACGCGATCGCCTCCCGCAGGTCGCGGAGCGCCTCGGCGGGGTGGCCGCCGGCGGCGGTCAAACGGGCCAGGGAAGGAGCGATTTCGAGCCGCAGCTCCAGGTCGTCGCTGGTGCCCAGCCGGGCGCGGGCTTCGTCTCCTGCCTGCCGGGCCTCGGCCCGTAGCCCCTGATCGAGCAGGGCTTCACCGAGAAGGGCCAGCGCCGCCGCCTCGCGCCCGTCGATCTTGTGCTGGTGGTAGAAGGACGCCACCTTGCGGGCGAGCCCCGCGGCGTCGGCGGGGTGGCCGGAGGCCAGGGCGAGCTCGGCGAAGGCGAGGCGGATCTCGGCGGTCGCCAGGTTCTCGCCCAGGGAGGAGCTGACGGCGAGGGCCTCCCCGAGCGACTTGCGGGCGCCTGCGAGGTCACCCGCGGCCAGCGCCGTCCGCCCCAGGTTCCGCAACGCCCCGGCAGCAAGAGGCTTGGCGCCGGTCTCCCGCGCCAGGCGGAGCTGATCCTCGGCGAGCTCGCGGGCCACGGCCAAGTCCCCACGATCGTAGGCCAGCCGCGACCGCGAGTCGAGGATGCGGGCGATTCCCAACTTGTCGCCAGCCTGGCGCTTGGCGAGCAGGGCCTGGGCCGAATGCTGCCAGGCGCTGCGCAGGTCGCCCAGCCGTGCCTCGACGTCGGCCAGCGCGGTCAGGGAGGAAGAGGCGAGGTCCTCGTCCCCGACCCGGTGGAAGATGGCAAAGGCCTGCTGGTGGCGGCTGCGGGCGACCGCGAGGCCGCCCTGGAGCGCCTGCAGGGTCCCCAGGTGGTCTAGCGACTGCGCCTCCACCACCGGGTTCGCCATCGACTGGCTGAGATGGAGCGCCGCTTCGAGCCGCTGTTGGGCCGCCGCGAGGTCGCCCCGGGCGTAGAGGATTTGGCCCAGGCGGACCAGGGTCCTCGCCTGCATCAGCCGGTCGCCGATCTCGACGTACCAGGACCGGGATTGATCGAAAAGCCGCTGCGCCTCCTCGAGCTCGCCGCGGCTCTGGTGGATCTCGCCCAGGGCAAAGTACTCGTACGCGAGGCCGATGCCGCTACCGGCCCGCTGCGCGATCCCCAGGGCCTCCTGGTCGGCCTTCTCCGCGCCGTCGAGATCGCCCAGGTGCCGCAAGGCGGAAGCGATGTTCGAGAGCGACATCCCCACCTGCCACTGATGGCCGGCCTTCTGAGCCAGGCTCTTGGATTCGCGAAAGAGGTCGATGGCCTCACGGGCCCGGCCGGTGCGCACCAGCGCGTCTCCCTGATAGATCAAGGCCCGCGAGACCACCAGCGGCTGATCGGACCGGCGCCCCTTGGCGGCTGCAATCTCGCCGGCGCTCTTTTCGGTGGCGAAGTCCGACAGGCGAGAGGCGTTGCGCGCTTCGGCGAGGTCGATGCGCGGATCCTGGCCCGCCGGTGCCGGCAGCTTGCGCAGCGCCGCCAGCGTGGCGGCGGCTTCGGCGCCGTGTCCACCCGCCGTCTGGCAGTCGGCGAGGTGCAGGCCGTATTCGATCTCGTCCGGAAAGAAGGTCCAGAGGGAGCGGTAGGTCTCGGCGGCCCGGTCCCACTGCTGGCTCACCTGGTAGAGCCGGGCCTCGATGGCGAGCCTCTCCTCCCGCGACAGCGAGCCGGCGAGATCGAGCGCCCGGTGCGCCTCGGCCTCCGCCCGGGCGTCGTAGCCCAGGGAAGCCCAAGCCTGTGACAGCGCCGCATGGATCACCGCCGAGCCGGGATCGGCCTCGACGGCCCGTTGGAACAACGCCCGGGCTCCCGGCGGATCGAAAGCCCGCAGCCGCAGCAATCCCTCGTTGTACAGGCGCGTGGCCTCCTGGCTCGCCGGCTGGAGGGCCCGCGCCTGACGCGCCTGCTCCGGCGACGGGGCGGCGACACCCAGCGACTCGCGCAGCCGCGCCCCCACCCGCGACACCAGGTCGAACAGCTCCATGCCGGTGCCCACCTCCGACACCGATACCGTGGTATCGGCCTCGGGCGCGCGCACCACCCGCAGGTCGAGACGGATCTTGTCCCCCTGGGAGAGGTAGGTGCCGAGGACGACCTGATCGGCTCCCAGAACGGAATGCAGCCGCGCGAGGTCGTCCCGTCCCAGGCTGCCGTCGTCCTGGAAGGAGAGGTTCCGCTCAGCCTGAGCCACGGCCTCGCCGGTCAGGACCCGTACCTTCCCGCCCGCCGCCAGCTCGGTGGTGAGCATCGCGGGCAGCGCGGTCTGGAGCCAATGGGATTCGCTCCTGGGCGAGAGATTGCGGAAGCCCAGGACCACGATCGACGGCCGGGAAGAGTGGGCGGCCGCCGTCGGCCGCGGGTAGCGAACGTGGAGGAAGCCCAGGAGGACGGCGCCCAGGGCGGCCAGCCCGGCCAGCGTCGCCCACCGCGCGGCGGATCGCCGGCGCGGCGGCCCCAGCGCGGCCGGCGGCTCCACCACTGCGGCGAGCGGCGGCGGACCCGCGGCGGCGGGCGTCTCCACGCGGGCCGGCGGCGGCACCGGCGGCGATGGCGCGGGCGCGGGAAGGTCGGAGACGATGGGGAACTGGCCGGTGGCAGCCTGGCGGATCCGCCGGACCTCGCCCGCAAACGAGTAGCCCCGGCCCGGCACGGTCACCACGTAGCGGGGATCGTTGGCCCGCTCGCCCAGCGCCTTGCGGAGGGCGAAGACGTTCTGGGTCAGGTTGGCTTCGGTGACGTGGGAGCCGGCCCACACCGCCTCGATGAGCTCCGCCTTGTCCACCACCCCGCCGGACCGCTCGAGCAGGTAGAGGAGGATGGACAGCGCCTTGGGCGTGACCGCCACGGGATCGCTGCCGCGCAGCAGCAGACGGCGGACGGGATCGACGAAAAAATCGTCGAACTCGTAGCAAATCCTATCGTCGGCGCGGGCAGCCATCCGATTCGTCAGCCCATCCAGCCCCTGGTCTTTGCGATGGGAACAAGCGGAGCGGTGAATTCGTCCGTAGTTTACCGCAAGCCGGCGCCTTCCCGTAGCCTCCGGGGTCCCCCGGGTTCTCCCGCCTCCCCTCCCAAGGCGTCCAGCAGGCCCCCCTCGAGGTCCGGGAACTTCCGCCGGTAGTCTTCGCGGCTGCGCTCGATCACCTCGCAGGCCTCGGCACGGCCGTAGACGCTGGCGATCTGGACGGTCCCCGGCTCGGCCCCCGGCGGCCGCTTGTAGGTGAGGAAGTAGTGCTTGAGCCGTTCGACGAGGGCTTCCGGGACGTCCTCGATCTCCCGCGACTCCCCATAGGCCGCATCGCCCTCGAGGACGGCGATGATCTTGTCGTCCGCCTGGCCGCGGTCGATCAGGCGCAGCCCGCCGATGGGGATCGCCTGGAGGAGGAAGTCGCCGTGTGAGAACGCCTTCTCGGAGAGGACGCAGATGTCCATGGGATCGCCGTCCCCTTCCAGCGTCGGCAGGTCGGTGCGGGCGTGGGAGAAGGCCGCCACCCGCTCGCCGCAGAAGGTACGGGGGATGAAGCCGTAGAGGGACGGGCAGACGTTCGAGAACTGCTGCGGCCGGTCCACCTTGAGGTGGCCGCTCCCCTTGTCGATTTCGTACTTGACGGTGTCGGCGGGGACGATCTCGATATAGGCCGTCACCACACCGGGGGCTTCGGCGCCGGTGGGCACGCCGTGCCAGGGGTGGGCCTGGAAGAGGAGCCCGAGCAGCTCCCAGGTACGCTCGCGATCCGTGTCGTCCATTGCGGTCTCTCCTTCTCCTGTCGCCAGGTACGGCGTGCGTCCGAAGGAATCCTGCCGAGGAATCCTATTATGATCCATCCACCATGCGGTGGCTGGCCGTCTGGCTCCTCCTGACCGGCGTCTACCTCGCCGGCCAGATCGCGACGCCGCTGCTGGCCGGCGGCGGCTGGAAGTACACGCGGGAAAGCCTCGCCCACCTCGCCGCCGTCCCCTTGATCGAGGTCGTGGCGCTCTACGCCGTCGCCTTCGTACGCCGCGATGTCCGCCACCGGCGCCACCAGCGCCGGCCGCGGCGATCCCAGGGGGCTCAAGGGGAGGCTGGCCGCCCCTCGCGGAGCTGAGGGCTATTATTACCGGAATCGTAGCTGCTGGAAGGATGGATTTCCGCCGCCGGCTCCTGAAAGATCCGCCAATCGTCCAGGCGCAGGGCGGTGAGGTGACGTCCCCAGGCGCAGCCGGTGTCGAGGGACGCGATGCCGTCTCCCATCTTCAGACCCAACGCGGCCCAGTGGCCGAAGACGACGGTGAGCCCGGCGCTGCGCCGCCCGCGCACCGCGAACCAGGGACGGCAGCCGCGCGGCGCCGCCTCCGGCGGACCGCTGAAGCCAGCGCACATGCGGCCGGTGGGGTCGAGGGTGCGCAGCCGCGCGAACCCCGCGAGCGCCGCCCGCGCCCGTTCGGAGCCGGCGAGCCCCTCCTTCCACCGCTCCGCCGTCCGTTCCTCGATGGAGGCCAAGAGCTTCACCGCCCCTTCGCCCTGCAGGCGCGCCTCCACCTCCCGGGCCAGGCGGTCCACCTGCCGCGGGCTCCAGGCGGGAAAGAGCCCGGCGTGAACCATCAGCACGTCGCCGTCGCGATGCATCAGCGGGCGGCTGCGCAGCCAGCGCAGGAGGTCGTCGCGATCGGGCGCCGCGAGCACGCCCTCCAGGGTGTCGCGCTTCTTGACCCCGGCGACTCCCGCGGCCCGGCCCAGCAGGTGGAGGTCGTGATTGCCCAGCACGGCGACGATCCGGTCCTCCTGTTCCACTGCCCAGCGCAGCACCTCCAGGGACCGCGGACCGCGGTTCACCAGGTCGCCCACCAGCCACAACCGGTCCTGCCGGGGGTCGAACGCGATCCGGCGCAGGAGACCCTCCAGGGTCTCGAAGCAGCCGTGAACGTCGCCGATCGCGTAGGTTGCCATGGGCGGTAAAGATCTCCCGCCCTGGGCTGGGATGCAACTGCCCCGCCAGCGCCCCCATAGACGCTGCGGAGAGGGCCCCCCGCCCAAGACCCTCATCACCCCGGCCCTCTTCTCCCGCCCCCTCCCTCCCCCCTCACCGGGAGAAGAGGGAGAAAGGCAAGAGCGGTTCAGCCAGCACTTGCCTGGGAGCGCTGGCGTCCCGCCGGCCTTCTAACTTCGTTCTTCCCAACTCTGCGGCTCGCCATGTCGAGCTGGTCTCCCTCTCCCAAACTCGCCTTTCTGGCCTCCCTCAACAATCCGGCCATCAACCGTGTCTCGCCTCAAGGAGCACCAGCCATCAACCCTTGGATCCAAACCATGATCGACTTCGAGGTCGCCCTGTCATTCGCCGAGGAACACCGGGGTTTTGTTGAGACCGTGGCAGAAAAGCTGGCTGCCGAGTTGACTCGGGCGCGGGTGTTCTTCTATCCCTTCCACCCGAATGAGACTCGGGGGAGAGATCACGACCTCTTTCTCCAGAAGCTATACGGTGAACGCTCCCGCCTGGTCGTAGCGTTCCTCGATGAGCACTACGGCCACAAACCGTGGTGCCTGATCGAATGGCGGGCCATCCGCAATCTCCTCAACGGCGATCGTGCCGATTCCGTGATGCTGGTCCGGTTGGACGACGGTGAGATCCCTGGCCTCCTGCCCACCGACGGCTGGACCCCTGCCCATAGCCTGAACCCCGCCGCCGTCGCCGATCTCATTCTCAGTCGGCTGCGAGCCATGGAAGGGACGGAGAAAGGTGAAGTTCCACGATTGCCCCCACCACAGCCTCCGACGCGAATCTCCCGGCGGACCATCCTCCTCGCGGTTTTCTTGGCCGTTCTCCTTCCGCTCTACGGCGTACTTCTTTCGAAGAATTGGCGAGAGATGTCCTGGGCCTTGCCGAATATCGGGGCCACCGAAACCAGCATTGGGTCCGACGCGGTCGCCTTGAACTTGCTCGCCGAAGCCTTGGTTGCAGTTCGGCAGGACCGGTTCTCTGATGCTTACCAGACGTCTATCGAAGCCGAGAAGTCCGCACGCACGCTGCTTGGTCGCGATCGAGCCGTCACCCTCCGGCTCCTGCTTGCAGCCGCCTTGTCCGAAGGACACCAGATGGCAGGAGAGACTCTGGCGGAGGGGAAGCACAAGGCACAGGCAACCGACCAGACGCGCTATGCCGAGCTTGCCATAGGCCAGCAGATGCAGGCATTCAAGTGGGCTAAGGAGGAATCCGGCGCGATGGGTGTCCTCGCCTCCCGAAATCTGCCGGAGGTTCGATTTCCGACGATCGAGCTCTCCAACCCTATGACCGATGTAATGACCCGGGGGATCAAGGTGCGCGAACACCTTGCCAGTGGAGCCGGGGCTCCGTCCGACCAGGACGTCGACTTGGCCTCCAAGGTGCTGGTGGCGCAAGTCCTGCGCTTCTATGTCGCGCGAACCCTCCAGCCCGAGGCGGGTCAGGCCGAAGCGCTATACCGCAACGAGTGGAGCGGGCTCGTCCACTGGTCTCCCGGCCTAACGGACGCTCCGTACCAGCATCTGGTGAAGCTTGCCGACAAGGGGACGCTCATGGTCCGTACCGTGGACACCCAGCCCCCGGAGTCTCGATTCAACGTGGGCCAGAGCTTCGGGCTGGGCCAGGATCTCGACCTCGCCTTTTGCCGTTCTCTCCTAGAGGGTCTTCGCCAATTCCTTACTCAGGCGCAGACCCGAGCGGCCACAGCCGCGGAAGCTGCCCACCTAGCCGCCATCGGGCAAGACGTCGACCGCCGGCTCCCCAAACTCGTGCCATCTGCCAGGAGGTGATCCCATGAACGTATCCTGCCGACTCGCCGTTCCTCTATTCCTAGGCTCTGCGCTGCTCACAGCGGCCGTGACCTTCGCGGATGGGCCACCCAGTTCCAAAGAGATGTTGGTGCTCAGCAAGATTGTCACAGACCCTCGGTACGACCAGAAGAAGTTCGTGAAGGCCCTTACGCCGACAGCGGAGCTGAAGAAACAGGTGATCGCGAGGAATCTCCTCGTTGATCTCAACGATTTTTTCGGCTGGAACCTGCCAGCAGAGGGTGGATGGCCACCGGACGAAACGAATGACATCGTCTACGAGATCGTCCTCTCGCCGCGCTATGACGCCGAAAAGTTCCTCCAGGGCATCGAGAAGGGAGGGCCGCTGCTCCGAGAGCTGCGGCGCCGCCAGTGCGTAGACCGCTTCAACGCGAAGCTTGGGATGGCCCTCCCAACAACGGGAGCCGTCCCCTTCCGGCAGGCTGACAAGCTCTTCTACGATGTGGTGGCCAAGCCCGGCTTCGACGGGGACAAGCTAGTCAGAGATCTCTGCCCAGACGTGCCCGTCGCGAGGGAGGCGAGGAGCCAGCCGGCGGCGGAGCCTAGCCCGGCTGGCACAGTGCCCTCGGAGGCTGAGGCACCGCCGAGCGCCCCGGTCCATGGATACGGCACACTCTTCATGGTCCTCATCGGCGGCATCATTGCCGGAGCTCTCCTTGTGCTGCTGGTAAAGAGCTTCGCCCGCGATCTCCACCGTCCGCTCCAGTCCGGTAGCCGGCGAGGAAAGTAGGGCGGGGAAGGAGGCAGCAAAGGACGCGCCTATGCCCACGGATGGGGCTGGCGCAGGGCTGCCGCGAGCTCAGCCGTGGTGAGACGGCGCACAGCGGCTTCGGAGAGGATGATGCGCCAGGCCTCGCCGTCGGGCTCCAGGGCGGGGACGCCCACCTCTCCCCGCACCAGGACGAGGGCGCAGCCGCGGAAGTGCTCGCGGAGGAGGTCCTTGAGGACGGGCGCGCCACGCAGGGGCTTGACGGCCACCGTCCTCCCCTCACCCACCGCCACGGCACGGAGGGCACCCAGAGCCGCGGCCGCTTCCAGGTCCGGCGGCACGGGAGCAGGACGCGCGCCGAGCTCGAGCCAGCCGACCCGCAACCCCAAGGCGCGGGCGGCTTCGATCAGCGGGGCGAAGCGGTCCGGGGATGCGGTCACCTCGAGCAGGTGCGGTGCCTTCACGCCTCCTCCTCGGGGTAGAGCAGGATCTCCCGGCGCTCGGCGCGGAACCGCTGCTCGTCCGGCCCCCACGAGGCGAGCCAGTCTGCGAGCCCGGTGCCGCGCTCGATGGCCTGCCGGCACTCGCGGCCGCCGGTGAGGAGGTCGATCGCCGGAATTTCGGAGACGAACTCGTAGGGCGCGGCGCGCCAGGCGAATTCCGCCGGCCAGAGGCGGTGGACGGCGGCCAGCAGCTCGACGCCCGTGCGGTAGGAGTGGAAAGCCCGGCCATCCGTCACCAGCAGCTCGACGCCGCCGCAGACGGCTCCGCGATGCTTCTGGAACTGCGGCCGGAAATAGGTGGGCACGAAGACGACGCCCGGCAGGCCGCGGCCGTTCAAGTCCTCGGCCAGGCGCTTGGGATCGATGAACGGGGCGCCCGTGAGCTGGAAGGGGCGGGTGGTGCCCCGCCCTTCGGAAAGCTCCGTGGCCTCGATCAGGCACCCCCCGGGATAGACCAGGGCGGTGGCCGGCGCCGGCATGTTGGGCGACGGCGCGATCCACGGGAGGCCCGTCTCCTCCCAGGTCATGGCGCGGTGCCAATCCTCCATGTACCAGACGGCGAAGTTGGCGAGCGAGCCCGCCCACTGCCGGCGGCGGGCCTCCAGCCGGAACAGCTCGCCCAGGGTGAGCCCGTGGCGCACCGGCAGGTGGAAGGCGCCCACGAACGACTCGAATCCCGGCTGCAAGAGGTTCCCCTCGACCACCGTGCCGCCCAGCGGGTTGGGGCGGTCGAGCACCCAGACCTCGCACCCCGCCGTCATCGCCGCTTCGGCCGCCCAGACGGCGGTGGCCGCGTAGGTGTAGTAGCGGCAGCCCACGTCCTGAAGGTCGACGATCAGTAGCTCCAGCCCTTGGAACGCGGCGGGGTTGGGGCGCAGGGTGTCCGCCGAGTCACCGTAGAGGGAGACGATGGGGGCGCCCGTCCACGGATCGTGGCCGCCCGCGGCGGCGATCATGTCCTGCTCGATGCCGTAGTAGCCGTGCTCGGGTCCGAACAGGGCCTGGGGCGGCCCTGCCGGGCTCGCCGCCAGCGCCAGGTGGATGGGCACCCCCGCCGCCGAGAGGGAAGCGCCGTGGCCGAGCACGCCGTAGCGCCGCCCGGCGAGGCGGTCCGCCTGGGTGAGGAGGCGGTCGAGGCCGGTGCGGGTCATCATCCGTTCCGCCGGTAGACGCCCGTCCGCCCGCCGCTCTTGGCTTCCAGGCGCAGGTCTGTGATGACGCAACCCTTCTCCACGGCTTTCACCATGTCGTAGAGGGCGAGGGCGGCGGTCGAGCAGGCGACCAAAGCCTCCATCTCGGCGCCGGTGCGGGCATTGACCACCACGTGGCTGCGGATGACCACCCCTTCGGGGATGGGGGCGAGGTCGACCTCCACCTGGTCGAGGGGGATCTGGTGGGCGAGCGGGATCAGCTCCGCGGTGCGCTTGGCCGCCTGGATGCCGGCGAGGCGGGCCACGGCGAAGGCGTCGCCCTTGGGGAGGTTGGCCAGCCGGATCAGGGTCTGAGCGGAGAGGAGCACGCGGCACGACGCCTCCGCCACCCGCCGGGTGACGGGCTTCTCCGACACGTCCACCATGTGGGCGGCCCCCTGGGGATCGAGATGGCTGAAGGAACCTTGCGAGCTCATGGCGAAAGCGTCTCCCTTACGACCGGTCCAGGGGCCGCATGCTAGCATCCCCGCATCTTGGACCCCATGCGACTGGCCATCGTGGTGCCGACTTTCGACGAGGAAGGCACTCTGCGCCGCTTGCTGCCCGCCGCCCTGGCGGTGGCGGACGAAGTCATCGTCTCGGACGGGGGCAGCCGCGACGCCACGGTGGAGGTGGCGCGGTCGCTGGGCGCCACGGTCATCACCGGACCGCCGGGGCGGGGCATGCAGCTCAATCGCGGCGCCAGAGCGGCCCTGGAGACGGGGGCTGACATCCTCCTCTTCCTCCACGCCGACACGACACTCCCCGCGGGCGGCGCCGAGGCGGTGCGGGAGGCCGCGGCCCGCGGCGCGCCGGGGGGCGCCTTCCTGCTCCGTTTCAGCGCCGAGCACCCGATGCAACGGCTGGGCTCCTGGCTGGTCAGTCAGCGGACACGGTGGCTGCGGGTGCCGCTCGGCGATCAGGCGCAGTGGGCCACAAGGCAGGCTTTCGGCCGGCTGGGCGGTTTTCCCGACTGGCCCATTTTGGAGGACGTGGACTTCATCCGGCGGCTGCGCCGGTTGCCGGGCTTCACCCTCATCGCGGAGCCGGTCACCACCGGTGCCCGCCGCTTCCGCGAGCTCGGAGCGGTACGCACGGTGGCCATCAACTGGCTGATTTGGCTGCTCTTCCTCTGCGGCGTCTCGCCGCACCGGCTGGCGCGGCTGTACCGGCAGGTCCGGTAGGGCGGCTTGGAAACAGGGACAGCAGGGACCTCAGGGACGACAAGGACGGGGAGAGAGACCGGCGTTTCTCGTCCCTGACGTCCCTGAAGTCCCTGCTGTCCCTGGCTTGGGGTTCCCCACTCGGGGAGAGGGGCGGGGCGGCGAGACTTTACTTCCGCCCCCGCTTCTTGGTGTTGACGTTCTCCTTGAGCTCCTTGCCGGCCTTGAAACGCACGGTCTTGCTGGCTTTGATCGTGATCGCTTCGCCGGTCGCGGGATTGCGTCCCTTGCGGGCGCCGCGCTCCGCCACCCCGAAGCTGCCGAAGGCGGGAACCTTGGCGGACTCGCCAGCCTTGAGCGCGTCCGTGATCGCCGAGAACACTGCCTCGAATGCCGCGGTGGCCTGCCGCCGGGTAATGCCCTCGACAGCGTCCACAATACTATTCACCAAGTCAGCCTTACCAGCCATCTCTCTCCTCCTCAAGTCGTTTTTTTGAACGAAAGTGACTGCCAGAAACGATAAGCCAACGCGGCAGCGCTGTCAATACGGCTGGGAGGCTCCGGAGCGGCCTAGATGCGGGCTTTGGCGAGCACGTGGACGGAGAAGCCGTCGTGGTCCGCGCCGGTGAGGATGCGCCACGCCCCGGGGGCGGTGACGGCAGCGGCCACGGGCTTTTCCAGCAGGCCGGCGAGCGGTAGAGGAGATAGCTCCGCATGGGTTGCTAAAAAGCGTGTCACGACGTCCTCGTTCTCCTCGCGCTCCAGCGAGCAGGTGATGGCCACCAGCAGCCCGCCCGGCGCCACCAGGGGAGCCGCGCCCTCCAGCAGCCGCAGGGCCTGGCGCGACAGACGGCCGATCTCCTCCTCGCTGATCCGCCACTTGATCTCCGGATGCCGGCGCAGGGTCCCCGTGCCGGTGCACGGGAGGTCGAGCACGACGCGGTCGAACTGCCGCCGGAACGGCGGCGCGCCGGCGTCGGCCACGGCGAGCGGCAGCGGGCGGCGCAGCCGCCGCAGGTTGGCGCGCAGCACGTTGGCGCGGGCCAGGGAGACGTCGCCCAGGGTGAGCTTCACCCGCGGCTCGGCGGCAAGCAGGGAGAAGCTCTTGCCGCCCGGCGCCGCGGCGGCGTCGAGGATGGTCTCGCCCGGCCGCGGCGGCGGCAGGAGGGCGGCGGCCTGGCTCGCTTCGTCCTGCACGTAGAGCTCGCCGCGCTGAAAGGCCGCCGAGGTGAGGGGGTTGCCGCGGCGGACGATGAGCCCCAGTGGCGAAAGGGTGGCAGGCTCCACCTCCAGCCCTTCGTCGATCAGTGCCTCGGCCAGCAGCTCGCGCCCGCCGCGGTCGCGGAAGGCGAGGACCTGCATGGGTTTGGCGCGGTTGTCGGCGTCGAGCAGGGCGAGGGTGCGCTCGCTGCCGAAGCGCGCGAGCCAGCGCGCCACCAGGAAGTCGGGATGGCTCTTCTCGATCGCCAGCCGGCGCACCGGATCGGCCTCTTCGACCGGCCAGTCCTCCAGCCGTGGCGCGCGGGCGATGCGGCGCAGCACGCCGTTGACGAAGCTGGCGCCGCCGCGGTGGGTGACCTGGTGCGCCTGCTCCACCGCCTCGTGCACGGCGGCGTGGGCCGGCACGCGGTCGAGGAACAGGAGCTGGTAGACCGCCACCCGTAGCGGCGCGTGGAGCGGTGACTCGATCTGCGAGAACGAGCGGTTGCTCGCCACGGCGATGATGTGGTCGAGGCGGCGCAGCCAGCGCAGGCTCCCCATCACCAGCTCGCGCAGCAGCCCCTGGTCGCGCTCGTCGAAGCGCGGCAGAGCGCTGTCGAGGAACGAGTCGGCGGGGGCCAGCGACTGGAGGGTCCGCTCCAGCACCCAGGCCGCGGCGGCGCGCACGTTGTCTTGCGGCGTGCGGCGGGGCGGCCGGCCGCGGCCGGCGTCGGTCTGGGCCTGGGCGGGTGGGGCGAAGTGGCGCTTCGACATTCTCTCTCTTCGGGAAGGGACGCTCAGGAGAACCTCTCGCCGCGCAACAGGCGCTCGCCGTTGGCGAAGTCCGCGGCGCGCAGAGCCCGCTTGCCCGGGCGTTGCAGCTCCGCGAGGCCCAGGACGGTGCCGGCGCCGCAGGCCACGGCGAGCCGGCCGTCCCGCACCCCCAGGTACGTTCCCGGGCCGGCCTCCGCGTCGCCGTCCGCCAGTGCCGCCGCGGCCACCACCTTCACCGGCGCGCCCCGCAGCTCGGCGGTGAGCCCCGGCCAAGGGGTATACGCACGCAGCCGGTGGTGGATCTCGGGCGCGGTGAGCGACCAGTCGATGCGCCCGCTGTCGCGGGTCAGGCGCGGCGCGTAGGTCGCCCCCTCCGCCGGCTGCGGGCGGGGCACGAGCCCGCCGCGCTCCAGCTCCTGCAGGGTTCGCACCATGAGGGCGCCGCCGGAGTCGGCCAGCCGCCGGGCGAGCTCTCCCGCCGTCTCCTCGGGTGCGATCTCCGTCGCCTCTTCCAAGAGGATGGGGCCGGTGTCGAGCCCCGCCTCCATCAGCATGGTGGTGACTCCCGTCCGCGCGTCGCCGGCCGCCACCGCGGCCTGAATGGGCGAGGCGCCGCGCCAGCGTGGCAGCAGCGAGGCGTGCAGGTTGACGCAACCGTGCCGCGGCAGGTCGAGCAGGGCGCGGGGGAAGATCTGCCCGAAGGCAACCACCACGGCCACGCCGGGAGCGAGCGCCGCGGCCTCCTCCAGGAAGGCGGGTTCGCGCACGCGCTCGGGCTGCATCACGGCCAGGCCGTGCTCGCGCGCCCAGCGGGCCACGGGCGGATCCTGCGGCTTCTGGCCGCGCCCCGCGGGGCGCGCCGGCTGGGTGACCACGCGCACGGGAGCCCGCCCCGCCGCCACCAGGGCCGCGAGGGTGGGAACCGCGAATTCAGGCGTGCCGAAGAAGAGGATCCGATCGATCGCAGACATCCGCGCGAAGGATAGCACCGGGATGAAAACATGGCCCGGGAGCATGAAGCGTGCCGCGTGTCCGCTAAAACACGAACGCCCCATCTGGAGATGGGGCATTCGGGAGGCGCGCGACAGGCGCGGACAGGCTACTGGCCGTTGCCGATGACGAACCGACGCCGGCCGATGTAGGTGTTGATGCCGGTGTTGTCGAGCACCACCGCGTCGAGGAAGTGCTCGCCGTCCGAGAACTGGCGGGTGTCGAAGGAGAACTGCCAGCCGGGAGCGAGGATGTTCGGATAGCCGGGGTGGAAGGCGAGCTCGCCGACGTCCGGCCGCGGGATACCGTAGGTGGCGGTGCCCACGAAGCTGCCATCCACCAGGATGAAGACGGCCTTCACCCCATCCCAGTCCAGGGCCCAGCCGCTGGTCTGGATCTGGCCGCTGTAGATGAAGCCGCGCAACGGCACGTCGATGTCGCCGAAGGAGCTCTCGTTCTGGTTGTCGTCGTCGCAGGAGAACGTGACTGGGATCTCGGCGATGTTGACCGCCTGGTTGGCGTGGTCGCCGGCCCGGATGGTCAGGACGTGCGCGCCGCGGTTGAACGGCGGGTCGAAACCGGGTCCGGGGCTGGCGATCAGCGCGCCGATGTCGAGCACGAAGCGGAAGCCGCTGTGCGGGCTGTCCTTGAGGCTCGGGTACTGCCGCTCGATGTCCAGCCGCCGCAGGCCGTAGCAGTTGGTGAGGCCGACCGTGAGGTCGCTCGAGGTGCAGTCGAGGTCGGTGTCGGACACCAGGGCGCGGTCGATGTAGAGCTGCACATAGGCGACGCCGGTGTCGTCGTCGATGACGCCGGAGTCGAGGGCGTACCCGGAGATGACGCTCAGGCGCCGCCGCGGGTTGGGGGTGGGGTCGAAGTTGCAGGTCCCCCGCATCTCGGCGTTGTCCTTGGGGAACTCGATGGCGCCGAAGGGAAGCAGCACGGCCTCGTTGTTGGTGAACTGGATCACCCGCGGCTCCAGGAGGGCCACCTCGCCGGCGCGGCTCTTCACCCGCGGCTGCACGGTGTGGAGGCCGTTCAGGAAGTGGGTGGAGTCCAGCAGGTAGCCGAAGCCGGGGAGGGCCGAGTCGGGGAAGTTGGGATACCGCGCGGCCACCCCCTCCCAGGCCATGCCGTAGACGGCGCGCCCCACGACGTTGCCGTCCACCAGGATGTCGACGTTCTGGACGCCGTTGTCGTCGAGCGCCCAGCCGGCCACCGGGATCACTCCCGAGCCGGCGTTGTTGACGGCGCCGAGGATGCCGCCGAACCAGCCGAACGGCGCCGCAGCGAAAGCCGGGACCGCGGCAATCGTAGCCATCGCGGCCATGCCCCAAGCGAGACCCAACAGGATGACGTTGCGCTTCATCGCTCCTACCTCCTCCACAACCACTTCGCCCTGCTGCTGCGGTGTGAACGTCGGAAACAGTCGAAGGGCGCGGACCTGGACGGTCACCCTTCAAGTATTACGTGAACTTTCGGGGATTTTATGGCGATGGAGACAGAAAGTCAATCATTGGCGTTCGGCTATACGCTGGACGGGTGTGGAGCCTACGGCCGGCCGCCGGCCAATCCCTCCAGGTGGTCCTCCACCAGGAGGGGGAGGTTGCGCAGGTCGTACCCCCCTTCGAGGAGTGCGAGGACGCGGCCGCCGCACACCTCGGCGGCCAGCTCACGCAGCCAGTCGCCCCAGGCGCGGAAGCCCTCGCGGGTGACGCGCATCCCCCCCAGGGGATCGGCCTGCCAGGCGTCGAAGCCAGCCGAGAGGAGGAGGACGTCGGGGGCGAAGCGCCGCAGGGCGGGGAGGACCTTCCCCCGGATCGCCTCGGCATAGGCTTCGTCGCCGGTGCCGGCGGGAAGGGGGACGTTCAAGGTGAACCCCTCGCCGGAGCCGGTCCCCGTTTCGTCCGCGGCGCCGGTGCCGGGGTAGAACGGGTACTGGTGGGTGCTGACGTAGAGCACGTCGGCACGGGACTCGAAGCTGTGTTGGGTGCCGTTGCCGTGGTGGACGTCGAAATCGAAGATCGCCACCCGCGAGGCGCCCTGGCGCCGCAGGTGCTCCGCCGCCACCGCCACGTTGTTGAAGTAGCAGAAGCCCATGGCGGTCGCGCGCTCGGCGTGGTGGCCGGGAGGGCGGACCGTCGCCAGCGCCGTCCGGCCGTTGGCGCCGGCCACCCAGTCCGCCGCCGCCAGCGCCGTGGCCACCGCCCCCCAAGCCGCCTGCCAGGTGCCGGCGGACCCGGTAGACAACGGGTTGTCCGCCGAGTCGAGGAGGGAATCGCCGCGCGCGACGGCGCGCTCGAAGCGGGCGACGTAGACCGCGTCGTGGACGGCCAGCACGGCCTCGCGGGCCGCGACGGTCTCCTCTTCCTCCTCGATCTCCCAGCCGCTCTGCCGCAGGCGGGCCACCACGCCGGCGAGCCGCTCGGGCTTCTCCGGGTAACCGGGAGGCGTACGGTGGCCGAGGCAGGCGGCGCTGGTGAAGACGCGGACCATCGGCGGGAAGCATATCAATCCTGAGCCGCGAGGTACGCTCCCGCCCGGCTGGGCAGGCCGGTGCCTTCCAGGATGCGGCGCCTGGCGCGGTGCACCAGGGTATCGACGGTGCTGGTGGCGAGCCGGCCCCCCTCGGCGCGCACGATCTCCTGGCTGCTCCACCCTTCGAGCAGGGCCCAACGCAGCACCCGCAGGTTGCGCTGGCGGTCCTCGGGGTCCATGGCCGTGGCAGCCAGCAGACGGCAGCGGGCGAGGAGCACACGGCGGGCGTCGGCGAAGATGGCGGCCTCCTCGGGGGTGCCGCGGGAGTCGATCACCTGGTCCGCCAGCTCCGCCAGCCGCCCGGCGAAGGCGATCTGAAGGCCGGCGCCGCGCTTGACCGCCAGGGCGGCCCGCAACTCGTCGCACACCACCCCTTGCGCCGTCCGCGCCAGGTATTGCACCACCCGCCCGTCACCCCACCGCCGGAACCGCCGCAGCAGCACGGTGCCGCCCACCAGCAGGCGACAGTAGACCTCCTGGACCCGGTCCTCCACCTGGTCGGGCTCGGGGCGCTGCCCGGCACGCAGCAGCGACCAGGCGACCAGCGCCCGCAACTGACGGCCGTAGCGGCTCACCAGCTCTTCCCAGGAGCCCTCGTACAGATCCTCCCGCCGCCGTTCGCGGCGGCGCCTCTTCTTCAATCGGGGCATGGCCCGCTCTCCTCGCAGGGAAAGGAGAGTGGGGTGGCGAAAAGGGAAACGGCGAAGCCTGGGCGGAAGGCCCGGCACGGCTGGGGAGCTTCTTTATACCGGATCGGAGAACCGCGGGCAAGCCCCGCCTCCCCTGAGCGGCGGCGCGGGCAACCCGTTGACATCCCCTCCGCCCTTCCCTATCATTGGCGCTCCTTGGCGGCAGGGGAGGTTAGCTCAGCGGTTAGAGCACCTGCCTTACACGCAGGGGGTCGCGGGTTCGAATCCCTCACCTCCCACCAGGAGGTTGAGGGTGCCGCCGCGGCTGGTATCTGGAAAGAAGCTCTTTGCGGGGCTGTAGTTCAGTTGGTTAGAACGCCGGCCTGTCACGCCGGAGGTCGCGGGTTCGAGCCCCGTCGGCCCCGCCAATCATCCAAGAAGCAGCGAGAAGATCGAGAGACCCGAGATGCGCGAG
The DNA here is from genome assembly GCA_036275055.1 of Thermoanaerobaculia bacterium. Classification (GTDB taxonomy): domain Bacteria; phylum Acidobacteriota; class Thermoanaerobaculia; order Multivoradales; family UBA5704; genus DATARR01. Next base: position 42,542 of record DASUEN010000238.1, read on the forward strand.
AAGATCAAGTTGGTTTCGTCCGCCGGCACCGGCTACTTCTACACCACGTCGAAGAACAAGAAGCTCTCCACCGAGAAGCTGCGGATGAAGAAGTACGACCCCAAGGTCCGCAAGCACGTCGAGTTCGTGGAAGAGAAGCTGCGCTGACCTTCCGCACCCTCTCGACCTTCCGTTGGAGGCCCCCCTCGCGGGGGCCTTGCCATTTCTGCAACAATAGGCGCGGCCGGGGGGGCGAAACCCAAGCCTCTCCCCGCCCCCTCGCTGCACCGTGCCGGCGACCCGCCGGGTCCCGCCGCGGCCACCCGCGACACAACCAAGGAGGGAAGTGACGATGCCTTACCAGTTGCCTGCGCTGCCCTACGCTTTCGACGCGCTGGAGCCTCACATCGACGCCAAGACGATGGAGATTCATCACGACAAGCATCACGCCACCTACGTCACCAAGCTCAACGAGGCCGTGGCCAGCCACCCCGACCTGGCGGCCAAATCCGTGGAAGACCTGTTGCGCGGCATCGACAGCGTGCCGGAGGCCATCCGCACGGCGGTGCGCAACCACGGCGGCGGCCACGCCAACCACTCTCTGTTCTGGGAGGTCATGGCGCCGAACGCCGGCGGCGAGCCCACGGGCGACCTGGCGAGCGCCATCCAGCGCGACTTCGGAGGGTTCTCGGGGCTCAAGGAGAAGCTGACCAACGCCGCCGCCAGCCAGTTCGGCTCCGGCTGGGGTTGGCTGGTGGTTGCCGGCGGCAAGCTGGAAGTGACGCCCAAGCCGAACCAGGACAGCCCGCTGATGGAAGGGAAGACCCCCATCCTCGGCGTCGACGTCTGGGAGCACGCCTACTACCTGAGGTACCAGAACCGCCGCCCCGACTATCTCGCCGCCTGGTGGAGCACCGTCAACTGGGCGGCGGTGGCGGACCGCTACGGCCGCGCCCGCGGCTGATTCGGCCGCGCACAGGGCTCCGTGCGCGGAGCCCTGTCCCGTTTTTCCCCTCTCAAGCTACCCCCTGCCAGCCGTGGCTTTCGACGCAACTTGTGGTTATAGAGAAGTTTGCACCTGTCTGCTCACTGACTGAGCAGCGCTCTGCATTCCGATCCTGGCAGTATCAATTGCAAGCCAAGTATTACTCCTCTACAATGTGAGCATCAAAGGCGGCTGGATCGGTAACCCGCTCGAAGGAGACAAGACGGACATGGCAAACATCGACCGCATCACCCATGACTTCAGGCGTGAGGAACGGCATCTGACCAAGGTCTTCAAGGCTCTGTCGGACGGCACACGGCAGGAGATCTTGCGGCTGCTCGAGGGACGCCAGCGCACGGTCGGCGAGATCGTTGGGAACTTCAATCTTTCCCAGCCCACCATCTCCCGCCACCTGTCGGTCCTCAAGGAGGCTGACCTGGTCCTCGATCAGCGCCAGGGTCAGAACGTCATCTATCGCTTGAACGACAATGCGTTGTCCAACTCAATGCAGGAGTTCTTCGGTCAATTCCGCAGTTGCCAGGAAGTCATGCGCTGATCTCGAGCGGGCCGCCTGATGGGGGGAGAAAGGCGCCCGGCGACGGGCGCCTTCCATATTTCAGCCTGGCCCTCGACCGGCTCTCCACGTCACCCTCCCGAGACCTGCCGCTTCCATCCTGGCGGGTCTCGGGTATAATCCGCCCGCGCCGAAGGGCCGTCCGTCGCCGTCGAGGCGGCCATCCCTTCCTTCATCTGAATCCCGGCGGTGTAGCTCAGTCGGTTAGAGCGAGCGGCTCATAACCGCTAGGTCATGGGTTCGAGTCCCGTCACCGCCACCATCCGAACGATCATGGACCTTCTCCACGAGCTGGAGGGTTTCTTCCGCGAGCTTCCCAGCGCTCCCGGGGACGGCGTCGTCGTCGCCTTCTCCGGCGGCCCGGACTCCACGGCCCTGCTGTGGGGGCTCTCCGAGCTCGCCCCCCGCCTCGCGCTCCGTCCGTTCGCCGCCCATCTCGATCATGCCATGGACCCTGGCTCGGCGGCGCGGGCCGGCGCGGCCGCGGCCCTCGCCGCCCGGCTGGGTGTGCCGCTCGCCGCCGCCCGGCGGGACGTGCTCGCCGCCCGGCGGCCGGGCGAGAGCGCGGAGGCGGCGGCGCGGCGGCAGCGCTACGCCTTCCTGGAGGAGGTACGCCGGGACCTCGGCGCCCGCTGGGTGGCCACCGCCCATCACCGGGACGACCAGGCCGAAACCGTGCTCCTGCGCCTCCTCTTCGGCAGCGGCCTCGCGGGGCTCGCCGGCATCCAACCGGCGCACGGCGCCGTGGTGCGCCCCCTCCTCGGCCTGCCGCGGGCAGCGCTGGCCGCGGCCGTGCAGGCAGCAGGGCTCGCGGCGGTCGAAGACCCCACCAACCGCGACCTCGGGGTGCCTCGCAACCGGGTGAGGCATCGCCTGCTGCCGGTCCTCACCCATGATCATCCGACCGATCCGACCGATCGGCCGGATCCGTCCGATGCAGGCCTCCCCTCCCGCCTCGCCCGCCTGGGGACCCGCGCCCGCGCCGCCTCGGCGGCCCTCGACCGCCGCTTTGCGGCGCTCCTCCCCGTGACACCCGCGGGCGAAGGCGTGGCCGTCGAGCGCGCCGCCCTCGGCCGGCTGCCGGCGGAGCTCATGCCCTTCGCCCTGGCCTGGCTCCATCGCCAGGCGGGCGCGCCCTATCCGGCGGCGGCCGCGGCGCGCACGGAGCTGCTGCGTCAGCTCGCGGGAGGGGGGCGGGCGGCCTGCGATTGCGGCGGCGGCTGGTGCTGGGAGGGACGCGACGGCCGGCTGATCCTGCGCCGTGTCGCGGAGACGGTCCCTCATTTCACTTATACTCTTGAGGTTCCGGGAGAGCTGGAGATCCCGGAGGTCTCCGTCCGGGTGCGTCTCCGCCGCCGCGCCGTCGAGCCCTGGATGTTCCAGGGGTCGCCCGAGCGCGCCGGCCTGGCGCTGCCGCTGACGGAGGGAGATCGCGTGACGATCCGCAACCGCCGCCCCGGGGACCGCATTCACCCCCTGGGCGCGAACGGCAGCCGGCGGCTCAAGGAGGTGCTCATCGACCGCCGGGTGCCGCGCCTCCTGCGCGAGCGGCTGCCGCTGCTCTGCGTCGGCGAGCGGATCGCCTGGGTGCCGGGCGTCGCGATCGAGGAACGATTTCGCCTGGCCGGACACGCGACCGCCTGGGTCGCCGAGGTTGCGACGACATGACTGTAGACATTCCGCAAGCGGGTATCGAGATCCTGTTCGACGTCGCCGAGGTGCGCGACAGCGTCACGGCACTGGGGCACCGCATCGCCGAGGAGCTGGGGGGGGAAGACCCGCTGCTCGTCGCCCTGCTGGGCGGCTCGATGATCTTCCTCGCCGACCTGGTGCGGGCCATCGAGCGGCCGGTGCGCTACGAGCTCATCGACGTTTCGTATCGCGCCGATCCCGCGGCCAGCGAGGAGGAGGCCGAGGTGCTGCGGATCGAGTATCCGATCCCCATCGACATCGCCGGCCAGAGCGTCCTGGTGCTCAAGGACGTGGTCTCCTCGGGAGTCACCGAGCCGTACCTGGAGCAGCAGCTCCGCGATCATGGCGCCCGGGAGGTCCGTTTCGCGGCCCTGATCGACATGCCCGACGAGCGCAAGACCGCCTTCGACCTCGACTACAGCGCGCTCACCACCCACCGCCGCGGCCTGCTGGTGGGCTACGGGCTGAAGCACCAGGGGCTCTATGGCAACCTCCCTTACGTCGGCCGGCTGGCGGACGAGGGCGCTTGACGGAAAAAGGGGCGGGAATCGAACGGACTGGACGACTGGTTGTCACGAGGAAGGGACGTTCCGTCCCGGATCGCGACGAAAGAGGAGCGCCCGCGGGGCGCTACGAGGTAGACGAGCTTTGAACTCTACGGTCAAAACCCTATTTCTCTGGATGGCCATCTTCGGGGTGGTCATCCTGCTCTGGAATACCTTCCAGAGCGGCAAGGCCGCCCAGAAGGACCTGAATTTCTCCGAATTCACCGCCGCCGTCAAGAACGGCGAGGTGACCGAGGTGACGATCCGGGGCAAGCAGCTCAGTGGCAAGTTCAGCGGCCGGTCCACCACGGGCGAGTCCCGCTATCCGGCAGGCCAGGAGTTCAAGACCCAGCTCCCCGACTATCCGGACCTGGTCAAGGACCTGCAAACGGCCAACGTCCAGATCAAGGCCGAGGAGCCGCGCGAGAACCCGCTGCTCGCCGTGCTGCTGACCTGGGCGCCGGTGCTGCTCATCGTCGGCCTGTGGATCTTCTTCATGCGCCAGATGCAGACCGGCGGCAACCGCGCCCTCTCCTTCGGCAAGAGCAAGGCCAAGCTGCTCAACACCTCCGGCAAGAAGGTCACTTTCAAGGACGTGGCCGGCGTCGAGGAGGCGAAGGAGGAGCTGCAGGAGATCGTCGAGTTCCTGAAAGAGCCCCAGAAGTTCCAGAAGCTGGGCGGCCGCATCCCCAAGGGGGTGCTGCTGATGGGTCCCCCGGGCACCGGCAAGACCCTCCTTGCCCGTGCCATCGCCGGCGAAGCCAACGTGCCGTTCTTCTCCATCTCCGGCTCCGATTTCGTGGAGATGTTCGTCGGCGTCGGCGCGTCGCGGGTGCGCGACCTGTTCGAGCAGGGGAAGAAGAACGCCCCCTGCATCGTCTTCATCGACGAGATCGACGCCGTCGGCCGCCATCGCGGCGCGGGTCTCGGCGGCGGCCACGACGAGCGGGAGCAGACGCTCAACCAGCTCCTGGTCGAGATGGACGGCTTCGAGTCCAACGAGGGGGTCATCCTCATCGCCGCCACCAACCGCCCGGACGTCCTCGATCCGGCCCTGCTGCGCCCCGGCCGCTTCGACCGCCGCGTGGTGGTGGACCGGCCGGACATCAACGGCCGGATGGGAATCCTCAAGGTCCACACCCGCAACATCCCGCTCGACGAGAAGGTGCAGCTCGGGGTGATCGCCCGCGGCACTCCCGGCTTCGCCGGCGCCGACCTGGCCAACCTGGTCAACGAGGCGGCCCTGATCGCCGCCCGGCGCAACAAGAAGAAGGTCGAGATGGAGGACTTCGAGTTCGCCAAGGATAAGGTCATCATGGGCGTCGAGCGCAAGACCATGATGCTGACCGACGACGAGAAGTCGATCACCGCCTACCACGAGGGCGGGCACGCCCTGGTGGCGGCCTTCACCCCGGGAGCGGACCCGCTGCACAAGGTCACCATCATCCCCCGCGGCCGCGCCCTGGGGCTCACCATGCAGCTCCCCACCGAGGACAAGTACACCTACAAGAAGCAGTACGTGGAGGCGCAGATCGCCATCCTCATGGGCGGCCGGGTAGCCGAGGAGCTGACGCAGGACGACGTCACGACCGGCGCCGGCAACGACATCGAGCGCGCCACCGAGATGGCCCGCCGCATGGTCTGCGAATGGGGGATGTCCGAGCTCGGCCCCCTCGCCTTCGGCACCAAGGACGAGCCGGTCTTCCTCGGCCGCGACTTCGCCCAGCGCGCCGACTACAGCGAGGACACGGCCATCCGCATCGACCACGAGGTCACCCGCATCGTGCAGGCCGGCTACGAGAGCGCCCGCGCCATCCTCACCCAGTACCGGACGGTGCTCGACCGAGTGGCCCACGACCTGCTGGAGCGCGAGACGCTCGACGGCGAGGAGGTCTACAACACCATCCGCGCCATGACCGGGCACGAGCACGCTCCTACCCGGCCGGTGCCGCCGGGCGAAGGGCTGGTGGTGGGAGGGCACGAGGTGCCGGAGTCGGTGGTCACCGCCGCCCGCAGCGGTGGCTCCCACAGCGGCGAGCCGTCCGGCTCCGCCGACGTGTCGACCGAGATGGCCCACGCGGAACCGAACGTCGAGGCCGAGGTGGCCGGCCCCAAGCGCCGCGCCGCCCAGCCCCAGCCGCCGATCCCCGAGCCCGAGCAGCCGGCGTAAGCCTTCACTCAAGCCACCCCTGGATGGAGACCGCGACCTTACCCGACACCGCCCGCACCTGGACTCTGCGGCTGCCCCGCAGCCGCACGCTCGTGCTGGGCGGGCGCCCGCGGGTCCTGGGCGTCCTCAACCTCACTCCCGACTCTTTCAGCGACGGCGGCCGGTGGCCTGATCCGGCGCAGGCGATCGACCGCGGCCTCGCCATGCTCGCCGAGGGCGCCGACCTCCTCGACCTGGGGGCCGAATCGACCCGCCCCGGCGGCGGCGTCTACGGCGGTGGCGCGCGGACGGTGCCGCCGGAGGAGGAGGCCGCTCGTCTGCTGCCGGTGCTGGAGGGGCTCCGCCGGGCCACGGACGCGCCCCTCTCGGTCGACACCCGCAAGGGCGAGGTGGCGCGGCTCGCCCTGGCAGCCGGCGCCGACCTGATCAACGACGTCGGCGCCCTCGCCGATCCCCTGCTCGGCCGCGCGGTGGCCGCCGCCGGCTGCCCGCTGGTGCTGATGCACAGCCGGGGCGATCTCGCCACCATGCAGCAGGGCATCCACTTCACCGACCTGCTGGGCGAGGTGCGGACGGAGCTGGCGGCGGCCGTCCAGCGCGCCACCGCCGCCGGCATCGCCGAGTCGCAGCTCCTGCTAGATCCCGGCCTCGGCTTCGGCAAGACCTGGGAACAGAACCTGGAGCTACTGCGCCGCCTCCCCGAGCTCGCGAGCCTCGGCCGGCCGCTCCTGGTGGGGGCCAGCCGCAAGAGCTTCCTCGCCCGGGCGGCGGAGCGGCCGGGCGTTCCTCCCCTGCCGCCGGACCGCCGGCTGGCCGGCAGCCTGGCGGCCGTGGCCTGGGCCGCGGCGCTGGGAGCCGCCGTGGTGCGGGTCCACGACGTGGCCGAGACGGTGCAGTTCCTCGACGTCTGGCACGCCATAGCAAGGCAGTCGGGGCAGGCGAGGCAGGGGGAGCGGCCTTGACCACCTTGCAGCGCTTCTTCGAGATCCTCAACTGGCGCGACGCCGTCGACGTCCTGGCCGTCGCCATCATCATCTACAACCTGCTGCTGCTGATCCGCGGCACGCGGGCGGTGCAGATGTTGCTCGGCCTCGTCTTCCTGGGGCTGGTGTACTACGGCGCCATCCTCGCCGAGCTCCCCACTTTGCAGCGCATCCTCGAGAACCTGTTGATCGTCCTGCCGTTCGCCGTCATCGTCCTGTTCCAGCAGGAGATCCGCCGCGCCCTGGCGAGCTTCGGGCGCAATCCCCTGTGGGGGCTCGCCAAGCAGCAGAAGGTGGTGGCGTCGTTCAGCGAGATCGTGCTCGCCGCCACCACCCTCTCGACCCGCCGCACCGGCGCCCTCATCGTCATCGAGCGCCTGCACGGGCTGCGCAATTACATCGAGAACGGTATCTCGATCGACGCCGTCGTCTCCTACGACCTGCTGATCAACGTCTTCCAGCCCGACACGCCGCTCCACGATGGCGCCGTCATCATCCAGGACGACCGCATCGCCGCCGCGGCCTGCTTCCTGCCGCTGACTCCCAATCCCGAGCTGTCGAAGGAGTTCGGCACCCGCCACCGCGCCGCCCTCGGCTTGACCGAGGAGACGGACGCCGTGGCCGTCGTGGTCTCCGAGGAGACCGGGATCATCTCCGTGGCTTTCGACGGCGCGCTGATCCGCGACCTCGACGGCAACGGCTTGCGCAACGCCCTCTACGAGCACCTGCTGACCGACTTGAGCTCGCCGCGGGGCCTGGCATGAGCGAGACGGCTCGCACCTGGGGCTTGCGGCTGCTGGCGCTGGGGATCGCCATCGGCATCTGGTTCAACGCCTCGCTGCAGGACCGGCTCGTCTCCAGCGAGCGGCTGGTGGAGGCGAGCGTCAGCTACAACCGCCCCAAGGGGTTCGTCATCATCGATCCGGTGCCCACCGTCAACGTGCGCCTCTCCGGCAGCAAGAAGGCCATTCGCCGGCTCAGCCCTTTCACCGTGGACGTGACGGTCGAGCTGACGCAGCGCCAGGAGGGGACGGCCACTATCACCCTCGGGCCGGAGAACGTGACGGCGCCGGAAGGGCTGGACGTGGTCTCGATCGAGCCTCCCACCATCCGGGTGGAGCTCGAACAGGAGGTCACGCTGCGCCTGCCCGTGGTGGCGAGGCTGACCGGCGAGCCGGCGGCCGGCGCCATGGTCGGCGAGCCGGAGATCTCTCCCAACCAGGTGGAGGTCAGAGGCCCGAAATCCATGGTCGCGCGCACTCAGCACCTGTTCACGGCGCCAGTCAGCCTCGATGGCCGGGCCCTCACTTTCGAGCTCCAGTCGGTGCAGGTGGTCTCCCCCGATGCCCTGCTCCAGATCGTGCAACCCACCCACGTGGACGTCAAGATCCCCATGACCATGCCCGACGAGCCGAAGCTCCAGGACCCGAAGACGAAACCGCGAAAGGACAAGCGTTGAGCCAATCCCAGGGCATTTTCGGCACCGACGGCATCCGCGGCCGCTTCGGCGAGCCGCCCCTCGATCGCGAGACGGTGACCCGCCTCGCCGTCCACCTCGCCGCGACCCTGCGGGCGCGCGGTACCCCTGCGCGGGTGGTGCTGGGCGGCGACACCCGGGAGAGCACGCCCGAGATCTGCCGCTGGCTCGCCGCGGGGCTCGTCGCCGGCGGCATCGACCTGCGCCATGCCGGGGTGATCCCCACGCCGGGCGTCGCCTGGCTGACCCAGCAGCTCGGAGCCACCGCCGGCGTGGTCGTGTCGGCCAGCCACAACCCCTGGCCGGACAACGGCATCAAGCTCCTCGACCGCCAAGGCTTCAAATGGAGCGACGAGGACGAGGCGGCGCTCGCAGCGCGGCTGGCGGAGCCGGCCGGAGCGGTCGCGGAGATCCCCCCGGGCGCCCTGGCGGCGGAGCCGGAGCTGCGCGAGCGCTACCTGCGCCACCTGGCGGCGACCGTTCCCGGAGAGCGCCCGCTCGCCGGCCTGAGGGTGGTCCTCGACACCGGCAACGGCGCTGCCTCGGCTTACGCCGGGGAGCTTTTCGCGCGGCTGGGGGCGCAGGTGACCCTGCTGCATGCCGCGCCCGATGGGCGCAACGTCAACGAGGGGTGCGGCTCCACGGCGCCAGGGGAGATGGCGGCGCGGGTGGTGGCCGAGGGGGCTGACCTCGGGGCCGCCTTCGACGGCGACGCCGACCGCTGCATCTTCGCCGACGAGCAGGGCGAGGTGCGCGACGGCGACGCCATCCTCTACCTCTGGGCCACCTCCCTCCAGCGCAGCGGCCGGCTCCACCCCCCCCGGATCGTGGCCACGTCGATGAGCAACCTCGGGCTGGAGCGCGCCCTGGCCACCGAAGGGATCGGCCTCGTGCGCTGCAACGTGGGGGACCGCTACGTGGTGGAGGCGATGCGCCGCGAGGGGCTGCTGCTGGGGGGGGAGCAGTCCGGCCACGTCATCCAGAGCGGTCTCGCGAGCACCGGCGACGGCCTGCTGACCGCCGTGCAGATCGCCTTCCTCCGCCACCAGGACGGCCGCCCGCTTTCGCAGATGCTCGCCCCCTTCCGGCGCTACCCCCAGGTGCTGCTCAACGTGCCGGTGGCGCGCAAGGTGCCGTTCGAGACGCTCCCCACCGTCTCTGCCGCCGCCCGGGACGCCGAGGAGCGCCTGGGGGGAGACGGCCGGCTCGTCCTGCGCTACAGCGGCACCGAGGCCCTGGCCCGCATCATGATCGAGGGCCCCGAGCAGGGGCTGATCGATGGCTTGGCGGGCGAGATCGCCACGGCGATCCAGGGGGAGCTGGGAGCAGCGTGAGCGGCTATCCCTCCCCGGAGGCGATCGCCGCCAGCATCTCCCGGACTGCTGTCTCTATTCCCACGATCACCGCGCGGGCGACGATGGCGTGGCCGATGTTGAGCTCCTCCATCCCCGGGATGGCCGCCACCGGGCCGACGTTGTCCGTGCGCAGGCCGTGTCCGGCATAGGCCCGCAGACCCAGCGCCCTCCCCTGCTCCACCGCCCCGGCGATCTGCCGCAGCTCGGCCGCCAAAGCCTCCGTCTCCGTGGCCCGGGTGTAGGCATCGGTGTTGACCTCGAAGCCGGTGACTCCGTGCCCCTTGAGGTTGCCGAGCGCCTGGACCTGCCCCAGGTCCGGATCGATGAACAGCGAAACGGCGATGCCGGCCGCCGACAGGCGGTCCGCGACGTCGGTGATCCGCCGGCCATAGAGGAGCAGGTTGAGCCCCCCCTCCGTCGTCACCTCCTCGGGGCGCTCCGGCACCAGGGTCACTTGCTGGGGCTTGACCCGCAACGCCACTTTCACCATGTCCTCGGAGCTCGACATCTCCAGGTTGAGCTTTCCCTGCACGCTGGCGCGCAGACGCTCCACGTCCGCGTCCTGGACGTGCCGGCGATCCACCCGCAGGTGGACGGTGATTCCCGAGGCGCCCGCCGCCTCGGCGATGCGCGCCGCTTCGACGAGGTCGGGATACCGGGTCTTGCGCGCCTGCCGCAGCGTTGCCACGTGGTCGACGTTGACCGAGAGCCTCGCGCCCGCCCGTGCCGCCTGGGCCGCCATCAGCGCTCGATCTCCTGATCGACGCGAGTGGATTCCTCGGGCTCGAGGCTGATGAGCACCGTGCCTTCGATCGGCAGCAACGTCCGGTGGACCCGCTCGCCGAAGGTGCAGTTGATCTCGTAGTAGCCGTCCGGGCTGATCTGCAGCAGGGTACCCCGCTGCCCCTTCAGCCCCATGATCCCGTTGTGGATCATCACCGCGGTGTGCAGCTCCATGTCTCCCCTCCTTCAGTCTTCCTGAATATAGCCTTCATCTTTGTACTCTTTGAGCTTGCGCTGCAGGGTGCGCAAGCCGATGCCCAGGATGTCCGCCGCCCGGGCGCGGTGGCCGTCGGTGCGCTCCAGAGTCTCGAGGATCGCCTGGCGCTCGATGTCGGCCATGGTGCGCGGCTCCCCGGCCACGGGCTGGACGGGCAGGCCGGTGGCGGAGACGGTCGAGGACTCCCGCACCTCGATCGGCAGGTCGGCCGGCGTGACCTCCTCCCCCAGGCTGAAGACCACGGCGGACTCCATGACGTTGCGAAGCTGGCGCACGTTGCCCGGCCAGGGGTAGCGGTGGAGCAGCTCCAGGGTCGCCTCGCTCAGCCGCTTGGCCACCTTGCCGTGCTCCTGGCAGAACAGGGCGAGGAAGTGCTCGGCGAGCTGTTGGACGTCCCCCGGCCGCTCGCGCAGCGGCGGGATGCGCAGCGTCACCACCTTCAGGCGGTAGTAGAGGTCCTCGCGGAAGCGCCCCTCGGCGACCTCCTTCTCCAGGTCGCGGTTGGTGGCCGCGATCAGCCGGAAGTCGACCGGGATCAGCTCGCTGCCGCCCACCCGCATGATCTGCCGCTCCTCCAGCACCCGCAGGAGCTTGACCTGCAGCTCGGGATAGAGCTCGCTGATCTCGTCCAGGAACAAGGACCCCTTGTGGGCGAGCTCGAACTTGCCGATCTTGCGCGTCACGGCGCCGGTGAAAGCCCCCCGCTCGTGGCCGAAGAGCTCGCTCTCCAGGATGTCGCTGGGGATGGCGCCGCAGTTGATGGCGAGGAAGCGCTCGTTGCGCCGGGGGCTCGCCCGGTGGAGGGCGTTGGCCACCAGCTCCTTGCCGGTGCCGCTCTCGCCGATGACGAGGACGCTGGAGCGCGTGGGGGCCACCATCCGCATCTGCTCGAAGAGGCGCTCCATGGGCGCCGAGTGACCGATGATGCTCTCGAAGCCGTAGCGCTTGTCGAGCTGCTCGCGCAGGCTCGACACCTCTTCCTTGAGCTGCTCCTTCTCGATCAGGTTCATCACCCGCTTGCGCAGCTCGTAGAGGTCGACGGGCTTGGTGAGGTAGTCGTCGGCCCCCACCCGCATGGCTTCGACCGCCGACTCGATCGAGCCGTAGGCGGTCACCAGCATGATGGCGAGGTCGAGCTTCCTCTCCCGCACCTCCTGGAGGAAGCCGAGCCCGTCCATGCCGGGCATGCGCAGGTCGCAGACGGCGAGGCGGGCCTCGTTCTCGTCCAGGAACTCCAGGGCCTTCCTCGCGTCGTCGAAGGTGCGCACCGCGAGCCCCGCTTTTTCGAGGGCGATCGCCATCGACTCGCGGGAGCCGGTTTCGTCGTCGATGACCAGGATCATGGGCTTGTCGGACATGCGCGGGTCATTTTGGCACAGTCGGGACCACCTGTCATAAACTGAGCCGGCTCCGGCGGCTATGACTCTCCCCTTCGAACCCAAACCGACCGACGCACCGGCCACCGTCGAGGGGGTCCTGGAGCGGATCGTCTTCAGCAACGAGGAGAACGCCTGGACGGTGGCGCGCCTCTCGGTGGCCGGCCAGCGCGACCTGGTGACGGCGGTGGGCAACCTGCTGGGAGTGCAGCCGGGGGAGAACCTGCGCCTCACCGGCGCCTGGATCCAAGACCCGAAGTACGGCCGGCAGTTCCGGGTCGCCTCCTACGCCACGGTGACGCCGGCCACGGTGGGGGGGATCGAGAAGTACCTGGGCTCGGGGCTCATCCGCGGTATCGGCAAGGTCATGGCCTCCCGGCTGGTGGCCACCTTCGGCCTGGAGACGCTCGACGTCATCGAGAACCGGCCGGAGCGGCTGGTCGAGGTCGAGGGGATCGGCCCCAAGCGCAGCCGCGAGATCCTGCGCGCCTGGGACGAGCAGCGGGAGATCAAGGAGGTGATGATCTTCCTCCAGTCGCACGGCGTCTCGACGAGCTATGCGATCAAGATCTACAAGGCCTACGGCCCGCGGGCCACGGAGCTGGTGAAGGAGAACCCCTACCGGCTGGCGACGGACATCTACGGCATCGGCTTCAAGACGGCGGACAAGATCGCCGCCGCCCTGGGCGTGCCGCCCACGGCGCCGCAGCGCATCGAGGCCGGCTCCCTCTATCTGCTGGGGCAGGGGGCGGACCGCGGGCACGTCTACCTCCCCCGCCAGACGCTGCTGGAGGAGGCCGAGAAGCTCCTGGAGGTGCCGCCGGCCCTGGCCGAGCAGGCGCTGCCGGCCCTGGCCGAAAAAGAGCTGATCGTGCTCGAAGCCCTGGCGGCGGCTCCCGGAGAGCAGGCGGTGTTCCTCAAATCGCTCCACACCGCCGAGGCCGGCGTCGCGGCGCGCATCCGCGCCCTCCTCGTGCAGCCGCCGCTGCCGCTGGAGATCGACCTCGACCGCGCCCTCGACTGGTTCGAGAAGCACGAGCGGATCGAGCTCGCCCGCCAGCAGCGGCAGGCCATCCGCGCCGGCCTCACCCGCAAGGCGCTGGTGATCACGGGCGGCCCGGGCACGGGCAAGACGACTCTGGTGCGCGGGCTGGTCAAGATCCTGGAAAAGAAGAAGCAGAGGGTGCTCCTCGCCGCGCCCACCGGTCGCGCCGCCAAACGTCTGGCCGAGGCCACGGGCGCCGAGGCCACCACCCTCCACCGCCTGCTGGAGCTCGACCCCAAGACCCGCCAGTTCGTCCGCAACCGCGAGCACCCCCTCTCCTGCGACCTGCTGATCGTGGACGAGGCCTCGATGCTCGACACCGTCCTCGCCCACCACGTGCTGCGCGCCGTGCCGGACCACGGGCGGCTGATCCTGGTGGGGGACGTGGACCAGCTCCCATCTGTGGGGCCGGGGCGGGTGCTCGCCGACCTCATCCGCTCGCAGGCCGTGGAGGTGGTGCGACTCACCGAGATCTTCCGCCAGGCCGAGCGCAGCCTGATCGTGGTCAACGCCCACCGGGTGAACCAGGGGCTGATGCCCGTCCTGGAGTCGGTCGACAGCGACGGCGACTTCTTCTTCATCGAGCGCGCGGAGCCGCAGGAGCTGGTGGAGACGGTCGCCCAGCTCGTCTCCCGCCGCATCCCGGCGAAGTTCGGCCTCGATCCCACGGAGCAGGTGCAGGTGCTCACCCCCATGAACCGGGGCCCCCTCGGCACCGAGAACCTCAACTCCGTGCTGCGCGAGCTGCTGAACCCCCAAGGGGCCGAGGTGACCCGCGGCGGCCAGACCCTGCGCGTGGGCGACAAGGTGATGCAGGTGCGCAACAACTACGACCTCGAGGTCTTCAACGGCGACATCGGCCGCATCACCGCCGTCGACGAGGTCGACCAGCTCGTGACCGTGGCGTTCGACGGCCGGGAGGTGGTCTACGATCACGGCGCGCTCGACGAGCTCGTCCTCGCCTATGCCTGCACCATCCACAAGTCGCAGGGGAGCGAGTACCCCTGCGTGGTGATCCCCCTCCACTCCTCCCACTACGTGATGCTGCAGCGCAACCTCCTCTACACCGCGCTGACGCGGGCGAAGCGGCTGGCCGTGCTGGTGGGTGAGGAGCGGGCGCTGCGGATCGCGGTGGGCAACCGGCGGGTGCGGGCGCGGTTCACCCGGCTGGCGGAACGGCTCGCCGGACCCGCCGGCGAGCCGTCGTGATACCGGGTCAGCGCGGCGGCTCGTTCCACTCCGCTGGCGGCTCGGGCTCGTGCGCGTCGGAGAGCGGCAACGGCTCGGCCGGCCGCTCATAGAGAGACGGCGGCACCGGTGCGGGCACCACCGGCACCGGCGTTCCCCGCTGCGGCCAGTAGCCCGGCGCAAAGCCGAAGCGGGCCAGGATCAGGGCACCGAAACCAACGATCATGGCGGTGACGAAGGCCACCACTCCCAGCGCCCAGATCATCGCTCCGAACGGCCCTGGCAGCAGGGCGAGGAGGTGACCCAGGATGAGCCAGACGTGGATGGCGGAAAGGCCCACCAGAGTCGTTACGTAGGGACTTCCGAAGCCGCGGCCCAAGCGACCCTCGAAAAGACGGCCGAGCCGGTAGCACACCGCGGTATAGCCCAGCAGGAGCAGGAGCAGGAAGTAGAAGATGGCGAAGGGATAGAGCAGGTACAGCAGGCACCCGACGATGGTGATGAACAGCAGGAAGGTCACCGCGACGGCGACGGGCAGCGTGAAGACGGCACCGGCGAGACCGGCCGCGGCAGCCTGCCAAGGCCTGTCGCCCAGTTGCCGCGCCACGCGCTCGAAGGGCTCGCGCGCCACCAGCAGCACTAGGCAAACCAGGATCCCCATGAAGATGAAGCCCATGATGCTGCCCATCAGCTCGGAGACGCCACCCCAGAACGGCCAGGGCTCCAAGCCCCAGTGGCGGCCGAAGCGGAAGTGGCGGCCGAACGGCCGGTTGAACGGCAGGAAACCCACCTCGTGGATCGTGCCGTGCACTTTCGAGCCGGGATCTTGGTGGACCGAGCCCCCCACGCTCGTGAGGTCGCCCTGCACCTCGGCGTTGGGGCCGAGGTAGATGCTGCTCCCCACCGACACCACCTCGCCTCCCACCTTGCCGTTGATGCGGGCGGGGCCGCCGACGGCGGTAACGCTGTCCTCCACCTCGCCGTCGACCGTGGCCGAGCCGCCGACCGCCACCACCTCGTCGGCCACCTCGTCCTTGTCCACCGTCACGCTGCCGCCGACGTTGATGCGGCTCCCCGTGGTGCGCCGGCTGCCGGCCGGCTCGGGGGTCTCGGCCGCCGCCGGCTCGGCCGTCTCCGGCGTCTCGTCCTCGGCGGCGTCGCCCGAAGTGGTTTCGGCGCCTGGCTCGGCCGGCGCGGGCGTGGCTGCGGGGGGCGGTGCGCTCCCCTTCTCCAGACCGAAGACCTGCCGCTGCTCGGCGGCGCTCAGCCCCTGCAGCCTGAGGACGGAGTCGGCGTCGCCACCGCCCAGCCAGTCGCGCAGAGTGCGGGCGCTCACCCGCTCGCCGTTGACCGCCACGCCTTCGGCCGTCACCTCGATGGTGCTGATGCCCGCCCGCGGCTGGCGAGGCTTGAGCACGATGCCGCCCTGCACCGGCAGCACCTCGTAGCGGCTTTCGAGGGCCTGGCGCAGGCTCGCCCTCTCTTCCGCCGAGGCGGGGGGATTGGTTCCCTGCGGCGCCGCGGCGGCAGGTGCGAACGACGCGGCCACGGCCAGGCCGAGGCTCAAAAAGACGACCGCGGCGCGGCGAGACCTCCGGCCGGCGGATCGATTGCTAAAGAGTGGGGTCCACATGATTCCAGCTCCTCTCACCAGTCAGTTGATCGCGGAGAAAGCGCAAGGCCAGGCCCGAGACGAGGAGGCAGACCGTGAGGCCCGCCAGCACCTGGGGTGCCAGCAACGGCTCGGTGATCGACCGGTAGAGCGCGAACAGCCACTCGCCGATCCCCAGCAGCGTGGCGAGCGCCTGGCTGCCGGCTTCCACCGCCCACGTCCCGAGCCGCACCACGCCGCCGAGGCTCCACAGCCGGGCAAAAGCCCCCAGGACCGGCGGCACCCAGAACACGCCCAGAGCCAGGGAGACCAGGCTCGCGGCCAGCACCAGCCGCAGGGCGCGCGAGGCGAAGACGTCCCGCACCTCCGGCTGCAACCCGGCCCGGACGAGCACCCGCCCGGCGAAACCGGCAGCCGGCGAAAGCAGCGGCAGGGCCGCGAACGTCTCGCGCAGGGCGGCGTCGGCTTCCTCGGAACGGCCTTCCCGCTCGGCGGCGAGCCAGCGGTTCAGAGCTTCCTGGGGTGAGGGGCGCATTCCGTCGTTCTCCTTACGACCCGCTCTACGAGGTCCCCGCGCTTCCGGTTTCACTTGGGCCCCCAGCCGAGGGAGGTCATGGCCTCGGCGAGCTCCTTGCGGGCGCGGTGGAGGTTGGTCTTCACCGTGCCCAGCGGCAGCCCGGTGGCCTCGCAGATCTCTTGGTACGAGGCGCCCTGAGCGTAGAACATGACGACCGCCAGGCGGTACTCCGGCCGCAGGCGGGAGATGGCCCGCTCCAGCGACCGCGCGAGGTCCCGCCGCTGAGCCGCCGCCTGCGGGTCCTCGGTCCCCCCGTCCGCCAGCACGGTGGCGAGGCCTCCCCGCCCCTCCTCGTCCGTCTCCAGGGGAACCGTCTCCGGCGCTCCGTGGCGCAGGTGGTCGATGGCGGTGTTGTGCGCGATCTTGAACAGCCAGCTCGAGAACTTCCACTGCGGATCGAAGCTGTCGAGGCGGCGGTAGGCCTTGACGAAGACATCCTGCGCCAGGTCCTCGGCGGCCGCCGGGTCCTGCACCATCCGCTGCAGCAGGGTGTAGACGGGGCGCTCGAAGCGCAGCACGAGCTGGCGGAAGGCGTCCTGCGAGCCCCGCAGGGTGCTCGCCACCAGCTCGGCGTCCGTTTTTACCAGACCAATCATTACGGGCTGATACGGCGGCGGCCACCGCGGGGTTGCCACGGATTTCGGCTAGACTCTCCGCCGAACGCTCCCCTGAGCCAACGTCCTTGGAGGAACCGATGCGAATTCTATACTCCGCTCTCCTCTCCCTGCTCCTCACGGTGCCGGCCGGCGCCGCCACACTCGCCGGCGTCACGCTCCCCGACAAGGCCGAGGTCAAGGGGCAGAGCCTGGTGCTCAACGGCATCGCCCTGCGCACCAAGTTCTTCATCAAGGTGTACGTGGCCGGGCTCTACCTCCCCCAGAAGGAGAAGTCCGCGGCCAAGATCCTCTCGGCCGACGCCTCGCGGCGGCAGGTGATGCACTTCGTCTACAGCGTCACCAAGGAGCAGATGTGCGACGCCTGGAACGACGGCCTGGAGGCCAACACCCCCAACGCGTCCGCCGAGGTGAAGAAGGCATTCACCACCCTCTGCGGCTGGATGGAGCCGATCCAGAAGGGGAACGAGCTCGTGTTGACCTACGTCCCTGGTGAAGGGACCCTGGTCGAGGTCAACGGCAAGGCGAAGGGCACCCTCCCCGGCAAGGTGACGGCGGATGCCATCCTCTCCACCTGGCTTGGCCCCAAGCCCGATCCTGGCCAGGACTTCAAGAGGGCCCTGCTGGGCGGCTGACCCGGGAGAGCCCCTATCCCAACAGCACCCGCCGTGCCGACTTCACCTCCGGCAGCGCGGCGAGCTTGTCCAGCAGCTCTGGCGCGGGCACCTGGTCGAGGCGCAGGACGGCCAAGGCCTCGTGACCGCGCCGGGAGAGGTGGATGTCCGCGATGTTGACGTCGTGCTGCGCGAGCAGGGTGCCGATCTTCCCCACCACGCCGGGCTTGTCCAGGTTCTCCAGCACCAGCAGGTTCCCCTCGGGCCGGAACTCCAGGCGGTAGCCTTCGAAGAGGACGACGCGGGGATCGCCGTCGCCGAAGAGGGTGCCCCCCAGCTCGGCGCTGCGGCCGCCGCCCGAGAGGGTGACGTCCACGAGCTGCGGGTAGTCGCCGCGGGCGCTGTGGGTGGAGCGCACCACCTCGATCCCCCGCGACTCCGCCACCTTCTCGGCGTTGACGTAGTTGATCGCCTCCCCCAGGAACGGCGTCAGCGCTCCCTTGAGCACCGCCACCGTCACCGGGGCGCGCAGCGACTCGTCCAGTCCCCACACGTCCACCTGCAGCCTTTGCGGCGCGGCGGCGCCCAGGAGCGAGCCGGCCATGCACCCCAGGGTCTCCGCCAGGGCCATGAACGGCTCCACCCGGCTCCCCGCCCCCGCGGGGCGGAACGGCAGGTTCACCGCCGCCACCGCCAGCGAGCCGGAGAGCGCAGCGATCACCATCTCGGCCGTCTCGATCGAGATCCGCTCCTGGGCCTCGCGGGTCTGGGCGCCGAGATGGGGAGTCGCCACCACCTTCTTGTGGCGCACCAGCGTCAGGTCCTTGGGCGGCTCCTCGGCGAACACGTCCAGGGCCGCGCCGCCGAGGTGGCCGGACTCCAACGCCGCGAGCAGCGCACCTTCGTCCACGACGCCGCCGCGGGCGCAGTTGACGAGCAGCGCCCCCGGCTTCATCTTCGCCAGCCGGTCCTTGCCCAGGAGGTTCTTCGTCTGCTCCGTGAACGGTACGTGGAGGGTGACCACGTCCGCCTGGGCTAGCAGGTCGTCGAGCGCCAGCAGCTCGACCCCCAGGCGGCGGGCCGCGGCGGCGTCGAGGAACGGATCGTAGGCCAGGACCTTCATCTCGAAGCCGCGGGCGCGGTCCGCCACCCGCTGGCCGATGCGCCCGAAGCCGATGATCCCCAGGGTCTTCCCCTGCAGCTCGATGCCCGTGAGCTTGCGGTTCCACTCCCCCGCCTTCGTCGAAGCGTCGGCCTCCGGCACCCGGCGGGCGAGCGAAAGGAGGAGGGCGAAGGTGTGCTCCGTCGCCGACATGAGGTTGGCGGTGGGCGCGTTCACCACCAGGATGCCGAGCTCGGTGGCGGCGGCCACGTCCACGTTGTCGACGCCGATGCCGGCCCGCCCCACCACCTTGAGCCGCTTGCCGGCCGCGAGCAGCTCGGCCGTGGCCTGGGTGGAGCTGCGCACCACCAGGGCGTCGAAGCCGGCGAGGACCTCGGCGAGGCGAGGGCGCTCCTCCGCCGTGAGCTGGTGGACCTCCACTCCGGCCTTCTCGAACAGCGCAAGGCCGGAGGGATCGAGCTGATCCGCGATCAGGATGCGGTGCGCCATGGCGTCAGCCCACCGCCGGCGCGGCGACCGTCTCCAGGAGCTGATCGATCTCCGCGAAGAGGGCCGCGAGGTCGCTCTCCCGCACCTCGCCCATGTGACCGATGCGGAAGGTGGTGGGCTTCCAGTCGCCATAGCCGCCGCCGATGGTGATGCCGCGCGCTGCGAGCCCCTTGACGATCGCCTGGGGATCGACGCCCTGCGGCGGATGGAGGCAGCTCACGGTGACCGACCGGGCGCCCTCGGCCGCGGCGTAGGTGCAACCGCGGGAAGCGGCCCACTCCGCCGTCCGCTGATAGAGGCGCTCGTGGCGGGCCCACCGCGCCTCCATCCCCTCGGCGAGGATGCGGTTCGCCTGGACGTCCAGAGCGTAGAGGAGAGGAATGGCCGGCGTGGTGATGAACCCACCTTCGCGGTGCTTCTCGCGATAGCGCAGGAGGTCGGTGTAGAAGCCGCGGTGCGGCACCTTCGCCGCCCGCTCGGCCGCCCGCTCCGAGAGGGTGAAGAGGGTGAGGCCCGGCGGCACGGCGACGGCCTTCTGGGTGCCGGAGAGCACCACGTCGAGCCCCCAGGCGTCGCTCTCCACCCGCGCCCCGGCCAGGGAGGAGACCGTGTCTACCACGATGACGGCGTCGCTCTCCTCGCGGATCACCTTGGCGATCTCGGCGAGCGGGCTCAGCACGCCGGTCGAGGTCTCGTTGTGAACCACGGTGACGGCGTCGTACTTCTTGCGCCGCAGCGCGGAACGGACGACGTCCGGATCGACCGGCTGCCCCCACGGCACGGAGACCTTGTCCGCGGCCTTGCCAACCGACTTGGAAATCGAGTGCCAGCGCTCCGAGAAGGCGCCGTTGGTGAGGTTGAGCACATCCTGGGCGGCGCAGGAGACGACCGCGCTCTCCATCGCCAGGGTCGAGCTGCCGGAGGCGACCATGACCTCTCCCGAGGTGCGGAGGATCTGCGGCAGCCGTTCCGCCAGCGACAGGTAGAACGATTTGAACCCGGCCGACCGGTGCCCCACCATGGGCTTGGTCATCGCCTGCAGGGCATCCTGCGGGACGTAGGTCGGTCCGGGGAGGAAGAACTTGATCGGGTCGCTCACAGTTACACCTCTCTCGCCGGGGCTCCCGGGGGAGTCCCTGAAATCAATGCCGCATTGTGGCAAAACGCCTCCCCGGGGGCAAGCCGGGCCGCCCGCGGGGTGCTGACATCCTCAAGAGGTGTAGGAGAGAGGCGAGAGGGGGACGCCGGCGTGGCTGCCACCGCAGCCGCGGCTGCGGTGACCGCGACCTCGACGGCGGTGACGCAGTCGCGACGGCGACGGCCGCGCCTCAGGGAGCATCGAGGGCGAGACTCCCGAGATCCTCTTCCTGGCCGGGGGCGAGGGTAAAGGAGCGGATAGGCCGGCCGTCCACCAGGAGTGTATAGAGCCCCGCAGTCAGGAAAGGAACGGCGAAGCCTCCCTCGCTGGCGATCAAGGCCGAGGCTTGGACCGTGCCGTCCCCGGCGGAGACAACGGTGAGAACCCGGCCGCCGGTCGTGGGCTTTCCCGCGACGAGAGTGCCGTGGATTCCGCTGCCAGGGAGGGGAAGGTCGATCAGCGGCCGGTCGTCGTCCGCCGGCAGCACGGACTGGCGAACCGTGACGTTGCCGCCGCCAAAAAGCTGGAGGACCACGGCGCTGCCAGGCCGCCGGCGCACCGAGAACGAGCCGTCGCCGAGCGGCTCGGCGTTGCGGCTTCCGGAGGGCGAGCTCGCGGACAGCGTCCAGCCTTGCGGGACAGGCGGGCGGAACCGCACCTCGACGACCCGGGCCTTCTCGCCCAACTGGACCGGCGTCACTGATCCCGCGACCACCCCCACCTGCCGGCTCTCGGCGCCGTTGCTGACCTGCACCACCCCTCCGAGGCTCCGCTCTTTCACCACAGACACCGCGTACGGCCCGGGTGTCAGCGGCTCGGTCAGGCACTCTCCCCCGCCATCCATGACCACCTGTGTGGACCGGCCCGAACGAAAGCCCTGGAGGTTGACGGCACAACCCGCGCAGGGCTGGTCGGCCTCCTCGTCCCAAACCTCGATGTGAAGCCGCCCGCCCCGCTGGAGCTCGATCGCCACCGGCTTGTCCCCGTCCAGCGTCCTCTCGTCGAGCTTTCCGGGATCGATTGCCACCTCCGCGTCCGGATAGCCCTCGGCGGAGGCGCGCAGATGGAGCGGATCATCGCCGGCTGCAAAGCTGACCTCGCCATCCTCCCCGCTCACTTCGTCCACGGCACCGAGAGGGTCGATCGAGACGATTCGGGCTCCTGCCACAGGCTCACCGCTACCGCCGTCCTTCACCACCCCCCGGAGCTTCCGGCCCAGGGTCAGCTCGATCGGAGGCAGCTCGCGCCGTTCTCCCGCCGCCAAGGTCACGACGATACGCTCCGGACCGTAACGCCGGGCGACCGCCGTCAGCGCGTAGGTCCCAGCGGCGAGGTCGACGAAGAGGAAACGGCCGTCGGAATCGGTAGTCGCCAGCCGCTCGATCGCCCGGCTGGAGACCGTGGCGCCCGCCACGGGCCGCCGATCGCTTCCAAGGACGACCCCTTCGATTCTGGCCAGGGGCTCCAGGGAACACCCCACGGCCGGAGGGGGAACGTCGAAATGCTGTTGGAATCTCAGGAACCCGGGAGCCAGGCAGACGACGTTCACCGGTACCGTGGGCGCGAGGCCGGAGATCTCCGCTTTGCCCTGGCCGTCCGCCGTCGTCTCGAAGAAGCGGGTCGTTTCGGGACGGTCACCCTGATGGCCTCCGACCTTGGCGCCGGAGACCGGTTCCCCGCCGGGCCCGGTCACGAACACCGCCACGGCAATGCCAGCGTCGAGGGCAATCTCACCGATGTCCAGAACCACCTCGGCTCCAGCCGCCTGGGTGCCTTTAGGCAGGAGAGCCTCGGGGCGAGGCACGCTGACTTCCTGGTGCAGGATCTGTCCGCCCGGGGCTTTCACCTCGAGGAGGTACTCGCCCGGCGCGAGCTGCGGCGTCTTCACCCGGCCGGCCGTATCGGTCATCACCTCGCGGATCAACCGGCCGGTCCCCTTGTCACGGCCGAGCGGCAGCGTGACGAAACGCCGTGACCGCAGCTCCTTGGGGACGAGCGCCAGGCGCGCGCCGGCAACCGCGTCCTTGCCGGCACGGACTCGGGCGGTCACTCGCACTCCCCGCTGGAGCACCGGCTCCACGGCGGCGCCGGCCTCCAAATACTGCTGCGCACAGCTCACGGCGACCTCTTCACCGCCTACGCATACCAGGGCCAACCCGGCCTTCAGAGCTGGAAGCCGCACCGGCCCGGCCGGTGCCTTCAGCTCGATCGTCACCGGCGCGTCCTGCGAGGCCAGGGGGGTGACCTCGAGCCAGGCGTTTTTAACGGGGGGCGTGGAGAGCCCCACGGCAGCGTGAAAGATCAGCCAGGCAATCAAGGAGAACATAGGGGGAAGCGCGTCTCAAACATGGCAATTGGTGTACTCGCAGGTACGGCTGCATGAAATCGAGCTGCACGCGCAACTGAAGTTGAGAGTGCAGAGTGAAGAGGAGGCACAGCCGCAGTTGATCTGGCTGCAGTAGCTGCAGCCTCCTCCGCTCCCGTTTCCGGGATCCGGTGGCTGGGTGAATTGGGCCGAGGAGGTTCGTTCCATCAAGGGAAGCACCAGCAGGACGACCGGGAACAGACAACGTCGAACGTTGCGGCTCATGGGATTCTCCTGATGAGGTTGCAGATCTCGCGGGGAGCCGCGGGGTCCGTGTACAGGATCAACCAACCCTTCCAGATCACCAGGGGAAGCGCACAGCAGGCAGCCTCGAGCGTCGTCGATTGGCGTTTGCCCAGGAGTGGAATCTGGAGGAGCGTGGCACGGGCCTGCGCCCTATCGCAGGCCTGCACCGACCAGGCCGCGCCGGCGGCATCGACGGCAAGCGAGAACCACCGGATCCCGGGAGCGAACGTCTCGTGGCGCTCGCGCATCTCTCGATCCGTCTGGGCCAGCCAAGCCTCCAGCTCCCGCCGCTCCACCTGCGGAAACGTCTCATGGCGGACGAGGCGCCCGTCGAGCGCAAACACCTGCAGGTCGCCCTTGAAGCTGTCCAGGGTGTAGAGCAGCTTGCGGCCCGGGTCGTATTGCATCGCGATCGACCGCAACACGGTGGTGCCGATCTTGGGCTCGATCACCTCTTCGACCCCTAGCTTCTTGATCAGAGTCTTCTCACGGATCTGCCAGAGCTGCGCGCGGTGGTTGGCAAGAGCGGGAGCGACGGCGACGGTCTCGGCATCGACCCAGGCGACGCCACGTGCTTCGTCGGGAAGCGGAATCAATAAGGGCGAGCCCCCTCCAAACGGAACCAGGCGAAGCTCCTTGCCCTGGCCGACGATCCCGGCGACGCCCCAATGCCGATCCACGGCCACGCTCACGGCGTCTCGAAGGCTCGCCTTTGCGATCACCTCGCCATCCGGCGAGTACAGATCGATCCGGCCGGCCCCACTTTGCCAGGCCCAGAGGTTTCCTTCCTGGTCAACTCCCATCCCAGTGGCATGCAGGTCGCGGACGAGTGACAAAGCACGATCTGAAAGGGCCGCCGATGCAGCGTCAGCCGAGAGAGGGGAGGACAGAGCGAGCAGGAAGAGAAGGAGAGCGCCTTTTCGCATTCTCACACCTGAGACCGGTAACCGCCTGAACTGTACGGCAGTATTTAGCCAACTGCAACCGATGGACTGGCCCGAGCGCCAACGCCGAGCCGCACGGAGGAATCAACTCCGGTCACGAGGAGATCATCGCAGCGATGATCTCTATACGGTTCGCTGAACCTGGGGCGACCGTGGGCGACGAGCGCATTGTAGGTCTCGGGCGCCGGGGATCAGGCAGCGGAACGGCGTTGCTCGTTCTGGATGACGACCGTAGGCAAGCTTCTCCACTACAATAACCCCATACCCACAGACCGGCAAGAAACCATGGACGACGACAGCAGCGAGGCCGTAAACGAGCTTCAGAGCCTGATCTGGGCAGTGCCCATCTCCCGCGACCTCTTGCTCAGGGTGGTCGAGAGGGAGGGGATGCCCTTGGACTTCCGCGACCGGGGCCGGAGAGCGGCCGGGCAGCTCACGGACCTCTTTGCACGCCTCCAGGGCCTCACCGCAGGTCTAGCGGACCTCGGCGACCTGCCGGCGTCGCTGACCGAAGGGATCAACGGTCTGCGCCGCTCGGTCACGCTGGCGCTCCAGGACGTCGACCTCCTGATCGGGGACCTGACTCGCCTCGTCGGAGAGCCCGAAGAGGGAGACGAGTACGCGGAGGTCGCCAACTGACGCGTGCGTCCTCGCCGCTTGGGAGCATTCCTTGCGCAATCTTGCACTTGCACCTAAGATGGGCCGATGAGAAGCCATCGCTCCATCCTCCTCTGTTTTCTCGGCCTCCTACTGCGCATCGCCCCCCTCCAGGCGCAGGCGATCATCGACAATGGAACCGTTCAGCTCGGCATCAATCAGGAAGGGGATCTCAACCTCGCAGACCCCATGAGCGGGGCCATCGTCGGTTTGCGCTACATCCCAACCAACGCGGACGCGACCAGCCCCGGATGTCTCTGCGAAGGCTGGGGAGCTGCCGACTTTCTCTCGAGCACCTTCGGCTTCGCGAATCGTGCCGAGGGAGGCGGCAACCAGCTCACTCCAATCTCCTTCGCGGCTTCCGGCACGGGGACTCAACCCGGATCGACAGGGCGCATCGCCGAGTCGGTGGTCGACATCGGCTCCCCGGCGGTGTTGCGGGTCACTCAGAGCTATCACCCCTCTGTCTCTCCTAATCTGTATGAGGACACCGTTACGATCCGGAACGTCAGCGCCCAGACCGTCCAACCTCGGTACCGCCGGACGATCGACTTCGACATCGAGCCCATGGTGTTCAACGAATTCATCACCCTCGAGATCGGGGATGCGACCAACCTGCTCGTAGCGAGCGACAATGGCTTCGCCTCGGCAAACCCCCTGACGAATGACAATCAAGACATAGGTAACTGCGGCCCGCCGAGCTATGGAGACTGCGGGCCGGAAGACCACGGGGCCGTGTTCGACTTTGGATTCCCTTCCCTCCCTCCCGGGGCCTCGCTCCACTTCAACGCCTATTTCGGCGCCGCGGGCAGGGAGCAGGACGCTACGGCGGCTCTTTCGGCGGTTGGAGCCGAGGTCTTCGCCTTGGGTCAACCCGCAGGCGATCCGGACGACGGGACACCCAATACCTTCATCCTCGGATTTTCTGGAGTGGGTGGAACGCCGGCTCTGCCCCAGTGCGTATTCAAGCCCGTAAGCTCCTTCGGCCGGGTAGGCACGACCTACACGGCCTCTATCCAGGTAACCCTGCCCGCAACGGGCGAGCCGCTCCCGGGCTCAACGGTCACCTTCACGATCGTCTCCGGTCCTCACGAAAGAAGGACGGGGACCTCGGTCACGAATGCCGACGGAAAGGCCGGTTTCACGTACCTCGGCACCACGTCCGGCATAGATACGATCGAGGCCTGCAGCAGAATGGCAGGCTTTCCCGTGGTCTGCTGCCGAGGGACCCGGGAGTGGCGGCCCTGAGACGAGGGCGAGAAGGCCACCAGCACAAGCCTCCCGAGGGAAGGTAGGACCGGAGAGCGGCCGGCTCCGCTCTCCGGGTTTGATCGAATCGGTTGTCAAAGAGCAGACCGCCCCTCCCACCGCTATCTTGCTTCAACCCGATCAACCTATCGCGACGAGGGAATCCTTGTCAAGATCTTTCATCGACGATAGTTGACAATTAGGCATTGTTATGATCCCATCGTGCTCGGATCGTACCCATCTGGGACTTCTGCTCCGAATTCCAAGCGATCCGGACCTCGCTCCCGAGGGCCCCGAGCTCGCTCCCGAGGATTCGGACCTCGGCCCCGGAGAGCGTGACCTCGCTACGGGACACCTGGAGCTTGCTGCGGACGGTCCAGACCGAGGTTCGCAGGTCTCGCACCGAGGTCCGGAGGGTCCGGACCTCGATACGGACGACCTGGAGCTCGGTCCGAAAGGCTCGGAGATCGGCGCGAAGGATCTGGAGATCGATGCGAGGGGCTCGGAGATCGGCTCGGACGACTCAGAGCGTTCTTTGACAACTGAAGCACAGGAAGTGGCTCCCCGCCGGGGCGGCGG
Organism: Thermoanaerobaculia bacterium; assembly: GCA_036275055.1. Lineage (GTDB taxonomy): Bacteria > Acidobacteriota > Thermoanaerobaculia > Multivoradales > UBA5704 > DATARR01. The sequence continues at coordinate 69,117 of DASUEN010000238.1, forward strand.
GGCTCTCCGCGTTCGCGGGTGGAGAGCCCCGCTCTTTTTTCCTGGCGCTGAGCAGGGAGGTCCGAAAGGCCGGCGCAAGGCCGGCCTTCGCAGACAGCAGCACGCTTACGAGTTGGAGGCGCAGCCGGTGTAGCTGATGGTCCAGCCCGGCGGCACGTCGCAGGGAGTGGGGAACTGCCGGCACTCGCCGGTGGCGGGGTTGGTGCCGTAGGCGATCACCTGAATGCAGAAGCCGCGGGCGGACGCAGGCGAGATCGAGCCGCCCAGGGCCAGCAGGCTGAGGACGATGAACGACAAACCGGCCAGACGGAGCTTGAGCTTGGACATGGTTCTTTCCTCCTTGGGTAGAGGTTGCGGACCGGAAGTTATCGACGAACGCGTATGAAGTCAACAGCACGACAGCGGCGGGCTAGCCTACCCTCGCCGCCGTCACCGCCACCCGTTCCGCCGCCGCCCTGAACCGGCGCACGATCTCCCCGGCGGGCTCGATCTTTTCCACTCCCGCCACGCTCTTGCCGGCCTGGAGGTAATCCCGGTAGGAGAAGGAGCGCAGGGAGGAACGCTTCAGCTTCCAGATCGACTGGAGGGCATAGAGCGTCCGCATCCAGTGCTTGGTCTTCCGCCCCCGGAGCATCCAGCGAGCGAGGGGGCCGGCCTTGGTCCCCGTCTTCTCGATGTAGGGGGTGCGGATCACCGACACGGGGACGCCGGTGATGCGCTCCGTCAGCACGACGTCGTCCGCGTCCGCCTCGACGATGGCCCGCTTGTAGTCCGCGTGGGCCGTGCATTCCGTGGTGGCGATGAAGCGGGTGCCCATCTGCACGGCGGCGTAGCCCATCCGCAGAGCGCGGACGAAGTCCTCCTCGCCGCCGATGCCACCGGCACAGACGACCGGCACGCCGAAGTCGGCGAGCTCCGCGACGAGCTCCTCCTCGCTCCTCTCTCCCGCGTGGCCGCCCGCCCGGTTGTTGACGGCGATCAGGCCGTCCACCCCGGCTTCGAGCCCCCGCAGCGCCCACTTCCGCTCGGTGACGTCGTGATAGACGAAGCCGCCGGCCGCGTGGGCCTTCTCCACCACCCAGCGGGGATTGCCGAGCGAGGTGACGAAGAAGCGGATCCCCGCATCGATCGCCTGATCCACGAAGCGCTGCATCCGCTCCTGATAGACCTTGGAGGACTTCTCGACGATGACGTTCATCCCCACGGGCTTGGCCGTCAGGCTGCGGATGAGCTTCAACCCGGCGCCGAATTCGTGGCCGTGGACGTAGACCATAGAGAGGGGCTGGATGACGCCGATGCCGCCGGCCTCGGAGACCGCGGCCACCAGCTCCGGATTGCTGCACGGGTACATGGCGCCGCAGATCAGCGGCACCTCGATGCCGAGCTGGCGGGTGACGGCGGTGTCGAGGAGGGACACGCCCTACCGCTCCACTCGGACGCCGCGCCAGAACGCGACGTGGTCCTTGACGTTGGCCGCCGCTGGCTTGGGGTCCGGGTAGTACCAGGCCGCGTCCTTCCCCTTGACGCCGTCCACCACCACCGTGTAGTAGCTCGCCGTCCCCTTCCAGCCGCAGACCGTATGGGTCGAGCTGGGCTTCAGGTACTCCCGCTTCACCGTCTCGGGCGGGAAATAGACGTTCCCCTCCACCAGCTCAAACTTGTCCGACTCCGCGATCACCGTCCCGTTCCAGATGGCCCTGGGCATGTCCGTCCGTTCCTCCCTCTGACCGGCCTTGGCAGTTTAGCCCGAAAGGCCGGCGCGAAAGGAGTCCTGGCGTCTGGTATGCTTGAGCAGCGAGGATTCTCTTGATGCGCAACTCGAATCCTGTCGAAAGAAAAGAGATCCGGCAGATGGTGCGCCGGATTGTGAGCCGTTTTCATCCCGAGAGAATCATCCTCTTCGGTTCGCATGCCCGCGGCGATGCGGGTCCCGACAGCGACGTTGACCTGCTTATCGTGATGCCGTACCTCGGATCCAAGCGAGAGAAGCAGTTGGAGATCCGCCTCGCCCTGAGGAGCATCCGTATTCCGAAGGACATCGTGGTCACGGCTCCCGAGGAGTTCCTGTGGCGAAAAGAGGTCCCGGGCACGATCGAGCGGCCGGCAGCGCTCGAGGGGAAGGTACTCTATGCCCGACCGTGAGAAGCTGATCGCGGTCTGTGTGGAGTGGTTGGCAAAGGCCGATAACGATCTCACCACTGCCGCCCACACGCTCAAGCTCGGAAAGAGCTGTCCAACGGACACGGTTTGTTTCCACGCTCAGCAGTGCGTCGAGAAGTACTTGAAGGCAATCCTGGTTCTCGAAGGGATCGACTTCCCAAAGACCCACGATCTCGAGACTCTGCTGGCACGCATTCCCCTCGGGTTGAGGCCAGAGCTCAGCTCCGAAGAGCAGGCGGGGTTGACCGAATATGCGACCGTGGCTCGCTATCCAGGCTGGGAAGAGCTCTCGCTCGCCGCGGCGCGCCACGCGGTCGCACTGGCGCGGCGGGTACGGAGGGAGGTTCGCCGCGGACTTCCCAGAAAGGCCCTGCACCGGAGGAAAGGCTGAGGGAGCCCTTTCGTGGGAGAGATACTCCCTCGACCGCAACCAGCAGGAACGATCGAGGGGATTCAGCCACCGCCTACGGGCAGATTCCGTTACAGATACAGGTCTGGTTATGGGTGCCGAATTTGGGGCAGCCGCTGCCGACGAAGCAGGGCGCACAGGTGATGCTGCAGATGCCCCTGCCGCTTGGGCATGATCCGATGGCCGCGAAGTGGGGCTGCGAGAAGACAGGGACCAGGACGGCGGCCAGGATCAGACCACGAACGAGATGTCGCATTCAACGTCTCCCTTGAAATATCGGCCGTTGGAGGATCCAACAGCTCTATCAAGGAAGTGCGCCAGGCCCGGTAACGTGCGCCCGGGCCAACCGCTACAATGGGCCGGGGAGGGACCGCCGTGGATCGCAACCAGCTTCTAGACCGTTACCGCCAGACCCGCAACCTCAGCATCGAGCTCTGCCGTCCGCTACGGCCGGAGGACTACCGCATCCAGTCCATGCCGGACGTGAGCCCGCCGTGGTGGAACCTGGGGCACACCACCTGGTTCTTCGCCAAGAACATCCTCGAGCCCTTCGGTCGCTACTCGGCGGACGACGCCCGGCTGGAGTACGTCATGAACTCCTACTACGAGTCGCTCGGCCCCCGCATCCGGCGCGACCACCGGGGGCTCGTGACCCGCCCCACCAACGACGAGGTCTACCGTTTCCGCGAGTCGGTGGACGCACGGGTCGAGGAGCTCCTCCGCTCGGCCCGGGAGGAGGACCTCGACCGTCTGCGGTTCCTGATCGTCACGGGGGTCCAGCACGAGCAGCAGCACCAGGAGCTCCTGGTGACGGAGCTCAAGCACATCCTGGGGAGCAACGTCCCCGGAATGCGGGAGCCGTACCGCCCTGCCGTTCCCGGTACCCGGTCCGCGGTCCCCGCCCTATGCTTCGTCCCCTTCGAGGGCGGGCTCCACGACTTCGGCAACGTCGAGGAAGGCTGGTGCTGGGACAACGAGATGCCCGTGCACAAGGGTTGGCTGGACGGTTTCGCGCTCGCCAACCGGCTGATCACCAACGGCGAGTACCTGGAGTTCATGGCCGAAGGCGGCTACCGCAATCCTCTCCTCTGGCTCTCGAACGGCTGGGCCAGGGTGCAGGATCAAGGGTGGGAGGCGCCCCTGTATTGGGAGAAGGACGGGGACGGCTGGCGGTACTGGACCCTCTCCGGCGCGCGGGAGCTCGATCCGGACGAGCCCGTGGCGCACGTGAGCTTCTACGAGGCGGACGCCTTCGCCCGCTGGCAGTCGGCCCGCCTCCCCACCGAGCGGGAGTGGGAGCACGCCGCGCGGGTCAACGGCTTTCCCGGCCGGGGAGGGAACTTCCTCGATACCGGCGCCCTCCACCCGCGGCCGGCCCATGCCAATGGCTCGGACCTCCTGCAGATGGGAGGCGACCTCTGGGAATGGACCTCCAACCACTACGAGCCCTACCCGGGATACCGCCCCTTCGAAGGACCCTTGATGGAATACAACGGCAAGTTCATGGACAACGTCCGCGTGCTGCGCGGCGGCTCCTGCGCCACGCCCGAGAACCACATCCGGGCGAGCTACCGCAACTTCTGGGCGGGGGACACCCGCTTCCAATTCACGGGAATCCGGCTGGCGCAGGGGTAGGCTCTACCACCCGAACGTCCCCGCCCCGCCTTTGAACGGCCCCACGATCTCGTGGGTGATCCAGCCGCCATAGAAGTCCCCCTCCTGGACCAGCACCTGCTCGCCGTCCACGAAGCAGGCTTCCATGGCCTGGGGGTAGAAGGCCACGTGCTCCTTGATCGCGTCGTAGATGAGGGTCGGGAGGGGATAGTACCAAGCGGCGGCCGGGGCCGTCCGGCCGTTCACCTCGACGTCGTAGTAGCGGGCGAGCCCCTTCCACTCGCACCAGGTGGCGCGGGCATTCGGCTTGAGGAGCTCCATGCGGACGTCGCCCGGCGGCAGGTAGTAGACGGGAGGGTGGCTGGTCTCCAGAACGCGCAGGGCGCGGCGGGTCTCGGCGATCGTCTCGCCGTTGAAGCGGACCTGGATCAGCCGGGAGGATTCCTCCACGCGGGGCGGACGGGGATAGTCCCAGACGGATTCCTGGCCGGGACCGGGCTCGATGCGTCGGGTCGTCATGACCCGCCCAAGATACCGGATGGCGGCGCGGCCGGATAGACCGCGCCGGTCACGGTGGCGACGCGGATCGACAACCGGGTTTTCAAGGCGCCGCGGACAGCGCCTGGCGAAGCTGCTGCCGCAGCATGGCGAGATCGGCCTCCGGACGATTCGCGGGCGGCGGCGTGCCGCCGCCGGGGACGCGGGTGGCCTCACCGCACTCCACGTCGTCCTCATCCTCTTCGGACGTGCGCGTCGCCTCGCCGCAAAGCGCGAGGCCCGCGACTGCCGGTGAGAAAAGCCGAGTGGCGGGAAGGACGTCGATCATGAGTTCCCTGACTTTGAAGCTCATCCTCTCCTCCTGGGGCACCGCCCCGTGGCGGCCGCGGTGCGCGGCCGAGCTGAATCCAAATAGAAGCGATAGTGCCGCAGTCTACCAGAAATGGCCGCGCAAGCCCGGAACCTACCGGCCTGACGGACCCGGACCGGACTGGAAGGTCGCCATGTAGATGTCTCCCTCGTCAGTCGCCCGCACGATGTAGAGGGTGCGGTCGTCCGGCGCCACGGCCAGGGACTTGAAGGCGGAGCTCTCCGGCGGCGCCACGAGGAGGCGGGGAGCCGGTTCGCCCAGCCGGACGCGGAAGACCTTGCCTTCCTGCAGGTAGAGCAGGGTACGGCTGTCGTGCAGCCAGACCGGTTGCGTGCCGGTGTCGGTCAGCCGGTCGTAGCGGTTGGCGGCGAGGGAGTAGACGACGATGCCGGGGACTCCCGACTCGTCCGCCTGCTCCAGCGTGCCCGCCAGGTATTGGCCGTCCGGCGACCAGGCATGCGGAGCGAAGAGCTTCCGTCCCCCCTCGGGCTGCGGCAGCCACTGGAGCGTATCGCCCGCGAGGTCCAGGAAGGCCGCGCCCTTGGCGCCGAAGCTCGCGACCACGCGGCGTCCATCGGGCGATGGAATGGGGTTGGTGAGCGACTCGCGGTTGCTGTTTTCGAGGCGGCGCAGGTCATGGCCATCGGCGCCGATCGTCCAGGCGCCGTAGCTGCCGCCGCGGTCCGAGTAGAAGAGCAGCCGCGTGCCCCCGGCGAACCACTGGGGGATGCGGTCCTTCGCCGCATCGTCGGTGAGCTGGCGCTGGCCGGTGCCGTCCGGCTTCACGACGTAGAGGTCTTCCTGAGGCGCGGAGGTGTCGAAGGCGATCGACGAGCCGTCGGGGGACACGGCGGCGGAGCGCACCGAGCGCGACCCTTGAGTCACCGGCACCCCTTTCTCCGCCACTTTGAAGGTGGCCGGATCGAAGCTCCAGCGCTCCACGTTCGACTTCCCTTCGTCGGTAGCGTAGGCGATCTGCCGCCCCGCGAGGCTCAGGAGCCCCAGCGACTGCGAGGAGGGGGTGACCGGCTTCGGCTCCCCCTGCGGCTCGCCCGTGGCCTCGTCGAGCGGCAACTGCCAGATGTTCATGATGCCGCTGCGGTCCGAGACGTAGTAGAGGGCGCGCCCGTCGGCCGACCAGACGGGGTTCCAGTTGACGTGGCCGTCGCGGACGGCCTGGACCGGCGCTCCCCCCTCGGCGGCAACGGTGTAGAGGATGCGCTCCGAGCTGCCGGCCGGCACGCCCCAATAGGCGATGCGCCGGCCGTGCGGCGACCAGCTCGGCTGCACGCCGTCGTCTTTCTCCAGCACCCGCGTCTTGCCGGTGGCCACCTCCACCACCGAGATCTGGCTGAAGAGCCGCCGCTGGCGGGGACTCGCGACCCCCTCGGTGGCATAGGCGATCTTCGTGCCGTCGGGCGACCAGGCCGGGTTGAAGCCGGCATCGGTCAGTTGGCGGACCGCGCCGCCCGTCACCCCCATCAGGAACAGGCCGCCCCCGTCCCGCTCGGAGCGGAAGGCGATCTGGGTGCCATCGGGCGAGAACGCCGGCTGGGTGTCGTCGGCCGGCGAGCCCTCCGTCAGGTCGCGCGGAGTGCCGCCGGCGACCGGCCGGAAGAAGATGTCGCGATTGCCGCCGTTCACCTTGACGTAGACGAAGCTCTTGCCGTCCGGCGACAGGCTGGGGAACGACTCGCTCCCCTCCAGGTCGGTGAGCTGGGTGAACCGGACGGCCTGCGCCGCCTGCCCCGAGGGGCGCCGGCCAACCCACAGCCAGAGGCCGCCGGCGATCAGCGCCGCCACCACGGCCAGGGAGGCGGGCCACAGCCAGACCGGCGTCTTTACCGCCCGGCCGTCCCCCGGCTGGGTACGCACGGTGGTGGTCATCGACTCGTTGCGCAGCGCCGTCAAGTCGCCCAGCGGGCCGTCCACCGTGGGGTAGCGGTCGCCGGGGTCCTTGGCCAGGAGGCCGGCGACGATCCGCTCCAGCTCGGGCGGAGCCTCGGGGCGCAGCTCGTGGAGGGGCCGCGGGCTCTCGTTGAGCAGCGAGTAGAGCACCGCCTGCTCGTGCTCACCGCGGAACGGCCGGCGGCCGGCCACCATCTCGTAGAGCACGATGCCCAGCGACCAGAGGTCGGCGCGGTGGTCCACCTCCTCCCCCCGCGCCTGCTCGGGAGACATGTAGGCGGGCGTGCCCACCGACGAGCCGGTGCGGGTGAGGGCCGCCGAGCCCGCCAGCTTGGCGAGGCCGAAGTCGAGGATCTTCACCACCCCATCGCTGGTGACAATGAGGTTGGCCGGCTTGATGTCGCGGTGGACGATGCCGTGGCGGTGGGCCTTCGAGAGGCCGCGGGCGATCTGCTGCGCGACGTCGGTGGCCTCGTCGATGGGGAGAGGGCCGCGCTCGATCCGCTTGCGCAGGGTCTCGCCGTCGTAGGAGGGCATGGCGAGGTAGAGCCGGCCGTCGTCCGTCTCCCCCACCTCGTGGATGGTGCAGATGTTGGGGTGGTCGAGCACCGAGGCCGAGCGGGCCTCCTGGAGGAAGCGGGCCTTGGCCTCCGGGTCGCGCGTCAGCTCCGGCGGCAGGAACTTCAAGGCCACGGTGCGGTTGAGGCGCAGGTCCTCGGCCTTGTAGACCACCCCCATGCCGCCGCCGCCCAGAAGCTCCAGCACCCGGTAGTGAGCCACGATCTGCCCGGCGAGCCCCATGCCGGTCTCCTCCGTGGCGGTGCGCGGGCGGGAGAAGCCGGAGGGGATGTCGCGGATGGTGGGATCGAAGCCGTCCTGGAAGCCGGGGAACCCCAGGCTCTCGGCGGCGTGCAGCAGGTCGGCCCGCATCTCCTCCATCCGCGCATAGCGGTCCTCCGGCCGCTTGGCCAGGGCGCGCGCGACGATGCGGTCGATGGCCTGGGGCACGTCGCGGCGCAGGGCGACGAGCGGCTCGGGATCGCGGCTCAGGATCCCCCGGATGCGGTCGTGGTCGGTCTCGGCCGGGAAGGGCGAGCGAGCGGTGACCATCTCGTAGAGCACCACCCCCAAGGCCCAGACGTCGGTGCGGGCGTCGATGGTGTCGCCGCGGATCTGCTCCGGCGCCATGTAGCCGGCGGTGCCCACGGCCGTGCCGTCGCGGGTCAGGCGCGACTGGTCCGGCAGCTTGGCGATGCCGAAATCGACGATCTTCACCCGGCCGTCGGGGGCAACGATGACGTTGGCCGGCTTGACGTCGCGGTGGACGATCCCCTTGGCATGGGCCGCCGCCAGGCCGGCGGCGATCTGCGCCGCGACGTCCACCGCCTCGGCGAGCGGCAGCTCCCCGCGCTCGATGCGCCGCTTGAGCGTCTCCCCCTCGCAGAGGGCCATGGCGATGAACAGCCGGCCGTCGTCCGTCTCGTCCACCTCGTAGACGGTGCAGATGTTGGGATGGTCGAGCGCCGAGGAGACCCGCGCCTCGCGCAGGAACCGGCGCTGGTCCGCCTCGTTGCCGGCGCGGTAGGAAGAGAGGAACTTGAGGGCGACGAGGCGTTCCAGCCGGGTGTCCTCGGCTTTGTACACCACGCCTGCACCCCCGCCGCCGAGGCGTTCCAGAACCTTGTAGCGGGAGACCGTGCTGCCGATCAAACGGTAGCTTCCTCAGTGAGGATCACGCCGCAGTCTATCACCGCCCGGCCAGCCGGCGCAGCTCCGCGTATTCTTCGTGGAAACCGGCGACGACGGCGCCGGGATCGGGGACCAGGCCGGCGTCCGTGCCCACCCCCACCCGCACGTGGCCGGCGTAGCTGAAGATGCTGATCCCGAGCCCCACCCGCCCCGACTGCGGGACCCAGAAGAAGATCTCGTCGATCGGCTTGCCCGCCAGGTAGAGCGTCTCGCGCGGCCCCGGCACGTTGGTCATCACCGCCGTGGCCTTGGTGGCGAAAATCGACACCACCATCCTCTGCACCGCCGGCGGCACGATGCCCAGCAGCTTGAGGATGCCGTAGACCACCAATGGCTCGGCCGAGCGCTTGAGGGCGGCCGAGCGCCTGCGCAGCTCCCGCAGCCGCTCCAGGGCGTTGCCGGCGCCCACCGGCAACGACAGGAAGACGAGGCCGAACTCGTTGCCGAGCTCGGCCATACGCGCCAGCGGCCGCAGGTTCACCGGCATGGCGGCGCGGAAGTTGATCCCCTCCCCCGGCTCCCCCTTGGCGTCCAGGTAGCGCCGCAGACCGCCGGTCATGGCCGAGAGGAGGACGTCGTTGAGCGTCCCCCCCAGGGCCTTGCCGATCTCCCGCACCTCCTCCACCGCGATCTTGTCCGACCAGGCGACCTTCTTGGGCACCCCGAGCGGTCCCTTGAAGATCGTCTTGGGATCGGAAGGACGGAGGATCAGGCGGCTGAAGGCGCCGGTGGACGCGACACCCGTGGCCAGCGCCCCCATCGACTTGAACGCCGCCGCCGAGGCCTCCAGCAGCCGCAGCCCCTCGGGCATGATCCGCCCGATCAGCTCCCTCTCCGCCGCGATCCCCCGCGGCGGGTCGAGGAGCAGGCCGAGGAAGGGGTTGCCCAGGCCGTCCACTTCCGACTCGTCCGGCCCCACCGGCGCTCCGGCTTCGACGTCGGTCAGCGACAGCAGCACGAGGAGGAGGGCCAGGCCGTCGCCGATGCAGTGGTGGAGGCGCCCGAAGATCGCCGAGCCGCCGTTGTAGCTCTGCACCAGGAAGAAGCGCCAGAGGGGGCGCGCCAGGTCGAGCGGCTCGCTCATCTGCGCGCTGACCAGGGCGGCGAGCTCCACGTCCCCGCCGGGGGCGGGGAGGGTCACTTCGACGAGGTGCTGGTCGAGGTCCACCCCGGCGACCGCCTGCCAATAGGGAGCCCCTTCGTTCAGCACCACCCGCTGGCGGAAACGGGGGATGGGGAGCAGGCGAGCCTCCAGGAGGCGCCGGATGCGCTCACGGGCCACCGGCGCCCCGAGCGCCAGGACGCCGTTGATGATCATCAGGTTGGTGGGATCGTCCATGCGCAGCCACGCATGGTCCACCGGCGCCAGGGGCACCGGAGCGTCGGGGGCTCCGCTCTTTTCCGTTGCGCTCAAAGGGGAAATTCCTCTCCGGGGAAGTCTACACCGGGCCTTCCCCCTTCCCCTACAACTGCGCCAGCAACTCTTTCCGCTTGACCTCGAACTCCTCGTGGGAGATCAGGCCGTCGTCGAGCAGCGCCTTGAGCTGGCGCAGGCGCTCGGCGCCGGAGGGAGCGGCGGCCATCTGGGGGACGCCGCCGGACCGGTACTGCTCGGCCGCGGCGAGGATGGCGCGCTTGAACTCCAGGGGATTGGCGATGTTGGGGAAACGGCAGATGCCGGTCTCGCTGGCGCTGTCGACCTCCACGTCGCCATAGTTGAGGACGCGCCCCAGGAGCGTCTGCCGGTGCTCGATGTTGTTGATCTTGTCGAGCCGCGTGTCCATCGAGCGCTTGGCGAGGATCCCCGTCTGCTGGATGACCCGGTGATTGGTCAGCACGTACTCGTAGGCATTGAGCCGGAATAGTCGCCAGGCGAGGACGAGGCCCAGGGCCACGGCGAGCAGGCCGCTGACGATGGCCGCCGGAGCGCTGTGGAGGGCGAACCAGGCGAAGGTCGTGAAGGCCAGGACCACCGCCAGCAGCGCCACCAGGGGCGCCAGGACGAGGCGGGTGACGTGCGCGCGGTAGAGGATCTCCTCGCCCGGCTGCAGGTGGTCCTGGACGCGGCTCATCGCTCAATGTCCTGGAGGGGCGGGGGCGCCCGGGGCGCCGGGGCTCGCCGGCTTGTAGTCCTTGGGCACGTCGAACAGCGGCGCGGCGGCGGCCTCGTGGCTGACGGCCGTGACGTCCGTCGTGGCCTGCGGCTTGCCGTTGTCCCAGGTGACGATGCGCACCGGCACCCCCTCGGGAGCCCCGGTCTCCAGGACGAGCCCCGGCGGTCCGGGGGAGGCGGGCTGCGCTCCCAGCCGCTCGGCCAGCGACTGCAAGGCGACGACGTCGGTGTGGTCGATCTCCAGGCTCTTCGGTGAAACCAGCCAGACCTCCCGCACCTTGGCGCCGTTGCGGGTGACCTCGTACTCGTCCGTAACGAAGCCGTTGACCTTCACCTCCGCGGCGACCTTGCGGTAGTGGGCGGGGACGGGCTGGCCGCCGAACAGGCCGTGGCGCTCAGCGTTGGCCTTCATGTTGTCCAAGACCTGCTTCTTCCTGGCCTCGGAGAGGTCCTTGCGCGCCATCACCGCCTTGGTGGCCGCCGCCTGCTGGTCGCCGCCGGCCGGCAGCTCGAACCAGGTCTTCTTCAGCGGGTCGAGGACCTGGATGCCGCCGTTCGCCGCGTGGTAGAGGATCACGTGGTTGCGGCCGCCGGCCGCCGATTCGAGGCGGAGCCGGCCGCCGTCGAGGTAGAGCTTGTTGTTGGAGCTCCCCTGAGCGGTCTGCTCCTTCATGGTGATCACGGTGCCCGCCGAGAGGGCGGCGGGAAGGGAGAGGCACAGCACGATCCACAGCATGGTTCTGGATTTCATGGCAATCGCTCCTCGGCCGATGCTACCGCACTCAGCGCTGGAACGCGTACGAGACCTTGAGGAACACCTCGCGGCCGGTGGGCTCCAGGCGATCGGTCTCGGACAGCGCGCGGTCGTCGCCGACGCCCAGGAAGAGCACGGTCTGCCAGTTGATCTTGTAGGCGAAGAGGGCCGAGCTGCTGAAAGTCTCGGTGCGCCCGTCCTGGCGCACGTCCGTCTGCTGGCCGATGAGCCGCAGGAAGGCGCGCGAGGTGAAGGTGTAGGTGGCCTTGAGGCGCGCCACGTCGGCGGTGAAGAGGCGCAGGGTCTTCGGTCCCGTGCCGGTGGGCGCCACGTCGAGCCAGCGGCGGCTGCCGTTGAGCTGCAGCGCCAGGTGATCCGTGGGGCGCAGGGTACCCGAGAGCGCCAGCGTGGCCCCCCTGCCCAGCCGCTGGCTGGCGAAGTCCACGGCGTCGCCGAAGGTGAAGTCGAATTCCACGCCGCCCACGGTCTGCGAGGGGCTCAAGGTGAGCACGCCGATGTAATAGCTGGTGTCGAAGAGCTTGTTGCCCGCCCGCACCTTCTCGTCCCGGTGCTCGATCTCGAGGAAGCTGTTCCACGCCCCCTCGACGTCGATGCCGGGAGCGAGCCGCCGCTGGATGACGCCGCTGCCGTCCGTGGCCTCGATCTCCCGGATGCGGAAGTAGGGGTGGAGATGGCGCACCAGGCCGTTCTCCCAGCGGTAGTTGCGCCCGACGCTGAAGAAGGAGTTGCGCACCCCCACCTGCGGCAGGAAGCCGAGGTCGGAGCGGTAGTCGTCGCCGACGTCGACGTACTCGAAGGACCAGTCCCAGGTGAGCGAGCTGTGGTTCCAGTTGGCATAGCCGGCGTGCGAGCGGAGCTGGCGGCCATCCCACTCCGCCGCCAGGGCCGGCTGGTTGGGGGTCTGGGTGCTGGCGAAGAGGAACTGGCCGCGGATGGTGTCCTTGTCCGAGGGGCGCCACTCGAAGTCCGGCCCGAACACCCGGTTGTGGCCGCCCACGCCCTCGACCTCGCGGTCCGTCGCCAGCACGCTGACGAAGGAGCTGCCGAAGTCGTGGCGGACGCGGCCGAGGGCCACCCGGGAGGAGAAGTCCTGGTCCGCGAGACCTGAGTCCAGGGGGCCGGGGAGGATGACGCTGCCTCCCCCGCGGTCCTCGGCGACGAGGGCCGTGTAGCGGGTGTCCGCCAGCTCGCCCGTGGCGCGCACGCCCCAGCGCGGCGAGGTGATGGTGCGGGTGTAGACCGCCTGGAGGGGGGTCGAGAACAGGTCGAGCCCCTCCAGGAAGAACGGCCGCTTCTCGGGGAAGAAGAGGGCGAAGCGCTCGTTGGTCGAGATCTGGGCCACGTCGGACTCGACCTGCGAGAAGTCCGGATTGATCGTGGCGTCGACGGCGGTGACGGCGTTGGGGTTCCACTTCAGGTCGACGCCGCCGTTGAGGTCGACCCCGCTCCTCGCGAGCCGCGAGCCCGGGCCCGCCGTCGCCTGCTGCGAGTCCATCGCCGTGGCATAGGGAGCGAGCACCACGTGGTTGCCGGAGGGGAGCCCGGTCAGGCCCTCGATCCTCTGCGCGTGGCAGATGAAGCAACTGGAGTCGCGCGGCAGCTTGACGTTGAAATACTGGTAGCGGAAGTCGCGTGGGCGGTTCCTGTAGAGCAGCACCCGAAAGATCTGCGGCTCGGCCTTGTTGTAGCGCAGCGAGGAGAAGGGGATGCGGATCTCCAGCCGCCAGCCGCCGGGGCCGATGCGCGCCGCCGAGTCCCAGAAGAAGTCGGGCGAGTTGTCCTCGCCGCTGACGTCGCTGCTGATGGCGTCGTATTGGACGTTGCGGGGGTTGACCAGGAACATCTCGGCCGTCTTGCCGTCGTTGGTGGTGTCGAGGATGACGCCGCCATAGTCCGTGTAGCTCGGCGTGTCGTCGTGGTCGCCATAGGGCGCGCGGATGTTCTTCGGATCGGGGTCCAGGAAGTCGAAGGCGGCGTAGAAGAAGCGGTCGTCGTAGGTGAGCCAGGCCACGGTCTTCACCGCCGCCGGGATACTGTCCCCGGGGTTGGTCTCGTAGAACGTCTCGAGGCGCGCCGCCCCCTTCCAGCCGGGATCGTCGAGGTTGCCGTCCACCTCGATGGGGCCGGCGGCGCGGGTGATGTGGATCGCCCCCGCCTCCTCGGCGGGAGCCTGGGCGCGCAGAGGGGACGTAGCGAGGCCCAGCAGGGCCAACGCGAAGGCGATCTTCGACATTGGGCGAGGTACGGCCGGGCAAGCGAAGAGTTGCACCGGTCCCTCTACGTCCGTGCCAGCCCGTGTTCGTCCCTGTTCGTCCGTGTTCTTCTTGCTCTTCCCACTACCGCGTGGCGTCGCCGTCCTCGCCCTGCCCGGCGAGCTCCTCGACCGAGAGGAGGATGACGGTGACGTTGTCGATACCGCCGCGGGCGTTGGAGTCGTTGATCAGGGTGCGGCAGATCTCGTGCAGGCTGCGGCCGGAGGCGAGGCGGTCGCGGATGTCGGCATCGGAGAGCATGCCGGTGAGCCCGTCCGAGCAGAGGAGGAAGAGGTCGCCGGTCTCGATCTCCAGCTCCCGCACGTCGACCAGCACGTCGCTCTCGCCCCCCAAGGCGCGGGTGACGACGTTCTTCAAGGGGTGGGAGCGGGCCTGCTCCTTGGAGAGGAAGCCGGCCACCACCTGTTCGTTGACCCAGGTGTGGTCCTGGGTGAGCTGCTCCAGCCGGCCGCCGCGCAGGCGGTAGGCCCGGCTGTCGCCGACGTGGGCCACGGCCGCCGTCTGGCCGGCGAGGAGGAGCCCCACCACCGTGGTGCCCATGCCGTAGAGCGAGCCGTCCTTGCTGATCGCCCGCAGCACCTGGTCGTGGGCCATGCGCACGGCCATCTTGAGCTGGTTCGAGTGGCGCTCCAGGCGGGCGTCCATGCCGAAGGGCCAGGTGGTGTCCTTGTCGGCGGTCTTGGCGATGAAGTCGCGGATGGTGTTGACGGCGATCTGCGAGGCCACCTCGCCGTGGCTGTGGCCGCCCATGCCGTCGGCCACCACGTAGAGCCGGTGCTGCGGGTCGATCTCGAAATAGTCCTCGTTGTGGGCCCGGGTGAGCCCCACGTCGGAGAGTCCGCAGGCCTTGATCCGCAAGGTCATCCGCCGGCCCTTCCGAACAAGCCCCGGCGACCGGAAGCCACGGGACGGGTCAGCTCCTCCAGGGCCAGGCGCACGGCGGGATCGTCGTCCCCCCACTGGAGAGCCTTGCGGTAGTACTGGACGGCCTCTTCCGTCTGCCCCGCGAGGGCGAAGATACGGCCGGCCTGCTTCAGGTACGAGGCGTTCATCGGCTCCAGGGTACACGCCCTCTCGATGGCGGCCACCGCCCGGATCTGCCAGGCCGGGTTGTGGCTGCACGCCTGGGCGAGGTGGTGCCAGGCCTGGCCGTTCCTGGGGTCGGCCTGGGTGGCGAGGTCGAAATTGCTCGCCGCCTCCAGGTAGTTCTTCTCCTTGTAGGCCTTGACACCGCGCTGCAGGTAGACGCGGAAGAGTTGGCGGGGATCGGCCCCTCCCTGCTCCTCCGGCCGCACCAGGTCGACGTCGTGGCGGCGGCGGCGCTCCGGATCGATGAGCGCGTTGAAGGCCTCGGTGATCTCCTGGAACTCCTTCTCGGCGCGCACCTTCTCCTGGCCCTTGAACCGGTCCGGGTGGCGGGCACGGGCAAGCTCGCGGAAGCGCTGCCGAATCTGATCCTCGCTGGCGTTCCGTGGCAGAGCGAGGACGGCGTAGAAGTCCCTGGCCATCGCTGAATCCTATTGCTGCTTGATTCTATACAAACGCAAGGCTGTCGAGCGCACCGCATCCGGAATATTCCGGTCGCGCCCCAGCTCGCGCAGGTCGCGCACCGCCAGCCGGGGGAGGATCCGCATGGCCGTGGCCGTGGGGCAGCGGGGGTTGCAGACCAGCGCCTTGGCCACGTGGTACTTGCCGATCCAGTCGCGCTTCTTGGCGATCAGCGCCAGCACCTCCTCCACCACGCTGCGGCTGGAGGCCACCTGCTCCACCTCCTGGTCGGTGAGGTTGTTGTTGACGATCACCGAGATCGCCACCTGGGCGTTGGAGTCGCGCAGCAGGATGCTGCGCAGGGTGCGCGGCGCACCGCGCGAGAGCTTCAGACGGGCCGGCACGGGCAGCATACGGATCTGCCCTTCCGTCAGCTTGGTCCGCTCCGGCTCCAGCTCGCCGATGGCGGGGAGCTCGCGGGCGGCCTCGATCGCCGCCGCCAGCTCCTCCTCGTCCATCTCCTCCTCCACCACCGGCGCGCGGACGACGTGGGTGCGCTCGCGCGGCAGCAGGTGCTCGCGGTACTCGGCGATGCGCCGCAGGGTATAGGTGGAGACCTCGGGGTTCTGCTCCAGCGCTTCGAGGATGGCCGGCTGCTCGACGATGGCGTCCTGGCGCAGCAGGAGGATCTCCTGGAGATCCGGGGGCAGGCGGTGGGCGAGACGGGCGAGGAGGGGGCGCGGCGTATCGCGCCGGCGGAGGATGGCCTCGATCAGCACCGGGTGGTGCGCCTCCTCGGCGAACCAGGTCAACACCTCCACCCCGGCGCCGCGCTCCAGGAAGGGGCGGGCGAGGCGGACGTCGAGCCCCTTCAGGCTCTTGCGGGCCAGCTCCGCCACTTCCGGGTCGAGCCCCTGGGCGAGGCCGACCTGGAGGGGGATCAGCTCCTCGGGCGGCAGGGGGAGCACCCCTTCGGCCGCGAGGAGCTGAAGCTGGCGGTTTCCCGAGCGCACCTGCTCGAGAAGGGGAGACGAGCTACCGGCCACGTCAGCGCGTCTCTTTCTTCGCTTTCAGGGCCTGGACGGTGTCGAGGTCGATGAGCAGGTCCTTCACCATCTCCCCCTGCTTCTTCCCCAGCTCCAAGGGAAGGCCGTTGACGTGCACCTCGACGGCTCCGGCGTTGCCGAGCTTCTTCAGCAGCACGCTCTTCTCCGCCTCCAGGAGCAGGGTCTCGCCCTGTATCCGCAGCTCGGCGAGCTGGTTCTTGCCGTCGATGACCGCCTCCACCCAGCACTCGGCGTTGAAATCCAGGGTGACCTGGAGGGGCGCCGTCGGCTGCGGCGTGGCGGACGCGGGTGTAGCGGGCTTGGGCGCCGGCGCCGGCGGCGCGGCGATGAGCGGCGGCGCCTGCCGTGAGCCGGCGGGCTGATCGTGCCGCCGGTCGGCGAACCAGACGGCGAGCGAGACGAGGATGAGGAGGGCGAGCCCCACCAGGGCGAGCAGCAGGCCGTAGCTCCAGTTGCTGCGCACCGGCGGCTGCACGGGATCGGCCGGCCGCGCCCGCGAGCGCACCTTGGTGTCGTCCTTGCCGGCGGCCTCCAGCTCCTCCGGATGCTGCTCCGAGAGGTAGTGGTTCACCACGTCGTCCGGCGACAGCCCCACGTAGCGGGCGTACTCGCGCAGGAAGCCCTTGGCGAAGACCGGCGCCGGGAGGAGGTCGAAGCGGTCGGCCTCCATGGCCTCCAGGTAGCGCAGGCTGATCTTGGTGCGGTCCGCGATGTCGCGCAGGGTGATCTCCCGCATCTCACGCTGGCGACGCAACCAGTCGCCGAAGGAGCTCGATTCGCTTTGCACGGCTTCCTTCTCCCAGGGCGGCTGGCGGTTGGGGCGTTTGACTCCGCCGCCTGAGGTGCCCTCGGGGCTGGCGGCGACGTCGATCGGGAGTGGCTGCGCTCTCTCTCGTCTGGATACGGTTTTTGGCACGCGACTCATAACTTTACGCGGCAGTACTCCCGGGGTCAAATTTGCCACCATCGATAAAGCGGGAGCTGCCTGGCGCTCTCCTACGTCTCTCCCAGCAAGACCCGCGCCCGCTGCCGCACCGGGGCGGGGAGGCGCGGGTCCGCGGCCACGGGTTTGAGGTCGAGCTTGCGCAGAGTGCCGAGGATCCGCCACGCCGTGGCCACCGGCGTCGCCGGGTTGCGCGCCAGGGCCAGCCGCAGGGGATAGCGCACGCCCCAGCGGGGGTCCGCGGCGATCACCTCCAGCACCGCCGGAGCGGTGGCGGCGCTCCCCACGACCGGCGCCAGCACCCCCTCGGTGAGGCGGGGATTGTCGAGCAGGGCAGTCATCACCCGCGGGCTGGGATCGTGGCGGAGCTGCGAGAGGACCCCCGGCCCCGCCCGCCGGGCGAGGCTCATCTTCTCCCCCAGGGCGAGCTGCGGCAGCCGCGCCGAGAGCTGGAGGTCGGCCGCCCGCCGCAGCGTGGGGCGCAGCCGCGTATCGAGGCCGAGCTCCATGAGGTCGCGCCAGTAGAGCCCCGGCACGAAGCGCAGGGCGAGCACCTCCGGCGTCCGCGGATGGAGGGCGAGGTCGCGCCGCACCTCGTAGAAGGAGAGCAGCCGGGTCTGCGCCGCGACCTCCTCCACCACCTCCGCCGAGCAGTGGGGATTGCGCAGCGCCTGGCGGACGGCCGGCAGGCCGAGCTCCGCCGCCCGCTCCCGGACGAGAGAGGCGAGCGCCTCGGAGCCGGCCTCCCGCAGGCGGCGGGCCAGATCGGACGGATCGCTCGGATCTGACCGATCTGCTGGCTCCGGTTGCTCCGGTTGCTTCCTCATTGCGGTGGTAGCCTATAGAATCTGCTATCTTCGCCCTACCCTATGGCCATTACGAGAACCACACAGAACCAGTTGTCGAAGGGCGATTTCGAGGCCATCGAGGGCGAATGGCTGGCGCAGCTCGAAAAGGACCCCGCAGATCTCGACCACTTCGTAGGCGTCGCCCGCGCCCTCGTCGGCACCGGCGAGGAGGCCCGCGCCAGCTCGCTGCTGGAGCTTTTGGACGAGCAGCTCCGCGAGAGCGGACGGTGGGCCGTCCGCCTCCAGCTCCTGAAACGCGCCGGCGCCCTGTTCCTCCCCGCCGACAAGCTCCACCCCACCGTCTCCTCCACCCTCGGCAAGCTCTACAGCGACCGGTCGACCTACAAGGCGCTCTACGAAGCCGTGGGCCTCCACCGCGCACCCGGCGACATCCCCAAGACCTGGGAGAAGGTCGAGCGCCTGGAGGGTCTCCTCGCCTTCGACGTCGGCACGGTGGTCGCCATGGAAGGGAAGGGCGTGGGGCGCGTCGTCGAAGCCAACCTCGGGCTCGAGAGCTTCAAGGTGGACTTCGAGCGGATCCGCGGCCTCACCGTGGGCTTCAAGGCGGCGCCTAAGCTGCTGCGCCCGCTCGCTCCCGACCACGTGCTGCGGCGCAAGCTGGAACAGCCGCAGGTCCTGAAAGCCCTCTCCCCGCCCGAGCTGCTGCGCACCACCCTCCAGAGCTACGACCGGCCACTGACCGCGGGTGAGATCCGCGACATTTTGGCCGGCATCGTCGCCGAATCGCAATGGACGGCCTGGTGGGGCGCCGCCCGCAAGCATCCGCAGGTGGTGGCGAGCGGCGCCGGCGCGCGCCAGACCTACCACTGGGCGGACAGCAGCGGCGATGCCATGGACTCGGTGTGGAAGGCGTTCGAAAAGGCCGATCCGCGGCGCAAGATCGAGCGCCTGAAGCGTGAAGGCGCCCGCGACGCCGGCCTGCGCGACCGCATGGCGGAAAACCTCGCCGCGGTGGCCGAGAAGGCCATGGACTCCGACCCCGGGCTCGCCTTCGAGATCTGGTTCGCCATCGAGCGCAGCGGCTCGAAGGTCGCGGGCGACGTCTCCTGGTCCCCCGAGGAGCTGTTGGAAGGGCAGCCACAGCGGGTGTTCGCCGGCATCGAGGAGCGGCTGCTGCGCGAGCGGGCCTACGCCATGACGCGCGAGCGGCGGGAGGACTGGCCCGCCATCTACCGCGACGCCATGACCCGCGAGCTCGATCCCCGCGCCCTCGACCTGCTGGCCGACGGCCTGGCCACGGGCGCGCCCAAGGAGCTCGACCGCTTCCTCGACAACCTGCTGGCGCAGCCCCACCGCAACCCGGCGGCCTTCACCTGGATCGCCGAGCGGGCCGCGGTAGACGAGGAGATGCGCACCCGCAACCCCCTGCGGCTGCTGCAACAGATCCTCACCGTGCTCAACCGCGACGAGTTCGCCACCTTCCGCGTGCGCCTGCTGGCGCTGGCCGAGTCCGGCAGCACCGTGCCGCGCCTCCTCTCCCACCTCACGGAGGACCAGGCCTCCCAGGCCGAGGACGCCATCCAGCGCGCCTCGAACCTGGAGCCCTACCAGCGCGAGCAGCTCGTCAACGCCATCCACCTGCGCTTCCAGGGGCTGCGTAAAGAGACCGGCCCGCCGCCCCTCTACGCCACCCGCGAGTCGGTGGCCGCCAAGCGCGCCGAGCTCCACCAGATCATGACGGTGGAGGTGCCGGCCAACCGCAAGGCCATCGAAGAGGCCCGCGCCATGGGCGACCTGCGGGAGAACTTCGAGTACAAGTCCGCCCGCCAGCGCCACGAGTACCTGAACGCCCGCGCCGCCGCCTTGAACGCCGAGCTCGCCCGCGTGCGCGTCATCGAGACCGCCGGCACCGACCTCTCCGAAGCCCGCATCGGCTCGCGCGTCCATCTCAAGGGACCCGCAGGCACGCGGGTGATGACCATCCTCGGCCCCTGGGAGAGCAAGCCGGAGGAGGACGTCATCTCCTACGAGTCCGACCTGGCGAAGGAGCTGCTGGGGAAGAAGCCCGGGGAGGCCGTGGGGATGGGCGGGGAAAGCTGGGTGGTGGAGAAGATCGAGGCCTGGGCGTAGGCCGCCCAGGCCCCTTCCGGTTCCCCTACGCCGACATCACGTGCCCGCGCCGGCCCGGACGGGGCTGCGAGGCGCCGCTCATGACGCGGGGTGGTGTCGGAACGTTGCGGATCTCCACCACCGTCTTCAGGTTGTCGCGCAGGATGACGGACGAGCCATCTTCCAGCAGCAGCAACCTGAGGCCCGAGTAGCGGGTCAATAGCGCCCGCCCCTGGGGACTGTGGGCGTCCAACTGCGTCTCGGGAGTCGCCCATTCCAGCCCCCGCTGCACCCAGCCGCCGTCGTCGGTCCAGACGAACTTGCGGCCGGCCACCTCGCTGGTAGTCTGCCGCAAGAGGACCGGTGCCTCCCCGGCGTAGGCTTCCACGTCTTCACGGGGTGGGGGCTCGGAGACGCGCAGAAAGCCGTCTGCCACGCCGTGGCTGATGGCGAAGACGCCCGCGAGCATCGCGAGGCCGAAGGCCGACGCGGTGCGCAGCGCCGGCCGCACGGGGAACAGCAGCAGGCGGAGCCAGTCGAGCCGGCGCTGCCAGCCGGGGGTTGGGGGGACCGCCTGCGCCTGCCGCCGGATCTGCTGCCGCAGGGCGGCCGGCGGCTCGGCGCGCGGCAGGTTGCCGAGACCGTTGACCACCCGCCGTAGCGAAGCGAGACGCGAGCCGCACTCCGTACACGACGCGCAATGGGCTTCGAGCGGTACGATTTCGGCGAACCCCAGCTCGGAGTCGAGATACGCCGAAAGGTCCTCAGTGGAAATGTGACGGATCATAGCCCTTTCTCCAGATGGAGCCGGAGGTGGTCGCGGCCGCGCGCGATGCGGGAGCGGACCGTGCCTACCCGGACCCCCAGAACTTCAGCAATCTCCTCATAGGATAACCCTTCGAGGTCCCTCAAGACCACCGCCTCGCGGAACACCGGGGGGAGCTGCGCGAGGCCCATCATCACCCGCCGCCCTTCGTCCGCGGCCACCGCCAGCTCCTCCGGCCCGCGCGCCGGATCGGTGATCGCCACGCTCCCCGTTTCAGGGTCCCCGTCGATCGACTGCATCGGCGGGACGTGGCGCGACAGCCGGTCGCGGCAGTGGTTGATGGCGATGCGGAACACCCAGGTCTTGAGCGTCGACCGGCCCGCGAAGCTGCCGAGGTGCCGGTAGATGCGCAGGAAGACCTCCTGGGTGAGGTCCGCGGCCTCCTCCCGGTTGCCCGAGAGGCGCAAGGAAAGGTTGTAGACCATCTCGCCGAACCGCCCGTAGACCTCGTCGAACGCCTGGAGGTCGCCGCAGCGGTGGCGCTCGACCAGCTCCACGTCGAGCGCGACGTCCTGATGTACGGATGGGTAAACCGTCGCGACGCCCACCGGCTCCTCCCAGGGCTGAGAAACCTGCGCCCTGTTCTGATAGACACCCGGAGGCGGCGAAAAGTTCCCGAAGAGCTTCAAGGACACCAGGGTAGCACCGGAGCGTGGAGAGGGAAACAAGGGACTTCAGGGACAGCAGGGACTTCAGGGACGAAGAACCAGCTCTCCTGTCGTCCCTGAAGTCCCTGCTGTCCCTTCCTTCTTCTTTCTACTTCGCCGTCTCCGCCACCTGCGAGGGCCCTCCCGTGCCCTGCCCGTAGTAGGCGAGCAGGCCGCGGACCACGGATTCGGCGACGCGCTGGCGGTAGGCGCGGGTCTGGAGGAGGGCACGGTCCTGGTCGTTGTTCAGGTTGCAGACCTCCAGCAGGATCTTGGCGGGGATGGAGTTGTAGCGCAGCACGGCCGGCACCCATTCGCTGTTGTTGCGGATGATCTTGTCGCGCACCGGGCTGAAGGGATGGACGGCGAGGCTGGCGCTCTGGAAGGCGGCGATCACCTGCTTCGCCAGCTCGCGGGAGAGGCCTTCGCTCTCCACTCGCTGGTCGCGCGGGAAGGTGACGCGCGGGCTCTCCTGCACCTCTTTGCGCAAGGCGTAGACCGGACCGGTCTTGCCGTAGCTTTCGTCGCGCATGTCCGCCGCCGGGAAGTAGGCCATGGCGCCGCGCAGCGAAGGGTGGAGGGAATCGGCGTGGATAGAGAGGAAGACGACCTTCTGCGGGTCCTTCTCCGTCTGCACCGTCTTGCGGAAGATGCTGTTGGCGAGGTACCAGCGCAGGTTGACGCCGATCTTGGGATCCTCGATGGGGTACGGCGGCGTGGTGAGCACGGCGTGGCGGCGGGAGAAGGGGAGCACGTCCACGTCCTGGATGCGGAAGTCGCTGCCGTCGCGGGTGGTGACCTCGACCTTGGCCGCTGTCTGGCTCTCCAGCACGCGCTTGACGCGCAGCACGATGTCGTAGACGTAGAGGCTCTCCCACACGCCTCCCTGGCTCGCGCCCGAATCCAGGCCGCCGTGGCCGGCGTCGATGATCACCGTGATGCCGCCCAACCCCCTTGCCTTCACCTGGTTGCTGAACTGGGCGCTGGCGCGCAGGCTGGCCTCGTACTCCTTGCGCTTCGGGTGCCCCTCGGGGAGGAACTCGGGCTGCAGGAGGTCGAAGGGGATCTTCACCCGGTAGCCGATGGGGATGTCCGTCACGTCGGCGATGCCGCTCCTATGGGCGATCTGCACGGCCAGGGCGTTCACGTCGGCGGCGAAGACGCGGCCGGTGAAGCGCACCACCACCGCCGAGTAGAGGGCCTCGTGCGGCCGCAGCCGGTAGATGGCGTAGTCGCCGTCCTTGTCCACCCCGTAATCCAGGAGGTAGGGGCGCTCGGGCACGGGAAGGGCGGCGCGGAAGGCCGGCAGCAGCAGCTCGGAGGGGATGGTGAGGGCGACCCCTTTCGCCACCTCCTCGTCGTGCAGCTCGTTGTATTCGCGGATGGCGCGGAAGTTCTCGCCCGTGCCGGTGAACCACTCGGCCACCCGCCACAGGCTCTCCCGCTGCAGCAGGCCGGTGCCGCGCACCTTGTGCCGCCACCCCTCGGCGACACCCTGGTCGTCGGCGAACATCGCCTTCACCGCCTTGAGCTGCCAGTCCCGCGACAGGATGCTGAAGGGAATGGCGTAGCGGATGCCGGCCTGCAGGGTCTTGGCGCCGCCGTTGGCCTCCGCCACCTGAGGCGCCAGGCGGGAGTCGCCGCACAGCCGGCGGGCGAAGAGGCTCATCGCCTCGCCCGGCTTCGGGATGGCCTCGACGAGGAGGCCGTGCTCTTCGCTGAGGGTGGCGACGACACCGTCTTCCAGGGGGACGCGGACGGCGCCCAAGGCGGCGGTAGCGGCGGCGCCGGGCGCCGCGAACAGGAAGGCCATCGCGATCCCCAGCAGGGACAAGCCGGCGAATACGGCGGCGCCGTTCTTGGAGATCGCCCGCATGGTCGTCAGCCGGCCACGGCCCCCCGGAAGGTGGGCGAGACGGCAAACCCCACCTCGCGCTCGAAGGCCCGCGCGACGCGGAACACCATGCCCTCGCCGAACGGCGGTCCCATGACCTGGAGCGACAGGGGGAGCCCCTCCGCGCCGGGGTCGTCCAGCCCCGAGGGCACGGCCACGGAGGGGAGCCCCACCAGGCTCGCCGGGGTGGTGAAGACATCGGAGAGGTACATGGCGAGGGGATCGTCCACCTTCTCGCCGAGGCGGAAGGCGGCGGTGGGGGTGGTGGGGGTCACCACCACGGCGGCCCGCTCGAAGGCGGCATCGAGCTCCCGCCGCATCCGCTCCAGGACGGCCCTGGCGCGGCCGTAGTACGCCTCGTAGTAGCCGGAGGAGAGGGCGAAGGTGCCGAGCATGATCCGCCGCTTCACTTCAGGGCCGAACCCTTCGCTGCGGCTCTCGAAGTAGAGGTCGAGTAAGTTGTCGGCTCCCTGGGCGCGGCGGCCGTAGCGCACGCCGTCGAAACGGGCGAGGTTGGCGCTCGCCTCGGAGGTGGCGACGACGTAGTAGACGGCGACGGCGGCCTCCAGGCTGGGGAGGGAGACCTCCACCAGCTCGGCGCCAGCCGCGGCCAGCCGGTCGAGCGACTGCCGCCAGTTGGCGGCGGCACCGGCGGAGAGCCCCGCGGAGTCGATCTCGCGGATCACCCCCACTTTGAGGCCCACGATCCCTTCCTCCAGGGAGGAGAGATAGTCCTCGACCGGCGCCGTGGAGCAGGTCGCGTCGTTGGGATCGGCCCCGGCGATCACCCCCAGGGCGAGGGCGGCGTCGCGCACGTTCCTGGCGATGGGGCCGATCTGGTCGGTCGAGGAGGCGAAGGCCACCAGGCCGTAGCGGGAGACGCGGCCCCAGGTGGGCTTCACCCCCACCAGGCCGCAGAGCGCCGCCGGCTGGCGGATCGAGCCGCCGGTGTCCGACCCGAAGGAGAGGGGAACGCTGCCGGCGGCCACCGCCGCGGCCGGCCCGCCGCTGGAGCCGCCGGGCACGGCGCCCAGGTCCCAGGGGTTGCGGGTGCGCTGGAAGGCCGAGTTCTCGCAGGAGGAGCCCATGGCGAACTCGTCCATGTTCATCCGTCCCAGGGGCACGGCGCCGGCGGCGAGCAGCCGCTCCACAGCGGTGGCCGTGTAAGGGGCCACGTAGCCGGTGAGGATGCGCGAGGCGCAGGTCAGGGCGTGCCCTGCGAGGCTCAGGTTGTCCTTGAGCGCCACGGGCACGCCGGCGAGCGGCCCCGGGTCCTCCCCCGCCGCGATCCGGCGGTCGATCGCCGCCGCCCGCTGCTGCGCCTCGGTCGCGAAAATCTCCAGGTAGGCCCCCACCAGGGGGTCCACCCGCGCCGTGCGCGCCAGGCACGATTCCACCACCGCGGCCGCCGAGGCCTCGCGGGCCTTCACCTTGGCGGCGATCTCCGCGGCGCCGAGCTCCCAGAGCTCAGGCATCGCCCCCCCCGCCCTTCACTTCCGGCACCAGGAGGAAGCCGTCGAGCGCAGCCGGCGCGTTGGCCAGGAACACCTCCCGCGGCAGGCAAGGCCCCGGCACGTCCTCCCGCTCCTGGACGCCGCGGGAGCCGAGAGCGGGCTCCACGCCCGCGAAAGCCTGAAGCTGGTCGATGTAGTCGACGACCCTGGCGAGCTGGCCGGTCAGGCGGACCTCTTCCTCCGGCGTGAGCCGGAGCCGGGCCAGGGTGGCGATTCTCTTTACGTCGTCGTTAGTTAGTGCCATGGCCTTAAGGTGAAAGTTTAGCTCCGTTGGGAGGGAACTGCAACACGGAAGAACAGGGACGAACAGGGACTGACATGGACTTACACGGACAGCAGGGAGGCCTTTCCCCTGTCCGTGTCCGTCCGTGTCAGTCGCTGTTCGTCCCTGTTCTTCCCGCCCTACCGCAACGCCACCGGCCGCATCAGCACGTTCCCGCTCTTCTCCCGCAGGTCGATGTGCAGCTCGCCGGTCTCTTCGGGGAGGAGAGCGCGGTCGAGGGTCAGCACGTAGTGGCCGGAGATCGCCCGCGAGATGACGTTGGTGGCCACTTCCGGCAGCCGGTAGGTCTTCAGGTAGAGCCCGCCCGTGGCGTCCGCGATCGCTTCGAGGCCGACCTCCAGGGAGTGCTCGTCCGCGCTGGTGATGTCGAGCACGAAGACCGAGGCGTGGGCGGCGCCGAGGGCATGCACCGCGGGCTTGTAGTCGGGCGTCATCTTCACGCCGTCGGCGCCGAAGCGGCCGAGCCCATAGCCGAGGAAGATGAGGGTCTTCTCGCCGGGGAGCGGCTGCAGGGCCCGTCCCACGATCTCCAGGGCCTGCTCGGGCGAGGCCGCGCGGCGGGCGTCCTCGCGGTCGAAGTGCTCCGCCAGGGACACGGGACGGCTCGGCGTGACTGCGTGCTCGTGGCTGAACAGCATGCCCTCGTCGAGGGCGTCGTGGAGGAGCGTGCGGTCGGCCGTGAAGTCCTGCCACAGCTTGAGGTGGGAGTCGAAGGAGACGACGGCGGCCAGGTCCTCGGGACGGAGCGTCCCCAGAAGCTCGCGGGTGTAGGGGCGCAGCCGGAGCTGGCCGCTGATCCGCGACGGGATCAGGTCCGCCTGAACGAAGAAGACGACCAGCTTGCCCGGGTTCACCGGAGGGGGCGCTTCGACCGTCTCCTCGATGGGAGCGGCCGGCGCCGGCGTGGCCTCGGTCACCGTCACTGTCTCCCCGGTGCCGATCCAGTCGACGGCGACCACCGGGACCTCCCGCTTCCCCGCCCGCACCCGGAAGTCTGCGGGCTTCAAGCCCAGGACGGGGTTCCCCGCGCCGTCCAGCACCCGCACCACCACCGGCACCAGGGAGACGGTGATCTCGCCGGTGAACCGTTCGGGCGGCTTTTCTTTCTTGTCCTCCTGTGCGCCGGCCGTTCCTCCCAGCAGGAGGAGACCCCCGAGAACCACCCCTGTGGCGACGCGGAGCATGGCCCCCAGTGTAGCATCCGGCGATGACCTCCCGGACCTTCCGCATCCTTTTGCAGCACCCGGCCGTCCGCGCCCTGGCCGCGGTCTGCGCAGGGACGATGACGGAGGGCCATCTCGTGGGGGGGTGCCTGCGCGACCGCGCCCTGGGCCTCACGAGCCACGACGTGGACGCCGTGGTCGCGGGGCGCGGCAGGGAGGTCGCCGAGCGCCTGGCCGAGGCGCTCCCCGCCCGCTTCGTCCTCCTGGGGGGAAAGGAATTCGCGGCCTACCGCCTGGTGGGCAAAGAGGTGACCGTCGACCTCTGGGACCGCGCCGGCACCACACTCCACGAGGACCTGGCGCGCCGCGACTTCACCGTCAACTCCTTCGCCCTCGCCCTCCGCGACGGCGCCGTCGCCGATCCCTTCGGCGGCATCCCCGACCTGGAGCGGCGGCTCCTGAGGGCGACCACGGCGGAGAGCTTCACGGGCGATCCCCTGCGGGTGCTGCGCCTCCCCCGCCTGCTGCTGCGCCTCCCCGGCTTCGCCGCCGATCCCGCGACCTTCCTCCTCGCCCGCCGTTCCTCCCCGCGGCTGGTGGACGTGGCCGCCGAGCGGGTGCGCGACGAGCTCGCCATCCTCTTCGATCACCCGGAAGCCCACCGTGGGCTCGCCCTGCTGGTGGCCCTCGACCTCTATCCCGGCCTCTGGCTTGGCGCTCCCGGCGAGCCCGGCCGCCCGGGGGGCGCGGTGACGGAGCTGGAGGCGATCCCGGAGCGCTGGCAGGAATTGCGGCAGCTCGATCCCGCGGCCGCCGCCCAAGTGGAGGCCCGCACCGCCCGCCTCGCCGCCACCTTCTCTCACCTCCCCGTTCGTGCCGGCCGCGGCCCGCGGGACTTCCTCGGCCTCGTCCGCGACGCCGGCTACCTCACCCGCCAGGCCGCCGCGGACGCCTCCCTCCTCCTCGCCGAGGCCGAGATCCCCGGCGACGAGATCGGCCGCCGCCGCTTCCTGCACCGCACCGGCCGCCTGTGGGCGACGGTCGCCGTCTCCCTCGGCGCCCGCACCGCCGATCTCCCTTCCTGGCGCGCCCGGCTGCTTCCCCTCGTGGACCTCGCCCGGCGCGAGGGGGCGGCGCTGATCGATCCCCCGCGGCTGGTCACCGGCGAAGAGGTGCAGACGCTGCTGGGGATCGCCCCCGGCCCCGAGGTGGGCCGGGTCCTCGCCGCGGTGCGGCAGGCGCAGATCGACGGCAGGGTGCGGACGCGGGAGGAGGCGGTGGGAGTGGTGGCCGGATGGGGGTGAAGCCCTACCGGAACATCCCCGACTTCGGCGGCGCCGCCGCCTCGCCGCCGCCCATCAGGCGCTGGTTCAGGTCCTTGATCCGCTCCATGAGCTTGTCGATCTTCTCCTGGGCTTCCTGGCGCAGGCGGGCGTAGTCGCCGCGGATGCGCTCGCGCTCCTGCCCGATCTCGTTGAGGCGGACCTTCAGCTCCTCGATCTGCTCGTCGCGCTGGCCGATGGCCTGGTGGAGCACGGCCATCTGCTCGTCCTTCTCGGCGAGCTTGAGCTTGACCTTCTCCTCCTGCTCCTCGTAGAGGCGCTTGAATTGCTGGAGCTCGACGATCTGCGAAAAGTCGGACGTGGTGGGGCTCAATTCGCCTCCCTTCTCCTCGATCATGGGGAACATCTTGCGCAGCTTGAGCGACAGGTCCTCCGGATCGGACGACTGCCGCATGGCCTCGGCGTAGGTGATGGTGCCGTGGACCAGCAGCGCCAACAGCGACATGTTCATCGACTGCATCCGGTAGTAGCCGACGGAGGACTCCACCTCTTCCAGCAGCGCGCTGGTCTCCCCGTCCTCGATCATGCGGTTGATCTTGGGGGAAGCGCGCATGATCTCCAGGGCCGCCACCCGCCCCTGCCCGTCCGCCCGCTCCACCAGCTTCATGGAGACGACCCCCTTGAGGATCTGGGAGAGCTGCGCCCGCACCTGCGGCTGCTGGTCGGAGGGGAAGGTGTCGAGGATGCGATCGACCGTCTGGGTGGCGCTGTTGGTGTGGAGGGTCGAGAAGACGAGGTGGCCGGTCTCAGCGGCGGTGATCACCGTCGAGACGGTTTCCGGGTCGCGCATCTCGCCCACCATGATGACGTCCGGGTCCTGCCGCATGGCGTTGCGCAGGGCCTCGGAGAAGGCGCCGGTGTCGGTCCCCACCTCGCGCTGGGAAATGGAGGCCACGTCGTCGGTGAACAGGAACTCCATCGGGTCCTCGATGGTGATCACGTGCACCGGCCGGTGGGTGGTGATGTAGCGGATGAGCGCCGCGAGCGTGGTGGACTTGCCGCTGCCGGTGGGGCCGGTGATCAGCACCAGCCCCATGGGGATGTCGCAGAACTCCAGCAGCACCGGCGGCAGGTCCAGGTCCTCCAGGCTCTTGATCTGGTAGGGGATGCGCCGGAAGCAGGCGGCGATGTTGCCGCGCTGCATGTAGATGTTGCAGCGGAAGCGGGCGAGGCCGCGCACGCCGTAGCCGGTATCGACCGACATCCGCTCCTCCAGCTTGGTCTTCTGGCGGGGGGAGAGGATGCCGAGCAGCATCTCGCCGAGCTCGTCCGGCTTGAGCGGCGGCGCCTCGATGGGCAGCAGCCGGCCGTTGATGCGCAGCAGAGGGGGCCGGGTCGGCTTCAGGTGCAGGTCCGACGCGCCCTTGTCCGTCATGAACTTCAGGAGACGATCAAGGTCCATGGTGTGGCGCGCATTGTACAGGAGAGGCGAAGATAGGGGAACACGGACGGACACGGACAAAAACACGGACTAACACGGACCTTCGAGGACGGTGCTCTCTACCGTGTTCGTCCCTGTCAGTCCGTGTTCTTGCCCTTCCCCGCCCCCTTAGAACTTCCGCATCAGCCCCACCACCACCCCCTGCACCCGCACGTCCTTGGCCGGGACGCGGAAGGGCTGCATGGCGAGGTTGGCGGGCTGCAGGCGGACCATGGGTCCCTCGGGGTAGAAGCGCTTGAGGGTGGCGTCCTCGTTCACCAGGGCCACCACCATCTCCCCGGGCTCGGCCACGTCGCGGCGCAGGACGATGACGTAGTCGCCGTCGTGGATCCCCTCCTCGATCATCGACTCGCCCACCACGCGCAGCACGTAGTGGTCGCCGCCCCGGGGGCTGAGGAGATGACCGGGGACGGTCACCCGGTCGTTGCCGGAGAGGGCCTCGATGGGACGGCCGGCGGCGATCCGGCCGTAGTACGGCAGGTCCCGCTCCGAGGTCTCCGCGCCGGGGATGGCGCGGATCAGCTCGATCCCCCGCTTCTGGTTCCAGTCGCGGCGCAGGAATCCCTTCTGCTGCAGGAGCTTCAGGTGCTTGTACGCCGTGCCGTAGGAGGAGAACCCGAAGCGCTCGCAGATCTCCCGGTGCGTCGGGGCGATGCCGCGCTCCTTGCGGTACTCCTGGATGTACTCCAGAATCTGTTTTTGCCGTTCGGTCAGATAGGACATGGAGGAAGTATAGCGGTAACCTAGCGTAATGCAAGCGGGAGGGGGAAAAGAGCAGAGAAGAACACGGACGAGCAGGGACTTTCCACGGACTTACACGGACGAAAAGAGGCCCGCCGCTTCGCTCTTTCTGGGTCCGTGCTCGTCCGTGTTTCGTCCCTGTTCGTCCGTGTTCTTCCCTCCCCCCTTCCTTGACACCTTGCAACACCCCTCACTACACTGCCGGAAGCGCCGGGTGCGCCAACCTCATACCCCCGTGCCTGCAACCTGATGAGCTCTGCCACACCCGACCTCGATCTCCCCTACCAATACCACCGGCTCGCCAACGGTCTCCGGGTCGTCCTGCACCGCAACGCCGCGCTGCCGCTGGTCGCCGTCAACCTTTGGTACCACGTCGGCTCGAAGAACGAGCGGCCGGGGCGCACGGGGTTCGCCCACCTCTTCGAGCACATGCTCTTCCAGGGGAGCGAGCACGTGCCGACGCACGACCACTTCCGCCTCCTCCAGCAGGTGGGCGGGGTCGCCAACGGCTCCACCTGGTACGATCGCACCAACTACTACGAGACGCTCCCCGCCCACCAGCTCGACCTCGGGCTGTGGCTGGAGAGCGACCGCATGGGCTTCTTCCTCCCCGCCCTCACCCAGGAGAACCTGGACACCCAGCGCGACGTGGTGATGAACGAGCGCCGGCAGCGCATCGAGAACCAGCCCTACGGCCTCGCCGGCGAGCGCCTCCACGAGCTCCTCTACCCGGCGGACCACCCCTACCATTGGCCGGTGATCGGCTACATGGAGGACATCGAAGCCGCCACCCTGGAGGAGGTACGGGAGTTCTTCCGCACCTACTACGCGCCCAACAATGCGGTGCTCACCGTGGCGGGAGACTTCGATCCCGAGACCGCGCTCGCCAAGGTGGAGGCCTGGTTCGGGGAGATCCCCTCCGGCCCTCCCCTGCCGCCGGTGACCGTCCCCGCGGCACGGCCGGCCGGCGAGCGGCGGGAGGTGCTGCCGGACGCCGTCAGCCTCCCCCGGGTCTACCTCGGCTACCGCGCCCCCGCCTACGGCGAGCGGGCGTGGTACGCCGCGGACGTGCTGGCGTCGGTGCTCGCCGGGGGGAAGTCGAGCCCCCTCTACCGCGACCTGGTCTACGACCGGCAGATCGCCCAGGACGTGGGCGCCTCGGTCTCGCCGTACGAGCTGGGGGGGACCTTCATGATCGTCGCCACCGCCCGGCCGGGGGTCGAGGCGGGGACCGTGGAGGAGGCCCTCCTCGGCCACGTCGCCGCGGCCGCCGCCGCCCCTCCCGCCGCGGAAGAGATGACGCGGGCGCGCAACCGCATGCTCACCGACATCTACAGCAGCCTGCAGAAGCTGGACGGCGTCGCCGACCTCTTCTCCCAGTTCGCCACCTACTTCGACGATCCGGGCGGTGTCGCCGCCGAAGCCGGCCGTTAT
The DNA here is from genome assembly GCA_036275055.1 of Thermoanaerobaculia bacterium. Taxonomy (GTDB): domain Bacteria; phylum Acidobacteriota; class Thermoanaerobaculia; order Multivoradales; family UBA5704; genus DATARR01. Next base: position 100,688 of record DASUEN010000238.1, read on the forward strand.
CTGGAGATCGCTCCCAAGGAGCTGGCGGAGCTCGCCGCCACCAGCTTCACGGAGAGCGACCGCGTGGTGGTGCAGGTGGTGCCGCGAGAGGCGAGCTGATGTCCTCCCGCCACTCGTCTGTCGACCGCTCGGCGGCGCCGCCGCCCGGCGCGATCCGGCCGTTCCACTTCCCCTCGTTCCTGCGCCGGCGGCTCGCCAACGGCCTGGAAGTGCTGGCGGCGCGGCACTCGGACCTGCCGCTGATCAGCCTCGAATTGGTGGCGCCCGCGGGCGGACAGTACGACCCGGAGGGGCAGCCGGGCCTCGCCTCCCTCGCCGCGTCGGTGCTCGACGAGGGCACGGCCGGCCGCTCGTCCCTGGAGATCGCCGCCGCCGCCGAGCACCTCGGCGGCTACTTCGCGACCGGCGCCGACTGGGACGTGGGCTACCTCTCCACCGGCCTGCTGGCGCAGAACCGCGCCGCCGGTTTCGAGCTCCTCGCCGACGTGGCCTTCCACCCCACCTTCCCCGACGCCGAGGTGGAGCGCCTCCAGCGCCAGCGCCTGGCCGAGATCCTGCGCCGCACCCAGGACCCCTCGGCGCTGGCCGACGACCGCCTGCTGCGCGTGCTCTATGCCGGCACGGTCTACGCCCACCCCCTGATCGGCGAGGAAGAGAGCGTCAAGGCGCTCGACCGGGAGGCGCTGCTCGCCTTCTACCACCGTCATTACGGGCTCGCCGGGGCGGCGTTGATCGCGGTGGGGGACTTCGATCCCGAGGAGCTGCTGCGCCAGGCCGAGAGCGCCTTCGGCGACGGCGGCCCGGCCGCTCCCCCCGTGCCGCGCCCCGAGATCCGCCCCCCTGCGCGGCCGGGAATCGCCGTCCACGTCGTGGACCGCGACGGCGCCGCGCAGACCGAGCTGCGCATCGGCCAGCCGGGCGTCTCCCGCAGCCATCCGGACTACCCGGCGCTGGTCGTCCTCAACGCCCTCCTGGGGGGGAAGTTCACCAGCCGCATCAACCTCAACCTGCGCGAGCGGCACGGCTACACCTACGGCGCTGCCAGCCGCTTCTCGTCGCGGATGGGGCCGGGCCCCTTCACGGTGAGCGCCGCCGTGGCCACCGAGTCGGCGGGGGCCGCGGCCCGCGAGGTCCTCTTCGAGCTGCGGCGCATCCGCGAGGCGCCGGTGGAGCCGGCGGAGCTCGAAGAGACGCTAAGCTATCTCATCGGCGTCTTCCCCTACACCCTGCAGACCATCGGCGACTTCGCCAAGCGGCTGGAGACCATGGCCGTCTTCGGCCTGCCGGACGACTACTACCGCCGCCACCTGGAGCGGCTCGCCGCCGTCACCCGCGAGGTCGTCCTGGACATGGCCCGCCGGCACCTCGATCCCGAACGGATGGCCGTGGTGGCGGTGGGACCCGCCGAAGAGCTGGAGCCGCAGCTCGCGGGATTGGGACCGGTGACCGTCTGGTCGCCGCAGGGCGAGCCGCAGCTCGTCTAGGCGAGGCTACGACCTACCTCAGATTTGCGTTGGCGTCGCCCGAGACGCCGAGCTGCACCTCCACCCCGTGGGAGGAGCCGCCCGCGAAGTTGGCCGAGAGGTCGCGGACGACGGCCGGCTTCCCCGTGGGCGCGAGGTAGACGCGCACCGCCGCGGCGCCGGCCGGCACCTCCTCGAGCGGCCAGGCGAAGTCGCGTCTCTCGACCGGCCCCTTGCGGAAGAAACCGCCGCGCTTGCTCCCTTCGAACGGCTTGCGCAGCATCTCCTTGCCGTTCACGGAGACGATCAGCATGCCGCCGTCGGCGAAATCGGAGACCAGGTGGACGCGCAGGCTCACGGTGGTGGCCACGGGTGCCGGGGGCTGGCCGGGGGCCGGCCCCCGCGGGGTTTCGGGGACCACCGGCACCGCCGCCACGGTCTGGCTCGGCAGGGGCTCGCGGGGCGTCGCCTGCGCCTGGCGCTGGCGGGCGCGGATCTGGGCGGCCTGGGACTTGGCGACGATGTCCTTGGCCTCGGCGTTGGCGGGGTCGATCATCAAAGCCGCCTGCGCCGCCGTGATCGCCGGCCCATACTGCTTCTGCGCGAAGGCCTGGCGGGCGAAGGCGAGCTGCAGCGCGGGGTCCGACACGGCGGGCGCCGGAGGCGGGGTAGGCGCCGGCGTCGCCGGCACGGCCGGAGGCCGCAGGCTCGCCGCGGCCGGCGCCGCCTTGGGCTGGGCCCACCGCTTCCAGAGGAGGTACCCGGCGCCGGCCAGGACGCCGAGGACCACGACCATTCCTGCCACCAGCGCGAACTGCGCCGCCGAGCTGCGCCGGGCCGGCGCGCCCTTGGCCGGGGGAGGCGGCACCAGCACCGGCACCTCGGCCGTGGAGTTGGTATCTTCCGGATCGGGCGACGGCGGCAGCGGGGGCAACGAGGCGGAGGAGCCGCTCGCGTCCCCCAAAGCCGCCGCGGATGCCGGGGATACCGCGCCCGTGGTCTCCAAGGCCGGCGGCGGAGGCGGCGGAGACACCGGAGCCGGGCGGGGGGGCGGCGGCGCAACCGGCGCGGGGGCCTTGCGCAGGCGGCCGAACAGCCCCGCCTTCGCGGCCGGCGGCAGCGCCTTGGCGGGGGGCGGCGGCGGCAGCACCATGGTGGACGCCAGGCTCTGCGTCTCGTTGAGCTGGTCGTCGCGCAGCCGGTTGGTCTCGATCAGCCGGCGCAGGTCCTCCACCATGTCGCGCGCCCGCTGGTAGCGCCGGGCGGGGTCCTTCTCCAGCGCTTTCGTGAGGATCGGCTCCAGCCCCGGCGGCAGGTCGCGGACGTACTCCTGGGGGGGCGTGAAGTGGTCGTAGACGATGCGGTGGCTCACCACCGTCAGGTTCTCACCCTGGAACGGCTTGTGGCGGGTGAGCATCTCGTAGAGCACCACGCCGAGGGAGAAGAGGTCGGCGCGGTGGTCCACCTCCTTGCCCTGGATCTGCTCGGGGGCCATGTAGTTGGGGGTGCCCAGGAGCTGTCCCTCCTGAGTGAGGTTCGAGCTGTCGAGCCGGGCGATACCGAAATCCGTGATCTTCACCTTGTTGTCGGTGGTGATGAGGATGTTCGCCGGCTTGACGTCGCGGTGCACCACCCGGTTCGAGTGCGCGTAGTCGAGGGCGTCGCCCACCTGCGCGATGACGTCGAGCACGAAGGCGAGGGGGAGCGCCTGCTCGCCCTGCAGCAGCAGCTTCAGGTTGGTCCCCCGCACGTACTCCATGGCGATGAACGCCAGCCCCTCATCGCTCGCCTCCACCACGTCGTGGATGGTGACGATATTGGGATGGGTGAGGATGCCGGCGCTCTGCGCCTCGCGCATGAAACGGATGCGGAACTGCTCCATCTCCGAGTCGCGCACCGAGTAGCCGATGCGGAAGGTCTTGAGCGCCACCAGCCGGCCGATCAGCGGGTCGCGGGCGAGGTAGACGACGCCCATGGCCCCCTTACCGATCTCGTCGGTAATCTCGTAGCGGCCCAGCTTGGTCGGCGTCATCGGCGTCAGTGGCAACATGGCGGCACGCTTTCGCGTCCCGGAATTCTAGGCCGGACCGCGCCCCCAGGTCAAACCGGACACCGGCGGTTAAACCCCGGCAGGTTTGGGGTTTAGAGCACGGTTTACGGGGCGGCTCGCACCGTTTTCCTTGTGGTATATTGTCGCCCCTTGATCGCTCTCAAGCCCCATGAAGGAGGTCTCGGATGCAGGTGGACAGCCCGGAAAAGCTTCGCAACGTCGCCGTTGCAGGACATAACGACACCGGCAAGACCACGCTCGTCAGCTCACTGCTCTATGCCGGCGGCGTCACGACCCGCATGCACCGGGTCGAGGACGGCAACACCCTGACCGACTTCGACCACGAGGAGGTCGAGCGCCGGATCTCGATCGGGCTGGCCCCCTGTTTCGTCCCCTGGCAGCAGCACAAGGTCAACCTCCTGGACTGCCCCGGCTACGGCATCTTCCTGACCGAGACCAAGGCCGGCTTGCGGGCCGCCGACGCGGCCGTGCTCTGCGTCAACGGCGTCTCGGGGGTCGAGGTCAACACCGAGCGGGTGTGGGACCTGGCGGCCGAGATCGCGCTCCCCCTGCTCGTCAACCTGACCAAGATGGACCGCGAGCGCGCCGACTTCGAGCGCACCCTGGACGCCCTCCACAAGCGCTTCGGCCGCTCGATCCTGCCGGTGCAGGTCCCCATCGGCCAGGAGGCGGGGTTCACCGGCGTCGTCGACCTGGTGACGCAGAAGGCCTGGAAATTCACCAAGGGGGGCAACGGCAAGGCGACGGCCGCGGACGTCCCCGCCGAGCTCGCCGAGGCCGTGGAAACCCACCGCTCCCGCCTCGTCGAAGCGGTGGCCGAGACCGACGACAACCTGATGGAAGGGTTCTTCGAGAGCGGCACCCTGTCGCAGGAGGACCTGGAGAAGGGGCTCAAGCGGGCCGTGGCGAGCCGCCAGATCTTCCCTCTCACCCTGACGGCCGGCGCCCACGGCATCGGCGCCTCGACGCTGCTCGACGCTTTCCTCGCCCTCCTCCCCTCCCCCGCCGACCGCGCGCCCTTCCCGGCCACCAACCTGGGGGGAGAGGAGGCGCCGCTCAAGGCCGATCCGGCCGGGCCGCCGGCCGCCCTGGTGTTCAAGACGCTCTCCGACCCGTTCACCGGCAAGATCTCCATCCTGCGCGTCGTCTCCGGCACCGTGTCGTCGGACACCCCGCTCTACAACCCGCGGACCGAGGACTCGGAGCGCATCGGCAGCCTCCTGCAGCTCCAGGGCAAGCAGGGGAGCAACGTGCCGAAGGCCGTGGCCGGCGACATCGTGGGCGTCGCCAAGCTCAAGAACACCGCCACGGGCGATACCCTGTGCGCCAAGGAGCGGCCGGTGCGGATCACCTGGATCCAGATTCCCGAGGCGGCCATGACCTTCGCCGTCGAGCCCAAGTCGAAGGGGGACGAAGAGAAGATCGGCGACGCCCTCCACCGGCTGATCGACGAGGACCCTAGCCTCAAGGCCGGGCGCGATCCCGAGACCCACGAGCACCTGCTCTCCGGCACCGGCCAGCTCCACATCGAGATCGCCGTCGCCAAGCTCAAGCACCGCTACCACGTCGACCTCTTCCTGCATCCGCCCAAGGTCCCCTACCGCGAGACCATCCTCAAGCCCGCCGACGGCCACGGCCGCCACAAGAAGCAGACGGGCGGGCGCGGCCAGTTCGCCGACTGCCGGATCAAGGTCGAGCCGTTGCCGCGCGGCGAGGACTTCGCCTTCGCCGACGAGATCTTCGGCGGCGCCATCCCCATCAACTACCGTCCGGCGGTGGAGAAGGGGATCCAGGAGGCGCGGCGGCGCGGCTTCCTGGCCGGCTATCCGATGGTGGACTTCAAAGTGCGCCTGCTCGACGGCCAGTACCACGACGTGGACTCCTCGGAAATGGCGTTCAAGATCGCCGGCTCGCTGGCCTTCAAGGACGCCATGACCAACGCCAGGCCCACCATCCTGGAGCCGGTGATGAAGGTGGAGATCAACACCAGCGAAGAGTTCATGGGCGACATCATGGGCGACCTCTCGCACCGCCGCGGCCGCCCCCAGGGGATGGACTCGGTCAACGGCAGCCAGGTCATCAAGGCCTCGGTGCCGATGTCCGAGATGCTCGACTACGACCGCCACCTGACCGCCATGACGCAAGGGCGCTCCAGCTTCCACATGGAGTTCTCGCACTACGAAGAGGTCCCCCGGCCGGTGCAGGACAAGCTGATCGCCGAGTACCAGAAGCACCGCAAGGAAGAGCAGGAGTAAAGGAGAGCCACCTTGATCCAGGTCAGCCAAGTGCGAGCCGGCATGTGCATCCTCTTCGAAGGGGACGTTTGCCGGGTCATGAACGTACATCACGTCACGCCCGGGAACTGGCGCGGCTTCGTCCAGGTGCGGATGCGCAGCCTGAAGAGCGGCAACAGCTTCGAGCACCGCTTCGGCTCGACCGAGAAGGTCGACCGGGCGATCCTCGAAACCCACCAGATGGAGTACCTGTACTCCGATCCTTCGGGCCACCACTTCATGAACCAGGAGACCTACGAGCAGATCTCCATGGACGACGAGACGCTGGGCGAGACCATGCAGTACCTCCTCCCCAACACCGTCATCCAGGTCGACTTCTACGAGGACCGGCCGGTGGGCATCGAGCTCCCCAACACCGTCACCCTGGAAGTGGTGGATACCGAGCCCAGCATGAAGGGAGCCACCGCCAGCGCCTCCTACAAGCCGGCCAAGATGGAGACCGGCCTCACGGTGATGGTGCCCCCCTTCATCGAGGTGGGCACGAAGATCCTCATCGACACCCGCGAGAACAAGTATTTGAGCCGGGCGTAAAAAAACCAGGGACTTCAGGGACAGCAGGGGCTTCAGGGACTACAAAGACGTCCCTGTCGTCCCTGAAGTCCCTGCTGTCCCTGGCTCCTTCCGCACCTTGTACACCGCCACCTTCCTCCCCGAAACCAGCACCTCGCAGCGCTCCACCACCTCCAGCGGCAGCGCCGCCAGCAGCGGTGCCAGGAAGTCGGCGCGCGGCGCCAGCATCACCAGCAGGCCGCCCGGGGCCAGCACCCGCACCAGCTCCGCCAGCACCTCCTGGTAGAAGGCTTCCGCCCCCCCGGCGAGCTCCTGGAAATGCCCCCAGGGGGGATCGGTGACGATCTTGTGGATCGAGCCGTCCGCATAGCGCGAGAGGTCGCGGGCGTCCCCCTGGCGCACCACGATCCGCTTCTTGAGGTCCTCCTCCTTCACCCGCGCCTTGAGCTTCTCGACCTGCGCCCCGTCGAGGTCGCTCGCCAGCACGAGGCCGCGGGGGAACTGCGTGGCCCTCGTCAGGGGGATGGCGCCGGAGCCGCAGAAGGGATCGAGCATCAGCTCCCCTTCCCGCGGCTCGGAGAGATGACAGAGGATCCAGGCCAGCTCCGGCCGCAGCTCCCCCTTGGCCAGCACCCTCTCGTAAGCCGTGTGCCGGGTCAGCCGCAAGAGCAGGAAGCCGTGGCCCTCGCTGCGGTAGGAGAGCCAGATCTCGTGATCGGGGCGGCCGCGATGAGGGCGGAGCCTGCCGGAGGCCGCGACCCGCGCCTCGACCTTCTCCAGCAGGCCGCGATCGACGGCGGTCAGCTCGTTGCTCCAGGCCGTGACCAGCCGGAAGGTCCCTTTCGCCTGCTTCGCGAGCTGGGCGGGGAGGTCGCGGTCCGCGAGCGCTGCTGCCAGCATCTCGTTCAGTACCTCCTTCCCCCGCTCCGCCCCCAGGCCGGAGAAGGTCTTCAACACGGTGAAGGAGTTGTTGAAAAAAGGGAGGTCGCGGACCGCCGCGGCGTCCCGGCCGCTCTCGTAGACGATCAATCCGTCGAGCTCCAACTCGACGCGGACGCCGGGGAGCCTTTCCTCCAGCGCGCTGCGGACGGGCTCTCCCAGTCCGGCGGCGAAGGTCGAGAGGTAGGCCGTCATGGCGGATACGATAGCGCCCAGGGACCCTGGGCTGGCCAAAAGCCCCCTTTTCATGCAGAATCGGCTATGGGATCAGGCCCGGCTCCTGGGACCCGCGACTCTCAGGGGCACCGGGCTTTCCCCACGTCGCGGAAAGGAGAGATCCATGTCCCAGCCGAAGAATGCCAGCAAGGCCGCCCCCCTGAACCTGGAGGTCGAGGCTGTCGAGACGTATTGCAAGCCGGGGTGCGGCTCGTCGACGACGAGCAACCTGTGCACCTGTCCCATCCGCCTCACCACCACCGCCAGCCTGTTCACCGCCCGCACCGTGAGCTGAAGGCGGCCGTCCCGATCGGCGGGCTCGCGAGCACCTACCCAAATGGGAGCACGAGAGCCCCCGATCGCGAAAGGAGACAAAGATGGCGCAAAAAGTCGAAACGAAGGCCAAGGCTCTGAACCTCGAGGTCGAAGAGCTCGAGATCGTCTGCAATCCGGGTTGCGGCACTTCGACCACCAGCCACCGCTGCACCTGTCCCGTCACCGCCACGACGACCGGCAGCCTGTTCACCGCCAGAGCGACGAGCTGAAGGCCCTGGCCCAATCCCTCGCGAAAGGAGACGACCATGCCCCAGAAGACAGAGATCAAGCCGAAGGCCCTGGAGCTTGAGATCGAGGAGCTGGAGGTCTCGTGCAATCCCGGCTGCGGCACGTCGAGCACGCACCGGCTTTGTACCTGCCCCATCTCCGCCTCTACCACTGCCAGCCTGTTCACAGCCAGGACGGCCAGTTAGTTTAGGCAAAGGAGAAAAAGGATGCCTCAGAAGACAGAGAGCAAGCCGAAGGCCCTGGAGCTCGAGATCGAGGAGCTGGAGGTTGGCTGCACCGCAGGATGCGGCACGTCGTCGACGCACCCTCGCTGCACCTGTCCTATCTCCACCGCCCTGTTCACGGCGCGGACGGTCAAGTAACGTCCTTCCGGGCCGGCATCGCCGGCCCGGGCTTCAAGCTCCCTTCGCCCCGATCGGAGGTCCCCCGCTTTGGAAGACCAGCTCTGCCTCTTCACCCTGCTCTACGCCCCACGCGAGCAGCACGAGCGTATCCTCGCCGACTTCGTGACGCCCATCGCGCGCGACATCCGCGACGCCCCCGAGCTGCACTCCCTCTTCTTCGCCCGCTACAACGTGCCGAGCTGGCAGGTGCGCTTCCGCGTCCTCGGCCGGCCGGAGTGGGTCTCCGGGCCCGTCTTCGCGCGGGTGGAGCGCGACCTGGTGCCGTTGCGCGAGTCGGGCGCCGTCGAAGGGGTGGAGTACGCCCAGTACGACCGCGAGGTGGAGCGCTACGGCGGCGACGAAGGGATGGCGCTCGCCGAGAAGCTCTTCCTTCACGACTCGCTTGCAGCCCTCGACTTGATGGCGGCCGAGCGGCAGGGAGGGCTCGCCAAGACGCGGCGCGAATTCTCGCTGCTTTTGACCGAGAAGCTCCTCGACCTCCTGGGCTTCGACTGCGGGCAGCGCCTCGCCTTCTACGCCTTCGGCCACCAGTGGACCCGCGAGATGGGGACCTGGAAGGACGAGGAGGTCCAAACCATCGAGGCCAAGTACCAGGCGATCAAGGAGGGGCTTCAGGACCTCTTCACCGGCGAGCAAAGCACGGATGCCGTGGCCCTCTGGGGCGGCGCGGAGCCGGCGCGGATCGCCGCGCGCTGGGAGGAGGCGAGCCGGCCGGTCGCCGAGGCTATCCGCGAGGCGCACGCCGCCGGCCGCATCCAGCAGGACCTGGGCTACCTCGCCTGGTCCTACGCCCACATGAGCTGCAACCGCCTGGGGATCGACCCCACGCCCGAGGCCCTGCTGCGCTACTTCATGCACCGCCTGCTGGAAGACGGCGGGGGACCGCCGGCCTGACTCCGTGACTCCTCCCTCCGTGCCTGGCCAGCTCGTCCTCCTGCGCATCGCCGCGCTCCCCTTCGAGACGCTGGCTCCCCTCGCCGCCGCCGAAGCCCTGGACCGCCTCGGCCCGCTGCAGGAGCTGGAGAAGCGGCTCGCGGCCGAGGTGACGCGCTTGACCGACGCCCTCCACGGCGTGGCCGGCGAGCCGCCTGGAGAGGGAGACCCCGAAGCCGCCCGCCGGCGCCTCGCCGTCATCGCCCTGCGCCGGGCGCTCCACAACCGCCGCCGGGTCTCGCCGGCCCAGCTCGACGCCCTGCGCGGCGCCCTGCCGCCGGACCTCTTCGAAGGGATCGCGGAGCACCTCGCCCGCCGCGCCGGCCTCGCGCCCCTGGAGGCGGGCTTCGCCCGCGCCTACCGCGCCGATTTGCTGCGCGCCCGCCGCGCCCTCCTCGCCCTCGCCGCGCGGCCGGTCTTCCAGGAAGGGATGCGTCTGGTCAGCCGGGCGCTGCTCGACCGCCTCCAGGCCATGGCCGGAAAAGACCCGGCCCGCTGGCGCCACGACGAGCGGCACGCCGCGGCCAAGCTCACGGCCTACGCCGCCCGCTTCGCCACCAAGACGAGCCCCAACTCCGTCTTCTGCGCCACGGCGCTGGCGTGGCTGGCGGGGGACGAGGCCCGGGTGCGAGGGGCCAACCTGCCGGCGAAAGTCGACGTCCTCCTCTCCGTGGCCGAGGCGCGGAAGGTCTCGGCCTGCCTGGGAGCGGACCGCACGGCCTGGCCCGCCATCGTCCCGCGGCTCAACCCCACGCTGCGCCGGGACGAGGAGGCCTGGACCTTCTGGCGCCCCATCACCGCCCGCCGCGAGACCGACCTCGAAGTCCTTTCGCGCACCCGGGCGCAGCCGGTGCTCGACATCCTCCACGAGGAGACGGCGAGGGGGGTCCACACCTTTCCCTCCCTGCTCGCGGCCGTGGCGGCGCGCTACGAGGTCGCCGTCGAGGAGCTCGCCCCCTTCGTCGGGCAACTGGTGGAGAAAGGTTTCCTGATCGCCGAGATCGAGCCTCCCTACAATGCCCGCCGCCCCCTGGCCTTCGTGGCGGAGACCATGCGCGCCGCCGGGGTCAGCGACGGCGACGCCCCCTGGCTGCCGGAGGCCGAGGCCGTGGAGCGGGAGGTCGAAGCTCTCTCCCGGGCGACGCCGGAGGAGCGGATCGCCGGCATGGACCGCGTCGAGGCGCGGCTCGGAGCCCTGCCGCACGTCCAGCAGATCAAGGGGGACGTGCTCTTCCGAGTGGACACCGCCTCCGGCGTCGAGGTCACCCTCCCCGAGCGCGTCCGCACCGACCTGGAAGCCCCGCTGCGGCGCTACGTCCGCCTCTTCGCGGCCCTCTATCCGGAGGTGGCGTTCCGCAACGCCTATGCGCGGCGCTTCCTCTCCCGCTTCCCGACGGACCAGGACATCCCCCTGCTCGACCTCTACCACGGCCTCTTCGAGCCCGAGCCGCAGGAGCGCCCCGAGTCTTTTCCCCAGGCGCCGCCCGGCGCGGACGAAGCCGCCACCGTCCTCGAGCGGGCGAAGCACCTCTTCGCGGCCCGCGCCCGCGCCGCGCTCGCGGCAGGAAAAGAGGAAGCCGAGCTGACGGAGGAGGACTGGGAGGCCCTCGTCGCCGGCCTGCCGGAGCCCACCTGGTCGGCGGGCGTCCTCTTCCAGATCGCCGCCCGCGACGCGGGGGAGATCGCAGCCGGCAACTACCGACTGGCGTTGAACGCCCTCTTCGGCCCCGGCATCGCCCTCGCCCGTTTCGCCCACCTGCTCGGCGGCCCGGGTGCGGACAATCCGGTCAGCCGCGAGGTGGAGCGGAGCTGGCAGCCGGTGGCGCGGCAGGGAGCGGTCTTCGCCGAGATCACCTACAACCACTTCGGCCGCAGCGCCAACGCCGGCCTGCGCCCCACCCTCTTCCGCCACGAGATCGAGCTGCTGGGCGAGCGCGCCAACCCGCAAGCCGAGGTGATCCCCTTGACCGAGCTCACCGTGCGCTGGGACGCCCCGGCCGGCCGCTTCGTGCTCCGCTGGACCGCCCCCGGCGGCGATGGCGCCAAGACTGTCGAGGTGGTGCCGCTCATCACCAGCGGCGTGAGCCCGGAGGGGTTCGTCTCCTTCCTGGTCGAGATCGGCCGCCAGGGGCTCCAGCCCCTCGCCTGGTTCCCCGGCTTCGACGTGCCGGGGATCGCCCGCTGGCCCCGCTTCCGCAGCGGCCACCTGATCCTCTTCCGCCGCCGCTGGACCTTCGGCCCCGGGGAAACGCCGCAGCCGCCCCAGGAGGGCGCCGATCCCGACGCCGCGGGCGCCCGCTTCTTCGCCCAGGTCCAAGGCTGGCGCCGCCGCCACGCCCTCCCCCGCCACGTCTTCCTCCACACCCCGGCCGAGCCCAAGCCGTTCTACGCCGACCTCGACTCCCCCCTGGCGGTGGACCTCCTCCGGCGCGCCCTCGCCACGCCCGCCCTGCACGTCACCGAGATGCTCCCCGGGCCGGAGGACCTGTGGGTGGGAGACGAGCGGGGACGGTATGCCACGGAATGGCTGCTGCACCTCGGAGGGCCTGGCTGACCCTGCTATCATTGAAGAGTCTCAGCAAGGAGACTCACCGTGAAGAGAGCCCTGATCCCGTTCGCCGTGGCCGTCGTCCTCTCCCCCTCCCCTCTCCTCGCCGCGAAGGTCCCCGTCTCCGGCCGCGCCGTCGATGCGAGCGGCAAGGGCGTCGCCGGCGCCAAGGTGCTGCTCGTCCCCGTGCCCACGGCGGCGGAGCAGGGGAAGCTGGAGCTGGCGGGAAAGATCGCTCCCGAGCCGGCGGTCACGGCGGTCACGGACGCTGCCGGGGCTTTCCAGGTCACCGCTCCCGATGCCGGGATGTGGAAGGTACGCATCGAGGCGCGCGGGCTCGTGCCGCTCGAAATGGCGCTCACCCCCCTGGTCGACGAGACGGAGCTGGCGGACGCCAAGCTCCCTCCCGATACCGGGATCAAGGTGACGGTGACGACGCCCGCGGGCAAGCCGGCGGCGGGCGCCCGGGTACGGATCGCGGACGGCAGGCGGCCGCTCGACCTCGATGGGTGGTCGGTCCCCATCCGCCTGGCTACGGCCGGTGCGGACGGCACGGCCGCGCTGCCCAAGGCCGCCGAGGAGAGCCTCATCGTCGAGGCGGGAACCCCGGGCTTCCCCCTGGCCGAGCGCAAGAGCGTGCGCGGCGGAGCGCTCTCCATCCGTCTCGCCGCCGGTCAGACCCGGCATCTCCAGGTGCGGGACGCCAAGGGGAAGGGCGTGGCGGGGGTCGCGGCCCTGCAGGGGGACTGGGCCCTGGGGCGGACCTGCGAGACCGGGGCTCTCGACCTCGTCCTCCCGGACGGCAACGGTGCGGACCTGCGCCTGGAGGCCGAGGACGGCCGCTCTCTCGACTACCGGCTGCGCAAGAAGCCCACGCCTCCGGCTCCTCCCGCCGCCGCCGCTGAGACCGCCCCCGACGTGGCAGTGCTGCCGGACAACGTGCCCCTCGCCGGCAGGATCGTCTCGGCCCGCGACGGCCATCCCCTGGCCGGCGCCCTGGCGTGGCTCAACGCCGGCTCAGCCGTGCGCACGGGAACCGACGGCAGCTTCCGGCTGAACGCTTCACCCAACGCGACGGTGTACGTGAACGGCGCCGCCTCCGGCTTCTTCGCGGCCTACGTGGAGGCCGGCGGCAGCCACAAATCGCCCAGCCTGGCGCTCAAGCCACGGCTGGCCGCCACCGGTGTGGTGGTCGACGAGGCGGGGCGCGGGCTGCCCGGGGTCGCTCTCAAGGCCACGGCGGCGCCGGGCCGGATGCGGACGACCTCCGACTTCGGCGTCTTCCGCAGCGGCGGCTTCGCCCGCAGCGGCGCCGGCGGCCGCTTCCGCCTCGCCAACCTGGCGGCGGGCTCCCCCTATCGCCTGCTCGTCTCCCTCGCCGGTTTCGCCCCGGCCCAGTTGGAGATCCCCTCCCGCGAGGACGGCCAGGTGGCGGCGGAGCTCCGCATCACGTTGCGCGTGGGGCAGGGGGCCTTCGGTACGGTCCTCGACGGCAATCACGCGGCCGTGGCCGGTGCCCAGGTGAAGCTGCGCCCCGCCGCCGGCAGCGATCCGCTGGCCCGGTTGCTGGATCGCGGCGGCCCGGGGGCGAGCCGCTTCGAGGCCGTGACCGGCGCGCAGGGGCGTTTCACCGTCTCCCACGTTCCCGTGGGCAGCTACGACCTCACGGTGCAGGCCCGGGGATTCGCGCCCCTCACCGTGCCCGGCCTCGCCATCCCCGAGGGCAAGAGCGCGACGGACCTGGGGACCGTGGTGCTCTCCGCCGGCTCCGCCCTGGAGGGGCGGGTCGCCGATCCCGACGGGCACCCCATCGAAGGGGCCGAGGTGCGGGCCGCGCCCGGGAGCTCGCGCGATCTCTTCAGGATGTCGCGCGAGCCCGGTCCGCCCGACGCCTTCACCGCCGCGGACGGTTCCTTCCGTCTGGAAGACCGGGCCCCCGGCGAGGCCCTCGACCTCGCCGTGAGCCATCCCAGCTACGGGCCGGCGAGCCTCCCCGGGGTGGTGGTGCCCACGGCGGAGCCGCTGCTCGTCGTCCTCCAGCCCAGGTCGCGCGTTTCCGGACGCGCCGTGGGCAAGGACGGCAAGGCCATCGCCGGCACCCAGGTGACCTTGAGCGAAATCGTCACCTCGAACGTCGGCGGCCGGTCCTTCCAGCGCCCCGGCAACTGGAAGCAGGCCGCGACCGACGAGGATGGAGCTTTCGCCTACGCCGACGTGGCGCCGGGAGGTCTGACGATCGAAGCCTCGGCCCCCAATCACCAGCAGGCGGAGCTCAAGGGGCTGGAGGTGAAGCCCGGGCAGGAGCTCGCGGGGCTCGAGCTCGTGCTGCCGCCGGCCGCGATGGTGGAAGGGCGGGTCGTGGCTCCCGATGGGCAGCCGGTCGCCGGCGCCGAGGTGACGGTGGTGAGCTCCGCATCCTCCATGGGAATGGGTTTCTCGGACCTCTTCGCCCAGACGGACGGCGACGGCCGCTACTCCCTCGACGGAGTTCCCGCCGGCTCCCGCACCCTGGAAGCCCGGGCGGACCACTACCGCCGGGCCGTGCGCGACCTGGAAGTGAAGGAAGGGAGCAACACCGCCGACTTCACCCTGGAGAGCGGCTACGAGGTCTCGGGCCGGGTGGTGGACGAGGCCGGCACGGCGGTCGCGAGCGTCCAGCTCACGATGATCGCCGGCCGCGACATGGCGGGCCTGCTGAGCGCGTTGAGCGGTCCCGACGGCGCCTTCCGCTTCGAGGGCGTGACGGACGGCACCTTCCGCCTCATGGCGCGCAAGCCGGGCTACGCCGCCAATCCTCAGGGAGACACGGTGACCGTTTCCGGCGCCTCGGTGGGGGGCGTGGAGGTGAAGCTCGCGGCCGGCGGCACCCTCACCGGGAAGATCTCGGGCGCGGAGTTCAGCCAACTGGCCCGCGTCGTGGTGACCGCCAACCGCGGCCGGCCCGGCCAGGTCGATGCCGACGGCATCTATCACATCCTCAACGTCCCCCCTGGCGAGTGGACGGTGAGTGCGACCGTGCCCGACACCTCCCTCCATGCCGAGGGACGGGTGACGCTGGAGCCTGGCATGGCGGAGGCGAAGCTCGACCTGCAATTCGGCAAGGGGTTCACCCTCTCCGGCGTCGTGCTGCACAACGGCACGCCCCTTCCCGGCGCCTCCCTGGAGCTGACCCGCACCGGCACCTTCTCCCAGAACCAGGCGAGCTCCGATCATCAGGGAGCCTTCCAGTTCGGCGGTTTGGACGCCGGCGCCTACGAGCTGACGGTGCGCACCGCGGGCGGCTCCCTCCACAAGGAGAAAGTCGATCTCACGGCAGACCGCCAGATCGAGGTCAACGTGCAGTCGGCGAGCCTCGCCGGCCGGGTGATCGACTCTACGGATTCCTCCCCCGTCGCCGACGCCCAGGTGAGCCTGGAGCCGGCGGACGGCAAGGAGCCCTACTTCCAGCCTCCCGTCGCCACCGACTCTCGCGGCGCCTTCCGCCTGCCCGAAGTCACGGATGGCGCCTGGAAGCTGCGGGTGAGCCACGAGGGGTACTCCCCGGCGGTGAAAGACGTGCAGGTGGCAGGCGCGGACGCCGCGGACCTGGAGGTCTCCCTCTCCCCCACCGAGGGCTTGACGCTGATGGTGGTCCTCCCCGGCGGGCAGTCCCCGGAACGCATCCGCGCCGGAGCGCTCGACGCCGCCGGCCACGCCGTGGCCTCGGGCTACTATCCCGTGGGCGAGAACGGCCGGGTGCGGCTCTCTGACGTGCCGCCTGGGAGCTGGCAGATCTTCGTGGACTCCGACTACGCGGCCCCCGCCAGCGTCGCCGCGACCGCCCCGGGGCCGGCCGTCCAAGTGGTCCTTCCGCCAGCCGGCATGGTGCGGGTGAAGGTGCCCACCCTCACCAAGGAGGACACCGCCGCCACCCTCACCCTGACCGGTCCGGGCGGTGCCTACCGGACCTTCGACTACAGCGGCCAGATCACCAGCCAGTGGGACCTCTACCAGGGCGCCCAAAGCTTCACGCGGATCCCGGTGGGAACCTGGCAACTGCTCGCCAAAACCCCGGACGGCCGCACCTTCAAGGGAACGGCGGCGGTGACGGCGGGGAGCGTGGTGGACGTGGTGTTGAAGTAAAAAGAAGGGCACTACAGCGCCGTGCGGATCGCCCACAGGTCGGGGAAGAGGGGCTTGAAGAGGGTGTTCTTCAGGTACTCGAAGCCCTCCGAGCCGCCGGTGCCGGTCTTCATGCCGATGGTGCGCTGCACCATCTTGACGTGGCGGTAGCGCCACTCCTGAAGCCCCTCGTCGAGGTCCACCAGCCGCTCGCAGACCTCCCGGTTCTCCGGGTCCATATGGTAGATGCGGACGAGGACCTCCCGCACCCGCTCGTCCTCCACCACCGGCTGACCGGAGTCGCGGTCCAGCAGATCCAAAGGAATCGGCTTGCCGTTGCGAAACAGGAAGCGCAGAAACGAGTCGTAGACGCTCGGCTGCGCCATCCGCTCCTCCACCCGCCGGCGCTCGCCGCTCCCCTCCGGCAGCCGCGAGGCGAGGCCGGGAGCGCGATGCCCCAGGGCGACCTCGATCTCGCGGAACTGGAACGACTGAAAGCCGCTGGCGCTGTCCAGCCGGTCGCGGAACGAGAGGAACGACACCGGGGTCATCGTCTCCAGCACGTCCACCTGCGCGACCAGCGTCTTGAAGATGGTGAGGATCCGTTTGAGCGCCGCCAGCGCCTCGGGCCGCTCGTTCGCCTCGAACATCCGGCGCAGCAGGTCGATCTCGTACAGCACCTGCTTGAACCACAGCTCGTAGACCTGATGGATGACGATGAACAGCATCTCGTCATGCTCCGCGCCCCCGGACGCCGGCGTCTGGAGGTCGAGGAGCTCATCGAGACGGAGATAGCTGGTGTAGGTGTAAGGCAACGGGGGCTCCTTCCTTCTCTGCGGGGACGGTATGGGAAGGCGGGTGCGGCGTCAACGAGTGTGGAGAGAGGAGATCGCGAGTGGCATAATGAGAGGGCTGTGGCCGGGGGGGCCGAGCGCCCGCCAGCCGTGGTAGCATCAACCGGTGAGGAGTTGCGTCACGGGCGGGTTCCATGATCTGATCCCGCGACCCGTCGGGGAAAGGCAGAAACGGATGAGCCTCCTTCCGCTCGAGCAGGAGATCGAATACCCCACCTCCGACGGCCAGCCCATGGCCGAAACGCCTCAGCACATGCAGGTGATGGTCGACGTCATCTTCGGCCTGAAACGCCGCTACCGGCAGGTGTCGGACGTCTGGGTGGGAGGCAACCTCTTCTTCTTCTACGAGAGGGGCAACCCCAAAGCCAAGGTGGCCCCGGACGTGCTGCTGGCCAAAGGGGTGCGCCAGTGGAACCGGCCGAATTACAAGGTCTGGGAGGATGGGCCGCCGGTCCTCGTGGTGGAGGTGACGTCGAAGAAGACCCGCCACAAGGATCAGGAGGTCAAGAAGCCTCTCTACCAAAATCTGGGGGTGAAGGAATTCGTGCTCTTCGATCCCTTCGGGGAGTACCTGCGGCCGCCGCTCCAGGGCTTCCGTCTGCTGCGGGGCCGGTATCAACCCATTCCTCTGGAGGCGGACGGCTCGTTGCGGAGCCGGACGACAGGCCTGTGGCTCAAGCGCGAGGGCCAGCGTTTGCGCCTGGTGGACGTCAAGACGGGAGAGCCGATCCTGTGGCAGGAGGAGCTGGAAGCGGCCCATGCCCGCGAGGCCGCCGCACGGCAGGCCGAGGCCGTAGCACGGCAGGCCGCGGAGGCGAGGGCCGCTGAGGAGACGGCCGCGCGGCAAGCCGCGGAGGCGAGGGCCACCGAGGAGGCGGCCGCACGGCAAGCCGTGGAAGAGCGAGTCCGGGCCCTGGAAGCGGAGCTGAACCGTCTCAGGAAGGGCTAGATCATCCACCGGCGACACGAGCCGCCAAGCCCACGACGGCCGTCGTCCCTATCGGAACCCAGACCGGCGGACAGGTTGCGACAAATCCGCGGAAGAGCCCCGAGACATCCCTCCGATGGCTCATCGATCCTTAAGGTGCGACATCTGCCGATATCTTGCGACACCATCCTTAGGCTGCGACATCGATTCTTAACTCGCGACACCTTCTTATATATTGCGACATCTAAGAATAGGATGCGACATCTAAGGATCGGTGTCGCATCGTACATTTAGCTGTCGCATCCAGAAATCGATGTCGCAACGTAAGGATAGATGGCGCGACCTATTCTTAGATCGCGTCACCTATTCTTAAATTGCGACATCTGCGGCCTGGTTGCAACGTCTTTCCGCCGGAGAGCCCTGCCATCCCCATCCCCGGCGTCGAGCCATTGATGGGGCGTTGCTCACCCCGATTTCGGCCCCGATGCATAGAGGGCCTCGCGGAACGCCTTTCCTTTCTTCACCCGGTGAATCTGGCCGTCGGCCTGCAGGCGTCGCAGATTGACGGAGACGGTGCGTCCGTCGATGGGACGGCGGAGCCTGTCGCCGAAGCGGGCGTTGACCTCCTGGGCCACGGCCGTGGGGCCGAAGGTCTCGCCGACGGGCTTGGCCTCCACGACGTAGGCGATCAGCTTGCTGAGGGTGGTGATCTCGAGGCTGGCGTCCTCTTCCGCCTGGCGGGCGGCATCGGCCGTGCTTTCCTCGTCGTGGACCGCCTCCGCCGCGGCCTGGAAGGCCGTGAAGCGCTCCCGGGCCTTCGCCAGCTCGGCCGCGTTGAGCTGCTGCTGCTCGCGATGGAAGGCCGCCTGCTGGGCATGGAAAGCCTCCTGGCGCTCGCAGTGCGCGATCTGCGCCTCCAGCCTGGCCATGAGCTGCGCGACGGAGAGGTTCGGGTTCATGCGACGCTCCTCGCATCAAGTCTACTTGAATCAGTTGATGCCAGCCCCGAAGACCTCGAACGCTGCCCAAGTCGAAGGGTTGTGCAAGGAGTCATCCGGATGACGCAGCAGCTCGAGCTGTACGGCACGAAGCCCCTCGGCGGGATCGCTTCCCGCAGCAACTCTCTGATGGAAGGCTATCAGCACCCGAGAAGCAGGCTCATCGTGGACGTCCCAAAGAGCTCCCACTACGCTAGGTGCTCCGGCGGCAAGAAAAGCTCGCGCCAGCGTCGTGAAGCCCTCCCCTTCCGGCACCGTGCCGGAAGCCGTGCCACAGCCGGCGAGCACCACCAGGCGTGTCCGCGAGAGATCGAGCTGATAAATCTCACGGGCATAGAGGGCTCCAGTCCCTCCTCCGGGAGGCGGTGCCAGGACGATCAGCGAAAGTAGCGGATTCTCTCCATTGACCAACGCATGCCCGGCGAAATGGATGCGCTCGTAGGAGGGTGCCAGATCGATGAATCGCTCTTTGTCCGCCTCGGCTCCGGTCAGGAGCTTGGACGATTTTGGGTAGAGCCGAGCAATCTCACGCGCCTCCGTCTGAGCCCACGGCAAACGAGGCAGGCTGAAGCTCTCTGCGTCGAAAGCGGGATCGCCAACCACCAAGGTGCGCGCCGCAGCCGGCCGGCTCCTCCGTGCCTTTTCAGTAGCATCGATGAACAGAGTTGCACTCGGCGCAATCACGAGAGGGTGCTCTTCGATCAAATAACGACGTGCCTTCCCATCTCGCAGACAGGAAAAAGGTAAAGAGTGGAGCTCCTTGTCAGGAACCAAGACGAGCCGGTTCGAGCTGCCAACGTCTCCATGCCATGGAGCCACGAGAAGGTCGTAGAGGGCAGCCGAGGCCGCAGACCACCGGGGATCCTCAGAGCCTCCCGGCGCGAAGGTACGAACGGCCTTCACCAGCTTGCGCAACTCGGCTCGGGAGATCCTCCGCTCGATGAGTTTCTCCGGCTTCCCGGGCAAGATTAACCAGGTGAGCAACCGGTCGTTGAAAACGGAGTACTGGACCAAAGCCGTCCCCTGGGGCAGGCGCTGGCGAATGTCAGACAGCGCCAGGGGCGCTTCTTCGGTGGCCAAGAGCCGGCTCTTTTCTTCAGACCCCAACGTCAACCCGGTTGCCATTCCTGCCAGGGCCCTGGTGTGGAAGCGGTCGGCGAATTCGAAGCTCGCCGCCGTGTCCTTCTTGTCGAGAGCCTGGAAGGCAATCATTTCATCGAAGACGTCTTCGGATTGTTGCAGGAAAGAAAGCTCCACCTCCTTGGACGCGATCTTCTCGCCGAGCTTCTCGTAAGCCTCGACACCGGCACGCAAATCAGCGTCCGCCCGGTCCATCTGGCCCAGCAAGCGCCAGCCGCGGGCTCGCGCCTGGTAGACGAGCAGAGAAAGCAGGTGATGTCCTTTTTCCTCGTAGACGGCGAGGGCCGAGCCTAGCAGGCCCACGGCTTTTCCCGGATCGCTCTCGAGGTGCAGGATACCCTCGGCCATGTCGGCATCAGCTTCCATCTGCCTGCGGATCTCCAGGTCCTTCTCCGAGGTGAGCGCCTCCCGGGCCTGCCGGAGGGAGTCGAGCGCGGCCCCGGCAAGCCCTCCGCGGTGCTGCATCAGGCCGCGCCAGAAGTAGGCTCCTGCCAGCAGAACGCCGTTCTCCGTGGGCGAAAGGCGCTTCAGACCTTCATCCTGGAACTCGAGGGCGACTTCCGGGTGGTCCTGCTGGAGCAAGGATTGAGCGGCCACGATATAGGCGATGTAGATCAGGCTGGAATCCCGTATCGCCACCGCCTTGCGGAGCGCCCGAAAACGGTAGGCCCACTCCTCCCGATAGCGGCCAAGACGGCCCAGGCTCTCGGCGAGCAGACTCTGCACCGAGGAAACGTTGTCCTCTTCCTGCAGCGCCTCGAACCCTGCCAAGGCTTGACGGTAGAGGTCGATGGCTCCCACAGGATCTCCGTGCACGTACCGAATCAGGGCCTGCATCCAGATGACGTGCGCGCGTAGCGCCGGATAAGGCTTGTCCTTCAGGTTCCCCAGAACCCCGTTCAGAGAGGCTGTGGCATCATCGTAAAGTTGCAGATTGTGCTGAGCACAAGCTTGGTAGAAGGCTGCCCGGATCGTGAAGGGGCTGCCACCTGCGGAGAGGAGATTTCCGGCGAGGGACAGTTCCTCGAGAGCACGGCCGGTGTCGATCGCTTTGTAATGTCTAAAACCTTGCTGAAACTTTGAGTGACCTTCTGCAAGACTTCGCAGCTTCCGCGGATTCGCTGCCGCCCCGTCAATCGCGGCGACACTGTCCCGCAGAAGGAAATCGCCTTTGGCTTGGTGCAAGCCGTTCCCGATCGCCCGGGCAACCCGAAGGGTCCTTGCAGCGCCCGCGTCGTCTCCTTTCAGTAGAGCGTCTCCCCAATCCCCAAGAAGCAACAGCTCTCCGTACTCTCTCGCCGGTTGCCGGAATCGCGCGACGATCTCGTCGATTGTTTGCTGGCGCCCATCGGCGGCCGCCTTGTCAAGAACCTTCCTCTCTTCTTCCCAGGCCGCCACCTGCGCCAGGGGGTGAAGAGCTGCAATGTGAGCCTTCGCCTCGCTGGCCCACGGTGAATCTCGATCCAGGTGCAGGTACTCGTCCCACGCCGACCGTGCCTCCTCTCGCAGGAAAAGGCTTTCAAGAGCCAGAGCCTGGTTGAAGTGCGCTTCGGGCAAGGCCGGATCGGCAGCCAGCGCTCGACTGGCTGCCGAAAGGGCCATGGTCAGCTCATAGGCATCATTCGCGAGCCCGGCCCGGAGGAGGTGGGCAGCGGATAAATCGCTCAACGTGAGCGCATCTCCCGGAGCTAACACCAGAGCCTCTTCCAGGTAGGAAATCGCCAGTCCTGCTCTGGCAAGCGACGGCTCAGCCAGCAGGGACGCCGCAGCCGCAGCCCGCAAGTTGGGCGGAGTTGGATGAGCTCTTGCCTCGGCACGGATGCGCTCAGCCAATCGGAGGAAGTCTCTGGTATCAGAGTCATCCCTCCGAAGCTGTCCGTTGCACAGCCGGTCGGCGACAAGATCGTCCGGCTTGGGACTTCGAGCGCAGGTCGCGTACCGAAACCCACCCGTCAGCCGCACCTCGATGGGGCGATGGTTTCCCAGAGCCTCCGCCACCTCCGAGGACAGTGAAGGGCTCCCATCCCGGCCGCGGCTCCAGAGAGCGGCGAATACAAGGCCGCCAACTCCCAGGAACAGACCTAAGAGCCTCCACCATCGCTGGTTCAAAGCCGCGGGAACCTCCTCCCAAAGTTGATCGGCTGTAAATTCTAGCATGGGCTTGGCTCTCGCTCACCGCCAGAGAACGAATCTGCGGCTCCTCAGCCGCCGCCCGTGCCGTCGATTCCGACAGGAGAGCACGGCTTACCCAACCCGCCACCATCGATCTCCTTTTCAATTGCGTGGTGTGGCACAAGAATCTGGGAATCTGTGCCCAGACCATCAACGAACTCATAATAGACAGCAAAGTCAGGATCGATGAGCACAGCCGCCTCCCCCCCCGTCTGCTGAGGCACACCCAGGAGATTCTCAGGCTCGAGATTCTCAAGACGAATCTCCACGTCTTCATCCGGGTCTGCATCGGACGGCACGAAGACGAGCTTGGTCACCCCATCCTTCGATTCGAAGTCACGGAAGGTAAGCGTCACTTTTTCGTCCGCTTCAAGCTCCAAAGCTACTCTCGTCGCCAGCTTCGCTCCCAATCCTATCTTGGCATCTCCACCAAAAGGCAGGAGCTCAAACTTGACATCGCTCAGCCCAGCAGTGCGTAGACGGCCCGTGGAGAAGCGGATGCGTGTAGCAATGTCTCCATCTTTGGACAAGGGTCCAAGGAAGCGAGGGCCTACTTTTGAGGGCTTTCCCACCACATCTCCAATGTTCTTGAGCCAAAAGAGGTACTGCTCTTCATCCGGAGTTGGATTGTCCGGGTCAACCGGTTGGCCGTCGATCAGCGTGAGCTTCCCCTCGCTTAGCGGCCGCCCATCCGGCAACACGGTAATATCTTGGTTCAGCAGACACCCTACTCCACGCCGTTCAATAGAGTTCGCACCGGTCGATTGCTCCCGGACGAAAAGACTTTGCAGACCTTTACTCGTCCGGAGATTCTTCATTTCGAACTGAATCATAGGATAGTGAGGTGCAACGATGCGCCTCTCCAATTCATCGTGATCGCAGAAGGTCTTCGCAGGGAGACGAGGAACAAGAACGCTAGGGAAAAGAACCGTCATTTGGCTAGGGGACTCCTTGCCGTGAAATGGTTGGTCTGGTACGAAAGCAGAGATACCGGAAAAGATGATGCGAAAAGTGAAAGCCATGGTGAAAACCTCCTGTCATCATGGTAATCCAGGCGAGAGAGAATCTCTCGATGGCCTGGGAGGGCGGCGGGCCCTTCGGGGTTCCTCACAATGGACGGACGGGCGCGATTTTTTCCAATTCGGTCCTAGGCCGGTAAATTCGTATTCAGGTCCGTCTAGTATCGAGCCCGTAGCCAGTCCGATACGGCCGTTCAAGGGTGCAAACCCAGAAAGGAATCTGCCATGGCTCCTCAACCTCCTCAAGGATCAGATTTGGAACGTTTTATTCAAGTCAAAGACAGTCTTGTTGAAAAATATCTATCTCGTGGACTGAACGCTGGAGTTCTAGCCATGGCGCCTGTCGCGCCGGCCGAGGCTGCCAATCGTGCCGGGCTTCACGTCCACGCTGTCGGAATCGGGCGTAAGTTGGTCGGGGGCAAGGAAACGGATACCTGGGCCGTCCGAGTCTACGTCATACAAAAGGTCAATCCCGCCGACCCGCAAGACGCCGTACCTCCTGAGATCGAAGGAATTCCTACCGACGTGATCGAATCGCAGCCAGCATTTTTCATGGCCGACCAGAGCTCTGCCGCCGGAGTGAGGGTTGCACTAGCTGGCTGCACCGCGAAGAGACAGACACGTTTTGACCCTGTGACCGCGGGGTTCAGAACGGGAAGCAACGGCGGCGGCCCTGGTACTATTGCCTGCTTCTGTGAATCCACTGACTCGGCTGATCCAGCCGGGCTCTTTCTGGCCTTGAGTTGTAGCCATGTCTTCGCTGGCTCCGTGGGAGCCGACCTCTTCCAACCCGCTCCCGGAGACGGTTTGCCCGCGCCTCTCCATTTTGCCGAACTGTATCGGTCCGTCCCCATACAGCCAGGGCCCGCCGCCAACAACAAGGTGGACGCAGCGGTCGGCAGCCTGCTGCCAGGAGTTACCTTCAACTCACAGATCTGCTCCATCGGAGGTGTTACAGGCACGGTCGCAGCCTCGCATGACATGGCCGTCGTCAAGCACGGCCAACAAACGGGCCGTAGTGAAGGCAAAATCGACGACGTGAGCTACACGAGCTCGATCGGTGCCAATCCCGCGGCCCCACTCTCAGGAACCCGTTTCATCAATCAGATCCGGATCTTGGGGAGCGCCGGACGGTTCGCCGATTTCGGTGACAGTGGCTCGCTCGTCGTCGAGAAATCCTCCAACGCTGCGGTCGGTCTACTATTCGCGGTCCCTTCGCCGCCCGATACCTACGCATGCGCTAATCCCATCACCGATGTATTGTCAGCGCTTCAACTCACGATTATCTAGAGAGCAGGAATAGGAGAGATTCGTATGGAAATCAAACCCAAGCTTTGCGGCGGCAGCCAATATGGCCCTGCCGGCCGGGAATGGCCTCCCGGAGTGCCTCCGGAGCCACAAGCCCCAGGCCTTCTGCAGTACAACCTTCGGGGCCCTCAAGTGGAACCGGAAGCAAGTTTCTGGACGATCGGGCCTTGCCCCGTTCCCTGTATGGTCAGGATCACTGACTTGCTCAAAGTCACCGACGATCCGAAGCACGAGTGCTATTTTCCGCCCTATCCCACAGATCCCAAAATCGTCACCGACGAGATTGCCGAGCTGAAGGAGCTCGCGTCGCTGCGCGACAATCCCGCGGCATTGGCCAATCCTGTGCCCGGTAATCCTCTACCAACAGGTGAGGTAGGTCCTCATGAACCGGTCTTGGGCAACCGGCGGCGGCTCGCGATCAGCCCCTTCTTGCAGTTGCGGCCGCAACCCTTGGGAGCAGTGTTCAATCGGGAGTACGGCGACAATGAACCCGTGATCCGCACCGGGCGCGAATTGGCACGCTGGTTCGAGAGTGAAACACCCGGCTTGGGGCACCGGCATGCGCTCAACTCCCTGCTGCCGACCACAG